>JAIRVB010000043.1 GCA_031254105.1 Chitinispirillales bacterium
GTTCATTCGCAATAAATATACACTAACGTAATGTACGCACGCAATGAAAAACACTAAAAATACAATACATAAGCTTGCGTCCCATCAGAGTTGGTTTCACTTGGGGATATACCTGTCACGTTCACGCACTGAAGAAGTACCCTCGTCCTTTAAACATCTGACAGAGTAGCCGAAAGCCTTATTGAGACCGTCCCAATAGGTGGCTTCAAAACTGGAATTCCAGAAAGCGACATCGCCGTAATAGGGCATAACTCGGTAGTAGGCGTTGCCGTTATTCCTCTCTTCTGTACTCCACCAAAAGCCACGGAGCCCCCTCGGGTATCCAAAATTTGTCATACAAAAGGTTGATAGACAAAGCGCCGGGAGAAGTTATGGTTAATCTCCATATCTTATCCCCATCAGGCAGATCATTCCACTCGCCTGAGTTTTCCAGATTATAATTAACCTCATGCCGGTATCCAAAACGAGGCGGTATTCCTTAACCAATTAAATTAACTCCCTTTACAACCTGAAATATTTCCATTAAGCGGCGTTAAAAACCGCTTAATCGCTTGCCCGCCCAAAATACCGAGAGTTGAATACCGAGAGTTTGAAACTATTTACGTTTTCAGCTTGATTATCCTTTTATATTACTATTTAAAGCATTAAAGTTATCTATACATGAATTGTAGCAGAGTATATTAGAGAAGTCAATATAAAATTTAAAAACTTCCACTATGAATTTCTAATAAAGATTTAAAGAGAGCGGATGCAGCATTAATCACAAATTTACCACTACTAATTGCGGACGCGCGCGAAACCGTACAGGCAGGAACACCGCTCCTATGCCGTTTGAAACAATAAGTTTTGTGGTTCCTATCCAGTATTCCCCGGATCTGTAATTATAACTGTGGTTTGAAACTAATTTATGCGTGAAACGGGGAAAAAAGTTTACCTGCCATCCGTGAGTGTGCCCGCTAAGCGCAAGATCAACAAGAGAGAGGCGGGCGGAATCAACAAATTGAAAAAAATCAGGGTTATGCGAGACGATAATTACATAATCATCGTGGGTTACCCCATCAAGAGCAGGATCAATATCAGGCCAATCCGTTTGAAGATCGCCTACCCCCCCAACCCTTATCCTGCCTTCGCCCCTTTCTATCCATACGCCCGCGTTGTCAATTGACGTTATCCCTGCCGCTTCCATACACAGCCTGGTTAACGCTCCGTCTTTGCGGTGATCGTGATTCCCAAGAACACCGTACACCCCTAAGGGGGCGCTCAGCTTCGCGAGCTCCTCAAAGCAGGGTTTAATATATTTGGCGCTGTGATGAATATAATCCCCGCCCAGAAGCACCATATCCGGTTTGAGTTGATTTACTCTCCGCACCAGATTTTTCAAACGGCCAATCGAAAAAAACGGCCCGTGATGGATATCGGTAATAAAAATAACGCGAAAGCCATCGAATGAACCGGGTATTTGCTGATTTGACATATAATAGATTTTGTCCTCAATCCGGTATGGCTCAATAAAGACATAAACGCCTAAAAGAATTGCGGATAATAAAATGAAAACCCAAATTTTTTTTAACAAATTGATCCTCCTCACTCTATGCGCTATTTTGGGGTGTACGGATGCGTGGAATACAAGGACAACCGCGAGGGCTGCCCCTGCCGGGAAATCCACGCACGGGCACCCCTTGCGGTTTATCACAAAACATAAACCATAATCCCAACAATCCCGCCGCAAATAACAATAATTACCGGATGAATCTTTTCCCGAAAAGCAACCAATATTGCAAACGTCAAAAGCGCAATTAACGCTGACCAGATATCCGTAACCGCGCTTCTGCCATAGATAAAAACCGCCGCTATAACCAAACCAACCACTGCGGGTTGTACGGACTTTTTAAAAATATTTACCCAGCGGATATGGCGTAAGCGGGATAAAAAATAAATGAGTATAGAACAAAAAATAACAGATGGCATTGTTACACCCGCAGTCGCAAAAGCCGCTCCCCAAAATCCCGCGACTCTGAATCCGGTAAAAGTGGCCGCGTTTACAGCTATCGGGCCGGGGGTCATCTGCGCCACCGCGATAAGCTCGGAAAATTCTGCAGCGCTGATCCATCCGCGAACTGTCACAAGCTCGTATTCTATCATCGGGATTGTCACAATCCCGCCGCCAAACGCAGCCGCCCCAATGATGAAAAAACTCCAAAATAAAAGCAGGATTATCGTCACTGTCCATCCTCAACGTACTTTTTCCGTAGTTTTTTTGAATTGATTAACAAGAAAAACACTATCGCGCTCACGATTAAAAGCGCCAATATCGGATTGAGCGACGGAATAAGCGCAAGAGCGGCAGCGGCAACAGCCGCAGCCAAATACAGAGACTTCCTTAACACAGGCTTGCTCATTGTAAAAGCGGTATGAGCCAGAAGTCCCGCGACAGAAGCAGCCGCGCCGCGCAAAAACGCGGCCGCAAAGGGATGATTAAACCATGGAAAAAAGAATGCCGCAATAACTACAATAACAACAAACGATGGCAACACTACACCCAAAAACGCCAACGCAGCTCCCCATACCCCTCTGAGCCGGTAACCATGAATCAACGCAAAATTTACAACCCAAGCCCCCGGAACACTTGTCGCCAACGCGAAATCTTCCGCAAAATCATCATCATTAGTCCACCCCTTCCCAACAATAAGTTCATGACGCAGCATCGAAATCATAGCGATCCCGCCGCCGAAAGTAAAAGCGCCGACGCGAAAAAAAATCAGGAATATACGAACTGCCATAATAGCAAATTATAATATAGAATGTATAAATTAAAGACAAGTATGCTTGAGACATTTTCAATTTTCATGACTTTTCCCGCTCTTATTTGTATATTCTGCATTGTAATTTTTACATTGACTAATAAATCATCCTCTTTCCCAACCGTTTCCAAGCTATCCATCCGGTAAAAAGAGTAAAGAGCACTATGTAAAGCAGGCTGTAGAGCAGTGTCGGCTTAAGATCCCAGAAAGTCAGATCCCGCGTTATTCTTACCGCGTGTGTTAAAGGGAAAGCTTCCGCCGCGTACCTTAGGACAGCGGGAAGATTCTCTATTGGGAATATTACACCGGAGAAAAAGAACATTGGCGACAGGATGCCTGTAAAGTAGAAATTGAAGTGGTTTATGTTTGATACAAATGATGTGATCGCAAGCGACAATGTCGCAAACATCACTCCTGTCAAAAAACCTACAAACGGCGCCAGAAGTCCGGCAGGTAAAGGAATGAAGCCAAAACACGCCATAACTAATACAACCGCGAAAGAGAAAAATAATCCCTTAGTTCCCGCCCAAAGCACCTCTCCCAAAAGAACATCTGAAACCGACAAAGGTGATGAAAGCATCCCGTCATAAACTTTATCAAACTCAAGCCGGATAAAAGTACTGTATGAACATTCAAAAGCCGCGGTATACATGGCGGAAGTCATGGGAAGTCCGGTTGCCATGAATGACAGATAAGAAATACCCGCCATTTCATGAATGTAGCGGCTCATACCAAGCCCTATGCCAACAAGAAAAATGAGCGGCTCAAGAAAGGGAGGCAGTCCATTTGATATAAGGCTTTTGGTATACACTTTGTAATGGCGGTACCAGACGCTCAGTATGCGTACTAAAAAAGGGGGATAAAGCTGTTGACTATTGCTGCGCATTGAGCCTGCTCCCGGTTATTTTAAGAAAAAGATCTTCAAGATTTGATTGGCGCAGATAAAAATCTCCGCCTGTAAGCTGTTTTGAAAACTCACGCAACCGCTCATAATCATCAGAGTAGATACGCGTTACATCCGCGCCGTCATCGTCAACGCGGCAGCATTTTTCGGTAACATTTTTACTGATGACTGAGAATGACTCTTTTGAGTACACTTCCAGCACGTATGACTCTATATGTTTGTTTACAAGCTGTTGAGGGTTGCCCTCCGCCACACTCTTTCCTTTGTTCATGATAAACACACTATCGCAAATCTGAAACGCTTCATCCATGTAATGAGTCGTTAAAAGAATAGTCATGCCTTGTCGTTTAAGGCGACGCAGTTTGTCCCAGATCAGATGACGCACCTGCGGGTCAAGCCCTGTTGTCGGTTCGTCAAGTACGAGAAGCCGCGGATTGTTAAGCAGCGCGCGCGCTATGATAAGACGGCGCTTCATTCCCCCCGAAAGCTGCTTTATTCCAAAACTCTGCTTTTCGGAAAGCTCCATAAACGAAAGTAACTCAGAAATACGATCCTGAGCCTGAGAGCCGGTAATGTTGTAAAATCTGCAAAAAACCTTTAAATTCTGTTCGACATTGAGCTCCTCATCAAGATTATTCTCCTGAGGAACAATACCCGACAAAAACCTTATGGGTAGAGCGTTACGCCCAGGATCATGCCCAAAAACCGAAATCCCGCTGTCCGGCGTACCATCGCGGTAACTGACGCCGTAGATCATCTTCATCATGGTAGATTTACCCGCGCCGTTAGGCCCCAAAAGCCCAAAACACACACCCGGAGTCACGGAAAAACTTACACCCGCTACCGCTTTGGCGGTTCCGTTTTTGTAGGTCTTGTAAACATTTTCTACTTTTATGATATTTTCATATTCACTGCTGCGCATTTTTATATATCAGTTTCCTTTTTTCATTACTCGATTAACCAAATCCGCCGGCTTTTCCAAATGCGGAAAATTCATAATTGTCTACACTATTCCCTGTCTTTTACAGTCAAAAACCGCTTCACTATTCATTGATTTTTATCCCCAGCTCCGCAAGCTGCTCCGCAGATACAAAATCAGGCGCGTTATCCATAAGCGATAATCCTGTTGTTGTCTTCGGAAACGGAATAACATCCCTTATACTGTCAAGGCCAAGCATAAGCATAACTAACCGGTCAAGACCAAAGGCAAGCCCCGCGTGAGGCGGCGCTCCAAAAGATAACGCTTTCAACAGAAAACCGAATTTTTCCCGCGCTTCTTCGCGGCTAATCCCAAGCAGATCAAAAATCCTCCGCTGTACATTGCTGTCATGTATGCGTATGCTGCCTCCGCCCGCTTCCGTTCCGTTAATTACCAAATCATAAGCCCTTGAACGCGCCTTATAATACTGGCCACCCGCTAAAAGCTCCAAATCCTCTTTCATAGGGGCTGTAAAAGGATGATGAACCGAAGTGTAACGGTTCTGCTCCTCACTCAATTCAAAAAGCGGAAATTCCGTTACCCAGAGAAAATTGAACTCTTTACCGGATATCAAATTCTTTAACCGCGCTATCTCAAGTCTGAGCTGCCCCATCGCCGTAAAGCATGTTTTCTCTTTGTCGGCAATTACAAATATCATATCACCCGTTTTAGCTGATACTTGCCGCCTGATATTACTCATCTCAACATCAGATAAAAACTTGACAGACGGACCGTCAAGACCCGCGTCTGTAACCCTGAACCAGACAAGACCCTTCGCGCCGTACCTGCCGACTAAAGAGGTCAGCCCATCTATTGTCTTACGCGTAAAGTCACCGCAGGAATCCGCGTTTACCGCCGCTATCTTACCGCCGCTGTCAATCACCGAACGAAACACTTTGAACTGTGATTCAGCAAAATTTTCGGTAACATCCTGTATGGGCAGACCGAAGCGAAGGTCAGGCTTGTCGCTTCCATAAGTAAATAACGCTTCCTTATACGTCATCCTCTGAAACGGCGTTGGAATGTCTATGTCAAGACAATTTTTGAAAACATATTTCATCATCCCCTCAAAAATTCCATATATATCCTCTTCGTCAACAAACGAAAGTTCCGCGTCTATCTGAGTGAATTCAGGCTGACGGTCGGCTCTCAGATCCTCATCGCGAAAACAGCGGGCGATTTGGAAATAACGTTCGAAGCCTGATACCATAAGTATCTGTTTATATGTTTGAGGCGATTGAGGGAGAGCATAGAACTTTCCCTTATTCACACGGCTTGGCACAAGAAAATCCCGCGCCCCTTCCGGCGTACTTTTCATTAACACAGGAGTCTCTATCTCAACAAAACCATTTTCCCACATGTACTTGCGTACCTGCATGGTAACATTATGACGGAAGATAATATTTTGCTGAAGAGCGGGGCGCCTGAGATCAAGGTAACGGTAGCGTAAACGAAGCTCCTCAGAAAGCGCGGCGTCCGGATCATTAATCTGAAAAGGCGGGGTTTCCGATGCGTTAATCAGTTTGAGGTTAGATGCGTGTATCTCAATTTCACCTGTTTTCATTTTAGGATTAATCATATTTTGCGGACGCGGAGCAACGGTTCCCTTTACCGCCGCAACATATTCGTGGCGCAGTCCGGCAGCCTCTTCACCCATTTTTGCGTCCGCCGCGGGATTAAAAACTAACTGCGAAATACCGCTGCGGTCACGCAAGTCAATAAAAATAACGCCGCCGTGATCCCTCCAGTTGTGAACCCAGCCGCATATTACAACCTCTTTGCCGATATCAGCCGCGCAAAGTTCTCCGCAGCCGTGCGTGCGGCGCCATCCATCAATGTTACTCATTATATCAATAACCTTCTTGATTCAGTATATTATTCAATTCCATGTTTTTTCAATTCTTCCCGCAAGATCAGATTTTGTTTTTAGATCTTAAGATCTTCATATGTTTTCCTACACAAGTATGCCATCTTTGTATAAACCTTCCGGCGCAATATCAGTATCATCATCCCAAGCCACTCCACCGCATCTGATGAACGCACGGCCAAACAACGCAGGATTTTTCAAATGCTTGGTTATATCAGAATCCAGGTGTGGTTTCATATCAAAAATTTTACACTCTCCTGTCGAAAACGTAAGCATAAGCAAATAGTTTTCTTTCGTTTCTACTTTAACAACAGAGACAAGTGGTTTGTCACCATAACATAATAATTACGGTGAAGAAAAATATGAGCGTATCAATTTTACAACCTCGCATTGCCTAACTTTTATTCTAATTTACTGAACTGCTTAAAAATGTAATATTCCCGCCTACGCGACTGCTTTGATTTTCTGAGTTCTAAGCTCTAAGTTTTTTTGTTTTAAGTTCTCACAATCTTCGCCCCAAGAGCATTAAGCCTGCTGTCTATCCGCTGATACCCCCGGTCAATCTGTTCTATATTGTTGATAACGCTTTTCCCCTGACCCGCAAGCGCGGCGATAAGAAGCGCCATTCCAGCTCTGATGTCGGGACTTGAAATATTCGCGCCGTAAAGCTGCGATTTACCTACGATAACCGCCCGATGAGGATCGCAAAGAATAATGGAGGCGCCCATGCCTATAAGTTTATCAACAAAGAAAAGCCGCGATTCAAACATCTTCTCATGTATAAGACAAGTCCCCTCGGATTGAGTCGCGCACACAAGGAAAATTGACATAAGATCTGTAGGGAACCCCGGCCAGGGGCTGTCTTCGATTCTTGGAATCGCTCCCCCAATATCTTTACGGATCTTAAGAGGTTGATTGCACGCTATATGCAAAGAGCGCTCCGCGGCGTTTATATCAATAATTACACCGATTCTTTCAAATTGAAAGCGGATCATTCTCATAACGGCAGGATCAACCCTGTCAATTATCAAATCGGAATTAGTCGCCGCGGCAAGTCCGATAAACGACCCCGCCTCTATGTAATCACTGCCGATCTCATGTTCTACAGCGCCAAAAGTTTTACGTCCATGAATAGTTAACAGGTTTGAGCCTATACCCTCAATCTCTACCCCCATATTTTGCAAAAATTTACACAACCCCTGAACATGCGGCTCTGAGGCCGCGTTAGCGATAACCGTTACTCCGGAAGCGCCGGCAGCCGCGATAAGCGCGTTTTCGGTAGCTGTCACAGAAGCTTCATCAAGATATATGTCTGCGCCCCGCAGCCCGCCGTCAGGAGCGGTAAGAGTGTAGGTAGTTTCCCAGGTAACATCAGAGCGTACTTTACGCTCAATTTCAAGCTGCGCGCCTAAAGCCTGAAACACTAAAAAATGGGTATCGAGTCTGCGGCGGCCGATATGGTCTCCCCCCGGTTGAGTGATAACCGCTTTACCGGTTCTTACAAGAAGCGAGGACGCAAAAAGAATGGAAGCGCGTATGGCGTTAGAAAGTTCAACCGGAAGTTCAGAGCAACTCAATTTTTGCGCCTCTACGCCGCATTCGTTTTGGTTTACAGGAGCAATGCGCACCCCAAGCAGCGACGCTATCTCAAGCATGCTGCGAACATCCCCAATATCGGGAACATTAAGCAGACTGACCGGTTTATCCGTGAGCAAAGCCGCCGCAATAACAGGCAGCGCCTCATTTTTGTTACCTGTAACGCTGATCGTTCCGGAGAGTTTTCTGCCCCCCTCAACAATAAAAGAACCCATCTTTAATAATGCCCTTCCAATTTTCCGAAAGCGGGATGATTTGAAAAATTATTCACACGTCACCCCGCCCTTCGGCGGGGGGTCTGTTGTTCTTCTGTGTATTTAGAACAGGAACAATGGATTTCCGCCGACGGGCGGGTGATGGATGGAAGATTCATCCCATCAACTATATAGATAAAATAGAAAAAAATCAACCTCACGCACAATATCACGATATAGTTTGGCGAAATATTTGCGTTAAATGAAATGTGGCAATATAGTTTTTTATTTATTATATTGGATAATACAGCTCTGTCCGGAGTATCCATATTTCTTGACGAACACCTTTCTTAGGGGAATTCATCTTTGAGCAGTACGTGCATGCCGTCCACTATTGGACGGACTACAAACCGTTCAAGTGGACAACCAGCGTAGAAATACATGAAGGGATCAAGAAATTGGCTCCGGACGGGCTTTTTTTGTTTATAGCGGGCCGCAAACCATTCTTCACGATGCTTTCACATAATGTTTCTATCTTACCGGCCCATTTATCAAATAACGGACAATGTTTACGCATTTGCGGGATTCCTAATGTTTTTGCTATTGTAATCCCAGTAATTGTTTTTTTGAAATCCGGGTAAAGTTTCTTCAATCTTTTTGAGTACGGGCAAAACGTACATTGCCGCCTTTATTTTCCGATCTGCCGCTTATTTGTGTAGGCGTAAGGAAAATATTCTTTGCGGCCAAGTATGGAGCGAGCAGTCTATTGATGAAAAACACTTCCGTTTTCCCTTCAACAATCACCATTACCTCGATACGGTTACTCATAACAGATACCCCCCTGTATGACATTTTTTGTCCAGAGTTCGCCTGTTGAATAATCCTCTAACCATTTGTCGAAATCATTCTTGTTAAGCCGGTCAAAAACGGATTGAGGATATCCTGATATTGCGCCTCATGTTCCTCACGCAGACGAAGCAGAAAAGGCGCGATATTGGAAGCATTCTCACGAAGCGTTTCATTGTCTTCAACAATCGTTCCCCACCGCATTGGAGCTCTTGGGGTTGTGTCGTGAAAATGATATACTTTCCAAGACATTATTTTATCGTAAACATACTTACTGTATATAGCATCATGAGTTTTACCATTCGCATGTTTTACTAACAAAGAAGATTCATCGTTACTGTCCCCAAACATCCACCATTCATGTTTTCCATATTTATAAAAACGAGCCTCGTTTGATAACACGGGCGTCTCTTCGGTAGTAGGATTGATTGTAAACCGATAACCGTGATCACCAAAAAACATCTCAAAATTCATCTTGTCTGTAGTTTGACGACCATTATAAAGAATATCACTGATTCCGCCATTATCTATAACATATTTAGCAAGGTTTCCGTCCATTAAATTATGCAGCATCTTGAAAAAAGAGAGCAAATTACTTTTTCCCGCGCCATTAGCGCCGACAAGAACATTAAGGTTTTTTAATTCAAAGTCTTTTAGTTCCCTGATAGATTTAAAACCGTTTATTGTCAGTTTATCTAAAGCATCTCCCATAATTTTCCTTCGTCTAAGGTTAAATAATTTCTTGAGATGTGTTCAGGGCTGCACATTGACAATTAACAGCCGGGACGTTTAGTCCCATACTTTATACCACCGAAAAATATTTCAGGCAGCCCTCACGAAGCCACTGCCTTCAACTTACCATGAAGCCTCTCCACCTGCAAGCAAAACGCCTCAATACGCGACTCCAAAATAGCCGGAAAAGGATTGCCGTCGCTTTCGATTGACAGGAAAGGCAACGTGTTGATATTGCCGCCGCTGTGACTGCGTCCTACTATCCTTTTGTCAAGCATAACCTTATTATCCACAGTCGCCTCAGCGTTAAGCACCGCTTCCACCACCCTTGTGGGCATGCATCCAAACGGGCCGATTTGAATCGTTCCATGGGTGGAGTGGAGGATGTCTCTGAAAAACGCGCCTGTTACAAGAATCGCTTCTCCGGTGAGGCGGGGGTCAAAAAATTCCTTACCGTATTTTATTATTTTGTCCATTTCAACAAGCTCGAACTGGTAGAGGCCGGATTTTGCCAATATGCCTTTTATTTTCTTTTCGAAACGCCGCTGAAGCATCACCCTTGCATGGAACTCAAGCTTCCCTTTCCAGTCAAAATCAGCTTCAAAAATACCGTTTTTGACATTCCAGTCGCAGTACTCAAGCCACTCAAAAAGCGGAGCGCGCTTTACAATAATATCACGTTTCTCAAGCCTTTCAAGCAAGTCCTGGCCTGAGAAGTAATCACGGCGTACAAAAATTTCTCCAAGAAGTGAGATAACTTTTGCTTCTTTTAAAGGATATTTGATGGGGATTTTTTTAAGTTCGGAGCTAACGCCTTCTAATAATTTATACAGGGATTGGGTTTTGCCGGTTGCCAAAAGCGATAAAACTCTCCCCCACTGTTCGTTAAAAACTTCGAACGCGGCCTCCTTATCTTTCGCAAGCACCGAGAGAGCGTTTCTGATATCTTCCATGACATCCGAAACAACCGCTCCCTTAAGAACGTTGAGCGCGTCTTTAACGTCAAGTCCGGCGTAGCCGTTTTCATTTGTTAACGCTAAGATCGCAACGTTTGGGATACGGTTTTTCTCAATCAGGCTTCGGATATAAACATTATACTGCGAGAGACGGCAGTTACCTCCGCTTGTAGGCATAAAGTAAATCAGATACTCGTCATCGGATTTACGCTGCTTAGACAGATAAGATAGAAGTCCGCCGGTAGTGAGGATAAGCGGCAGACACTCTTTACAGGAGCTATGCCCCTTCCCAAGTTTAAGCACATCATTATCATAAACCGGAATAGCCGACGCGCGTATACCCGCTCCGTTAAAAGCCGCTGTAAAAGCCTCACTTGTTAAGTGACCCATAGATGGGAAAAGTAAGTGTACCCTAGGGTCTTTGAGCGAGAGGCGTGTGCCGTCCGAAGCTGCGAATACCGGCTTGCGCTCTGAATAATCAATATAAGCTTTTGTAAAAGGAATTTGCTCCTCATCAGCCTTTTTCAAGGTTCTGTAACGGGCTACAATGTCAAGAAACGCCTCTATGCGTGTGTTTACTCCGGCATCGGCTGTGTGGCTGTCAAGCTCAAGGGTGAGCGACGGTTTATCTTTCATTACACTGCGAAAATATCCGACTACAAAGGAATCTGGGCCGCAGCTGAAGTTTGTGATAAACGCTCCAAACAGTTGGGGATGACGCTCAACTATTTTTGAGGCGCGCATAATATTCTGCCCCATCGCCCAGTTCATTTCCATGTCAACCGGTTCCTGATTGTAATCAAGCATATCCCAAGGGATAATCTCAACACCGCGCGAAGCGAATTTTGCGGGGATTCCAAGATTGCCTTCATCCGCAAAAGCGTTATAAGGACGGCCAAAAAGTACTATTCCTATTTTGGAAGGGTCCTTCTCTAATTTTTTGAGAATTTCCTCACCGCGTTTTTTGAGTGCCGCTAAGAACTCTTTATGTACTTTGAGAGCCGCCGCAAACGCCTCTTTACCCTCTTTTTCGCTTAAACCGCAATCAACCGCAAGCTGCTCGAAGGTTGGTTCCATGCTTTCGTAGCTTCTTGAGTAATCAATGACAGGTGAGAGAAACTTTGTACCCTGCAGCATATCCTTAAAAGCGCTTTTCAGATAGTAAGGTTCGCTCTGCAAAAGCAGACAGGTACACTGGTGCTCTTTTCTGCGGTCGGGCATCCCTTCAACAAAAAGCTCAACTACTTTAGGGAGAAACAGAAAATCAGGCTTTGTCAAAAGCAAACTGTGAAGCGTTCCGTGAGCGATCTCTGCCGGAAAGCAAAACGAAGAGCGCTTGCGCTTCATTCCGTCAGGGTCAACAGATGGCGAAAGTACTACTTCCATGCCAAGCGTTGTAAAGAATGTTGAATACAATGGGTAAAATGTATTCGTGAGAAACGCGCGGTTTATCCCAACTTTTTTGGCGCTTTTTTTAGATTCCATCGCGAAATCGCTAAATACCATTTGCTGCCGTATAGCAACAGAGTCAAATTCCGTTTTTTCAAACTGCACGTGGTGGATCATGTTATAATATTTGTTACACGCGCCGCCAAATGGGAATTTTTTATCGTCAATAATCATTGTATTGATCTCACACTTGCGGTCGCACCGCTCCTGACCTCCCGCGCAGACAAACCGCTTTCCGTAATGAACTTCTCTATTGGCAAGTGTACGCAGATCAAAAGAGGATGCTTCCATCAGCTTTTTCTCAATACGATCCTTAACCTCAAGAGCGACCCCGAAAGCTCCCATGAGTCCGGGTTCCGGCGGCACGATAATCTCTTTACCAATAAGATTAGCCATCGCGAGAGGAACCGCCTTGTTATAGCAAACCCCGCCCTGCATGAAAATTTTGTTTCCGCTCGGACGCTGTCCTTTTACCCGATTGACATAGTTCATACATACCGAATAAACAAGTCCCGCTATTATATCCTCTTTAGCCGCTCCCTCATGAGAAGCTGTGCGGATATCGGAACTTATAAAGGCCGCGCATTGATCATTAAAGTTTGGAGGACGTTTACTTTTAATAGCGATCCCCTCAATCTCCTTATATCCAACGCCCAAAGTCTCTCCCGCGGATTCCTCCAAAAACGAGCCTGTACCCGCGCTGCAAGCTTCATTCATCGCGTAATCGGAAGCAACTGAATTTGTAAGAAAAGTATACTTGGCGTCCTGCCCGCCGATTTCAAAAATAGTATCAACATCCTTGTCAAAATGAGCGGCTGCAGTAGCGTGAGCGATGATCTCATTTATCACCCCATCCGTTCCGCCATGTAAACCAGCTATCTGACGGCCAGACCCTGTAGTGCCGAGACCTATAATAGCAACAGGTACGGTGATCTGCTGTAAAATCGCCTCGTAACATTCCCTTGAAGCTTTCACCGGATTACCGTTTGTCCTAAGATAAATAGAAGCTACCATCGCGTTATCGCGTATACGCAGAGCTGCAGCTTTAGTCGTTGTAGAACCTACGTCAAGCCCTAAAATCAGCTCATCGCCGCTTTCCGCCTTCTGCATCCCTATCTCTTCAAAGCGAACTAACGGTTTTCCCTCTTCAATAGGCGGAAGCAGTGTAAAGGAGGTGCTTCCCTCTTTAAGTATGCAATCCTTGTCAAGCCCAAGAGTTGACTTATTCAACAAAGCGTAAAACGCCGCTCCCACTGCCTCAAAGCAATCCGCAAACTCAGGAATGTAAAGCTCATCCACATTTTCCTTAAGCATCTTCATGATCACGCTATTATGCGTTACCCCGCCTGTAGCGATAATCTTTTTGAGAGTTACCTTTTCAAGCAGATCAAGAATCTTCTCCGCCATCATCCGGCAAAGACCCGCGCTCACCCGGCCTATGGGGATATTTTTGTTAAGCGCGTGCGTACAGTCGCTTTTGCAAAAAACCGAACAGCGCCCCGACACCTTAAACTCCTCAGACTCCGCAGCAAGCTCAACAGCTTCCTTAACCGAAACATCCATGCGCCTGATCTGCTGTAAAAAAAACTCACCCGTTCCGCTTGCGCACTTGTTGCCTGTTTCAACGGTGCCTATCATGCTCTCATTATCAAGCGCGTAAACTATGAAATTCTCAGACCCAAGGCTCGCCACAGCTCCCGCCTGTCCAGTATACGCCCCTGTCTCTTTAAGAAAGCGCATACCGTATTCCACGCATTCCGGTTCCGTTATTGAGGGCGCGTTGACAAGATCACGAAATTTACGTCCTGTAAACATCCCGAAATTATAGTTGTTTAAGTCAACATTTTTGATAAGATCAAGAAAAGCTTTTCTGGGATTGCTTTCATGGCTTATGCTCTCCATGCGGCCAATGCGCAGACTATTACCATCCTGAATGATTTCAGCCATCTTTATGGTGGATGAACCGAAGCAGATACCTATTGAAGAAACGCTCATAACACTCCCTGGGGGTTTGTTAACTAACAATTATGATAACCATCAGCAAATCAAAATAATAATGCAGAATGCGGAGATAAAAACATTTAATCTTAATCATTTCCGCATTCTGCGTTATTTATAGAGAACATAGAAAATAATAGTTATACAGGCTTCGGTGTGTTTTTATTTGTGATTATTGCGCGAAAGAACGAATTACTTTGTGGGATAAGAGGATAAGAAAAGATCCGCTCCGCTGCCGGACGCAGATGGAGCGTATAAAATCAATAAATTATAAAAATGCTATTTCGCTTCAGGAGTTTTGAGGGCTATCTCTATCGCAAATTCACCAAGCGATGAAATGAACGGAACCACAAGCGTAGGCACATCTTTTGTAACCGCTATAGTGTGATTTCCGATGACCACCTTGGGAAGAGAGATAGATAAAGTATATTTTGTAAGATATTGCTTTGCGTTTCCAGCGACAATATTCACAAGCTCGCCTATGCCATCGGACACATCGGGGCCAATCTCCTTTATCTCCATACCAAGCAGCGCGCTGACCGCCTTGAGCGCAACGTCCTTTGGAAAGCTCAGACAGATCGAACCCTGCGCTTCGCCAGAGAGTCCGATAACGCCGGAAACATCATACGTGTGTTTATCGTTGGTTTTTACAGCCAACTTACCCGTTTTACCTTCGATATTTAACATTTTTTTAAATGTCTCGATGGTAGACACTATAAAAGGATTTGCATAAGCGACGTCCATTCAGCTCTCCTGCTTTTGTTGATATGCCGCAATTAGCTAAATATAAAATCATGGTATAGAAAGATTCAAGCATTTTTACAATTGAATGCACTGCGCTTTTGGCGTAAAAGGTATGCCGGATAAATTAATAGTTTTCCCGCTGTGTGCCTGATATAATTTATGTAAATAATAAAAGGTGTTCTTTGGGAGGGGAGGTCTTTATGATAAGAACTGCTTTAACGGCGGCTGTTTGTATAATTGTAATGGCAGGTTGTTCTTCAAGTAAAAAGTATGTTCAATATGAGCAGCGTCTTGGCAGTCCAGATGTCAGTGAGAGACGCGCTACGGCTCAGGAGCTGCGCGGCGCGCAAAGAGATGACAAACTTGTTCCCTCCATATTGCAGGCTTGCAGAGACGAGGACCCAGATGTGCGCATGCATGGCTTTTTTGCTCTTGGGAAGATGAATCCTGTAGTAGAAGGGGTGATCCCCGCTGTGTTTGAAGGTTTAAGAGACAGCGTTACCGATGTGCGCCGCGCGGCGGTAAGCGCTCTGAGTGAATTTAATCCATTTCCAAATGTATGTCTTCCGCCATTGACAAAACTGCTTGCGGATCCTGATGACGCAGTCAGAAAACTTGTTCAAGCTGCATTCGCCGATTTGCAGGGAGTAGGCGTAGGGTCTCTTATACGGTTTGCCGATGATAAAAATGCGGATTTGCGTCTTGCGATAATAACAATGCTGGGCACAATCGGCCCGCCGGCAAAGAGCGCGCTTATAAAGCTAAATAAGATAAGCGGTGAAGATGAGGATGAGCAGGTTAGAGAGATGGCGCAATGGGCTGCCAAGCAGATTGATGGGAGCGGCAAAGGGCTGGCCAGACCGGTAACGGTAAGAAATAAGATGGCAAAAGAGATACAGGAAGAGGTAATAGAAGAAGTGCGGGAAGAAACAAAAGAGGAGAGCAGCCAAGTGGAGATACCCACACTTCTGGAATGGTAAGGTAAAAATTACGCAGGGGCAGCCCATAACATGCCCCCTGCACCATTTTGCAAAAAGGAATAGGCGTGAATATGGAAATTAAAAACGCATTTTTTTTCTCGCTTGTTTTCGCGGTTTTAAATTTTGGGTGCGGTAAAAACATCGGCGATAAAAACAACGATAAAATCATCGCCGCGTCATTTTATCCCATGTATATCGCTGCCCTCAATATAACAGAGGATATACCGGGAATCCGTCTTGTTAACATGGCGGCTCCCGCTTCAGGCTGCCTGCATGATTATCAGCTCACCACCGCAGATGCCGCGCTTTTAGAAAAAGCCTCTCTATTAATTGTAAATGGCAGCGGAATGGAATCATTTTTAGACAAAGCCGTCTCACTCAATAAAAAACTGATGCTTATTGACGCAAGTGAGGAGATAGAATTTATAAGCAGATGTGATCATAACCATGATCACAATCACCGCAGCCATGATAATCACAATAATGACAATGATGCGAATATCAATACCCATGTATGGTTGAGTATTGAAAATTATATGCAGCAGGTAAAAACTATCGCCGCGCATCTTTGCGCATGGGACAGCGTTAATGCTGATGGCTATACAAGGAATTCGCAAAATTTTATTGCGGAATTGGAAGAGCTGAAAGAGAAAGCGATGCGGGAACTTTCTGATCTTCCAAATAAAAAAATCGCTATCTTCCATGACGGATTCGTTTACTTTGCGCGGGAATTTGGTCTGACTGTCTCGGCTGTTATCGAAAGGGAACCAGGAGCCGAGCCAAGCGCCGCTGAAGTAATCTCTATTATACGCACTATAAAAAATTCCGGAGCAAAAGCGCTGTTTGTCGAACCGCATTATAATTCCACATCTGTCAAAACCATATCCGCGGAAACCGGCTTGCCCGTATTTACGCTTGACCCGGTACTCTCCGGCCCGCTGAACAAAAATTCATACATTGCCGCGATAGAAAAAAACATTGAGATATTAAAGGAAGCCCTTCAATAACATGCCGGAAGAGAGAGATGAGGAAAACTTAAAAAAAGAAACTGGACGCAGTCAGTGCGGCGGCTGCTGTACAAGAATCAGCAATCTGGCTGTTACCGTGGGATCAACCCATGCGATAGAAAATGTAAACCTGCATTTCCACTGCGGAGAGTTTACTGTTATCACCGGACCAAACGGAGCCGGAAAATCAACGCTGCTAAAGGCGATAGCCGGAGAGATTCCCTATACAGGAGAGATTCTGTTCCGGCGTTTTGATACTAATGAAAAGATGAAACCCAAAATCGGCTACGTACCTCAAAATATGCCGTTTGATCCGGGGGCGCCGTTAACTGTCGAAGATCTCTTCGCCCTCTGTCTGAGTTCCAGGCCAAGATGGCTTTTCCGCAGCCGCTCTGTGCGTAAAACCGCTCTCGAATCGCTTGGGACTGTCGAGGCGTCTCATCTGCTATCCAGAAAATTAGGCTGCCTCTCCGGAGGCGAACTTCAACGCGTTTTTCTTTCTTTAGCGCTTAATCCCCGGCCGGATATCTTGCTGCTTGACGAACCGGTAAGCGGTGTAGACGCCGCCGGACTGAATCTGTTTTACGCTATGATAAGCGAACTGCGCGCTAAATATGATTTATCTATTGTAATGATATCCCATGATTTCCACCTCTCGGCACGTTACGCAGACCGGATTGTTTTTCTTAACAAAACCGTTCTTTGCAGCGGAACTCCGGCTGAGGCACTAAAAAATGAAAGCGTCAATTCTTTTTTTGGAGCCGCTGATAGTCGAACGCCCGGAGGATACGGCGGCATAAGTCATCATTGTAAGAGCGGCAATCCGCCGCCCGCCGCCTCACGCACCCGCCGTATTAATGAAGCCGGCGAAAACACGCGCGGCAAGGATCATAACTAAAAATGTCTGGAGTATGGGCACATCTTTGCGAAAGCTTCCCCTTTGAGTGGGCGCAATACTCTTTTATGCAAAACGCTCTGCTTGCGGCTATTCTTCTGGCCCCTCTCTTTGCTCTTCCCGGCTGTCTTGTTGTCAACAACCGCATGGCTTTCTTTTCTGACGCCATCGGACACGCCGCGCTTACCGGAGTAGCTATCGGCGCTCTTGCGGGTATAGCCCAACCTCTGCCCTCTATGCTGATATTCGCGATGTGCCTCGCGTTTGTCATTTCGTACCTAAGGAGAGTAAGCGCTGTACCCACAGATACTATAATAAGTATTGTAATGGCAGGATCAATGGCTCTTGGAATAGTAATTCTTTCCCGTAAAGGCGGGTTCTCCCGCTATTCACGTTATTTGATTGGAGACCTTTTAAGCCTCTCGGCAGCGGATCTGTACATTATCGGTTTCACACTATTATTTGTAATTGCGGTATGGCTGCTCCTGTTCAACAAGTTTTATCTGATAAGCTTCAACGAGACAATAGCCCGAAGCAGAAACATAAATGTCTGGGGTTATGATCTGTTCTTTTCCGTAATGGTAGCGTTCATAGTTACGCTTGCGGTGCAGTGGATCGGGATACTTGTTATAAACTCACTTCTTGTTTTACCTGCCGCGGCGGCGAGAAACATGGCGTCAAAACTTCGCATTTACGTAATCAGCGCGGTGCTGATTTCGCTTATGTCATGCGTGGGAGGGCTTGTGCTTTCTTTTTATTTAGCAACAGCGGCAGGGGCAACTATTGCGCTTGTAGCGCTTGGTTTTTATATTTTTTCGTTTGTTCCGAGCTGCCGCATCACAGGTGATAAAAAGCCGGGCGTGTAAATGATCTCCGTAATTTTTGCTAATCAATGCAGAAATAAAATGGCAGAATACAGAAATGTTAAAATCACTATGCAATATTCTATCATTTTATTTCTGTATTGATTTGGGGTTGATTGAAAGATAAATTTACATAGAAATTTTACAGACTCATAGAGCTAACCGCACAAGTGCCACCCGCCGTCCACAGGAATCACGCATCCGGTAATGTAATCATTTTCAACTAAAAACCTGAACGTCTGACGGATATACCCCACATTACCTGTTTTGCCCAAAGGAATATTTTTCGCCAAAACATCAAACTTACCGGCGCTGCCGCCTGCGGCAGGCAGTATCGCCCCCGGAGCGATCGCGTTTACTCTTATCGCCGGAGCGTAGAGAAAAGCGAGCTGGCGGGTGATCTCATCAAGAAACATTTTTGATACGCGGTAGTTTTGATAATTTTTGCTTTTAGGTTTGGTGTGAGCATCGGTTATGTTAAGTATCCATCCGTTTTTGACATACTTAGCAAATTCAGCGGCAAGCCTGAGCGGAACCATTACGTTTACAGACATGACGCTCTGAAAATGATTGGGGTCAGACATATTTCCTGTTTGGAAAACCGAGGCGCTGTTGATAAGTCCTTCAAGAGTGAGCGGCAGCTTGAAAACATCTTCCACGAATTTTTCCGGTGATTCTGTCAGCTCCGCTTGTAAAAAAGTGACACGGCTGTCATCTTTGAAAAAAGATTGCGCAGGCTGCGGCGAGCTTCTGTAGTGCAGAATTACATGATATCCGAGTTCTATACACTGCTCCGCAAGTTCGAAACCGATTCTTCCTGAAGCTCCGGTAATAAGGACTGCTTTGGGATTTGTATTTAGATTTGTATTCATGTATGAAAACTAAGTAATTTTCTGTTGAACCGCAATCTTTTTCGGATATTCGCCATTTTGTATGGCCGCATCTACTGTCACTTTTATGAAGACGGGAGTCTATTGCGTGTCCTTGTTCATTCGGTACTCAGGAACAGCGATCCCTCGCCTTTGCGGGATAACGGGTATTAGCAGGCCGCCCACACGAAACAGAGAAGAACCCTTCTCTTTTATATGAAAGATGAATTATGAAAATTCACGATTGTCTTCTTGATATCAAAAATAGAGTTGTAGTTGAGTATAGTACGCTTGGCGGAATAATCGTTGGCTCAAATAAAGATCATCTTTGGGAAGAACGGGTAAATGAGCAGATTGATACGGTTGTCATTCACTGTATGAGCGCTGTCGCAATCAAGCTTGAGCGGCCCTATGATTTGAATTTGCTGCTCAAAATATTATGCGATTATGGAGTGAGCAGTCATTACCTTATAAGCCGCAAAGGTAAAATACTGCGCCTTGTTCCTGAAGATAAAAAAGCGTGGCACTGCGGCGGAAGCATAATGCCTGAACCCGATAACCGTACAGGGGTCAATGAATTTTCCATTGGTATTGAACTTGCGGCCACAAACAGGTCAGGGTTTACTGATTCGCAGTATGACGCGCTATGCAATTTGTGTATTGACATTGAGAAGCGGCATGGTAAGAAGATGCGCTATGTTGGTCATGATCAGATAGCGGGAAAACGCGCCGTTGATCTTGGTTTGCGCAAAGACCGCAAAGTTGATCCAGGGCCGCTTTTTAATTGGGAATTTTTTATGGAGAAAATGGCAAGACTTGCGGGAAACGGTCATTGACCGTTTCGCTGGTACAAAATCAAAAGATAAAATTCAAAATCTTAATATGGAGGTCAAGCTTCGCAGGCCTTTAACGGCGATACTTCTCATGCAGCCGCCCCAGCAAAAACAACCGTCTCTTTTATTTTTGATATTATCTGAGTTCCAAACTTTTAGTTATAATTCCTAAACTTGATATTTGTCCAAAATCTCATCCATACTTTTCGGGCTGTCCTTGCAATTATTCCGGATTTGTCTGATTTGTTCCTCAAAGCAAAGAGCATCTTTTTTCCAGAATGTGCCTACTAATATTGGAGCTTTCGGATTTGAATCACTTTCATAAATTTTAGATGCTTCTGCCAGAGCTTTTTCCCGATTGGACATGGGATGATTTTTTAGCTGAAGGTCTTCGAGTCTTGTAAGTATCTCTTTTTGCCGCTGCCCAAAAGTGCGGCATGGAGCGATAACATCCACAAATGAAAATCCGCGGTGACAAAAAGCGTCGCTGACAATTTTTTTCATATGCGATTTGTCGTATGCGCAAGTACGGCTCACCATTGTCGCTCCGCCGCTTATGGCGAGTTCTATTGTGTTAAGCGCCGCTTCCGGTTTACCGTAGGGAGAAAGTGAACCTGTAAAACCAGCGGGTGAGGTGGGAGAGGCCTGGTTTTTGGTCATTGCGTATGTACGGTTGTTAAAACATATTACTGTAATGTCAAAATTTTTATGAGCTGCATGTATAAAGTGATTAGCGCCTATAGAGAAGAGGTCTCCGTCTCCGGCGGTCACTATTACAGGTATGCCGGGGTTTGCGAGGCGGGCGCCGATGGCTACCGGCAGCGGTCTGCCATGCAGAGTATGCATACCAAAGGTGTTAAGAAAAAATGGAAGACGTGAGGAGCAGCCTATTCCCGAAATTACATTTATTTTGCATGGGTCAATATTGTGATCGCTAAAACATCCGGTTAAAGCGGACATAATTGTAAAGTAGCTGCACCCGTCGCACCAGGTGGGCTTCAAACCGCTTTTGTAATTGTCATGCTGCGCTGTCATATTTTAACACAACTCTCTGTAAATATTTTATTGAGCGCGTCCTCAATCTCCTCATAACAGAACGGATCCCCGCAGCATTTGGTAATTGAGATCGTGTCAACTCCGGCGTACATGCGTATAAGGGAAGCGAGCTGACCGGTGTAATTGGATTCCACAACAGCAACGCGGGGACAAAAGTCTTGCAATGCGAGATATAATTCTTTGTCAAGAGGAAAAAGCAGCTTCGGATAGAGGCACGCTATTTTGACACCTTGCCTGCGCAGGCTTGCAACAGCAAGACGTGTCATGAGAGCGCTTAATCCCCATGATACTACGCAAAGATCCGCTTCGCCGCGGTTGAGATTATCGGTATCCCAAATTTGCAGATGGTTGTACTTTTCATTTATATCATCCATTTTACGAAAGCGTCTGTTTTGCTGCCCCGCGCGGTTTTGAGCTCCGTTGACAGGTAAACCATACGGATCATGTTCCAGTCCTGTAATTCTGCTATTCACAGATGATATTCCGGGTACAGGCAGCGCAGGCGTCCTTATGAGATCAAATGAATATCTTTTGTATATTCCATTATCATCACAGAAAGCATCAGCCCCTTCCCGCTCTACCGAAAGTATAGAGTAGGGATCCGGGCGCTTACATGTGGAACGCAAATGCCCAAGAGCGCTGTCGGATAAAAGTATCACCGGACACTGATAGTTTTCAGCTAAATTAAAAGCCTCCATTGTGAGATAAAAGCACTCCTCTATATTTGCCGCTGCGAGTACGATTCGCTGACCCTCTCCATGTCCGCCAAGCGCAGCCGCGAACAGATCATCCTGACTGTGTTTTGTAGGCATTCCGGTTGACGGTCCGACCCGCTGTACATCAACAACAACAGCGGGGAGTTCGGTCATAGAGCAGTAACCCAAAAACTCCTGCATGAGTGATAACCCGGGGCCGCTTGTAGCTGTCATGGCGCGCTTGCCGTTTGCATACGCTCCGATCACCGCTCCAATCGCCGCTATCTCATCTTCCGCCTGGTAAACGCATCCGCCTAGATGAGGCAGATAGCGTGAAAGACATTCGCCGATAGATGTGGCAGGGGTTATAGGGTAAGAGGCGTAAAAGCCGCAATTTGCGGATAGCGCCCCAAGAGCGACAGCATCATTTCCGTCAAGAATCACCAGCTTCTCCCGAATTTTTTTTTCTCCCGCTATATGACGTATGCTTTTATACTCAAGATCAAATTTTTCTTCGGCGAACTTTTGCCCATTCTCAAAGGCAACTTTATTCTCTCCGCCTAAAGTTTTCTTTTGGGTGATGCAGCTTAAAATCAACTCTGAAGGGATATCCAGAATTTTACAAATCAGCCCAAGGGCAAAACTTGACTTAAGCGGAGGATGAGAAATGATATGCGCGCAATTGTTGTATGGAAGAGAGAAACTTTTCGTATTATCCGTGCCATTTATAGACGATATCGTAAGCAATGCCTTATCAAGCTGAAAAAAAAAGTTTGCAAATGAACTTACCGGCGCAGCATCAGCGCTGTCCGATATTGTCACAAGCGCGCTGCAGAATCCGCCGCGTATAGTGGGAGGAAAATTTTTATGCACAGATGTCCATAAGCCAAGCCGGGCAGCCGAATCCATGAGAGTTTCTCCGGCGCTAAGTATCCCATCTCCAGCTTCACCGCTAAAAAGTATCCTTAGAAAAAAATCGTCGCCTCCGGCAGCTTTCATGCACCTTCCATTGTTTTTCTCACAGCATCGCATGCTTCAGTAAATTTAATGTACAGCTCTTTATCCGGAGCGTTATTACGCAACGAACCCTCAAAAGCGACCGCTGCTTCATAAACACCTTTCAGATCAAGATTTCCTGAAGTGCCTTTGATTTTATGAACAAGAGCTTTTGTGTTTTCCATATCAGCGATAGCGGCTGTATAGTCAGTCCATTCGGGCGGCAGATCTCTAACGAACATTTTCACCAATTTTTCGAACAGTTCTTTTTTCCCGCCAAAACGTGCTGGAACCTCTATTCCCATGTGAAGCCTCCTTTTATATTTTTTTGTTTTCCGGCAGCCATTTTATCAGTACGTATTCAAGTCTGTCAAACTCAACAGGTTTTGCTATATGATCATTCATTCCAGTTTCAAGACATTTGTCAGCAACCGCCCTCATCACGTTAGCTGTCAGACTTATGATTGGGGTTGAGTCATACTTGCTGTTTGAGCGGATGATACGCGTAGCTTCATAACCGTCCATAACAGGCATCTGTAAATCCATAAATATCAGGTCAAACATCTTTCCGCCGTCCAAAACATTGACACACTCCGCTCCATTAATTGTAAATTCCGGCGTAATTTTGAATTCAGAGAGCATGCCGCCAATTACTTCCCGGCTTTGCTCATGATCATCACACACCAAGATATTCACATCCTTAAACCGTGTATGATTACCATTTGACAACTCATACGATGACACCTGCGCGTCGTTGTTTTCATGTGAAGAGGATACTATGGCGGCAGAAACCATGCTGTCATCTACAGCGGAAATGTTTGTGCACGCAGATTCAAGGAGTTTCACATCCTCTGACTCTGAGATATTTTCTTTATATTCAGCTCCATTGTTTGGTATAGTGATTTGACAGATTGTCTCCGCGTTCTCTTTGTTTTCGATACCTGAGCTTTCACTTGTCTTTTCCACCATAATTTCGCGGGAATGTTCCGGTACCGCAGCGGCAGCTTCTGTGCCGGCAAAGGCGGTATCGGACGCAGTCTTCATAGCTGCGCTCATATCTTGCAGCGATTCCTGCAACCGCGTTTTTTCCTGTTTCAGCTTTTCAATATCCGATTCGTTTGTTGAGAGGAGGTCTTTTGCGGCGCCAAGTTCTTGCAAAAGCGCATCTCTTTTGCGAAGCAGATTTAAAATAACAAACAGCTGCGCAACACTTACACAAAATAAAAAACTTGTTGTGCCATACAAAAATACCATCACAATAACGCGCTCCAAAGTTATATCGAGAAAATAATAGAGAAAATACGATATTCGCTTAGGTTTTCCAAATTAGAATTAAGGAAGTTCGCGTTCACTATATAAAAACGCAATGATAGTTTCCACTACCTGTTTCAATAATGTAAATTAATATCTAACATTTTTCATATAACGCCATCTTTGTTAAATGTTTTTTCGGAAACTTTAAAACAACAATTTTATCCGGAGCTATACTTTAAGCCGTTTTGACTTTTTCGAGCTCTATTGATTGATCCATTTGAAAAATATATTTATTGTACTGGAACGGAAGTTATGCGGTTTTATTCATAAGGGTTCCGAAGCCCCGGAAAAAATGTCCTTAATGCAAAGTTCTATAGTCCAAATTTAACAAAAAATCCTCTACAAGTTAAAGATGAGGCGCGGCATGGTACTTCAGGGATTGCTTAACCACTACCTTACAAAATAGAAAAATAATGACAGGGCGCAATTTATCGCGCCCTGTCATTATTGTACAAATCAACCCCGAATTAATAATAAATCCAAAGCAATACAGGTTTTTTACTGTCTTTCAACTTGGTATCCAAATAAGTCATTGTTTCATCATCTACAACGGGACAACCTTCGCTCCAACCCATCGGCATATGAGAAGGATACATTTCAGAGGAAGGAACAAGCGAATAGGAATGAAGCACAACAATACGCTTAAAGGCGTTATTGTTGCCCGCTTCCAAACCATGCAATTTGTAATGTATATAAATACCCCACCGACTGCTTGAGCGATCGCCTATTCTATATTTCCCAAGTGATGTCAGCAAACTCCCCTCCTGATTGCTGAAAAGCGGTTTATCGCCTGTACTTTTTTTATCGCCTTTTCCCCTTCCATGGGCGCACAAAGCCTGCCGTTCAATCTCCTGATTATTAAAATCATAAACAAACAAACGGTATTTTCCGGAATGAATTTTCATATCTACCAGTATACAAAAATCGGTATTATAGTGGTTTGTTTTACAAAACAATAACGCCTCTTTTGCTTTCTCATAAATATTTGTATTTTTTTCTTCCGGCAGCGCTACGTTTTGTGAAAATAAAAAATTCGCTGAACCAATTGCCAAAACGAAAAAATATGAGTACATTATTTTTAAAGTTTTTTTCATTTTATGATCCTAAAATGTTTCAATTTAAGGATTTTATTTATTAAGATACATTATCTAAGACTGTTCACTAAAAAACAATTTATTTAGTCAACTGCTTGGCCGCCTCTGCCAAACGAACAAACTCACGGCGGTAACCCTGTCGGTCTTCACCAAAGCCTTTACGGGCTAACGCAATAACATTATCGTAAGAAGACGTCCCCTTGAAATCGGAATCGCGCAGCAGCTGTCCAAACATTGCCGCGGCCGCCGCAAAAGTAAAATCCGCGCTTGGGGCTTTATTCCTGTCGCCTGTCATAATGGGTATTTCCATCTTGATGCTTCTTTCGCTGTCAAGCGGTTTGTAACGAAGCTTAACGGTCATCATCTCATTGTTTTTCACACCCCGAACGGTTTCCGTGATATCCGGTTTTTGATACTTCAAATCATCTATGTCTCCGAAAGTATTTTTTACGCCAACCGGAATAATTTCATAAAATGCCGTTACTGTGTGTCCGGCGCCCAACTCGCCCGCGTCTTTTGTGTCATCGTTGAAATCTTCTTTGTTAAGCAGCCGACTTTCATAACCTGCCAAACGGTATGCGTTAACGTAAGCGGGATTAAATTCCACCTGCATCTTCACATCCTTTGCGACAGCATACATGGTAGAGCCGAATTCCTGTACCAAAACACGGTTCGCTTCCTGAAGATTGTCAATGTACGCGTGATTACCATTTCCCTTTTGCGACAAAATTTGCAATTTGCTGTCTTTGTAATTTCCCATTCCATAACCTAAAACTGTCAGAAAGACGCCTGTTTTGCGTTTTTCCTCAATCAAATTTTCCAGTTCCTTTTCGGAGGAAACGCCTACGTTAAAATCTCCGTCCGTACAAAGAATAACGCGGTTATTGCCTCCCTTTATAAAATTATTTCGAGCCACCCTGTAAGCCAACTGTATACCGGCGCCTCCGGCGGTAGAGCCCCCGGCCTGTAAAGCATCAACCGCTTCGATAATCTTTTGCTTATCGGCTCCGGATGTTGAAGGTAATACTTCACCTGCCGCGCCCGCGTATACGACAATTGACACGCGGTCTTTCTCACGCAAATTGTTGGTTAACAGCTTTAATGATGATTTTACTAACGGCAAACGATTAGGACTTATCATTGAACCTGAAACGTCAATCAAAAAAACGAAATTGGACGGCGGCAGGTTTTTTGACGGAACCTCTTTTGCTTTCATCCCGATACGCACTAATAAATGATCCTTATTCCATGGACAGGGTTGCGTTTCGGTAATTATATTGACCGGATGTTCTCCTTCAGGATTGGGATAATCGTAAGAGAAGTAATTGATGAACTGTTCAACGCGTACCGCGTCTTTATTCGGTTTTTGCCCCTGATTGATCATACGGCGAACGTTACTGTAAGAAGCTGCGTCAACATCAAGAGAAAAGGTGGAAAGCGGTTCTGACTTTGCGTCTTTAAATCGGTTTTCAGAAAATGAGCTGTAATTTTCGGCTCGTTCGGAATCGTAAGAATAAACCGTTCTAATTGGCGCTTTTCTCATCCGCAGCTCACCTGGTTTTTCAAGGCCGGAACCGCCAAAACCACTACCATAGCCTGAGCCGTAACCGATACCGGCCGCTCCCTTTTTACGGCCAACACCGCCATCGCCTTCGGACTTAATACCGTCCGCTCCTAAGAGAACAGCATCAATGTCTGTAGCAGAACCACCTTTACCGAAGATATCGGCGGAAGCGACGCTCTCTTCATTTTTGACCTGCCTGTAATCTTGCTGAATTTGCGGCAAAATCGTCTCCGCAGCATCAAAATCTTTTTGCGGGCGCGAAAAAATTGTGTCCGAAGCAACAGGACTGTTCCCCGTATCTTCATTCGTTGTCACTATTAACAAACTTAAAGCGGAAAACAGAAGTACCGCCGCGACAGCAATAACTATTAAAACTGGTTTTAAAGATTTCATAATATCTCCCATCGAAAAAATTTTAATCAACTCCCGACAACTATTACCTCCGCTAAAAGACAACCACACACACGACTACCCCGATACCCTGTACGGGCGTTGCGCGCAACGCCCTTCCACGCCCTTCCATACCTTATGCAAACGCGCCCTATAATGGGACGCGAGGGCTGCCCCTGCGTACCTTATCTTTTGTACAGGCAGGATTTACCCCTGCCCTGCCGTTTATTGAGAGAAGACAAACGGATATACGACTTCCGTCACATCTCCGGGTTTGTCTATCTTGTCAAAATTCCAGGTTTTCACTCTGTCTACAACAGTCTTTTCAAGTTCCGGATCAGCCAATGTTGATTCCGCTATCTGAGCGAATATCACTTTGCCGAATTCGTCAATGGCAAACTTGACGGTGATTTTACCGTTAAGACCAGGTTTTTGACGCAAACGCTGGTTATAGGCATGACGCAGCGCATTCATATTCTGCAGTACAACACGCTGAATACTCGCCCTGCTTCTGCCGCCTGTGAGCTGTCCGCCCTCTGTAAAGCCAGGCGATGATACTTTCAGTTCACCGCGCTTTTTGAGATCAAGACCGCCCACCCCAGGGCCCATAAGGCCGCTGATAAGGTCATCAATACCGCCTCCGCCCCCACCACCAAAGCCGCTGCCGAAACCCTCACCAAAACCGATACCGGCTACGCCTTTACGGCCAGTACCGCCCCCGCCGCCGGATCTAAGCCCTCCAATACCGGAAAGAACCGCGTCAATATCAGAAGCGAAACCACCTTTACCGAAGATATCGGCGTTTGCGATGCTCCTACCCTTAACCTGTCCGGAAACCAAAGAAAGCACTCCCATTTGGGCAACGCGCTCTCTGGGGTCTCCGCCGCCGCCTGTCGTACCACCCGCCCCTTTACTTTTTTGCGGTGTAAGTTTTTTCTGGTCGGTTTTGATCTCCTCCTGTTCTTTATTCTCCTCATCTTTCTTTTTGTCAAGAGCCGCCTGAATTTCATCCGAGCGTACAAGCTTTGCCTGACGTTCTATAGACCCGTCTAAAAAATCGGGAGCGACTACCGCAATTACCTTACGGGTACCCATAAAAGCGATGAAGCCGACAGCCAGAATAAAGGCCGTTAACTGAAAATTTCTCTGACGGGATTCTTTCTCTACAATGAAAATATCTGAACGGTTTTTAACCGCCTCCGCGTATTCGGCGTCAGTAAGAATTCTACCCCCTTCCTCCTCGTCATCATCCTCATTATCATAATTATTATTATCATAACCACCGGAACCGGCCTCGCCATGCACCGCGGTACCCACCGGATAAGGAGCTGTTCCGCCGTCATTTAAAGATATAAGATCCACTTCCGCGCCGTAAGCGATAAACCGCTGTTTCAGCCGCAACGCTTCTTCTTCGTCTGCTTCTTTACGGATGCAAACGGCCTTCTGCGTGATGGCGTTAAACACCACATCCGGCGTACTTCCTGAAAAACGGGCCGCCTCATCGGCAATTCCGGAAGCTCTCTGAGGATCTTCGCACTTTTTTATAAGGATTTTGTATTTCGTCATAATTCTATTCCTTTCTTTAATCGTCTCTTTCCATGACCGCAAAATTCATATTATTGTAACCAGCTTTGCCGCAAGTATTCATAACTTTAAACATGACATCAAAATCAATGTTCTTGTCGATCTGAACGGCTATTTTTCCCTGCACGGCGTTTAGAGCGCCCATGCGGACCATCTCCTCCTCCATCGCGAGACAGACCTTGAGCTTCTCTTCAAGCTTAGCGATAAAAGGATCGTGCTTCTCAGCTGAAATGTTCTTCACATCCTCAGTGGGAACAACAGCCGCGTTATCAAGAAGAATCATATCGCTAGTCACAGCGATCTGCAGGTTAACCTCCTGAGGCTTCTTCCTGGACTCCGAGTTAGGTAACACTAAGTTATCGGCGTTGGTCAGAATGGATCCGTCCGCCGAAAAGCTCTTAATCAGGAACACCAGAATAATGGTAAACATATCCATCATTGATGTAATGTTAAGAGAGGCGTTTCCGATATTCGGTTTAAATCTTCCACATCCCATATTACCCCCTCAATTTCGCTATGGATATGTTCGGGAACTCCGCGCCGCGGGCCGCGTCCATGATCTGAACGATTTTATCGAAGATCACTTCGTTTTCCGCCGCTATGATCAGGTCATCCGCGTCCTCAGCGTCACGGTAGCGCTCCTTTATCTTCATAAGACGGTTCTTGAGCTCATCGTAAGCGCTTAAAGGCTTGCTCTCAAATTCTACGGGGTTGGATACGATAATACGTCTGCGCGGATTGGTCAGCGCAAACACCGTATCTCCGGCATTTACCGACTTTACCGCAATCCCCTCAATATCTGTCAGCAGTTCACCATATTTGGTATACGCGCTTTTAATGATTTCACGTTTATCATCGGTAGAATACAGGAAGATATCGTACCGCTCGTGATCTGTAAGCTCCCTGCCGTCAGGATGTTTTGGGGAGATGCCGGGCCCATACTCAATAAGAGCGTCATAACCGTCTTTAGTGATGTAACGGTGATACTCCCTATAGAAAAGGCTCGGCATAAATCCGCCCTTCGCGCCAAGGGTTATAGCGGAGTCAGTGACAATCGCGGTAAGAAGCATCTTGTTGCTCTTGTCTTCAGCCGACTGCTTTGTTTGAGTTGAATCGGTTTGCGTTCCCCTGGAATCAGGAAGCTTAATGTCGATAACCGCAACTTTCGCGAATTCAGCGGAAACTATTAATAATGGAATAAGCACAACCATGAGATTCATGAAGCACTTAAGGTCAAGCTCCGCCGCCGGTGAATTTGAAATTCTTAATTTGTTAGCCATACCTTACTCCTCTCCGTTTTTTAATGTGTGTACAAAACGCTTGGAACTACCCCTGAACCGCGCGCCAGCTATTTTTCGTTTCATTCATTCGCTTTGCTCCTTTCCTTTCGGTTTTGGTCTGATAGCTGTCTTTTTTGATCAATACGTGTGTTATTTGCACATAAACTTTACTGCATAGCCAAGTACTTTACCATTTCTTTTAAAAAAAGTGTCATTTCTATTTGTTTTTAGTTTGACACTTGCCCTTCTTGATCAGGTTCTATTATTAAGTATACATTAAATTTACTTGTTGGGCAAGTGCTTTATTATATTTTTTAGAAGTGCTACGGAATGAGGTAAAACCTGTTTATGATGCGATAATATCGTGGAAAGTATATCATTTTCATGATACAAGCCCAATGGCCCCAATGCGAGGATGGGAGATTATTGAAGACAATAAAACGCTTCGTGCGGACGCTTCAAATATCGCGCCTTTTCTGCTTCGTTTGCGTGAAGAATGTGAGGATGAATATCAAAATATCCTCAATGTCTGTCAAATCGTTATACCGTATCTAAAAGATTTTCTGCTCAAAAAAAAGACGTTTGGAAAAGCCGGTGAGATCAAAAAAGTTAATCTTTCATGGAAAACTAAATATTCCGATTTTCCCATGCAACCGTACCATTTATCAGATGGCAGTATTCGTTTTATCTGCTTCGCAACCGCGCTTTTGCAGCTTGATCCGCCGTTTACGCTGATTACTAACGAGCCTGAACTTGGCTTGCATCCGGAGGCGATACATATTCTTGGTGAACTCATTAGAGCAACAACGCAGCGAACGCAAATTATTATTGCGGCTCAGTCACCGTTGTTAGTTGACATGTTTAATATTGAAAATATTGTCGTAGTTACTCGCGAAAATAATCAATCCGTCTTTAAGAGAAAATAATAGGACTTTCAAAAAGCATAGTTTTTATAACCTAATGTTTGATTTTATTATATAATTGTCTTATTTTTATATAAGACTCACTTATTTATAAGGAGCCAGGACAAAAAGACCATCATGCCGCAAAGGTGAATTTGGCGCAATGTGCTCCAAAATAATGGAGCTATAAAGGAACTTTATGAAATTTGATTATGCTAATTTGCGGGGACGCATTGTGGCGAAAAAATATAATCAGGCCAAACTTGCTGAGAAGCTTGGTATTACAGGATGACGCTTCCATCGAAACTTAGTGGATACAGTTGGTTCTCACAAAAGCAAATTGTAAAAATCTGTAAAGTTCTTGAAATTGATAAGCACGATGTCTGGGATTACTTTCTTACCGGGGAAAAACAAACCGAAGCATCTTTTCGCTTGCTTTCCTTAATACTAATATATATTAGTATCTATAATCTGAAAGGAATTTAATATTAATAATATGATTATAGCTAACCCGATTTACGACGCGACATTTAAACGGCTTTTAGGAAATGACCGGATTGCGAAATTTTTTATTGGAACTATTCTCAATTGCAAAGTGCTTTCTCTTGAACCGACTATCACCGAACGTACAAAAGTTGACAAAGATACCGGAAAGCTTACGCTTTTCCGCATGGACTTCGCCGCGACTATAAAAACCAAAGATGAAGGTGAAAAACGGGTAATTATTGAGATGCAAAAAGCGATGCACCTTGCGGACGTTACACGTTTCAGAGAGTATCTTGGCAATGAATATATTAAATCTGAGCTTCCCATAATCGCGATATACATACTTGGCTTTAACTTGTCTGTTGACTCCGTAGCATTTGGCAATGTGCCTGTTTACCGTGATCTTCGAACAGATGAAATACTTGATCCCCGTGACGATTTTGTCGAACATTTAACCCACAGCGCATATTTTGTCCAAACACAGAGGATAAAACCAAATGTAAATACGAAGCTTGACAAATTACTTTCGATATTTGAACAGGCTAACTTCATAGGTAACAGTGAAACTACAAAAAGTTATCTGCTTGATATTGATGACCCTGAAATCAAAGAGCTATTAGAAGTCCTGCATTACGTAGCCGCAGATACCGAAGCGCGTAAAGAATTAGACGAGGAAGAGTACTACCGTAAAGCGATGGAAGGGATGTTTGGAAAGCAGAACAGGAAAATAGAACAACAGGCGCTTGAGATTTCCGAAGAAAAACAACGCACTAAACGCCTTATCAAAAAACTAACAGATATTGGAACACCCATAGAAGAAATCGTGGAAACCACAGGACTAAGTAAAGAAGATATCGAAAAACTAAATTCCTAATTTCCAAAAAGGGGAGCAACCCCTCCCACCTTCTGCTCCATGAGCGGCAGCGCTTATCAGAGAATTTATCATAAAGAGGGGCTTTGCCTCAAATAAAAAAGGAGGGTTACTAAGACCCCCCCTCGTTCTATAATTTTTGGAAAAATAAAATTGAACTCACAAATTACGAAATAAACGGTATAATCGTACGTTCTGTTGATGGATCTTGTAAACAATATAACCAGTTAAAAAAAGTCATAAAACTACAACAGCAAAGAAAACCGCAAAGCTTCATTAAATATTCAAATTCCTAAAATAATTGTAACATTTGCTGTTTCTTTAAAGCGTTCACATTACTTCTATTATACAAATCCATACCCAAGAGCGCCTGTTGCACTTTAGCCTCTTCGAGGGAGTGCCGGATGCGCTTATTATTTGCATTGGCATTTTCTGTAAAGTTAACAAAAACGCGCTCCGGCAAATAGATGAAAACATGTACACAAGAGAATTGGAAAAAGAGTGCTATACAGATATCATTAAGTATGGCATTGGTTTTTGTAAAAAAAGATGTGAAGTAAGAAAAGAATAAGTTTAGGTCATTATACATAAGCTCAAAAACCCCTGACCTGTTACCTCCCACCCCGCCTTCCAAACCTCCGCCCAAACGACCCCATCATACCCGAAACCCCATGTCTCGCAAAAAACCGTTCTCTAAAATAATCGGCATAATCATCATCATCAACCACATCTGATTTTTCGACAACCGCTTTTATGATACGGTCTAAATAACCGGCCATATTCCGCTGCTCCTCTTCGTTTAAACAGTCAAGCGCGGCGTCTACGTCATCGACTTCAGCCTCAAGGCTACTTTCATCGGGCAGGGCTTCGCGTCCTGAGTCAGTCAATTCTACAATGTAGGAACGGCGGTCTTTTTCAGACTGCGAACGGGTAATGTATCCGCTTTTCTCAAGCTTGCCAAGAAGCTCCGCCAACCCCTGCTTGCTCATATCAAGCAAATATCCCAGCTCTTTTTGCCCAATCCGGGGTTGAAGCTTGAGGATAGCCAGAATCCGTCCCTGTCCTCTGTGCGGACTAATGGCGGAACCATCGTTAGCGCGTTTTATATGGGAACGCAGCAGAAGTGACTCTAACCGCCTGAACTGTCCCGCTAACTGATTTTTTATCTCATTCATCTGCTTTACCATCTCTCCTGCCAGGCTTGGCAACGCGTCCTTAATCAAGTTTCTATTATTAAATATACACAAACCTTACTGTTTGGGCAAGTACCTTATTATTTTAAAATAGCAGCAACATCGGTCAGTTTTTTAATGAGGTAATGCGAGAAAAGCAATTTATCCGAACTTACCTCTTTGAGGAATAATCTTTCTCCGGGAACCTACAAAAAATGTGCCCCAGGTAATAACCACCGCCAGCCCCATCGCCCCAACCACATCAAGCGGAAAATGCGCCCCTACGTAAACTCTCGAATATCCAACTAAAGCGGCAACCAAAAATCCTGTCCAAAACCATCCGCCAAACAGGTAAAACAATATCATAGCGCCTGTAAACGCGGCGGCAGTATGTCCGGATGGAAAAGAGTACTTCTCCCGTACAGATCCAACTATATGTATCGTTGGTATGGGAGCTATTTTTTCTTTGGATGGCAAATCAACCGCGGCGGCTTTGTATGACATATAAGAGATGGACTTATCTTCAAAATAGACAACCGGCCTCTGACGGTCTACCGTCACTTTTATTACCGTGACTGTACTTAGACAGATAGCTGACGCAATAGCTGTAAAGACAAATGTGTTCTTCAGATATTTTCTTGCTGCCTTTTTCAATACAATAGCAAACACTAAAGGCGCGCTCACCCAGATTAGTCCCAACTGAGTTACAATCCAAAAGAAATGGTCAAAAAAGGGGGAATTATGTGAATTGATAATTAGAAAGAGAGAAGCGTCAAATGAGAGAAGCGTTTCCATCACAAAGCGGTCTCTCTTCTTTGTTAATGATTACTACTATGCCTGGCATTCCGTCATCTCCGCGAAGGCGGAGATCCAATGTTCCTGTTTTCTTTTATCCGCGTATAAACTATAATACCAATACAAATTGAAGAACAATGCGGGCGGGTGACGTTAGGGTATTCATATTATATACGTAACGACCAATGGTCGTTCCCTACTAATATGACTTGGCGAAAATCACCCTGCGCCCAGATTTCTCTCCGCTGATAACACACTTTCCGCTCTCTGCTTCACCGTCAAGAGGAATACAGCGTATTGTCACATTCAAATCTTTCTTCACCTGCTCTTCAACCTGAGCGGAACCGTTCCAGTGGCTAAGCGCAAATCCGCCGTGCGTTTCCGGTTTCTCTTTATTTTTTGGAGTAAAGTAATCATAAAATTCATCTTTATTATCTATGATCTTCATATTACTATCCCTGAAGGCTTTAGCGCGCTCAAAAAGATTATTCTGAATATCTGTTAAAATTCCGGAAACTTTACCCAAAAATTCTTCCCTCTGCATTCCGAAACGTTCCTTGCGGCTTTTGTCGCGTCTGCCGATAAACACGGAATCTGAAGCTATATCGCGAGGGCCTATTTCAAGGTATAATGGAATCCCTTTTTTTATCCATGACCATACTTTATCCCCTCCCCTGCCTTCGCGTTTATCAACTTCAGCTTCAATCGGCCTGCCATAGTACTGCACCGCTTTTAGCTGCGCCGCGAGTTTGTCACAATAATCAAATATTCCCGACGACCCCTCATCTCCATGCAGCACCGGCAGAATGACTACATGTGAAGGAGCAAGCCGCGGAGGTACAATGATCCCGTCATCATCCCCATGAGTCATGATAAGACCTCCGATGAGGCGGGTTGACACACCCCAGCTTGTAGTCCAGGCGTACTCCTCTTTACCCGCGCTGTCAAGAAACTTTATACCTGAGGCGTGAGAAAAATTCTGACCTAAAAAGTGCGACGTACCCGCCTGGAGCGCTTTACGATCCTGCATCATAGCCTCTATGGAATAGGTTGACACAGCCCCGGGAAACCGTTCCGATTCACTCTTCTCCCCCTTGATAACAGGCATAGCCATATAGTCCTGCGCAAAGGCGGAATACACCTCGAGCATCTTCATGGTTTCCTCTACCGCTTCCCGCGGAGTACTGTGAGCGGTATGCCCCTCCTGCCATAAAAACTCAGCGGTGCGAAGAAATAACCTTGTCCTCATCTCCCAGCGCACCACATTTGCCCATTGATTTATGAGAAGCGGCAGATCCCTGTAAGACTGAACCCATTGCGCAAACATCGCGCCTATTATGGTCTCGGATGTCGGGCGAACGATAAGAGGTTCCTCAAGTTCACCGGCAGGAATAAGCTTGCCGTCAGGGCCTGCCTGAAGCCTGTGGTGAGTGACAACCGCGCACTCCTTTGCAAACCCCTCTACGTGCTGAGCTTCTTTTTCAAGAAAACTTTTTGGAATAAAAAGCGGGAAGTATGCGTTTTTATGCCCGGTATCCTTAAACATCTTGTCAAGCACACGCTGGATATTTTCCCAAAGCGCATAACCCCATGGCTTAATAACCATGCAGCCGCGCACAGGAGAATGCTCAGCCAGATCAGCGGCTTTTATCACCTGCTGATACCACTCAGGATAATCTTCCTGACGCGTTGGATTTATAGCCGTCTTAACTGCTTTTCCCAACATCTTTAATAGTGATCCTTTTTATGCAGGAATTTTCATTCCTTATTATTTAATAATTATTGTTGACATGCGAGAGTCAATCATCCGCCCGCCGGGGCCGATGAAGCGTTATCCTTTCGTATGGAAAATAAGATTTGCGCGGGGAAACGGCGAGGTTTTTGTTTGAGCGGACAATGATGGTTCTGGTTTCAGGTATTGATCCGCAGTTTACTGATATTATATCTCCATTTATATCAATTAAAGAGAGCGGGTATATGATCTCTGTAATCTCGCTAATCAATACAGAAACAATGAACTACCTCTCAGCAGAGCTGCGGGGTATTAATACCAGTGGATTCAAGTCTTTATATAGTGAAGCAAAGCTTCGGGGAATCAGACCCGCTGGGATTAAAAATACTTAAATAATATAACAAAAAAATATTTGATATATCTTTATTTCTGCATTTGCTTTGGGTTGATTGAAAAATAAATTTACAGACTCATTAAAAAGGCTGCTCATTTTAGGCGTTCTTTTTTTAATTATGGGCATAAATCAGCGCCTTCCCAGCGCGTCTTTATATATTTTTCTTTTTTGAAGCGTGATATTTTCGCGCTTACTTAAATAAAAGTAACGGATTAAAAAAGTGTGCGCAAACGCGGCAGTATAGGAATTCCCATAATAATTTAGACTTTGAATTATGTTAAATCTGTTTGAAAACATTCCTCTTAAAGATAAAACCTCTTACAAAATCGGCGGCGCGGCGAAATTTTATTCTGAGCCTCGCTCTGAAGAGGAGATAATTGAGCTTTACAGATTCGCCTTACAACGCGGACTTTCGGTGTTTGTTCTGGGTAACGGCTCAAATGTTGTAGTAAGCGATGAGGGGCTTGATGGGCTTGTAATTAATTTGTCCGTAAACTTCTCGAAGCTTGATTGGGATGGTTCGTCCGCGTTAGTGTCAAGCGGTTTTAGTCTTGATGAGCTGGCCGAGGCAGCCGCGCAAAAAAGATTCGGCGGAATGGAGGAGCTTTCGGGAATTCCGGGAACCATAGGCGGCGCGGTTGTAATGAACGCTGGCGCGTTTAATACCGAAATCAGCCATACGCTTCGCAGCGTGCGTATTCTTAAAATATCAACTCTAACGATAGAGACAATACCCGCGTCAGAACTTGCGTTTGGATACAGGCAAAGCGCTATAAAAAACAGCGGCAATCTGGTGCTTTCCGCAATATTCGATTTTAAATTATCACCGGATGCCACGCAAATCAGACAGCGGATTCTAGATAAAAGAGAGCAAAAGCAACCGCTTGACTTTCCTAACTGCGGAAGCGTTTTCAAACGCCCCCCCGGTAATTACGCGGGAACGCTCATTGAGTCCTGCGGCCTCAAAGGTTTTAAAGCAGGCGGAGCTATGGTCTCTCCCAAACACGCTAATTTCATAGTTAATACCGGTAACGCTCTTGCAGAGGATGTAAGGAGCGTAATACTGCACATACAGAAAACAGTTTTTGACAAGACAGGTATTCTTCTTGAACCGGAAGTGATTTTTATTGGTAAATTTAGCTTTTCCCTTTTAGATGTTTTTGCTGGGGGCGTTGCGGGGGAGTGTCCCCCGTCAAAGGCCGGCGAAGCCCGGCCCCCATATTAAGATTTTGATTTTTTATTTTGAGTTTTTTATTTTGAATTTATCTTTTGATTTTAATTTTTCATTTTCAATCAAACAGCGGAACGATCAACAAGGTTCCTTACATTAGATTTTTACGGGGAAATAAAATTTTTATATGAATATGAAATACGAAAAATTCATCACCGGCCCTCTCCAGGTAAATACATATGTTGTCACTCATCCGAACAGCGGCAGCTGCGTCATTATTGACCCGTCAAATGGATGCGGTGAGGTTATTTCTTATATACGCGGCGAATCCTTGCAGCCATGCGCGGTATTGTTGACTCACGGCCATTTTGACCATATCATGGGTCTCACTGAAATAATTGACAGATTTAATGATATCCCTGTTTATATTCACGCCGCTGACCAGTCTTTCCTTACTGACCCGGTTAAAAACGGCTCGCTGCTTGTACTTGGAGAAAACTTTTCATTTACAAAACCTTCATCGCTTCTCCCTGAGGGAACGATGAACATCTCTACATTTACATTTGATGTTATTCACCTGCCGGGGCACACTCCGGGCGGGTGCGCTTTTCTTTTTGAGCGGTACTGCTTTTGCGGAGACGCTGTATTCGCCGGATCTATAGGAAGAACCGATCTGCCGGAAGGGAACTATGAGCAGTTGATATCCGCAATACAGAAAAAAATCCTGACTCTCCCCCCAAATACTGTTCTTTGCCCCGGACATGGCGGCAGAACAACCGTAGACAGAGAAAAACGCCTGAACCCATTCCTGCAGGAAAGCTGATAAAAGATGGCTGAAATGCCTTTTCTTGAACCTTATATGGCTTATCTGCAGCTTGAAAAAACTCTTAGCGCAAACACGTCTGTTTCTTACCGTTTTGATTTACAAAGGCTTGCTGGTTTCCTTAAACAAAATGATACTCTTGATTTGCAAAAAGTAACGCCGCCGCTTCTTTCCGAGTATATAATGCTGCTATACGATTTAGGATTTGCGGCAACCTCTATTCAACGTAATATCTCCTCTATGAAAAGTTTCTTCGCGTTTCTGGCTTCGGAAGGCAATATCGCTTCCGATCCCACGGAACTTCTTGAGGCTCCCAAAACCTCAAGGACTTTACCGTCGGTTTTGTCCGTTGAGGAGATTGATTTGTTAGTTGGCGCTATAGATTTTAAAAAAAGAAACGGTATACGCGACAGAGCGATTATTGAGACTCTTTACGCTACCGGGATGAGGGTCTCCGAGCTGTGCGGATTTGCGATGGAGCAGCTCTTAGAGAAAGATGGGCTTGTGCGCGTATTTGGCAAAGGCTCCAAGGAGCGCATTGTTCCTATTGGCGGCAGCGCGTTATACTGGATTGCCCAGTATCTTGATAAAGAACGGTTCTGCATTGCAAAGCCGGATTCCGGCAGCGCGATGTTTCTTAATTTTCGCGGCAAACCTTTTTCACGTATGGGTATTTGGAAGCTCATCCGCCAGTACGCCCAGGCCGCGGGGATACAAAAGGAGATCTCTCCGCATACTTTTCGTCACTCGTTCGCCACACACCTCCTTGAGGGCGGCGCGGACATTCGTACTGTTCAGGAGATGCTTGGGCACTCAAATATTGTTACAACAGAAATCTATACTCATGTTGACAGAGAGTATCTAAAGGAGATACACCGGAGTTTTCATCCACGTTGTCAGCGCGGCGTCATAGACGCCGCGATTTAAATTTACAAACCATACAACACAATACGCTTATTGTTCGAACTCAATGTAATACGCGCATGACATGGAAGCAAAAAAGTGTTGGCGGAATTTTTGAAATAAAGTAATTTTTTAATAAGAATTACAAAAAGAAATACAACCAAAAAGACATCAGCGTGGTAAAAAGAAGCTTAGTTTACTTTGATGACGTTACTGAAAGCAACTGGGCATCCGTAAAGCTACTTAAAGGCGCATTGTCTGCGGAAAAAGTGAAACAAGCAATAATAAATGAAGTGAATAACTACAATGCTGAAGCTGGTGTTGAATGATGGAATCCTGATAAACGCAGAAATGCGGGAAACGCAGCCCATAATTTATATTTACTACCTGATTAACCATTAATAATTAACTGTCCCAGTATGGGCATTGCGCGCAGCGCCCTTTTTATCCGAATCAGAAAACCATGAAAGATTACAAATACTACCTCTTTGACGCCGACGGAACCCTTTTTGACACAACGGAGATGATCTACCGATGTTTTGAGCACTCGTTCGACCGCTTTAAGCTGCGGCAGGTTCCATCTGATCTGGTTTATACAAAGATAGGGCTGCCTTTACGACAACAGCTTGAGGTGTACGCAGGCCCTGTAAGCGATGAGTTTTATGAAGAGTACAGGAGCGTTCATATGACCTATCAATTGTCAATTTACAAAGATTTTATTAAACTTTTCCCAAATGTTTCAGATACTCTTTACAAACTCAAGGCCTGCGGCAAGAGATGCGCGGTAGTATCCTCGCGGCTTAAGGATACTCTGATACTGTTTCTTGAAGAGACAAACATCTCACATTATTTTGATATTATTATGTCGCCGGAAGGTACGGCTTTCCACAAACCACATCCCGAACCGGCGGTTAAGGTTCTGGAACAGTTTGGCTGCCGAAGAGCTGAGGAAGGTTTATTTATTGGAGATGCTTCATTTGATATCGAATGCGGGGCCGCAGCCGGTATGGACACTGCGTTTGTTGAGTGGAGCCGCTGCAAAGCGGAATTATTGCCTGTAAAGCCGACATATGTTATTAAAGAGATGAAAGAACTTTTGACGAGAGATTCGGTGGAAGAGCTCTATGATTGAGTTGGTTAAAGTGATAAAGAGATACGGCCGATCCTACGCTCTTGACAGTGTATCGCTTAAGGTTTCACCCGGAGAGGCTTTCGCGCTTCTGGGGCCTAACGGCGCGGGCAAGACCAGTATTATAAGGATACTTCTTGGATTCACCAAAGCTGACGCCGGAGTTGCAAAAGTAAATAGCATCTCTGTTAAGTCAAAGCATTCCCGCGTTGGTGTAGGATATCTGCCCGAAGTGGTGAGATTCCCTGGCCATCTTGACGCTCCCGCCTTTCTTCGCAGAACCGCTGCTCTTAAATGTAAAGGTACCGACATCAATGCTCAGATAATGCCTTTACTTGAAAAGACAGGCCTTGGCGGAAAAGAGAAACAAAAAATCGGAAGCTATTCAAAAGGGATGATGCAGCGGCTTGGACTTGCGTCCGCGCTGCTTTGCGGTACCCGCCTGCTCATTCTTGATGAGCCGACCGCGGGCCTTGATCCAATAAGAACCAGAGAACTCCGCCTTATTCTGCAGGAGTTGAAGGACAGAGGTATTACCATACTGGTAAATTCTCATATGCTTTCAGAGGTAGAGAGGCTTTGCGACAGCGCCGCGATACTGAACCGCGGAAAAGTTCTTGCCGCGGGCAGGCTCACGGAGATAATAGGCAAAGATGAGAGTTTGGAGGATGCGTTTATAAAATATGTGAACTCTGACAGAAGCCGCGGGGAGGGATCTTGAATCCGCTCATCATTTTGAAAATAGCGGGGTATACCGCAGTGGACGAACTGCGCGGCAGGGGATTTGCCGTTCTGACAGGGTTATCAATTCTTGCAATTATTTTTATGAGAGGATGCTTCGGCGGAGAAGTTACAATAAACGGTCAGCAGCAGAGCGCCGCTGAACTTGGATGGCATCTCTCCTTTATCGCTTATCACCTCATATCCGTAATCGGTATGGTAATGGCAATTTTAATTTCGATGCGTCTGTTCGTTCATGACAACTCCGCAGGCTCGGCGGTTAATATACTTTCGGGAGCTATTAACAGAAGAGAATACATTATTGGAAAATGCGCCGGTGTCTGGTTTCTCAGTTCCCTGTTTATGGTCTTACTTCATTTTACCGTTTTTATCATAGTATTACTTAATGTAAACGGCAGCGTTCCTGGATTTATGACAGCATCTTTAATATCCACGCTGAATGTGCTTGTCATAACGCTTGCAGTGCTTGCGTTAAGCATGGTTTCTTCAGATATTGTCGCGGCTCTGTTTGCTATCATCATGATCTCGGTTTCTTTTATCTCCGATACCGCAAATATTGTTTTTAGTTCCGGAGCGCTCAGACACTTTATGCCGCAAGCGGATGCGGCGGCTATAGCTTTATGGAGAGTACTGTGGCCTAAAATCGGTAACCTGCAATTCGGCGCGGTTTCTATGATGCAAAGCGGGCAGCTTGACGTTCTGATTAATTCCGCGTTGAATTTGCTGGCTTATGCGGTCATATTTGGGCTGCTGCTTGATTGGAAGTTTCGTAGCGTGGAGATACGATAAAGCTCGAAAAAAATTAAGAATTGGAATAGATAATGAATAGTTTTTATGCTGCAAATTATCGAAAAATGATTGTTTGGCAGAAAGCTATGGATGTAACAATTGCTATCTATTCACATTGTAAGAAATTACCAAAAATGGAGATGTATGCTCTGCCAGAGCAAACGAAAGAGCATCTGTATCAATACCGTCAAATATAGTAATTTCGTTTTTTGTAGTTCATGACCATAAAACATAACCTTTAAACCATGAGTTCTATCACCCTTTATTTTCTTTCCAAATTCTGAGTTCCGAGTTCTGAAGCTCTATTTTTTTTCCGCCATTCCGCCATCTCATAATAAAGCTTCAGATAATGTTCATGACGCCAGGACGCGATCTCGTTTTCTTCAATAAGTTCGCGTACCCTGCATCCAGGTTCCGCATCGTGAATACAATTGTTAAAACGGCATTTTCCTGTCACCCGCTCTATCTCGGGAAAATACGACGCAACTGATTCAGGCGGTACCACAGGTACGTCAACAAAAGCGAACCCTGGCGTATCAGCCAGAAAAGAGTTTTTATCTAATGGCAAAAGTTTTATATGTGTAGTAGTATGTGTACCCCGGCCATGTGTTCCCGATACTTCACTTGTTCTAAATTCCCTGTCAGGGAAAACAATAGAAAGAAGCGTTGATTTACCTACGCCTGAAAGTCCGGTAAAAGCGCTTGTTTTATTTTTACATATATTCAATAATTCATCAACGCCATACCTTTTAGCTGCGGATGTACGCATGGTTTTATAGCCGGTATTTTTGTAACTGTTTTCTATGACTTCAAGCTCATTAAGTTCCCGAACACTCAAAAGGTCTGTTTTGTTGAAAACTATAATAGCGTCAATACCGTAAGCCGCGCTTGAAAAAAGAAAGCGGTCTATAGCTTCACAATCAAGCCGGGGATGTTTAAAGCTGTTGATAAATACAACTTGTGACAAGTTAGCTAAAGGAGGACGGGGCAGGAAATTCTTACGCTCCTCCACTTCACAAATCACACCTTCCATACTGTCGTGATTTAAAACCTGAACTTGCACCCGGTCACCGGTGAATATACGGGTTTTCCGTTTTTTCAGAGTGCCTTTTGTAACGCATCGCAATTCACTTTGGGGTGTTGAGACGACAAAATAATTTTTTTGTTCTTCGGTGACTCTTCCCTTTAACAATGAATTGTGTTCAAACATAATCGCGGCTACTGTCTCCTGGCTGCTTTTGTCCGCAGATCCATTGTAATAAGGGATGGTTCATCGGATACATTAATGTTAAATGCGGAAAAACCAGATTCCCAATACTGACCCTGCTGAAAGGTTACGGAACTTTTGACAATTACCGAGTAGTCTCCGGGCGGCAGCGGAATGGTAAGTTTACTTTCGGAATACAGTGTAAAATCAATTCTGCGGGAAGCGCCGCGGCTTATAACACTGACATCATAAACATAACTTTTAGGCGACGATATCTGAAGGATGGAGAATCTCTTCCGCTCCGCAAACGTCTTAAGGTCATCCCAGTCTGCTCCACCCGCCGGCGGCGGCGGAAACACGATGTTCCATAGAGGAGCGAAAGCTTTATCGTCAAGAGGTTTACGGGGCGGAAAATTCGCGCTGTTATCCGGTTCAATACGCCCCATGCAGCGGTCAAGACCGTCAAGAGCCGCAGAAAGGGCTGCGTTTGCTTTAGCGGCAGGTTCGCTTACCCCTTTGAGATACTTTTCCGCCTCCTCTTTCCAAACAGCGGGCGCAATCACTTTACCCTTCCGAGATTCAGGGAATTTTAAGGCGGAGGTTGCTCTGCGGGAAACCGCTGCGTAGGTTTTAATGGCTTTTATTGCATCGCCGCCGTTTTCCGCTTTGGAAGCTTCCTGCAGTTTCTTTGATGGATCACCGCAGCTAAGGAGCACAGTACTTGCGCTTACGGCAGCAATCATAATAAAAAAAACGCGAAGATTACGCATAAGTAAAAACTCCTCCGTTTAATGTTCCCCGCTCATCTTATCCTGTATGGACACACAACCACATATAAATATAAATCAATCCGAACGGGTAAATGATTTTCTGTAATTTGTGCTACAAATCAACGTGTAATCAATGCGGAAATAAGGAATTAAAACAGGGTTGATTTTTTTTGCCGTATAGTGTTTTCTATTCCAGCATTCCGCCATTCTATTCCTGGATTTGTTTTTTGGGTCAATTTGGAAGATGAATTTGCGGAAAAAATTTTGCAGGCTCATCAAGCCTTAAAATCTCAAATATAGCGGCAGTGTCGCAATTCGAGCCTATTTTATTTTGAAAAAAATAATCCTGTACGTATATTTATATATTAGGATATCTCTTTTTTGTGGACAGTAAATGTAGAGGACAGAGCAGGGAACCACGTTTTCTCCAAGAACGTGATAAATAAAAGAGCGTGTCAATCTTTTCTGTAATTTTGCTGATCAATGCAGAAATCAGGATAAATATATCGTAGAATTTTCGCTATACTATTAAATGCTTTCTATTTCTGCATTCTGCATTATTATCTCTGCATTTGTCTTGGGGTTCATTGAAAGATAAATTTACGGAGAAATTTTATAGGCTCCGATAAGAAAGGAAAACATATGCCTATTTACGAATACAAATGTGATAAATGCGGTAATCTTTTTGAGGAATTAGTCACAGGAGACCGCGATAAAAAGATACCATGCCCATCCTGTAATTCTCCCGAAACACAAAAACGCATATCCGCTATCGGCGGTATTTCGGTAAAGGGAGGCGGGATGCCATCGTGCGCGAGTGGTGGGGGGTGCGGCGGAATGTCATCTTGCGCAAGCGGGGGCTGCCCTCACGCGATGTAACTTATGATCGGTGATATGCGGAAGCGGGCAGGGAGGACACCCAGATTCCCCCTCACATCTTGACTGGATGATATTCCGGCGGGCAGCGCCCGCCATTATAATAATTTTCGTACGGGCAGCCCTTGCGGCTGCCCTCTTCTACTATAAGATTTACAATAGAAAGGATTTTTTACAACATGCTCTCATTCTCTTCAAGCGCTCTGGGCATGCGTTCTTCCGAAATTCGCAGGCTGCTGAAAATCGCCGCTGACCCGTCAATTATCTCTTTTGCGGGAGGGACTCCGGCATCTTCGCTTTTGCCGGCTGATATTACTGATGAAATTTATAACGGCTTATCAGATCAGACCAAACGGGCCGCCATGCAATACGGGCCTACCGACGGCTATCCGCCCCTCGTTGCCGAAATCAAAAAATACATGGAGTCAAAAGGTATCAATTTTGACAATCAAGACCTGATTGTCACAGCGGGAGGCCAGCAGGCGATAAATTTAGTGGCAAAGGTATTTTTGGATCCCGGTGATGTAGCCGTTACTGAATCCCCAAGCTTCATAGGCGCTTTAGCCGCGTTTAAGTCCTATGGGGCCGATACTGTCGGCGTCCCGATGGATAATGAGGGAATTATCATTTCGCAATTGCTTGACACCCTTGACAAAACCGGTAAAAAGGCAAAGATTCTCTATCTTACTCCATATTTCCATAATCCCGCGGGAATCACCTACAGCGTAAACCGTAAGCGGCAGCTTATGGACGCGCTTAAAGGAAGAGACATCTGCGTACTTGAGGATGATCCTTACGGTGAACTCTATTTTGACAGCAACGATAAGAAGTTGACGGTTCCGTTAAAAGCGGCGAAAGATCAACCGGTACAGATCTGTTACGCAGGATCATTTGCTAAAATATTTAGTCCCGGTATGCGTCTTGGATGGCTTATCGCCACCTCTGAGATCGCTGATAAATGCCAGCTCGCAAAGCAGTCCATAGATGCTTGTTCTTCATCGTTTACTCAGGTGCTTGCGGCTCAGTTTCTGTCTCAAAACAAGCTGCCCGCTTATCTTGAAACACTTCGTGCCGCCTACGCAAGGCGCGCGGGAATTATGTTGGACAGCTTGAAAAAGTATATGCCTGAAGGGGTAAGCTGGACTACTCCCAAGGGTGGGTTTTACATTTGGGTAACGCTGCCGCAAAACATGGATTCAACTGTCGTTTTCAATGAAGCGTTCGCGAATGGAGCGGCATTCGTAATCGGCAGCGCCTTTGATCCCGCGGGAATAAAAAACGATTGTCTGCGCCTGGCTTTTTCAAGCACGCCCGAAGATAAAATAGAACAGGGGATTAGGATAATCGCTGAAGCGGTGAGAAAAACAATGCGGAAATAGCCTATTACATAAAAACGGCAATCTGCCACCCTCGCGTATCTATACGGGCGCCCCCGCGGCGCCCGTATGTCACTTACCCTCATATCTACACACATGGATAAGTGATAGGCAGCGTCAATATTTTTGCAATTGATACCTTGATTTGGATAAATAATCAATAAACCAAATTTCAACTACGCTAAGTAAATGGATATTTTTTATAGTTCATTAATTACCAATGTGTTATTCTAACGGTGTTCATTACAAGTAATACTTTTCATTTTTCAAAAAAAATCTTCTAACAGACAATTGGGGTTAAATTTACAGAGAAATTTTACAGGCTTGGTATGGAATTTCAGGCAAAAAAATTAGAGAAAAAATAGTTTTACAAAATTATTAGAATTGCCAAAAATTCTAAAAAATTACTTAGTATTATCTGCGTTATTAGGTGAGCTGGCTTTAGTTTGCGAGTCGCCAGACACAGTTATGGCAGTACGCCGGCTGAAAGCATAAAAAATCGCGGCCAGCGCAACTCCGCAGATAACAGCAACCGTTAAGTTGACAAGAATCGTGAGGATAAAAGTAACACCCAGCACAGCCATGTCTCTGCCCGGTTTTGTAAGCATAGCCGCAAACTTGCGCCAATCGTTCATGCCGTAAGCAACCATCACAAGTACAGAGGCCAAAGCTGCCAAAGGGATGAGTTTGATCCACTGTCCCAAACACAGCATAACAAGAAGCATCACAGCGGCATGTACTAACGCTGCAACCGGAGAGCGCGCTCCATTGCGTATACTGGCTGCGGTTCTGGCGACAGCGCCTGTAGCCGCAATTCCCCCAAACATGGGAGAGAGTATATTCGCCGCTCCAAAAGCCACAAGTTCCATATCGGAACGATGCTTCGTTCCGGTCATCCCATCAGCGACAGCAGCCGAGAGCAGCCCCTCTATCGCACAAAGCATTGCGATTGAAACTGCGGGAAAGATCAGCTGCCGGATAAAGGCATACTCAAAATTCGGCATCACCGGAACAGGAAACGCAGAAGGAATATCACCGAAACGGCTGCCGATAGTTTCAACATTCATACCAAAAAATGATACCGCTGCCGCAGAAATCAGAATCGCCACAAGAGCTCCGGGGATTTTGCGGTTCACCTTCGGCCATAAAATCATAATAACTAAACACAGGCCGCTCAAAGCTGCCGCTTGCCAGTTCAGGTGCGGAATGCCCTTTATGTACGCCGTCCATTTTCCGATAAAATCAGCAGGTATACTTTGAATCGAAAGTCCCAGAAAATCACTTATCTGAAGGGAGAAAATGATGACAGCAACACCGCTCGTGAAACCTGCCATCACGGGATAAGGTATGAATCTGATTACAGACCCCACCCCGCTCAATCCCATAATAAGTAGAATAATTCCTGCCATAAGCGTAGCAGTGGCAAGCCCGTCGGCCCCATGGCGCTGCATAACAGAAAAAAGGATTACTGCAAACGCGCCCGTAGGTCCTGTTATCTGAAATCTGCCGCCGCCCAAAACAGCAATGAGAAAACTTGATATAAAAGCTGCGATAAGACCTTTTTCAGGACTAACCCCCGTAGCTATGGCAAAACCGATGCATAAAGGTACTGCTATAATCCCTACGATAAACCCTGCGGAAATATCAGAAAACAACTGTTTGCGGCCGTAACCTTCCAAACTGTCTATTATCATTGGACGAAATATCATGCTTGCCTTTCAAAAAGTGATGCTAAAATACTTTTTTACCGGGCGGAAAACAAAGCAGGGGCGCGATTAATCGCGCCCCTGCTTGCGGCCGCCAGAAAGCAGCCTGTTTTTCGTATGTCTGATTGCACTATATACCTAATATGTGTACGGGCGAACCTGCGTGTTCGCCTTTTCTTCTACAATTATCTCATAAGCTGTGAAACGGACAACAGATTCAGGTTGCCTTGAGCGATCATCGCCAGAGAAGCCTGCTGCAGGATGGCGTTCGTTGCGGATTCCATGATCTCCTTAGCCATGTCGGCATCTCTGATTCGGGACTGCGCGCTCTGCAAGTTTTCAGTGGTTGCGCCGATGTTACTTGCAGCATACTCAAGACTGTTCTGAGTAGCTCCAATAGAACTTCTCTGATCCGAAACAATCTGCACAGCGCTGTCTATTGCATCTATCGCCGCGGAAGCGCTCACCTGCGTGGAGAGATCTACCCTGTCTACGCCAAGAGCCTCGCTACGCATGTCGCTTATTGATACGGAATGGGTCTGGCCGCTGTTGGCGCCCGTTTGAGTTGTGATCTCCACGGCGCTTCCATCAAGAAGTTTTTCGTTGTTAAACTCTGTCGTATTACCGATACGGTCGATTTCAGACTGAAGCTGCTTAATTTCAGACTGAATTCCAACACGGTCAGAATCGGTATAGGTACCGTTAGCGGCCTGGACAGAAAGTTCGCGCATTCTATTCAGTTTATCCTGCGTCTGCGAGAGACCGCTTTCCGCTGTTTGTATCTTGGAAACTGAATCCTGCGTATTGCGCGAAGCCTGTAAGAGGCCGCGAATCTGCCCTGCCATCTTCTCGGATATGGCCAAGTTTGCCGCATCGTCCGCAGCGCGGTTTATACGGGATCCACTGGAGAGTTTCTCCTTAGATTTGATTTCCTCAGCCTGATTGATACCAAACTGTTTGTGGGCGTTAATGGCAGGCAGATTGTTGTTGATTATCATAACTTTCCCCCAAGAGCGGTTATTTTCACCACAACCCTATTCCATACTATATATGATAATTATATCATAATTCGCTTAGTATTTCAAGCTTTTACCGGACTAATTTCACCGTGCGTGGATGAATGGCGTACACAAAATGGGACAAACATCAGTAACTGATGTTAAACTTCAGTGAGTAAAAATCGGATCATCTCGCATAATCAACAGACACCCCCTTAGACCACCCAAGCAGCGGATGATTAACCACCGCTCCGGCCCCGCTAACCACTCCTTTATTTATCATCAACCCAAAACCTATAGTCGTGGGATTTGACCCAAGAGAGGCGCCGAGGCTGACGTTTTGACTTATGCGGTATTCCTGCGCCAAGATAAATCTCACAGGTTTTGCGTCGGCAGGGGTTATCTTCACAACCGCTCCCTGAGAGCCGTATCTGTTTCTTACAGTGCAGATGCGCCCTGAAAAAGTTAACGGCAAATCAACATCGCTTGAGCCGCTGTTTAAAACTGTTAACCCTTCGGCGCTGACGCCCGCGCTTACTCTGCGGGAGTGGGTATGAACCGTTGCTCCAAACGCGCTCATTGTGCGGATATCCGAACCGCTGCCTTTCAGCCCTATGCGGTGGGAGCGCGACTCCGCACTGAATGACAGAAACCGGTAGGAAGTTCCTGTTGAAAAAACGGCCGTTTGCTCATAATAAATCCCCATCGCGTCAAGCTGCATTAATGACGCTTTGTAAACCACATTTCTAAAGATTGTCCATCCTCCGGCAGCATACTGCGAAACCCCTCCCGCACCACTCGCGCCGTGGTAACTGATTGCGCTAAAAGCCGCTCCCCAGGTTAAAGTATCGCGGTAGAAGGCCGCGGGTGTCCATGGCTCGCGCCCTGAAATCCCATGAGTTTCTATAAGCGCCCCCTGAGACGCCATGGAGGATCCAATAGGAAACGGATCCCGCAACCCCCCTTCGGCAAATAAAATTAAAATGAACACCATCATCACACCTACCCGTAAGGGCGCCCCTCGCGGGCGCCCCGCATTATGTATGTGCGAACTAAATACGCGAGGCAACCAATGATCATTCCCTGTATGTCCCGCATTCGACGGTGAACCTTCCGAATTTCGCATCCCGAATTCCGAATGTTCTCTCCCGCCCAATCTCCTCACCGCCATAATACCCCTTTTTTCCGTATCACTTTACGCTGCGTTCCGGATGTAAATTCAGCAACTACGTATATTACCCCAGGCCCGGCCGCTCTGCCCCCATCACAGATTCCATCCCATAGAACCGCCTCTTTTTCACCTTTTATAGTTTTTAAAATCCTGCCGTCAAAACTTATGATTTGAATTTTCGCCTTATATCCAGGAGGCGCGTTCATTCTGATTGATAAAAACCGGTCACTGCCTTTTTTACTTGGAAAAAATGGGACCGGTCCGATATCAATAGAGGGTGCGGATACCGCCCGCCACAAAGGAGCCGTTCCCGGCTGACCGGGCGTGGGATTTTCGCACAATACCCATGAAAGAGAATCCTCCGCGCTTTGACTCGCAAACACCCGTTCAAGCGACTGCGTACTCCAGCCGCCAAACCACGCGCTGCGGTATACCGCTTTATCAACTTCAACGCCGCGGGGAGACCAGACGCAAAGCGTGTCGTTGTAACTGTTTAAAGTATGCCAGCGGCCAGGCTGGATAACCCCTCCTCCAAGCCAACGGTATTTTCCGCGCAGTGAGGTGGAATCTTTAGTAACAACAAGAAAATTTCCAGCCGTCAATACAAAATCACGCTGAGTTATAACGGCGGTATCCTTTGCGTTGCCAAACAGCCAGCCCTTGAGATTGACATCAGCGGATGAGACATTTTTAAGCTCAAACCATTCCGGCTGACCGGCGGCGGAGGTGCCTCTGGGAAAAAGCTCCGTAAGACTCAGAGTTCCACCTGCCGCCCAGAAGCCTGATAAATCAATTTGACATGAGATAGTTCTATTATTAATTACGACCTCAAAAAAGTACCGCTTCTGTTCAAGGGCTATATCGAATGTTTTTAGAAATGATTTTTGCGAGTCAAAAACACCTTTGGCAATTTCAAACCGGCTGCTGTTTTGAGAAGATGAGTACAAATTCCATGAAGCGTTTTCACTCTTTCCCAAAACAAAAATCCCAGCCACCGAACAACGTACCGACTCGGATACCATATTTGCGCAATATTCAAGATATAATCCATGTTGAAAAGATTCATACCTGCCGGGACTCATAGGCTGGCCAAAAGAGACGATGTAGCTTATGCCGCCTAATATCAGCGATTGAGGGATAACGGAGTACCCTTTTGGCTGCCTGGGGTTGAGGACGATTTTTCCGGATGTGGGGGAAGAGATATGGGTTTCAGGATCGGCGGCTAAGTCTATAAGGGAGTCTACCCGCGACCTTGTTCCTTTATATATGGCTATCCCGTCATCATTTGCGAGATTGCCCCCAAGATTCTTATGGTTTACAGTCAATATTATTGTTCCCGGCTCAACCGGCAAAACTGTTGATGGGGCTGCCTCAAGAGCGGCAGTATAGTTCTGCGGCAAAATGAGCGCGATGGCGCCGGGAGGAAGGTATGCTTTAGTAAAATAACATTCAGGGTGTTCATTAATCGGCTTATCGAAAAGCCTTATGGAGTCCGCCGTTTTTCCATTGGTGAGAAAAATATCAGCTAAATAAAAAGTATCGCTCCCAAAGTTAGTCAGTTCAACAAACTGATGGCTCAAACCCCCTGGAATCGCGTTTTTATTACCCGCAGCCGGATCGCGGTGAATTTCGGTTATCACCACGCCAAGACTGAAAGCGTTTGCTGCAATAGCTGCCATAAGAGAAACAATTAAACGAATCATACGCACCTTTTTTGGCAGTGATTATTGAATTAGTCGAAATAACAAAATTGGGATAGAGAATTTTTGTGAGAATTACTTCAATGAGAATTGCTTTTAATGAAAAAGGGCGGCGGAATTATAAAATAACAGGTTTTCGCGCGCTACACAATATTAATTTTAAAGGAGATGGCAATTGGCGGAAATCTTCATTCTGTAAAAGTTCTCAATCTGACTGAAAAATATGGAACAGCTAAGTTACGGGCGCTATAAAGTTTTAGAACTTCTGGGCGAAGGCGCAATGGGACGGGTATATCTGTCGGAAGACCCTATCTTAAAGCGTCAGGTGGCTGTAAAAGTTATCTCCACAGACCGCCACCTTGACCCTGCGGTTTTAAAGGAGTATCTGGAGCGCTTTAGCATCGAGGCGCAGGCATGCGCCAAACTCAATCATCAAACAATCGTTTCGATTTATGACGCGGGTGAGGAGAACGGAGTACCATGGATCGCATTTGAATATGTAAATGGAGAACGTCTTGACAGATTAATTGCGCAGAAAAAACCGCTGTCTTTTGAAAAGGTTGCGTCAATCGCCGGAGATATCAGCCAGGCGATGCATCATGCACACAGCATGAATATTGTTCACCGTGATATAAAACCCGCGAACATTTTAATTGACAGCAATACGCAGATCGCTAAGTTAGCTGATTTCGGCGTTGTCAAATCGCCATTTACCACTCTTACGCAAAGCGGCACATCCATGGGTTCCCCAGGCTATATGTCGCCGGAGCAAATTGACGGCACAGATGTAGATTGCCGCAGCGATATTTTTTCTTTTGGTATAACGCTCTATGAGATGATCACAGGTACACATCCGTTTCTCAGAGATTCGGTGCAAACTACTTTTTTTGCTACTGTAAACTGCAATTATACGCCTGTAAAAAAGTTAAGAGAAGACACACCGGAAAAACTTGTACGGATTTTAGAGCGGTGTCTTGTGGCAAACAGAAACGGCCGCGTCAAAACCAGCCAGGAGGTGTGCGCTCTTTTAGCTGGATGTATAGAGGACGCAACGCGCAAAACCAAACTGAAAAGTATAAAAAACGCGGAAGGGTTTATCACCGCATGGTTTCAAAACTTCCGGTTTTTAATATGTAAAAAAACAAGAGAGGGATGGACGGTTCTTCTGCCATTTTATAGAAGCAAATCAATTGAACTTCGCAGATTTTATAATGATAAAATTTTACCAACCGCAAAAGATGCGTTTTACAAAGTTTATAATCAGCTATCAAACCGCTTCTCAAAAACTCAGATCACGGCGGGGCTGGCAGGTATAACGGGATTATTTGCGCTTGTGGTAGTGATTATGCTTTTTTCCACTGCCAAAAACAAAAACAGCAGTCAGGCGAATTTCCAAAAAGCGGCGCTCGCTCACGGATACGCTGTAACAAATAATAACGCCCTGATTGATAGCTGCAAAAATCAGATATTAAGGGGCGATTTCGGCAAAGCAAACAACCTTGCTGATATTCTTACGCTAAGTAAAAAACACGCTGTTTATGGACAGCTCTTCAGGACAATGACCGCGTTGAGCGTAGATAAATTTGAAGAAGCTTACGACCGGCTCTGGGAACTCAAGAGGCTTGGCGGAGCAAATAATATTATCCGCAAAGAGCATCCCTTCCTCATACAATACCTCGAACCGCGTATATACAGAAAACTGCCTGATGACATGGTTGACATTTACGCTTCAAAATTTTACCTTAATGAAAACTCTCAAATAAAAGCATGGACAGCAAGCGAACATTACTGGCAGCGTTGGAACGCCGCGCGTATTCTGAAAAAAGCCGGTGAAAGAGTTGATGTGGTACCGCTTTACATACTCGATCTTCACCATTCGGGAAGCAATGAAACTAAGATCAACGCCGCAAAAAAGTTAGGCGAACTCCGCGACAAACGCGCTATCCCTGAACTGCTTGAGGTGCGTGACGGGAGAGGAGCAGTTTCATCGACTGCAAGAATGGTACTCAGAGAAAAGTTTAATGTGAAATGAGCATGGGTAAGCAATGCCGAAATAAAAATTATTAATGGAAAGATGAACTTATTTTATAAAAAGTTTGATGGTTTTTATCTCTGCATTCTACATTATTATTTGTTAAACTATCAGCAAAGAACTAAACGTGATGACTAAAGAACTTGAATTTGCGTTGAAGGCAGCGCGTGAAGCGGGGAAGATACAGCTCGCGCTTTCCGGCGGATCATTGAATATCGAAAGAAAAGATGACTGCTCACCTGTTACTCAGGTTGATAAAAAATGTGAAGAAAAGGTTCGTGAGATCATACTTAGCGAATTTCCTGATGATAGTTTTCTTGGGGAAGAAACCGGAGAAAGCGGCTTGTCTAAAACACGGCGCTGGATTGTAGATCCGATTGATGGTACGCGTCCATACATTCGCGGAATCCCCACTCACAGCGTACTTATCGCTCTTGAAGAAGATGCTAATCCCGTACCGGTGATTGGCGTTATTTATCTGCCTGCCATGGATATTATCTGCTATGCGTCAAAAGGAGAGGGCGCGTTTATAAATGGTAAAAAAATCAACGTTTCCTCAACAGACAAACTTTCCGGCGCTATGGGCAGCACGCTTGGCCTTGTGGAATACGCCGATGAACCGCTTGGACGCAGTGTGCTCGCGCTCATGCGTAAATGGGATTATACCTACGGCTTTATGGACGCTTACTCTTATGTACTTCTTGCAAGCGGGAAGCTTGATGTTTGCGTTAATCTTTTAGATAAAGCGTGGGATTGTGCGGCGGCAGCATGTATTATCACAGAAGCCGGAGGCCGGTTCAGCGATATTTCGGGGGAACGGAGTGTTCACAATGGATCTATTGTTTTGACAAATGGGATATTGCACGATCAGATACTCAGGTTTTTCCAAACGGGCAGTCCCACGACGGAGGAGTCGAAAAGTATCAAGTGGACATAAGTCCTTACTGTTAACATAAAAATTATCCTCTTTTTGCTGTATTTATTATAGAAGATATTCCTTAGATTTGACATTTTCCAAAAAACTACATATCCTAAGGTATAATCATGAAAAGTAGATGCGCCATGAAGCATTATTTTTCAACGGTAAACAACATCGTACTGACCAGACATTAACTCAGCAGCATTCCTTAACAAGCTAATTTGACCCCATAATGTATTACTTTGTTGGCATTGCTGCCATCTGTTAAAATATGCTGCCCATCTAAGCAATCGCGTTACAACACCTGATGCTAAAATGTTAGCTATATTACCCGATAAAGAAGGCTCAGGATCGTTTGCGTAACAGCAGTTATGCATATTAGACTGTAGTCAAAATGCCCACACTATTTTTCTCTCTTTGTTGTCATTCCGAAATTGTTTTGTTATCTTATAAAAGGAATGGAAAGTACTTTCGTAAATTCATATAGCATTTAATCAAAGGGGGGCTTATGTACAAACAGGGCAAAAGAAGTTAGTTTTTTCTCTGTGTTCGCGGTTTTTGCCGCGCAAAGAAGTTTTAAGTTTTCGTAAATTCATATAACATTTAATCAAAGGGGAGCCTATGTACAAACAGGGCAAAAGAAGTTTTAAGTTTACGTTAGTTTTTTTCTCTGTGTTTGCGGTTTTTGCCGCGCAAAGAAGTGCACATGGTACTGACTCCGGGAGTGTAACGGTAATCAGCAAAACAAAACATACTATCACAATCAGAACTAACGGCAATGGAACCGTCAGTAAAAACCCTGATTTTTCCAGCGGGTACCCCCTTATCGACACCTGTTTTTATGGGGATACAGTCACGCTTACCGCTGTTCCCAACCCCGGTTATATATTTGACAGATGGTGGGGAGAAGGACTTACTGTAGATAGTAATAATCCGCTAGTTGCGACAGTATCAATGACCGCGGACAGACATCTCGCTGCATATTTTGCTCCTGTGCCGGCAAGTTACAGACTTTTTACGTACGTTGAAGGTCAGGGAAGAATTGTCTCTAATCCTTCACTTGATCCTGCTACGGGCAGTTACCAACAAGGAACGGTTGTTACTCTTACCGCGATACCTGATAGCGGTTGGAAATTTTCCAATTGGAGCTATAGCTTAGCCGATTATATCCCGCCGTACGACACAGTTGTTCTTACCACTTGGAGCAATAACGGACTTACCGAATACATGAATGATTCGCTTACTATAACGGTAACAATGAACAGCAATATAAGAATTGTGGCTGTGTTTACAAGGACAGCGCTGCCAGCCGGATCGGCCAGGTACATTGCCGGACGGGGAGGAAATATCACATATCATGGCGCTCCCACTGTATGGAATGGTTTGCACAAAGAAGTAACTGTTTCAATGAATGAAGCAGTTCAAATTCAGGCTATACCTGACAGTGGTTACGTATTTCTAAGATGGAGTGACGGCTCTACTGATCCTCTTCGTGATGTGAGACCGGATATTTCAACAAGGAACAATGAGTTTACCGCGTTTTTTGATTATGCGGGTATTAATGGTGATAATCTCGTTTGTCTTTTTCGCCCCTGCAGTGGTTATAATGGCGGCTGGGCATTTAATATCTCAGAAAGCGGGAGCATCCAAGCTGACGGAAAAGCTGTCGGTGATACGGAATATGCGTTCACGATCACCAAAGCGGGCCGCGATCCGCGGGATGTACGGTTGACGCATAATATAATTCTTGACCGTCATAAAACGTATGAACTGAATTTCAGAGCGCGCGCGCAATCGCCCAGAACAGTAGTTGTTACTGTTGAGTCAGGCAGCGTTGCCGAGCGGTGGGAAGTGTTCCTCACAACCGAAGTGCGGGAGTTCAGAAAAACTTTTACTACCGGCGCGGTCCCAGAACCCAATTCCTTCCCAGTAATGAATGTCATAGACGTCTCGTTCAACAGCGGCCACGAAGCTGTAAACTGGAATCTATCCGATGTTAATCTCGTTTTGGCTAAGGCGCTTAATGTGAATCAAGCGGCAAAACAGCGGCCCAATACCGCGGCCTGGTCAGTAAAACAAGTCGGGAACAAGCTGCAACTTAACGGCCCAAATACCGCTAACGCGAAAATATCATTTTATGATATGCGTGGAAAGTTAGTGAAAACAATATCAAAAACAGCCGGAACGAATCAGATTTTAATGCTTAATAGTTTGAGGATTCCATCGGGCTCTTATATTATGGCCGTCAAAAACAACTCTTCGGGCCATGAAGTTTACAGAACTAAGGTTACATTGACAAAAAGATAACTCCTTTGCGTGCGCGGGGCGCGAATTTGCCCGCCCCGCGCTTTTGTAAAAATATTATATTTGGTTCTATCATTATGATATTTGGCTGGATTTAACATTTATAATTTCAACATGAAAAGAACCGTATAATTTATGAATCTGTTTATACAAAACCCGGTGATACCCGACCGCGGCAAACGCATATTTTTACGTATAGCAGCAATATTAACGGCTGCCGCAGCTTTATTTTTGACAGGCTGTAATTCAGGAAGCATTGCCGGCGGGAGCGGCACGGAAACGCCAAACCGCCTCTGTATGAAATGGGAAGTTACGGACCAGGACTCGAAATTCGCTTCTTTTGAACTTACTGAAGATGAAATATATATCGTTATAGAAAGAGAAGAAAATCAGCTGTCAAAGGGACGCGAAAGTATGATTATCGGGACATCATTTTTTCACAAAACCGCCCCGCTCTTCAAAGCCGCGCAGTCAACAACTGAATTGTCAAAAATTCATACAGGAAGATACATTGTCTCCGGTTCAAAAATTAATCTTATAGATTTTGGGGTGCTTGAAATAGACACTTCTTCCACATTAGCAGCATCTGTTATTAAGTTACAACTTTATGATATGACTGATTCCAATACTCCTGTTTTAAGTGACGAAGAATACAGATTTAATGTTAAAAGGACAGTTGATCTAATCGCCCCGTCAACAAATACAGACTTATTGTGCCGTCACTGGAGACTTGTAAGCAGGAAATTAGGAGAACGGGAAATGGGAATAAATGAAATCAAGGTTTTATTCTCAAAATTAGGAACATACTTAACTACGGAAACATATCCGGATACAGGCAGAATAATGACTGTCACAAACCTGGGTCAGTGGGGGTGGATTGATGAAAGTGAAACAAGACTTCGTTATTCAACTTCAACAGCACATGGAACGATGGACGTTATTTTAACGGAAACAAAACTTACAACGATAGAAAACGATGGAAGCGCAATGGATGTTACATCCGAGTATGAACTTGTAGAATGATGAGGCCCTGTTATGCCTGTAAAAAGCCATATAGACATATACCGATATTGTGATTACCGTCTTTATCTGCAAGATTGCTTTTGCTCTCTTAAAGACGGTAACCGTCACTTATCGCAAAGATATGTGGCGTTAAAAATTGGGCTTGATCCCAGCAATCTTACAAAAATCATTAACGGCAAACGTAAACTATCTTTTGAACATGCGATTAACTTTGCAGAGTTCTTAAAACTCTCGAAAAGCCAGAAAGAGTATTTTGAGCTGCTTGTAAGATATGATTACGCTCAAAATGAAACTGAGCTGCAGGCGCTGCAAAAAAAAATAGCGTTAAGACAGCGCATGAAAATAACGGCAGTCAATAAAAAACACGCCGGATATTTTCAGAAATGGTATCATGTAGTTATAAGAGAGCTTTTAAACATAATGCCTGTTGAGAACCATTATATGCTTTCTCAGATGCTTATACCAAAAATCTCTCCGTTTGAAGCAAAACAGGCATTTGAAATGCTCGAAGCTCTGGATATGATCACCAAAGACAATAATGGAAAGTACTGCCTGACATCTAAATTTATAACTCCCGATGATGATGTTCCGACCGAAGTTATACATTATTTTCAAAAACAGATGATAGCGCTTGCTAAAAACTCTTTGACTTTGGATAAGGACTCTCGCGATGTTTCGACTATGACACTGAGCTTTTCGATTGAGGATTTTCATAAGGTAAAGGGGATGATAGCCGAATTTAGAAAACAGCTTTTTGAAGTGGCGCAAAACAGCTCACTATCGCCGCAAGGGGTTTTTCAGGTAAATATTCAGGCTTTTCCTGTCGCTCTTACAAACGTAAGAAAGGAAGAGATAAATGCCGCAAATCCTGAATCCGCATCATAATCCAAAAGATTTGTTAAAAGTTTCGAGCCCTGAAGGGGCACACAGCTGTGCAAGCGGTCTCTATAACCCCATGCTTTAGCGTGGGGCGGGAACCACGCATAAAAAGCGGCTGCTTATTATTTATTATTAAAACATCTTCTTGCGCACGCTTCCCCCGCGCGGCTCCGTGTTGAAACACACGGCTATAAAGGCAGTCCTTGCGGCAGTGCGCTCCTCCAGAGCGCGGAGGAGAAGAATCAATAAATCATTTTTTGGCAAACCAAATTGGATGTAATTCTAATGGTTGCGTTATCAGTAATGACTTTTGCTTATGCTTTAAAAAGTATGCAAAAAACAAGGATAACAGTAATTATTCCGCTATTTTTATTACTTATCTATAACTGTATAAACCTATCAATCGCTGGCACTTTGGCAAGTATATTTGAAATTACTACTGTGATTACTACAATTATAATTTTTGAGTCAGCACACGGAACTGGAAAAATCATCCAATAAGACAAAATGTACTTTTTTCGGAGTATCTAAACGCAAAAATCAAGAGGATAAGTGTCAATATAATTGCGCAAATTCTTTTTTCCGTTTGCTTTCCGTACACTATTCAGCCATTATTTAATCTTTTTCCTGCCTTCTTATATCTCCTCTCAACTTTGGCGAAAAAATAACAGAACTTACAGGATTAGCAGAATAAACGAGAATAAGAGAGAATTTTGCGTTTTAATCCTGTCTCTTCTAATCCCGCAAATCCTGATATATATTTGTACTTGGTAGTGGTTGTTTAGAAATCTGGAAAATATCAGTCGTGGAGGTTATTTATGGCTAAGGGAACTATGTCTATCAGTGAGAAGTTAGATATTTCAATGAGGGCTATAGCTTTAAAAAAAGCAGGGGATAGGGAGGGATATGACCGTCTTATGAAAACACTTCCCCTGCCCCCCTACATAGCAAAGGTTACTAAAGAAAAAGAGGGGCTTGATGTTCTATTGAATAGTGGGTGGAATTTGAGTGAAGTTGAGGCTGAGTTTGGAGCTGAGTGGCTTAAGAAATAGAATTTACGAAGCGGCGGCTCATATTGATTATGGCCGCAAAGGTTTCGCTGTCAGAGGAAAGGAACTGGAAGGGCGCATCGCTTACGAAGATGGTATTGCCGAGGCTTTTGACGCTTTCAGTCAGGCACAAATGTCCGCTGATCCTAAAATCATTTTTTTAGCCGAATACTATTTTTTATCTCAGGAGCTTGAACTTTGCGATGAAAGAGACAAAAACGCTTCGGCCAGCATTAAATCTGCTATTGAAAGTTTTGATGAAGCGCTTCTTTGTCTTGAAGTTGTAGAAAACCACTCAGGCTATAAATTGGCTGAAAAAACTCATTCTCAACGCAGTAAATACCGTATACAGGGATTTCCACGAGATGCCTTTCACCTTGCTTGCGCTTCTCACCGTACACGTCTTAAAAACAGTTTAAGCGCAATCGGCATAGACCCTATAGAGAAATCACTGTTAGAACAACGCCGCTTAAACCTCACTACAGCGCAAAACAGCTATACCAAAAAGCAAAGACTTGCGCTCAAATAAAACTCCTGCTTCCCACCGCCTTTTTATATTTCCTCTTAACCTTGGCCAAAAACCTGCCCCTGCTCCCAACGTCAACTCCACTATTCTTTAAGTCCCGGTAAAGCCTGTCTACCTCTCCCTCCACCCTGTCAACTGTGCGGCGGAAACTTGCTCGGACAATCTGAACTCAATTTAGGCTTTGAAAGCATACCCACCGAAGAACCTATCGTAAATAATACCCTGTTTAATTTTGCTGAAACCAAAGCGGCAAAAACTGAAAATGTAAAGAAACCTAAACCGTGTAAATTTACAAAGTCGTTTTTGAACGCGCTGTATAACGAACCCAAACAAACGTCTTTATCTTGAGAGGAAACTGGAGATGACAATCGAGGAAGTAATCAACCAGTTGCGCGGTTTAGCGGAAGACAGGAAATCATTTTTCCATAATGACAATGACCCGCTCAGAGAAGATGAAATCTTTCGTGAAGACCACGAAGCCCTTACAATCGCAGTAAAATTGATTGTGACTTTAAGCAAGGCCGCAAACGACTATAAAACAATAATTGGAGAAAGGATGTATAAAAAAGATGAAAAACGGAATAAACTATCACGAAGAATATAAAACCGTACTGCGCATTCAAAAGCTGTTAGACAAAGCGCGTGATTTAGGCAACAGCTTGCCGGATGATGTACAGTTTGAATTGTCACAGTATCACAGCGGCAACGCAACGCTTACACACTGTACCCGTTGGGGCTTACAGGCTGCGGAAGAGATGCTGGAAGACTGGCAAAAAATTACGGCGGAACTTCAACAAAACGGAAACGCAAAACTATAATTCTAATAAACATAGGAGAACTTTTTAAAATGACACAACAGGAAATCAAAGAGCAATTAGCGCAATAATATGGGACAGAAAACTACTACCGTTATAGACTTCTTGGAGTTGACGCAATGTATACGGACGGAATACGGGAGATGGCGCAATTATGCAAAGCTTACTGGTTGATAGACGCTATTATGAGTTATCAGCGCGGTTTGAAAAATGAAGAGTTTCAGGGATGGACGTTAAAGAAAACCAAGTACAAAACCAAAGATTGTTTTTACTGGCTTTTAAAGTGTACAGACGGTAACGGGAATGTTTTACGCAAGCAAGAGATAATATTATCCGACTTCCCGCTTGATGAGATAAAACTGTATTTCATAGACAACGTACTGCTGCTTTCGAGTGAATATTAAGAACGGGACGGGTGGGAATAGAAATAAATAGATTAAAAGTTCAAATGGGTATAAGTATTCATTTTTAAGATTTTCTAAAATCAAGCAATGTTCTTTATATTTTTAGCATCAAATACTAAAAAAAGCCGTGTCATTTGTGGCACGGCTTTTTTATTCCACTTGTGTCAACACAAGAAATTTATCCAATATTTTGATTGATTCATTTATAGCCATAATCCACCCCTGTAAAGACTCCTTTTTCTCTTTTTATCTATCTTAACTCCGAATAATATAATACGCAATAAAGTATATTTAATATAAGCTGATTTGAAAAACGAAACTGTTAAAAAAGTGTGTACGGGGCCGTGTATCATGGTTATAGTGATTTTATAGTGACTTGATTAACCAGTGCAAGGTTTCAAGCCGATGTATATTGTTGAGTATCAAGGTGTTACGGAAAAGGCCCAATTAATTAGTATCGTATTTTTAATAATCACTTATTTTCAAACGTAGTCATCAGTTAAAAAAGTTTACGATATACTTCTTGCGCCCGCAAGAAGTAAAAATACGGAGGATACCTTTGTCACAACCGCAACCGCAGCAACAAACCGCCGGCAGAACCGAAAAAGCCGGCATTTTACGTTTTTTTAGGGAGATGGGCAGCGCACTCGTTATGGCACTCATCGCCATAGTGTACATTATTCAGGCGTTTCAAATACCCACAGGATCAATGGAAAACAGCCTGCTTGTGGGAGACTTTCTGCTTGGACTCAAGTTTGTTTACGGCGCTCCAATTGTTCCTTTTTCGCAGGAGCTTGGCATTACTAAAAGATTCCCCGCTGTGACTAAACCCAAACCTGGCGATGTTGTGATCTTCAAATATCCCGGCACAGACAGCAAAGACTACATTAAGCGCATAGTTGCGGGACCGGGCGATGTTGTAGAGATACGGGGCAACACTAAGCTGCTTGTAAACAATAAGGAGATAAAACTACCGCCAAAGGGCAAATATACCGGACAAAGCAGACCGGATCCGCGTATAACAAACTTTGCCCCCCTGTACATTCCCGCAAAAGGGTATGTGATTACCCCTGATACTCTGCCCCTGAGAGAATTTCTGTTTTTTAAGCATCTTGTGCATCAGGAAAATCCTACCAAGAAGGTGAACATGCATTTTGACCTCTACCTTGATGGTGAGCTCTCTAACAGTACACCCTTTAACTTTAACGGCGCGCGCGTCTCGCTTCAGGATTTACAGAGCGGAAAACTAACGTATCACAATGAAATGACACGCAGAACAGAAACGTTTGACTTTAACCGATTTGATGACTGGACTATACTCGACTATTTTATTGAAGTGATCCGCAGAAATTTTCCCGATAAAAAAGTTGAAATCAGTAAGAAGCTGTTCTTGGATAGCAAGCGTGTAGAAAGTTATACTGTACGTTTTGACAACTACTTTATGATCGGCGACAACCGCGACAACTCAATGGATTCACGCTACTGGGGTTATCTCAATCGTAATTTTGTAAAAGCCAAGGCGTTTATTCTCTATTTCTCCTTAGACCGCACAGAACCGATATGGAAACTGCCGCTTAACATAAGGTGGGATCGTATTGGTAAACTCATCAGAAACTGGGATGGAGTGTCGGAGACGGATGCGAGGATTAAGTATTAGAGTTGAATATCTACTATAGTCATTCAACTTAAAAATAACTTTACTAACGCGGAAAACAGATGGCGGAATGCGGAAATAATTGAATTTCGATGCCTTTATTTCCGCATTCCGCCATCTGTTTTGAAGTTGAATTAGTATATCCGTCATCCCCGCGAAGGCAGGGCAATATTCTTATTCCGTTATCTTGTTAAGAAAAAACGGAGCAAATCACCCCGTCTTCCCGGGTGGCTTGTAGTATTTTGTGTATGTAAACCTTTTCTATCAATTCTTCATCGAAGCAGGCTGTCCGGTAGCTTCAATCACATTTCTCCACAATGATTCGCTGGGTTTTATACGATTGCGTTCCGAGATCGCCAGTTCTGTTGGTATGTGTACATAGAAGTCATTGACATGGCTGACAAGCATTTTTGTTTTTCCAGCCATGGCAGCGTGTACCGCGTAGGTGCCAAGCCTTGCGCAATAGGTGGAATCGATCGGGTTGGCGGGAGTGGCGCGGATCATATAGCTCGGGTCAATGTATTTCAGGTTTACCTCTACGTTTATCTCTTTAAAATAGCTTCTGATTTTATCCTGCAAAAACAACCCAATGTCGCCGAGCTTTTTGTTGCCGGATGCATCGAACTCTGTGGAAGCAGCTTCCAAATGTTCCTGTCCGGCGCCTTCCGCTACTACAATAACAGCATGATTACGGCGTATGAGTCTTTTATGAAGATAGGCAAGTAAACCATTTTCCCCATCCAGATCAAAGGGCACTTCCGGAACCAGCACGAAGTTAGCGTCTCTTGTTCCAAGAGCGGTATACGCCGCTATAAAACCGGATTCTCTTCCCATAACCTTAACAAGCCCAACACCGTTTACCGCACAGCTCGCCTCTACGTGAGCACCGTTTAAGGCATTGGCCGCCTCCGATACAGCGGTTTCAAATCCAAAAGACTTTTCTATGAAACTAAGATCATTATCTATTGTTTTGGGGATACCTACAACCGCCGCGTTAAGACCCCGGCGCTCTACCTCTTCGGCAATACGCAAACTCCCCCTTTGAGTGCCGTCTCCGCCTACTGTAAAAAGCACGTTTATGCCGTGCTTCTCCATGGTATCAACTATTTGAGATATATTGTCGCCGTAGCCTCTGGATGATCCTAAATAAGTACCCCCCTGACGGTGTATATCTTTGACAACATCCGGCTTGAGCGGGATAAGATCATGGTTGAATTCAGGCAGAAAACCTCTGTACCCAAATGGTATTCCGGAAATGCGCAGTACCCCATATTCGTACCATAAAGCCATTACAAGAGCTCTGATTACGTCATTAAGACCAGGACACAATCCACCGCAAGTTACTATAGCAGCGTGAACCTCCTCTGGGTTAAAAAAGATAAGTCCCCTTGGCCCTGCTTTTTCTATTAAGTGCTTGCGGTTAAAGGTCACATGATCTCCTGGAGACGCTTCTATGTCATATACTATGTATTCGTCATTCCGTACATAGTTAGTCAAATCCCCTGTCCGCTTGCACAGTTTGGACAACAATATAGGAGGTGCAACTTTGCACGGCCCCAGATTAGAAATGGTGAAATCGAACTCTTTTTTCATTCTATATCTCCCTTAAAAATGCGAAACGGCAGATTGCCGTTCCCTGCCATAATCCCACGTGCCTTCACAGGAATGGTTGATTTCCGATTATCCACTTCCTCTGACTGACTGCTATCAATTAATCACTAACCGGCTCTTTAGACGCGCGGACGGCTCCCTCTTTTGAAAAAGCGAGCGCAACTATGGGAACGCCCTCACCCTCTGTCGGTTTAAGTTCCTCATCTCCCCATGAAGACTTGGTCATTTTGTATTGAATAAGGGCAAACCTTTTAGGAGTTGTAGGTGTTCCCTCCATGTTAAACATAAAGTCCCCTTTGCGGCCATCTGTAAGAGCAACCTTTGTACCCCAGTCATAAATGTAGTCGATATTGGCAATTTGAATGGTAGAGGTTTCGCCGTTTTCGGTTCTTATAAGCATAGCCGGCAAGATCCCGCGCTGCGGCCCCCTCGAACCGGAACCATTACCTTCGATATAACCGCTTGAAAGGAACTGAAAATTTATGCTGGCAGGAAAAGTAACCTGTCCTTCCCCTGGAAAGGGGCGGGTTAACTGCAAATCATAATTACCAAGAAACATCGTCCACCACTTTGCCTGAGCTGTCTTCATATCCGAACCAATGTACCAGATATCTCTTGGCAAAATACCGCGGCTGGCAAACACAGCGCTCACGGTAAACATAATCAACGTCACGAAAAAAACGGTTTTGCGTGTAGTACGGTTCATCTATCCTCCTGTATTTTAATGTTGAGGCGAATCCTATTCACCTTTACTAAACAGTCTGCGAACGGCAATACTGCTATTTACCGTTCCTTTCCTAATTATATTATGAAGAATATAAGCAAAAGAACCTTTAACTGTCAAATATCATTTCCGGTTAAACGCTGCATAAGCGGTTTCGCCTTATGCGGTGTCAATATTTATCGAAAAATCACCTTTTCACAAGGCCGGGATATTCATTAAAGAGTACTACCGAAACCGCCCTCTCCACGGGCGGTTTCCGAAATAGTTTCCGTCTCGCTGAAAGCAATTTTTTCAATTACACTGGCAGGTACCAATTGAGCGATCCGTTCCCCTCTGCGTACTACATACGGATCCGATCCTAAATTGATTAAGATCACTTTCACTTCACCTCTGTAGTCAGAATCGACAGTACCCGGGGTGTTAAGCACGGTAATACCATATTTTAAGGCAAGTCCGCTTCTGGGGCGCACTTGGATTTCTGCGCCTAAGGGAATTTCAAAGCAAAAACCTGTGGGGATAAGGGCCCGTTGTCCCGGGCCGATGGTAACATCTTCTTCTACCGCGGCGCAAACATCACAGCCGCTTGACCCTGGGGTCATACGGCAAGGGAGCGGGAGACCCTCGCCGTGCCGGAGCCTCTTTACTATGATATCAGCGCGATCTCTCACTATTGTCATTCCACTTAAAATAATGCAGAAATATGAGATTTAATGTTTTTATTTCTGCATTCTGAATTCTGCATTATTATTTGTTACTCAAGCATCGCCTTGCGGCTCAGCTTAACTTTTCCAAACTTGTCAAAACCGATAAGCTTAACTTTCACTTTGTCGCCGACTTTAAGGATATCCTCAACTTTTGCGACTCTGGCGTTGTCAAGTTCCGAAATGTGAATAAGACCATCCTTGCCGGGCAGATATTCAGCGAACGCGCCGAAATCTACGATCGTTTTAACAGTAGCTTCATAAACCGCGTTGAGTTCCGGTTCAGCCACAATACCCTTTATGCGGTTCAGCGCGGCATCGCGGGATTGACGGTTTGACGCGGCTACCTGAATCGTACCGTCATCCTCAATATGAATGGTGGTACCTGTAACTTCCTGAATATCGCGTACAACTTTTCCGCCGGGGCCGATAACTTCACGAATTTTCTCTTTGTCAATAACAATCGTACTTATCCGCGGAGCGTACTCAGACATCTCCTTGCGGTAGGAGGGAATCGTTTCTTCCATGATGCCAAGAATTTTCATCCTTGCGTCTTTGGCTTTGGCGAGCGCATCTTTCATGATTTCGGGAGTGATCCCCATCAGTTTGATATCCATCTGTATAGCAGTCACACCGTCTCTTGTACCTGCAACCTTAAAATCCATATCGCCGACATGGTCTTCGGTGCCCAGAATGTCGGTGAGAATAGCGATACTGCCGCCCTCTTTAATGAGCCCCATTGCAACGCCGGCTACATGGCCCTTAAGAGGCACTCCCGCAGCCATAAGCGACAGCGAAGAGCAGCAAACAGTAGCCATTGATGAGCTGCCGTTTGACTCGAGAACTTCCGATACTACGCGTATCGTATAGGGAAAGCTTTTCTCACTTGGTAAAACAGGAGCGATTGAGCGTTCGGCCAGATGTCCGTGACCGATCTCGCGTCTGCTTACGGATGATACCCGCTTTACCTCATTTACAGAATAGGGCGGGAAATTATAATGAAGCATGTATGATTTGTCATAAGAACTCTGAATATTATCAATGTGCTGAACGTCAAGCTTTGTACCAAGTGTAGCCGCGGCCATAGCCTGTGTTTCACCGCGTGTAAAGAGCGCGGAACCATGCGCGCGCGGCAGCAGATCTAATTCACATGAGATGGGACGTATCTCATCAAGACCTCTTCCGCCTATGCGCTTTGAGGTTTCGAGAATAGATTTACGTATGTCCTGACTTTCAAGGCCGACAAAGATGGAAGCTATAGCTTTTGCGGAATCAGGAAATCTTTCAGCGAGCGCATCGGTAACCTCATCGCGCAGTTTCTTAACAGCGGCGTAGCGTTCCGGCTTTACACCTATAAAACTCGCGTCGTGTAATCTGCCTTGAACAAATTCACGAACAGCGTTTGCAAGCTCTTCGTTGACCTGAGGAACTGTGTACTCAGCCACCTGCTTGCCGTTTGTAGCCATAAGCTCTTTTTGTATTGCAACGATCTTTTTAATTTCTGTGTGAGCAAGAAGAATCGCTTCTACAAACGTATCTTCGGGAAGCTCCATCGCTCCCCCCTCCACCATCATGATAGAGTCTTCGGTGCCGGCAACCACAAGGTCAAGCTCTCCGGCCTCGGTCTCAGCCAAAGTCGGGAAAACCTTAAGCTGTCCCTCAACCATTCCTACGCGTACGGCGGCAACAGGATTTTTAAAAGGCATGTCTGAAAGGCACAGAGCGGTTGAAGCGGCTGTAACAGCCAGAACATCGGCATCGTATTTGTCATCAGCTGAAATTACCGTACAGATAATCTGGACTTCTCTTCTGTAACCGTCCGGGAAAAGAGGCCGTATCGGGCGGTCAACTATGCGGGCGGACAGGATCTCCTTTTCGCTTGGGCGGCCTTCACGTTTAATGTATCCGCCAGGGATTTTCCCGGCAGCGTAGGCCTTTTCAATGTACTCCACAGAGAGTGGAAAAAAATCTGATTCCGCCGATTCATTTCCTGAACACGCGGTAACAAGAACCATTGAATCGCCAAGACGGACAACCGCCGACCCATTGGCCTGCTTTGCCATCTTTCCGGTTTCAATAGAAACTTTTAAACCGGAGACTTCGGTTTCAACTGTTGCAAAAGCCATTCTGATTAATTCCTCGATTCTTTCTGACGATTACTTACGAATATTAAGTTTCTTGATAAGAGTTCTATAGCGTTCGATATCTGTACTGCTCAGATAATCAAGAAGCGAGCGGCGCTGTCCGACAAGCTTCAAAAGCCCGTAACGTGTGTGATTATCTTTCGGATTCTTCTTGGAATGCTCGGTAAGATAGTTGATACGGTCTGTGAGCAATGCGATCTGAACATCGGTGTTTCCGGTGTCGTTTTCGTTCGTACCATAAGTTTTTGTAAGTTCCGCCTTGCGTTCCTTAGTCAGGGCCATTTTTTACCTCTCCTGTGAAAAATATTTTTTAATATTGTTAATATCTTCTGTTATTTGATTGACAAGAGCGCTCTCTTCCATAAACGCTGTATCAGGTCTTATAAAACAGTGCAGCCATACGTTAACAGCTTCACCGACAACCGGTTCCTTATCGCCAAACTCCAACGCGTGGAACTCAAAGTGAATCTCGCGGCCCCGGTAAGTCGGACAATCGCCGAAGTAAAGCGCCCCCTTTGTTTTCCTGCCGCCCAAGTCAGCTTCCGCGGCATATACGCCTGAGGGAGGGATGACTTTCTGAGAACGCGGTTTTTGAAAATTAAGAGTCGGATACCCTAACCGGGTGCCGATTTTTAAACCCTCTGAGCGCTCAACCATTATAAGATAAGGGTGCCCGAGCATCGCAACAGCACTGCTGACCCGCCCCTCATTTATCAATTTCCGAATCTGCGTCGATGAGATTACCGTTTCATCAACTGTTTCGAGAGCCGCAGTAAATATACTAATATGGTATTTGGCGGCCTCAAAGTGTAGATTTTTCTTTCCTTTCGCTCTATCCCTGCCTACCGAGTGGCCTTCGCCCATAACCCAATCACTTGCGTGAAGCTGCTTTGAGAGTATCTGTTCGATGAACTGCTCAGCGCCAAGCCGCTTGAATTTTTCGTTGAAGTCAATGCGTAAAAGGTAATCTACGCCGAGGTTTTCTATAAGCGCGGCCTTCTCCTCAAACGTTGTAAGAAGCGTGGAAGAGAGCTGCGGGTACAGAACATTTCGTGTGTGCGGGTCGAATGTAACAGCTACACTTGCGATTCCCTCGCTATGCGCAATATCTACAGTTTTCTTTATGAGAAAGCTGTGCCCGCTGTGCACGCCGTCGAAGTTGCCGACTGTAACGGCGGTTCTTAAGTTTTCCGGCTGTGTGTCACGCTGTGTGATGATTTTCATAAATGTTAAATAGATGTAGTTCGCAGATCAAAGATAGTTTCACTTAAAAATCCGCTGAGAGTTCCACAGTAAATAATTTTCTTTCGCTTCCGCTTTAACAACAGATATAAGAGGCTTGCCGCCGTAATATATGCAGCCGCCTGATTTTTCATCATATCTCATTTTCATTCTATACGTCAAAATATTATTTAAGAGGTTCTATTTTGTATTGATATTACCGGCGCTATTTCCACCTCCTGTTTAAATATACAAAATCCCAGCAGCGTCAACGACAGAAAAGTACCACTCCTCTTTCTCCTCATCCCAAACAGAACGAACTTTTATGTCTTCAAATATTTTTACTTCATTTTCCGCAATTAATACACTCCGCCCGGTTGAGTTTAGTTTTTATTACCGATTAGACGATATGAATATTTGATTGAGAAGCGGACAGGGAGACATGATAACTGATTTTAACGCAGGAGAATAACACAAGTGAAATATAATGGATGCTGGGTAATAAAGGGAGAATTTTTTACAGGCTAAAAGAAGCTTATTTCTCGCGCCATTAGCGCGGGATTTTGGACTGTTAAATATTCAAGATAAAAATTCCGCATTCGCCAAAGGTTACTTGCCGAAAACCCCTGAATCCCCTACAAGCGCTTGACCTCATCTAAGCTAAGTCCGGTTATTTCGGATATTTTCTTAACAGGCATGCCGTTACCTTTTAGGGCTTTTGCGATTTTGAGTTTTTCATTGGCTGCTCCCT
>JAIRVB010000035.1 GCA_031254105.1 Chitinispirillales bacterium
CCCCCCCTGTACGGGCGTTGCGCGCAACGCCCTCTCCTCTCTCCACCCACTGCCCCTGCCCCTGCCCCCTCTTCAAATCACATCATAATCAATATCTCGCGTCCGCGAACTCAACCCACCCTCCTGCCTTAACAAGCGCGTCGTCAAACTGAGAGAGCGTAAAGTTTATGGTTTTTGATCCTCCGGGAAAAGTGAATACAAGATCTTTTTTCTCTACATCAATTGAACACAGTACATCGCCTTTTCCTTTGAGAGAAAAAAGTTCCTCAATCTGAGAGGCGTTAAGCTCAATCGCGAGCATCCCCCCATTAAACATGTTCTGACGGAAAATACGCGCGTAATTTTCAGCGATGACACAGGTTATGTCGTTTACCTCAAGAGCCCACGGAGCATGTTCGCGGGATGATCCGCAGCCAAAGTTTGCGCGTGTCACTACCACTTTCGCGTGCCCTCTCCAGGCACCGCCGGCATCAAAACCATCAAGCTTCAAATCCTCAAGAAGATAAGGCTTGAGCGCGTCTTTTTTCACCTCGGTCAAATATTTTGCCGGAATAATTTCATCTGTATTGATATCTGATCTATCAAGAAAAAGAACCGGCCCTCCAAATGTCTTCATATATCCTCCTGAAACTCACATTAAATAATAATGGCAAGAATTACAGAATGCAAAAATAAACCAAAGAATACAAATAAAACCATCCTACTTTTTTATTTCTGCATTCTGCATTATTATTTCTGCTTTCCTTTACAAGTTCATAATTTTACAATTAACACCAAACTTCTTACAAATATCCCTTCGGATCCGTCAGCCGCCCTGTAATCCCGCTTGCCGCAGCTGTAGCCGGAGAGGCCAAATGCACCATCCCTCCCTTACCCATTCTGCCGTTGAAATTGCGGTTTGTAGTTGACACGCAAACCTCTCCTTCAGCAAGTACGCCGGTTGACATTCCCAAACACGCTCCGCATGTGGGATTAGCTATGCAATAGCCCGCGTCCATAAATATTGCCAAAAGCCCCTCATCCATCGCCTGACGGTAGATATGAGGAGTGGCCGGACTCACGATGCCGCGCACCCCATAAGCAAGTTTTTTACCTTTAGTTACAGCCGCCGCGATCCTCAGGTCTGATATCCTGCCGTTGGTGCAGGAGCCTATATACACTTGATCAACTTTTGTATCACTAAGATCTTTTACTTTTTTTACCTGATCAGGTTTGTAACCCACTGTAACCACAGGTTCAAGCTGAGATACATCAAGCGATATTACCTTATCGTAAGAAGCGTCTTTATCGGAATGCCATTTTTTAAAATCAGTGACAGCGGCCTCAATATCGTTATTATAATCAGATTTAATAAATTCCCAAAGATACTGCGCGGTTACTTTGTCCGGCATACACAAACCGCTCGTGCCCCCCGCCTCTATCGCCATGTTGCAGAGAGTCATTCTCTCCTCCATTGTCATGGCGTCAACCACAGGCCCGTGAAACTCAATTACGCAATCTGTAGCGCCGTTTACTGTGAGTTGATGGATCACCTCAAGGATTATGTCTTTTGCGTAGACTCCCGCGGGTATTTTTCCTGTAATGTCAACCTTTATGCTTTTTGGCGGTCTGAACGCGCAGACCCCCTTAAGAATCCCCACCTCAAGGTCTGTCGTACCAACGCCTGCCGCAAACGCGCCGAATGCGCCATGCGTGCAAGTATGGCTGTCTCCCATGATCACTGTGTAACCGGGCCGGATAAAACCTTTTTCAGGAAACAGGGCGTGGCATACGCCGTTGTAACCGATGTCAAAAAAGTCTCTGATATTATGACGGTGCGCCCATTCGCGGATTATTTTAGCTTGTGCCGCGCTTTTAGAATCTTTTGAGGGAGTCACATGGTCGATTACAGCTTTTATTTTTGTGTTGTCAAACACTCTGTCCTTGCCGCGCCATTCAAGATCTGCGATAGCTACCGGGGTAGTTATCTCATGACACATCACTACATCAAGTGATAATACTTTTGTGCCCTCAAACGGTTCATCCTTGTGATGGGCGTCAAAAATTTTTTCTGTAATGGTCTTTCCCATAGTTATAAAGTCCTTTCTATTTGCGAACGCGGTGTTTTCCGCCACATAAAAATAACATTTTGTTGAGGTGTAGTTGATAAAAAACGCATATTGGAAGCAATGTATCTATGAAATATTCATTAGGAGAATACGCTTGCGGTTTTTTTGCCGCTGTAATCTGCAAAAACGTATTTTAGACAAATAACCAACCTGGAGAGTAAGATGGAAAATCATACGGAAGGTTTGCGGGTCGAACTTGAGCGGCTTGCCGATGCGTGTAAGGCCGGTGATTTAAACATTTCACTTAAAGCCGACGGCTTATCCCGTGATACGGCGGAGATGGTCAGTCTGTTAAACACCGCGCTCGGTGATTACCGTAAGTTTATCGGATACCGCAAAAAATTTTATGACGCGCTCGACCTTATGGACATTATTTTTTTGTCACAAAAACATAAATCGTTTAACGATGCTATGGGCGCCAGCCTGAGGCCTGTAGCTGATGCCGTTAATTTGGATAGTATTGACATTTACAATCTTGTTGACGCCAATGGAGAGAAACAGTTCAGACAAATTTACCTGTGGAATAGAGCTAAGGGCGGAACTGTTCCCACATATGATGAGTTAAACATCCTGCCGGATCTTCCGGTGACCGGGAATTGGAAATCTGTTTTATCAAGAGGCGGTATTGTAAACTTACATACCGGAATTATGTCTGATGATGAGAAGCTTTTTTTGAGCGCTTATGGAGTTAAATCCATGCTGCTTGTGCCTGTTTTGGTCAGCGGTGAGTTATGGGGCTGCGTTGCCTACCGGAGCAACACCATAGAAGAGTTTTTTTGTAAAGACAGCGTTAAGTTTCTGAGTTCCGTTGCGCGTATATGCGCCAAACATGTCATGCAGGAAAAAGTGGATTGCGAGATCAGACATAAAAATAATTTTCTTGATATGGGTAACGAAGCCTCATCGCTGCTGCTTACGATTGATGACGACGGCGTTATCGAGTCTTCTCTTTTAGCAAGTATGGAAATTGTAGGCCGCAGAATAGATGTTGACCGTGTTCAAATCTGGCAAAACGAGCTGGTAGACGGCGATCTGCATTTTGCCCTTACTTATGAATGGCTCAGCGATATCGGAAAACAGATGCATCCGGTTCCAATGGACGTAAAATTTTCCTACAGGAATAAGCCGGAATGGGAAAGTATGTTTTTACGCGGTGAATACATTAACGGGCCGCTTTCAAAGATGCCGCCGGAAGATCAGGAGTTTTTAAGCGTTTATGGTATTAAGACTATCGTGATCATACCGCTGTTTTTAAAAGGACATTTTTGGGGATTTTTCAGTGTTGACGATTGCGAATACGAGTACACATTCACTGAAGAAGAGATCAATGTTCTTCACTCCGTAAGCCTTATGATGGCCAGCGCGATAAATCGCCGTTCTTTAAACGAGAAGATCAAAGACGCGTACAATCGCACAAAAATTTTGCTTGATGCAACCCCGCTTTGCTGTCAGTTGTGGAACAAAAATTTTGAAAAAATAGATTGCAACGAAGAAGCGGTAAGACTTTTCGGGTTTAGAAATAAACAGGAATATATGGAAAGATCGTCCGAGTTCTATCCCGAATACCAGCCCGATGGCATGCGTTCCACTGAAAAGGCTGCAGCGTGTATTAAAAAAGCTTTTGAAGAGGGTCAATATTCTTTTGATTGGACATATAAGATGCTTGACGGTACGGTTATGCCGGCGCATGTTACTCTTGTTCGTATCAGGCATGAAGATGATTATGTAGTTGCCAGCTATACTCGCGATATACGTGAACATAACGAGATGATTAACGCTATTGAACACAAGGATAATCTGCTGCTGACTGTAAATCACGCGGCTGCTCTTCTGCTTGATTCTGAATTGGAATCTTTTGAGGATTCTCTGTACAAAAGTATGGGAATACTGGCTGAAGCGGTAAAAGTTGACCGTGTATATATATGGGAAAACAATATGCTTAACGGGCAGCTCTGCCATACTCAGCTTTACGAATGGTCTGAGGAAGCGGAGCCGCAGCAGAATAAAGAGTCTGCAAAAAATCTTCCATATAGTGAAGTCTGCGATGAGTGGGAAGAGATTCTGTCAAATGGAAATTGTATAAACGGTTTGTTGAGGCAGATGCCTTTTAAAGCATTTAATTATTTATCATCTCAGAGTATTGTGTCCATATTGGTGATACCTGTATTCATTAAGAACCGGTTTTGGGGTATCATCGGTTTTGATGACTGCCACACAGAACGCGTGTTTACAAAGGAAGAAGAATCGATCCTGCGCTCCTGTGGTCTGCTGTTTGCCAATGCTTTGCTTCGCAACGAGATGGTTCTTGGCATCTGTGACACCTCCGTTAAATTAGAGGCTGCGCTTGAGCAGGCGAATGCCGCAAGCAGGGCAAAAGGCGATTTTTTGTCTAACATGAGTCATGAAATGCGCACTCCCCTCAACGCCATTATCGGTATGACGGTTGTAGGCAAAAACGCCGGCAGCATAGAACGGAAAGATGACGCTTTAGATAAAATCAAGAACGCGTCAGGCCATCTGCTTGGAGTCATAAACGATGTGCTTGACATGGCAAAAATAGAGGCGAACAAATTAGAACTTGTATCTGTTGAGTATGATTTTGGGAAAACGATACAGAAAATCGTAACGGTTATCAGTTTCCGGGTGAATGAAAAACTGCAAATCCTCTCTGTAAATATAGACAAAAATATACCCCTTTTTATCAGGGGAGATGACCAGCGTCTGGCGCAGGTGATAACCAATCTATTGTCAAACGCGGTAAAGTTCACACCCAAAGGGGGTAAGATCTATCTTGGGGTGTCCTTGATTGGAGAAGATGGAGAAAATTGCGAACTGCGCATAGAGGTGACAGACAACGGAATAGGCATTTCACCGGAACAGCAAGAAAAACTGTTTCTCGCCTTTGAACAGGCTGACAGTGGGACGAGTCGTGAGTACGGAGGTACAGGGCTTGGACTTGTAATATCTAAACGTATTATCGAGCTTATGGGCGGTAAAATATGGATCGAATCAGAACTCGGCAAAGGCGCCAGGTTTATTTTCACCATAAAAGCAAAGTACGGCAAAAAAAATGAAGACCTCATAAAAGAAAGTTTAGAAACAGACAGCGTTACTGAAAACAACGCGGAAAATACCTGTAAGTTAGATGGTAAAAGGCTCCTGGTGGCTGAGGATATAGAGATCAATCGAGAGATACTTACAGCGCTTCTGGAAGATACCGGACTAATAATAGACTGTGCGGGGAACGGTAAGGAAGCGCTTGACATGGTAGCCACAGATCCGGAAAAATACGATATCGTGTTCATGGATATACAGATGCCTAAAATGGACGGCCTTGAAGCTACGCGCCAAATACGCGCCCTACCCGTCCGTCAACGCGGCAGGCTGCCGATTATTGCGATGACCGCAAACGTTTTTAAAGATGATATAGAGGCGTGTTTAGCGGCTGGAATGGATGAACATCTCGGCAAACCGCTTGATATTGACAAGGTTTTAGAGACGCTGCGAAAATATCTTATTCTATCTACCTCATCAGGCGGTTCGTAATGTCACTTGTTTATTTCGGAAGTTTTGACCCTCCTCATAACGGGCACCTGAACACATATTTGAAAGCTCAAAAAGAACTTGGAAGCGGTATTAAAGTTTGTATATGTGTCGGTGATTTAAAAAAAGGACTTTTAACTGCAGAGGAAAGGCTGCGTATTGCGCAATCGTTATTTCCTGCAGATGATATTATTGTATGCGGCAGTAGAGAGTCAATTGTTAAGACATTGACAGAGGCCGGTAAAATCGTGAGAGGATTTCGCGGCCAGCCGGATATTGACGAAACGATGAAGATCGGAAAATTTTATGGCGTTGAGTCATTAGAACATAAACTTGTGTTTGTTAAAATAGATGATGAGTTTTATGATGTCTGCTCAAGCGGGATAAAACAGAAGTTTTATAGTGATGAGGATTATATAAAACGGGCTTTGAATAGTACTGGTATTGAGATATTACGGAGTAAAGAGTTGTTATAGCAGATATGCTTAAACATCTCTGCCGCGCCTTGAAGGCGCGCACAGCCGCAAGGCCGTCTCTGCAAGCCCCATGTTTTAACGCGGGGCGTTCCGGCGTGGATGCGTGTATACGTCAAAAACGATGTGTTGGGTATCGGCAATCCATGCGGTATTTTTACGCATGTATCCTGTCCCGCGCTAAAGTATGGGGCTATAAAGACAGCCTAAGCGGCTGTGCGTCCCTTCAATTTAAGAGGCGCTCTCTTTAGACAACCCGGACAGATAATTGCGTTTGCTAAGAAGCGCAGGCTGATTGGTTGCAAACTCCACCGTGATTTTTTTCGTAATATCTGTTTCATCAATCAATACTTCCATACATTGTCTTGCGCCGGTATAAGTTTTAATCAGATTAAGCCCCCTCTCATCAGCCCGTCCGCTTATTTCGCATTTGTCAGTTATGCCGAATATTTCAAGTGTCCAGGTGCGTTTTTGAGGTATAAGTGAACTTTCTCCTTTAACCGCACCTATAGTCACTTCCAAATATTTACCGGTAATATCCCATTTTTGTGTAAGAACGGTTTCACAAAATTTTCCTGAACGGCGCTCCTGGGTTTTGCCGTCATCCTCATAAAGAACAAATTCGCCGCTTGCTCCGGCAAAAATTTTAGCGTGAAAAGAGTGAGGGTTTTTATCAGCTTCAAGACATTGTTCCGCAGCGCAAACAATAATAGCTCCGGCGGGAGCGTAGACAGGAATAGTTTCTAATCCTCCGCTGACATACACTGCTTTGTCTCCGTCAATATATTCTCCTGTAAAAAAATTGTACCAAACGCCTTTTGGCAGCCATACATCGCGGTATGATAATTTTGTTTGAGAGTCAACTGGGGTTGTAAACGGAGCTGCTATCAATCCGGTTCCAAAATAGTATTGATCCGGATATTCATATGCTTTATGCTCCTCAGGATGCTCAATGTACATATGTCTGACAAAAGGGATAGATTCTTTTTCGGTAATACGGCAGCATGAGTAAATGTAAGGGATAAGAGAGTGACGCAGCCGCATAGAGTCGCGTATCAATCCCAAAGTAGTTTTGTCATAAACAAACGGCCTGCGGTCACGCAGGGGATCATTTGAACTGTGTATACGCAAAATAGGGCTGAATACTCCAAACTGTATCCACCGAACGTAAAGCTCAGGGTCTTCCTGTCCTTTATAATGTCCGCCAATATCATGGCTCCAGTAGCAGAATCCAACGTTTCCCGCTGCCGCGGTAAAAAATGGCTGAAACGCGAGAGTCTCCCATGTCACATGAGTATCTCCCGAAAACCCTATCGGATAACGGTGCGCCCCCGGGCCGCAGCAGCGTGAAAGTATAAGCGGACGTTTACCATTACGGCTCATGTCCAAAAAATGCAGATGATTGAGCTGATAGAGAGGATCAAGCCCCTCAATAGAAGACTCTGTTCCTTGCTGCCAGTCGATCCACCAGAAATCAACGCCCTGTTTTTCAAGCGGATGATGCAGATGTTCAAAATATCCGGCCATGAACCTTGAATCACCAGTGTCAAACGGAACAGCTTTTTTGTGTTGAGGATCAATTCCCATATGTTCAGCCATCAATTTATATGCGTTTTCGTGAGGGTGTATACCATCGTTTGGGTGGAGATTGAGACTTGAGCGGATTCCTTTTTTGTGAAGGAAATCAAAAAAAACGGATGGGTCGGGAAACAGATCTTTGTTCCATGTATAACCTGTCCAGCCCTTGTGGTGAGGGTTATCTACAATGTGCCAGTCCATATCCACCACGCACACCGAGAGAGGTATGCGGTGTTTTTCAAAATCCTCCACAAGTGTGGTAAGCTCTTTTTGCGTATAAGCCCAATACCTGCTCCACCAATTGCCAAAAGCGAAACGGGGCGGCAGGGCTGCGGGACCGCTCAGAGCGCAAAACTCTTTCAGACAGCCTTTATAGTCTGCACCGTATCCAAAAAAATACAGATCAGTAGAGCTGCCATTACGCGGACATGGCCAAAAGTTTTCATCGTAAACAAGAGAACTTGAATCATCCAATACTGTCCAACCGCTTTTTGAAAGAAGACCATGAGGAAGCGCGGCAGATCCGTTAATTCTATCAAGTGTTCTGACCGTACCGCCAAGATTGAGCGCGTCAAAATCTCCATAAAGCCAACGATTTTTCCTTTTCAGTAAGTCAATGTACAGAATATCACGGCTGAATGGAGAATATGTGTCATTACAAACCAAATGCAAATTGCCGGTGATAATCTCCAAGCGGCTCCCTGAACGCCACACACGATATGATGTGGCCGGGCGGCGGCGGAACCACGCAAGCTGGGAAGCGCGATCTTCGAAGCATCCCGAACCGTTATGTTCGATGCGCAAAACTGTTTTTGACAATACAGTAACGCGTACGTTATTTGAAATCACCACTGCGTTGGGATTTGCGACCGGATCGCTGTTAAAATGAAATCGTGAAAGTTTATGAGAATGTGAACTTTGCGTATCGGAGGGTTCGGAAGTCTGAGATGTAATCATATGATAGTCCCTGCTCTCGTGTAATGATAATTCAACTTCAAAATAGATGTCTGAGTGCAGAAATAAAAGATCCGATCACCTCATTTCTGTATTTGGACATCTATTTCTGCATTAATAATATCTTTTTCAAGTTGAATGGCTATATCTGCATCTTTAAAGAGGCATATAAAAATATAGATCATTTCTTTGTTAAAATGAAACAGCGTGAAACAGTAATTGTTTCACTTATAAACGACGCTGTTTCTGATTTTGGCAATAACCATGGTCAAAAGACTTTGGCATGGCTGTTGCATAATTAGGCCGGTGAAGAAGGATGTTCAAAAATCAACTAACTAACAATAAAAGGAGGTTTCTTATGAGTGCTTTTGTTATGCGTAATTATCCGGCTGCTATGTTGTCAAACTGGCTCGATGGTGTATTAGACAACCAGCTGCTCAATGCGGACCGGGAGATGCAGCGTGTAATGCAGCCAAGGATGGACTTTTCCGAAGAGGATGCTCATTATCTTATCAAGGCTGATGTTCCCGGACTCAGCAAAGAGGATATAAACATTACAGTAGAGAATGGAATTATCAAAATCGAAGGTGAAAGCAAAGAGGAGAGAAAAGGCAAATACCATCACGTTGAACGCCTCTATGGCCGCTTTTCAAGAAGTTTTTCGCTGCCGGATGAGGTTGACGCAGGAAAAATTGAAGCTAAAGTAAACAAAGGCGTTCTTGAATTGAAATTGCCTAAGACGGAGAAGACTAAGGCGATTGAAATTAAAGTTTGTTAATGCCAAAAGTCAATTAATTCAGTTAAATCTTTCCGCGCCCTGAATGGGCGCACTGCCGAAAGGGCGGTCTTCGCAGCCCCGCGTTTGAACGCGGGGCGTTCCGGCGGGATGCATACATCCGGCATTGTGCTTTGGGGATCGGTAATCCGCACGGTATTTTTGCGCATGGGGCTATAGAGACAGCTTTTCGGCAGTGCGCCCCTTCAGGGCGCGGAGAAATATTGTGCGTGAATACTTGGCTATTTATTGAACACAAGGTCTGCGACTGCGGCCCTAACCTCATTTATAAGATCCCTGTTTGTTTTACGTTTCGGCCAGGTGTAGTTTGACAGAAGAGTCAATCCCGCGTTTCTGCTTCTGTCTACTATTACAGCGCATCCTGTAAATCCGGTTTTTCCGAATGTTGTTTCTGTGCGGTTTTTCCCCATATATTCCTGATTTAGTTCCCATCCAAGTCCGGTGCGTTCACCATTTATTTGAGGGATTTGATTTGTATACATCGCTTCTAAAGTAGCGGTTCGGAAAAATGGTTTTCCACCGTCAAGCAGCATCTTTATAAATCTTATAAGATCAGGCGCTGTTGAAAACAGACCCGCGGAACCGGGGGTCATTATTTTCCTGAGAATCCAGGCGCTTTCATCGTGAACCTCTCCCTGAATTGTCCTGCCCCGCCAGGGGTCTGTTTCGGTTGGTACGCAAACGACGTTTATTTTTTCAGGAAAAAATGTAGTGTTTTTCATTCCGAGCGGATTAAAAAAGGTATCTTGTGCAAATTTGTGCAGGGGTTTACCGCTTACCCTCTCTATAAGCATTCCAAGCAAAATACTTGTAGCGTTAGCGTAACAAAATTTTTCTCCGGGCGGGCTTTTCATTTTTACATTCAAAATTGTCCTGAACAACTCTTCGGGGGAAAGTTCCTTGCATTCCGAGAGCCGAAAATCAAAGTCAAGAGTATGGGTGAGCAAATGTCCCAGGCAAATCTCGTTTTTGAAAGAACCATTATATACAGGAAGAAAATCGATCAGCCGGTCGGACAGTTTCAACTTTTTATGATCGATCAACCGAAGCGCAAGACTGCTTACCGGTATAGCCTTGGTGACGGATGCGCAATCAAAAATAGAATCTTCCCTCATAGGCTGCGCATCTTTATCATAAGTATAATGTCCGGCGGCAATTACAAACTCTTTCCCATCAACTATTCCCCCAAGCACGCAGCCGGGGAATATCTGACGCTCAATTGCCTGCTGTAAGTATTGACGGATTTTTTCTATGTTCACGATTTCTCATCCTTTAGTTGGTCGATCTGTAAGAAATGAAACGGATCTCGTTTCTATCTGTTTATGAGTATTGTAGATATAAACGCGCCGAAGGCAGCCAAATAAAAAAGACCATCCGCAAGCAGGCTGAAGAGAGCGGAATGGTTTGAGCGTATCTTGACATTAAAGCGTACAAAAACCGCCGCGTAAAAGAGAACCGGAACTAAGAAAAGAAGACGCAGCGTTTTGGTATGACTGTAGGCTGTTAATCCCAAAACCGCGGGAGAGATAAGCAAAAGTGCGGTACTTGTCCATATCATAATAAAGATCGCCCTGCGGGCCATTTTTTCACCTATGATAGTTATAAGGGTCTCGCGGCCCATTATCCTATCGCCTTCTATATCTCTTAAGTCAAATATCAGTGATCTAAGAAAACTCAGTATAAAGATAAGTGAAAACGCGGTTATTGATGATGGGTCAATTACAAATGTATTCTTTATTGTCTGAGGCAAAAAAGTTAAAATCGTCGCCCATGCCAGAGCGACAAACAGGTCACGGGACGAGGGGATATCTTTGAGACTCTTATAAGGAAAGAATCTTTTTAGTTTTCCAGGGATAATTGTCACATGATAAGCCGAACCCGCAAGAGAGGCAAAAAGCATTAAGTAAAACGTTTGACTGTTGATAAGAAAGGAGCTTGCCAGTAAAATCAAGATGCTTGCGCCGGACATAAAAAGCAGAAAACGCGGATATTTATTGTAGAATCTGTATTTCGAAATATCATGATGGAAAGTGTTCTCGCGGTTTGCCAGACTGTTCCAGAGGTAAACTGAGATAAAGTAAAAAAGCGTGATACCCGCTCCTGGTAAAGTAAACGGAATACCCTGCAATACGCACGAAACATAGTAAGCGGCAACAGTCCCTGTTGATACAAACAAATTTAAATTTACCATTATGTCAAAAAGCCGCATAAACGAGTTGGAGACGCTTTTACTTTTTGTCTGGCTCATGAACTGCAGGTAATCGCAAACCCGCTTTATCATCCAGTTAGGTGTTGAGGCTCCGGCGGTTACTCCGATTGTCTTACATTTGGCAAGCAGGTCCCAGTTTATGTCCTCCTCTGTTTCTACCGCTTGTGCAATAGTACCGCACTCCTGCGCGATTTTTGCCAGACGCTGGGTATTGGCGCTGTTTTTTCCGCCTACAACTATTATGGCGTCAACTGAGCCCGCAAGCCGCTCTGTTTCTTCCTGACGCTGATCTGTAGCTGAACATATTGTTTTTTTAACAATTATTTCACTATTGCAAAACCGTTTCTTGATTTTGCCGGCAATGGAATCAAAGAGAGCTCTGTCAAAAGTGGTTTGTGACACAAGGCAGATCTTTTCAAATTCTGGCAGATTGTTTACGTCATCAAGCGTTTGAATAAGATACCCGGAGGAACCTGCGTATCCTAAAAGCCCGGTCACTTCAGCGTGACCTTCATCACCTGTAATTATTATTTTGTAACCATGATTGCGGTGCCGTTCGATTACTTTGTGTACAGTTTTTACTTTAGGGCAGGTACCGTCTACAATTTTGTATCCGGCTGTTTTATAATTGTCCATAACTTCCGGCGCAACGCCGTGAGCTCGTATAAGAATAGTCGATGGCTTTGCAGGCAGGTTTTTCTCATCCAAAGCGCAAACGCCTCTATGGTTGAGCATCTCAATTGTTTGCTTGTTGTGTATAAGCGGCCCCAAAGTATAAGTTGCTGATGACCTGTCATTTGACAGCTCAAGCGCCTGGTCAACAGCTCTCTTTACCCCCATACAGAACCCTGCGGTCTGTGCAACAATTATTTTCATTTATAGTAAGTTTCGGAAAAGTTTTCACTGAAAATTATCACATCTATTAAAATAATTCATTTTTGATACATATCACCACAAAAAGACCCGAAAGAACAGTGGATAGAAGATGCCGTTTATAGATGTAAAAAATTTGAACCGTTCGTTTGGCCATAAATCTATTCTGAAAGATGTTTCATTACAGATAGATAAGAGAAGCGTGTATGGACTTGTGGGACTCAACGGCTCCGGCAAAACTACTTTAATCCGCATATTGCTTGGACTGCTAAATAAGGATGGCGGCAGCGTGAGCGTGGGCGGTTACGACCCGTGGAAACATCAGACGGAGTACTACCGCAAAACCGGAGTTGTACTTGAAAACGACGGCTTTTTTGGTAATCTCAGCGTTATGGATAATTTAAAAATATTCGCCTCCGCTAAGGGCGTTTCATGGAAAGAAGCGCAAAAATATTTTGAGGATTACTGGGGCGGCACCGAAATTTTTGCAGCGTCACGCAAAGTAAAGTTTCTCTCAAGAGGTCAGAAAGTTCAGTGCGGTTTATGCAGGGCGTTTCTTGGCTGGCCGCAAGTTTGTTTCTTTGATGAACCTGCTGTAAGCCTTGACATAAAAGCGTATGAACATTTTAAACTGATATCAAAAGAAGCTGTTTCGCGCGGAGCGGTGCAGCTTATAAGCTCTCATCAGCTTGAAACAATAGATGAACTTTGTGATCGCGCAGGCCTGCTCAAAGATGGGCAGCTTGAGGAGCTTGATAAAAAAGCGGGGCTTGAGGCGTGGGTGATAAGAGTTCTCAATAGCGGGGAGTGGGGAAAGATAGTCAGCGGCAGCGGTGGCAGTAATATTGCGGTTGATGGGGGAGTAATAAACTTTTCGGTGAACGGCAGCCAAAAGTGTATTCCGCAAATCGTAAAAAATCTGGCGCTTGCCGGATGCGATATTTGTGAAGTGCGTCAGGTGAAGCCGGGGTTTTCAGATACTATTAAAAATATCTATAAGACAGAAATTTAATTGCAGTAATAGAGCCTTTTACAAAGGAGGAGTCCTGTGAAACGTAGTAAAAGTAAACCTAAACAGAAAATTTCCAGAGACGCGGTCGTATCATTTTTAGACAAGACGCTGCGCACCTCAGAGATAGGCGACAGTTCTGTTAATGGTTTGCAAGTGGAAGGTAATCAAGAGATAACGAAAATCGGGCTTGCCGTTGACGCGTGCCTCGAAGCTTACAGGCTCGCTCAAAAAAACGGCTGTCAGATGGTTATCGCTCATCACGGAATAATTTGGAACGGAATTAAAAATATAAGAGGACCGTTATTGAGACAGCTTGACTTCCTCATAAGTAACAAAATTAATCTTTACGCCTCACATCTTCCCCTTGACCTTCACCCAACTCTCGGCAATAATGTACATTTAGCAAAGGCGTTTGGTCTTAAAGGGCTAAAATCATTTGGCGTGTATACTAACGGAGTGCACTTAGGATTTGAGGGAACCTTTTCAAAAGCAGTCACCCTCGAATCAACAGGTAAATTGATGAAAGAGAAATTTGGAAGCCCTGTTTCATACTTACCGTTCGGGCCGAAAAAAATACGTACAGCGGCTGTAATCTCCGGACGCGGCTCCTCCGCTCTTGCTGAAGCGGTAGAGAAAAAAATAGACCTTTTTATCACCGGTGAACTGATACACGAGAGTTACCATATCGCTCTTGAAGGCGGCATCAATACTGTTTGCGGCGGTCATTACCACACTGAAAAAAGCGGGGTACAAGCTTTAGGTGATTTGTTGAAAGAGAAATTTGGGGTTGAGACGGTTTTTTTAGATGTGCCGACTTCGTTTTAACGCGTAAGAAAAAAATCTTTTGGAAGAATAGATCCGATAGAATAACGCGGTATATGATGTAAATAGCATTTGATCAAATAGTTCATGTAGATAACCATACGCCTATTAAAAGCGTAGTGTCTGTCCATCCTCTTGATGATTATAAATTAAGGTTCGGTTTGACACGGGTGAAGGATAATTTTTTGATTCTAAACCATATCTGAAATATCAGCGTTTTGAGTCTCTGAAGGGTAAATAAACCTTCAATGACGTGTATCTCAGTAGTTATAGCACACCAATATGGCAGGATGGCGCTGCAGATATTGATCCTGAATGGATGTTTCAGGATGGGGTTGATGGTTGACTTTTGCATTTTTTAATTTGAATGATTCATCATAAAAGCAGTAAGCTGACCGCAGGCGCCCATAATATCCTGTCCGCGGCTGCGCCTGATTGTCGCTGCCAAACCGCGGCTGTGAAGTGAGGCTGAGAAACGTTCCACCAGCTTTTCGGCAGGGGAACCATACTCTTTACTTCCGGCAGGATTTACAGGAATCAGATTTATCTTGCATGGAAATCCCCCTAGCATTTTATAAAGAGCGGATGCGGCTGCTGCGGTATCAGTAATCCCATTTATCAACACATATTCGAAAGTAACTCTGCGTCCTGTTTTGTGATAGTAGCGTTTAGCAATTTCAACAAGCTGTTCAATCGGGTATTTGCGGTTTATCGGCATGTAACTGTTTCGCAGGTCATTGTTCCATGCATTAAGAGAAATCGCAAGACCAATGGTCAGATCCTCTTTCATAAGCCTTTCAATTGAAGGTACAACTCCGGCGGTAGAAACAGTTATTCTGCGCGCTCCGATGTTAAACCCATCTTCCGCCATAATAACAGAAAGCGCTGATCTGAAGTTATCAAAGTTACTTAGAGCTTCCCCCATGCCCATAAAGACAACATTGGTTATTAGTTTATCACCTTTATTAAAAAGATAATCGTTTATCCCTATAAGCTGACCCAAAATTTCCTCTTGTGTTAAATTACGAATAAAGCCAAGTTTCGCGGTTTCGCAAAAAGCGCATCCAAGTCCGCACCCAAGCTGGCTTGAGATACAGGCGGTTCTGCGGTTATCATCTATCAGAAGTACACTTTCGGCGATATGTTTTGATTCGTAGAGTTCAAAACCGAATTTTACAGCGTCGCCAAATTTTGACTCAAGCACGCGGCGCGATTCAAGTTTACTAATTCCAGCACATGCTTCAAGCCGCGCTCTGAAACTTTTTGGCATGTCGCTCATAGTCTCAAAGCCGCTGAGCCGCTTCTGATAGATCCATTTGTAAATTTGACGGGCGTGAAATTTTTTCCCGCCCAATCCTAAAACGAACTCTTCTATTTGCGGGAGAGACAGGTTTTTCAGACGGACAGCTTTACACTGCACCGATGCAGAAGATAACTTTTCTATTGTTGCCTGTCCTTTTTGAATGGTATTTGCTTCTCTAAAAAATATACTTTGGGGCAGACAAAAACACTTAATGAAGTAGCAGATGGTTTATTGTATAATAAAAGAACGTTGGCATTTTTTGATGATGTTTGCAAAAAGATTGATAACGTACACTGGAGTAAATTAATTTATATTTCTCCATAGAAAAATTCATGCCCTATCTTTTGTGTGGATAGCTGGCAGTTAGTTAAAGGCTGTAATAAGAAGTTTCTTGTTGGTGTAACAAAGGAGCCAAGTATGAATCCTGTGCCGAATACCCAAGACAAAAATATTGATCCTGATATCAACGAACTTTTAGAAAAAATTGCGAAGAGTGCCGCAAATACTGATGAGGAGAGGCTCAAATATGAGTTATGGTTTAATAAGGGACACCAAAAGGGGCGTGCGCTGGGGTATAAGGAAGGGTTTGAGCAGGGGAAATTAGAAGAGCGTAAGAAGGCTCTTACGAGAGAAATGACTAACCTTAAGAGGGTTCTATCTCGTCCAGCTGCAATTTTTTATCGTGTCCTTATAGAAGTTTGTGGCATTAATGAAAGTGACCTATTACAAGTTAGGCTTGGACACGACCGCACTACTGGTGTTCCAACTGTTCTTATCATTGTATCAAAAACTGTAAAAAATAAAATGGATGTTATACATGATATTGCAAGCGCTATAGAGATATATATGTACCACCGTGAAGAACGAGACTGTCAACTTCGTGTTGTGCCTGAAATCTCCCTCAATACAGATTTAATTAACCATGATTTTCCAGTACTCGGAGAGATTTAATGGGAACATGTAAGGAGCATAAAAAGCAGGCGTTTCATAATGACGAGTTTCGTAAGTTTATTGTACGTCACGATAGGCCTGCAAAATATAATGACTGGTATGTAACTACATCTTTCTATTCGGCTGTGCACTACATAGAAGCGATGTTTGACGTAATAGAGCCAAGTGTAACAATCGAAGGTGTGTCGGAGACTGTAAAACACAGTGATCAGCTGAGCAATAAATTATTTACCGATGTCACGATAAAACCTCCACGAAAAACTGCCCACGCTATAAGACTCCAAACGTTAAAAGAAAACTCTGAATTAAATGGCAAATCTGTATTTAGCAGAATATACATAGGTTATAATAGACTTTACAGAGAAGCTCAGGATGGAATATACAATTTCATGAATCCTGAATTGTACAATCTGGTTTCTATAGGAAGCCGCTTGGACACTGTAAGCAAGTTGTGCAGCGAGTTAACTACTTTTAAGGGTGGCAGCTGTAAATAAAACACTAACTCTGTAAAAACCCATAGCAACCCCTCTGAAACTATCTTCCGAAGGTGTCACTGCAAATCTAACATAACTCCGAGAAACTCAGGCGATCTTTTTATCCTCTTCCTGCTTTAGCACATACACGGCAGGCGAATTACGCAGTATCGTTTCCCTGTTCACCATCACTTCGCTGATATCATCCCTTGAAGGGAGCTCAAACATAATGGGAACTAAACTCGCCTCAAGCACATTTCTTAGCCCTCTGGCCCCGGTCTTTTTCTGGTAAGCGATTTTGACTACCTCTTTTACCGCGTCCTTAGTAAAAGTGAGTCTTACTCCTTCCATCTCAAAGAGTTTTTGATACTGCTTGGTGAGGGCGTTTTTAGGTTCTGTGAGAATTTGCAGCAATGACTCTTCATCAAGCTGATCCAAACCGAGAACCGCGGGCAAACGTCCAACTATTTCAGGTATGAGCCCGTAGCTTATAAGATCATCAGGTTCTACCTTGCGTAAAACGTCACCTATTTTGAGCTGGTTCTTGCGTCTGATCTCAGCATTCAAGCCCATGCGGCTCTCGCCGATTCTCGCCTCAATAATTTTGTCAAGACCTTCAAAAGCGCCGCCGCAGATAAACAGAATATCCCTTGTGTTAATCTGGATAAGATTCTGCTCCGGGTGTTTGCGTCCGCCTTTTGGAGGAATGCTTGCAACCGTGCCTTCAAGAATTTTAAGCATCGCCTGCTGCACCCCTTCGCCGGATACATCACGGGTAATAGAGGGGTTAGCGGACTTTCTGCTTATTTTGTCAAACTCGTCTATATAAATAATACCTTTTTGCGCCTTCTCAACATCGTAGTTTGAAGCCTGCAGAAGCCGTACAAGCATGTTCTCTACATCCTCGCCTACGTAACCAGCTTCTGTAAAGATTGTAGCGTCTACAATCGAAAAAGGCACTTTCAATAATTTGGCTAATGTCTGGGCGATCAGGGTCTTACCAGTACCGGTAGGCCCGATCACCAGCATGTTTGATTTGTCAATTTCAACTTCGTCGCCGCTGTTCTGTTCTCTTGACAGAATACGCTTGAAGTGGTTATAGGCCGCTACACACACACCTCTTTTAACCTCATCCTGACCAATAACGTATTGGTCAATAAACTCTTTCATCTCAAAAGGAGTCGGGAGCGTGTCAAGAGTTATGGTATCAACCGGTTCTTTATTTTTAGGTTCTTCTTTTTTTTCACGCAGCAAATCATTACACATATCCACACACTCGTTGCAGATATGCACAGAAGGGCCTGTGATGAGTTTGTGAACATCATTAGGCCCCTTGCCGCAAAACGAACACTTTATCCCCGGATAACGGGGTCTTGATGTATGATCCAACCTTACTATTCCCTTACTGTAAAAATTTCGTCCACTAAACCGTAAGCTTTCGCCTCCTCAGCGGACATGTAAAAATTACGGTCCGTATCTTTAGCGATAACCTCCATGCTCTGGCCGGAGTGTTTATGAAGTATCTCAGTTAATGTCTGCTTAATCCGAACAATCTCCCTTGCGTGGATCGCAATATCCGAAGCCTGACCGCCCGCCCCGCCAAGAGGCTGATGAAGCATAACCCTTGAATGCGGCAGCGCGTAACGCTTCCCCTTTGTCCCGGCCGCAAGCAAAACCGCTCCCATGCTCGCCGCCTGCCCTATGCAGATCGTAGACACATCCGGCTTTATATACTGAATAGTATCATAAATGGCCAGTCCCGAACTCACAATCCCGCCCGGAGAGTTAATATAAATTGTAATATCTTTATCAGCATCTTCATATTCCAGAAAAATAAGCTGCGCCATAACAAGGTCAGCTGTGGAATCGTCGATATCCGATCCAAGAAAAATAATCCGTTCCTTGAGAAGCCTCGAATAGATATCGTAGGATCTCTCCCCCCGGCCTGTCTGCTCAATAACCATTGGTATAAGCGGCATGTTTTATATCCTTTCAAGTGTTAGTGCAAGAGGTTGCAAATATTGTTCCTTTTTTGGCAATGATCACCGGTATGCGTGTTTCATCATCACCCATACAAATTCGTTATGTGAGAATTTCAGACGGGCGCTGACCGTTCATATAATCAGTGCTATTTCCGTCATCCCCGCAAAGATGAGGGAACATTGTTCCTGTTCTCAATTTTGTTTTCGAACGACTACAAATCGTCCCTACGGTCTGCCTTCCCCAATCAGATATTCAAGAGTATTGCGCTCTCTTATCTCAAGGCGGATACGGTTTGTTGTTCCGTTTTTGCGAAACAGCTCTTTCAAACTCGCAAATTCCTGACCATACCTCTGAGCCATAACCTCAATTTGTTTATCAACTTCTTCCTGAGTCGCCTTGATCTTCTCTTTATCGGCAATATAGTCGATAATCCTCATCCTCTTAAGCGAAAATACCGCATGTTCAGTGAAACGCTCCGCTATCTCCTCACGGGTAGGGATGGGTTCGTTGGGTTTGCGGTAACGCATGAAATCCTCTTGCATCATGTCAAGAAACGTTTTTATCCGCGAGGGCGGCACTTCAAAAGGGTTATCCTTGATAATTTCCTCAATCACCTCTTTGTAAGCGTCAGATTTAGCTTTATCATTTTCTTCCTGCTCCATACTTTCGCGGATTTTTTCCTTGAGAGCGTCTACAGAGTCAAACTCCCCGCCAAACTTTTTGAAAAACTCCTCATTTAGCTCAGGAAGCTTCTTCTCCTGAACCGCAAGTATCGCTACAGAAAACTCACCGGTCTTTCCGGCAGCTTCCTTATCAGCATAATCTTTGGGAAACTTAAGTGATATCTCAACCTGCTCCCCCGCGCTGACGCCGACAAGCTGTTTGTCAAAATCTTTAAGAGCGGAGTTTGAACCGACCTCGACCGGATAAGCAGGATTTTGTATCTCAGCCTTCTCTATTCCGTCAATTACGACTTTTTTGTACTCCATGCGGACATAGTCGCCCTTTTTGGATGGACGTTCCACATTGTTAAACTCAGCGAAACGGTCTAAGAAATTTTGGAAACCCTCCTCAACCTCAGAGTCCTTGAGCTTCTTGAATTTAGGCTTTATCTTGAGTTTATCATAACCCCTTATCTCAATAGGCGGATCGACCTCTGTTTCAATAGTAAATTTGAGCGGTTCGCCCTCGTTCTCCTTCATATCAGTGACATTAGCGCCCCCCACAGGAGCGATATTGTGCTCTTCACAAGCTTTCTTATATGATTCCTTAATAGTCTCATCAACGACAGTGGCTTTTGCCGCATCGCCAAAACGCGTGCGTACAACGTTAGCCGGCACCTTGCCTTGTCTGAAACCAGGAAGCTTCACTTCACGCCTGTACTCATTAAGCTTCTTCTCAACAGCTGCGTTTATATCAGCTTCAGGAATTTCAAACTCTATTACGCGCCTCCATGTTTCCGGTTCTGAAACAGTAGTCTTCACTTGCCGTATCCTCCTCGCACCTTTTTATTTGTGATCATCAATACGCTTGTTTTTATAATCCACACACAGACCCCGCGTACAATACAATATGCCGGAATTGCGGGCGGCAGGCTGCCGGCCCCCAACATACAATACGGTATACAGGGAACGCGGACGACCGCTGGTCGTCCCTACCGGATCATTGCTGCGCAATTTCCCCGCAACAAAACCCCGCATATCACCTCAACCTAACTAAAAAATGCGAAGGGGGGGAATCGAACCCCCATAGGTCGCCCTGCCAGATCCTAAGTCTGGTGCGTCTGCCAGTTCCGCCACCTTCGCGCATATCGTAAAGTTTAAAGCTGTTCCTTAAGAGAACAGTAAACATCAGAAAATAAATATTGGCAAGGTATGGTGAATAGATAATAGTGAACTTGTTTTTTTCGGCGGCTTTTAAAACGCTTGAATCATTTGGGCTTTCACATAAATCGCGAAAAGGCACGGATAAAAAAACCGTGCCATAGAAAACAACATAACAGACGGGTCTTATTACTTCCCGTTACCCTCTAATACAACTGTTCTCGTTCCTACGGTGATACTGCCCAGAACGCCGCTTATTAGCCAGTCGATAACTGTATATTTTGTACTGACCCTGACTTCTGTCAAACCGTTGTTCGAAATGGATTTCTGGACGCCATCCTCAGTCAGCGGAACCAAACCCCATAATGCAAACCATTGCCTTTGAGTGTGTTTGAATGACGCATTGTCATTCGCAGATATAAGCCTGACCTCATTGTTGGGGTTCGCGTTCATTTTTACAGAGTAACAGCCTGTAATCATAAAACAGCAAATAATAATAATCGCGGCAACCAAAAATTTTTTCATACTGCATCCTCCTATAAAGAATTATCTTTGAATATTTAAATAGTAAATCAACTTTTATGAACGGTATTTTACTTGTTACCCTCAATTACGGTGGTGTTCACCCCAACAATGCCGAATATAATGCCGTTTATAATCGCGTCTAAAAATGTGGTTTTTGTTTCGGTTCTGACTTCTGTCAAACCGTTCTCTCTGATGACGTTTTCGGTTTTATCCGGAGTTAATGAAACCAGACCCCATAACGCGAACCAGTTCATCTGAGATTTTTTGAACGACGCGGATTTTGCCGGAGACATCACTTTAACGTCGCTGTTACCAGGCGCAGCCATTCGTACAGAATAACAACCCGTTGCCAAAAAACAAGTACCCACTACTGCCAAGACAACCGCAAACTTCCGAAGCATACAACCTCCTTTTGATTAGTGAAAATATTAGGGCGTGTTGCCGCTGCCCCTGCCAAAACCGCCCGTTTTTTGGCTAATTTTCCACCATGCTTCCTGAATTTCCTTTGCGATACAGTAAGTATTACTGCGGAAATTTGCCTGGCCTGGCAAACAATCAGCTCAAAAACCGGACAATTCGGGTAGCGGCAATACGCCCTGAACCTGTCAGGTTTATAATATTGTTTGTTGTTGAAAAGATTAAATTTTCCATAAGATTTTCTCCGCGTCCCTTCAAAGGGACACGGAGAGGATAGAGCGGAAGTTGTCCGATTGTGTGAAGTTTTAATAGCGGACAATTTTAAAATTATTAATGGAATAAGCTGACGCTTCGCGCGCTTTTTTAACGCGAAATACAAAATTGTATTGTAGAAAAAACCAGTTATTAAACGCTTATAAAATGGGGGGGGGGGGGGTAAAGCATTGATTTATAAGGAGATACAGAAGGTGACCTAAAGTGCTTTGTCAGCACAAGAGCGCGCAATCCAGATTCATTTGTCAACCGTTGAGCAAACCCGCGTATTTTCAGAGATGACGCATCCATAAGATAATTTGATTCTTATAATGTAATTAATTGATACCGGAAATTATACCTTGTATAATATATCTAACAATCAAAATAATTTGTTTTCGGACAAAGCGCAATAGTTAACGCGAAAAAAGAACCTCGTTTACCTCGGTGAAGTCAATAATTCGTATACTATTCAGTGAACGGTTTTTCCGCTTTTGGGGAGTACGGCTGCGGAATTTTGGCCGTCTTCTCTTAAGGGCACATACTATATTTTTGATATGAATAACGATTATGAAAAAATTCCAATCAAGAATGACGACCCTTCCCGTTATGCTCATCTTACCCCCGCTCAGAAATGGCGTCAGGCAGTAAAACTCAGAGAGATGGCCTGGAATCTCAAATCTGCCTGTATCCGGCAAAACCATCAAAATGTTAGAGACACCGGATCTTGTTTTGAATAAACAGATTATTTCAAAGTGGATAGAGGAATTAAGCCTTCAAAATGAATGGGATAACTTTAAAACGTGATGTTAGACGCAAAACTCAAATTTAACCGAGCCTCAGCCTGCCCAAATTGCTTTCGCGAAAAACAGATGTGCATATGCGCGTATGTAGAGAGTTTTTCCAATAAAATAAAAGTACTGATTCTGCAGCATCCGCAAGAACAGTTCAAGATGCTTAATTCAGCGCGTCTTGCTTCGCTTATCCTTAAGAACAGCGGGCTTCGGGTGGGACTTTCCTGGCCTAACCTTAAAAAAATAGCAGGCAATGATGAAATGCCGTCAAACTGGGGTATTCTTTATCTCAAAAATGAACTCCATCTATCAAATCCGGACAGCGGGGAAGGGAAGGAAGATGGGCGCGGTTGCGCGGGGAAGGGGAAAGGGCGTTATAAACCGCGCCCCAACGGTCAAAATCAACCTAATCAGAACTCTCCGATGATTATGACTGACAGGCGGGGAGAGATCATCGAACAGACTTCGCATATAAAAGGAATAATCGCTATTGACGGATCGTGGAAACAGGCCAAAGCGATGTGGTGGCGCAACCCGTGGTTTCTGCGGCTCAATCGTGTAAGCCTTAATCCAGAACACCCAAGTTTACGAAAACAGATTAAAAAAAGCGGACTCTCCACAATTGAAGCAGCCGCGCTCGCGCTGGAGCGGCTTGGAGAAGATGCCTGCTCCTGTCAATCAATGATACGGCAGTATAAGGAGCTGATTGTAAAGCCTGCCGGAGAATTAGCGCGGGGCAGCCCCAAAAAAGCATCCGCTTGAAATCGCAAAAGCTTGTTTGTGGAAATGAAACGCCAAAAGGTTTATTGAGTTTCTTGGCACCGCTTTTGCGCACTAAAAAATAAATGAATTCTATAAAGAGATGTATTGAGGCTGCTTCCTCCGTTCTTATCTGCGGCCACAAAAACCCTGATGGTGACAGCATCGGTTCGATGCTGTCTTTAGGTCTGGGGCTTGAGAGCATGGGAAAAGAGGTTATTATGCTCTGCGGGGAAGAGATACCCCAAGCCTACTCACACTTGCCGGGAATAAAGAGTGTGGTGAAAGGGATAGAAAAAGATGTGGACCTGGCTATAGCGGTAGACTGCGCCAGCAAGGAGATGATAGGGGTCGGCATCAGTGTTTTTGAGAGTGCGGAGCATACTCTGGAAATTGACCATCATTTTAAGCGCAGCTCTTTTGCGGAATTTTCACTTGTTGATCCGTACGCTGGCTCCGCGGGAGAGCTTGTGTACTCTTTTTTAAAAAAACTTTGTGTACCTATCAGTAAAGAGATCGCGTTTAACATTCTTACTTCTATTGTGGCAGACAGCAAATCCTTTCGCCTGCCTGACATACGTCCCCGAACTTTTGAGTTGTGCGCAAAGCTTCTGCGCACAGGAGTTGAATATTCTTCTGTGTTGAAGCCGCTTCAGGCCGCTTCAAGCATAGAGATGGAACTTTTAACATCTATTTGCCTCTTAAGATGCTCTTTTGCCTGCGCCGGACAGCTTGCATGGTCCACACTTATGACAGAAGATTTTAAGAAGTTGAAAGCAAGGGAGTGTGACGGGGACTCCGCTTTGGAGAAAATCAGGTCTCTTGGAGGGGTAAACCTCGCGATTCTCTTTAGAGAGAAAGAGAATGCTTCTCTTAGAGTAAGTTTCAGATCTAAAGAGGGGATTAATATATCGGAACTTGCGGCTATGTTTGGCGGCGGCGGACACGCTTGCGCTGCGGGCTGCACTATACCAAACAGCCTTGATAAAAAACTTGAGGTTTTACGCGCCGGACGCACGTTGTTGAAAATCGTCCATCTAAAGCAAACAAAAACGGACATTTATTATAAGGAGCGGAAATACTATGAGTATGACAGGTTTTGACTCATTTGATACAGCCGTACAAAAGGCCGGTATCTGGCTTAAGGAACTTATGATGGAGCTGAACGCAGACAGCAAAAGACAAGCTTACATGGCTTTGAGAGCGGTTCTGCACACACTGCGTGACCGATTGACTGTTGATGAGGCCGCGGACCTTGGGGCGCAGCTGCCCTTGCTTTTAAGGGGAGTATATTATGAAGAATGGGATCCTTCAAAAACGCCGGTCAAACATCGTCACCTGGATGATTTTTTAAATCATATCAGACAAAATTACAGAGGCAGCAGCGATGTGCGTCCTGACTTTATCGCAAAAGCGGTTTTCAGAGTTTTACGCCGCAGAGTAACGGAGGGCGAGATAAAAGATGTAAAAAGCATGATGCCCAAAGAGCTTCTTGAACTTTGGGAGTGACAGGCGCAATACAGAAATAATAACGCAGAATGCGGAAATGAAAAATCCCCGCGTTCCGCGTTTTTTGTTTTGCGCTATAGCCTCTGTAAATCTGTAACTATTAACATAATATTTTATTTTTTATGTTGACCTGTTTCTGCATTCTGCATTATTATTTCTTGAATTAATTTTTTTAGCCTCAATATTGATTTCTCCCCCTTTAGAGTTGTATACTTAATATCTACTTAATATCTAGGGCTTGCTTGTTTAAGCTTTAGTTCATTGTACAATTGCGGTTTAATACAAAACAAGGAGGCTTTTATGGCAGAAACCGCTGAGAAAACACCTGCAAATCTGGCAGGAAAGTACCTTACATTCAGACTCATGAATGAAGAGTACGGAATCGAGATACTCAAGGTGAAAGAGATTATCGGCGTAATGGCGATAACGAGTCTTCCCCGTACGCCGCCGTTTGTGCGCGGAGTGATAAATCTTCGCGGCAAGGTGATTCCGGTAATTGACCTGCGCAAAAAGTTTGAAATGCAGATAACGGATGACACGGACATGACCTGTATTATCGTCGTTGACGTCGCCGCAAGGGGCGGAAACATCCAGATCGGTATTCTCGTTGATTCAGTCTCCGAAGTTCTTGATATCGCGGGCGAAGACATTGAAAACGCGCCCGCGTTTGGAACCAATATCGACACGGCGTTTATTCTTGGGATGGCGAAAGCGAAAGGTTCCGTCAAAATCCTGCTTAACATCGAAAAGGTGCTCTCGTCTACAGAACTGGAAAATGTAGCCGGAGCGGCAGGAATAGTATAGGCAGAGCAGCGGCTTGCTATACATTCGTCAAGAAACATTATTAAAACAAAAACATAAGGAGTTTTTCATGCTTGACAACATTAAATTAGGACCAAAACTTATCGCGGGATTTTTGACTGTGTCGTTTATCGCAGTCATAATAGGAGTCATGGGGATAAGCGGTTTGTCTCAATTAGACCGCGCGACAACGGACCTGTACGATAACAGGCTGCTTGGAGTATCTTTTGTTGATGAAGCGTACGCTGATTTTCTGACCATTCAGCGTGACTGGCGCAACATGCTTATCTCCAATGACAAGGCGGATATAGACAGGTACGAAAGGTCGGTTCTGGAAAATGAAAAAAAATTCCAGGAATCGTTGGACAGCGTGGAGAGTCGTCTTACAACTGAAAAAGGAAAGGATGCCCTGAAACAAATAAGAGTCAATTTCGTACCTTTCACCAAAGGAGTTGACGAACTAAGGAAGCTCTCCAGGGAGGCAAGATTGGATGTTCCTGATGGTGTCCGCAGATCTGTTTCAGAGCTTGTTCCATACGCGTCCGCAATAGATAATAATACTTCCGAATTAATAAAATTAATTGAAAGATCAGGGTTAGAAGCGAATAATAGCGCAGGAGAAACATATATACGTCTCCGCACTATGCTTATCGTTCTGCTCATCATTGGTCTATTGATCGGAGTTTTTCTTGGATTTTCTATTTCAAGAAGCATAAGCAAGCCCGTGGGGATGCTCAAAGAGATGATGAGTGAGTGGACTAAAGGACATTTAGGAATGAGGCTTAACATACATAACCGCAAAGACGAAATCGGCGAGATGGCCAAAACCGCGGACAGTTTCGCGGACGACTTGCAGAATATTATCGTTAAAAGTCTGACTATGATTTCAGAGGGCGATTTGAGCATGCAGCTCAGCAAGAAAGATGAAAAGGATGATATCGCTAACGCTTTCATAAATCTGGTTACCAGTCTGCGTCAAATTCTCATCGAAGACGGCGGCAAGGTTCTTCAGGCCGCGGCTAATAAAGATCTGTCGCAGAGACTTACCGGAGAGTATAAAGGCGTATTCGCGCAGATGAAAGATAATATTAACGAAGTAGTGAGAAACCTTGACGAATCGATGAGCCAGGTATCTGAAGCCGCTTCGCAGGTATCAAGCGCGAGCGGTGAGATCTCAAGCGGAAGCCAGCAGCTGGCCGAAGGTTCAAACGAGCAGGCAAGCTCGCTTGAAGAGGTATCTTCAAGTCTTGAAGAGATGTCGTCTATGACAAAACAGAACGCCGACAACTCAAATCAGGCGAAACATCTTGCCGCCGAAGCGCGCAACTCGGCTAACGAAGGCGACTCTTCAATGAAGCGTATGGCTGAAGCTATTCAGCAAATCAAGCAATCCTCCGACAACACGGCAAAAATTGTTAAAACAATTGACGAAATCGCGTTCCAGACAAACCTCCTCGCTCTTAACGCCGCCGTTGAGGCAGCACGCGCCGGCGAAGCGGGTAAGGGATTCGCGGTTGTCGCCGAAGAGGTGCGCAATCTCGCTATGCGCAGCGCCGAAGCGGCCAAGAACACCACTGAGATGATTGAGGAATCGGTTAAAAACGCTGACGGCGGCGTTAAAATAACTGAAGAAGTCGCAAAATCGCTTAACCAGATCGTTGACCGTGTCGGTAAAGTAGGCGACCTTATCGCCGAAATTGCCGCGGCCTCAAGTGAACAGGCTCAGGGCATTGAGCAGGTGAACACAGCTGTAGCTCAGATGAATACGGTAACGCAGCAGAATGCCGCTAACTCAGAAGAATCCGCCAGCGCGGCAGAGGAACTCAGCAGTCAGGCTGCGGAACTCACAAACATGGTTGCCGCGTTCAAGCTGAGCGCGGGAGGCTCATTAAGTTCAGGCGGACGGCGCAACGCTACAGCTGCATCCACGCAGCAAAGACGCTCCGCTCCTGCTATTCCTGACAAAAGGGCAAGCAAACCGAGAGCCTTGCCGCTCCCATCCGCAAAAGCGGTGAAAGCGGAACAGATTATTCCGCTGGATGATAATGAGTTGAGCGATTTTTAATGTTTTACGAGAGTTTTTGATATCTCCTACAGGTAACGGCCATTTGCCGTTACCTGTAGCGGCAGCTTGTTATATCATAGATACGCAGTACGTGATATCGCAGCAGGCCGGTTCATGAATTTTTCGCATCCCGTTATAGGGCAGCCCCCGTTGGCTGCCCTTTATTAATATGGCACAATTCATTTATTATAAACCAGTGTTCTGTAAATCTCATTTGGCATAATATAAACGTTGTATTATTGAATAATATCCATATAAATAGCATGACCATAATATTATGTTAAATGATTTTTACATGACAATAGCAGCCCTTGATAAGTGTTTGGTTTCTTCATGCGTATTGATTTTCTTTGCCTACTGTATCTATACTTATATGTATATTCTTAATAGAAACTGTTATTTGTGGAAACTTATCTAAAAGAAGAAACAACATGAGTGAAATACTCCAGGAAAGTCCAGTGAGTTTTGACGAAAAGTTCGCCGATTCGCTTGAATTGTTAAGGGCTGACTCTCAGAATAAAAAGGCCGTTGTCGCGATCTGTTCCTCTTATTGGAGTTGGCTTGGCGAGAGCATTGGCGCTTTTATCCGTGCTAAGGCGGATATAGAACCCTTTTTAGAGGAATATGGTGATCTTATAAACTTTGGAGTCCACCCCAGTCTTGTGGATGCTTCTAAGGTAAAAGCTGCCATAGCGGACTGCGGTATCGATGGTTGCCGCATACAGGTACGGCTTGCGACCCAATGGATTAAAGAGCTCGTGCAGAAAACCAGAGAGGGTGAGGAGCAGGGGCGTCTGCATCAGGATATTGCAGCGGTTGAGGAAGATAACAAAAAAGTTCAAAATGAGATTTTACGCCTGCGCGGCGAACGGCGCAAACGGATAATGGCGATGTACGCAAACGCTCCGGAGGCGGGTAAATCCGTAGACAATCTTGAGGCTGTGGATGACCGTCTGTTTGAAAGTATAAAGCAAAAAAAAGCGATCGCCGCCGGAGCGTTTCTCTCCGCGGATCAGAAACGGGAGTATGTCAAGCAGCAGATGGAGCTTCAGAAAAAGCTTGATCAGGTCACATCATATATTTCGATGCTGCCGGATAAAGAAGGCGGTCCCGCGGAGATAAAAAAGCTTGTCAAACAGATGGAAGAGCTTTTTAACAGATCCGCCGAGATCGGAATGAAGCTTAACAAACTGTCGGAAAAACTGATAGAGGTGCAGAAAATGCAGACTAGGGTACCGGTCAGTGAGATAGAAAATAAGGTTACCGGCGAAATAGATTACATGAGGGATCTTACAAGGCTTGCCGCACGGCGTATCGGTCTTGACGCTTTCCCCCTTGTGCGTTCCGAAGACAAGGTATTTTCATTGAGTTCGCTCAACGCCAGCCTTAATCAAATCACAGAATTTGATCCTCACATTTTTCATAATGGAAGAGTGCCTCTTTTTGGCCGTCCCTATGTACTCTTAATGCCAGGCATAGGTAACGGAGTTTTTGATTATAAAAATAACTGTATCATTCTACCGGTCATAGCCCCTGGCGGTAATTTTATGGCTTCCCTTTCTACCGGCATAATAGATTACCGCCTTGATGCCGATGAAGACAAGACGCTTCTGACATCCTACAACCAGCTGCCTGATCTCAAAAACGTCCGCTCCATTATTCAGCTTAAAGCCAACCTGACAAAAGATTACATAACGTGGATGACTTCGGAATACAAAGGGTTCCGAATTCTCTCCAAAGAAGCGAAAAACTGGTTTGAGTATGAAGTGGGACCGTCCAAAAATGATATCTATACCCCGCTTGAGTTCCAAAGCTATGTGATGAGCAGCATAGAATTCAAAAAACTGCTCGATGGAATAGAGGAGCGGCTTAAGGATTTGGGTGAAGATGAGGCCGGTTCGCCGGAAGATCTTTGGGCCGGAGCGCTGCTTTATTACCAGCAGGGCAAAAATGACAAATCCTGCGTACTGCTCGAAAAGCTTGTAAAGGTTCAACCCGATAACCTGATGGCCTGGTACAATCTGGGTTTTATAGCTATGAAGCTTATGAACCGCACGCTCGCAAAGGGAGCGTTTGAAGAGTTTTGCAGAAAAGACACGCAGAGCTGGTGGTCAAAGGTGGCGAGGGATCATCTTCGGACGTTAGCTAGCTGACGGCAAATTACTAATTTACAATGTACAAATAAAACATTAAAATCGAAAACAAATGTCAAATAAAATTCCTGTTCCATAAATTGGTTTTATTTGTAATTTGTACATTATAAACTGTAATTTGCTTTTATCTTTTCCCATTCCAGCGCTATCCCATCCTCATCATTTGTCATTTCAGTTACTCTGAGGGCGCTTTTTTTCGTCTCATCTGTGGAGTTCTTCATCGCTATGCCGAGGCCCGCAAGTTTTAGCATAGGGATATCGTTTTGGGCGTCACCGAATGCCGCCGCCTCAGAGATATTTACTCCGAGGTTTTCACACAACGCCTGCAGACCCAGCCCCTTATTTGCTTTTGGACTTAAGAATTCAAGATAGTGACCCCATGAGCGGCAGATATAAACGGACTCCTCATCCCAAAGAGAACGGAAATATTTTTCCTGGCTGTCAAGATACACGCTGTCCCCCACTAAAACAATTTTTGAAGGGGAGATACCGGTCATAGCGTCAAATTTATCCAAAAAGATGTAATCGGTTTTTGTTTGTTGATAATACAAATCAATCCATTTTGCGTTATTTGCTGATTTTACGGTGTAGAGTTTTCCCTCAAAATAGTAGTTTAGAGTTACCGGTTTGTCCGCGCAGTAGTTAATCAGGAAACAGGAGTGAAGCGGGTCAAGTTGAGCGCTGTAAATGCGGCGCCCGCCATCTTTGGAACTGGTAAATACCTCTGCGCCGTTAAGGGTAAGCATAGCGGGATCCAATCCCAGAACCGGCAGGTAGCGCTCCATGCTTGAGATAAGCCGTCCGGAAGCAAGCACAACTTTTGCTCCGCAATCCCGCATCTCTCTTAAAGCATTTACATTGGCTAAGCTGATACGTTTGCGCGAATCAAGAAGCGTTCCATCAAGATCAAAAGCAAAAAGTTTTGGAATCATTAAATAGAAATTACAATGTTTAATGTATAATGTACAAATAAAAGAGGAACAAGATTTGGATTTAATCAAACATTCGTTCTTATTTTCTGTTTTTATTTGTAATTTGTACAGGTACATTGTAATTTGTATTAATATTCTCTTCCCAAAAAAATAAAGGAGCTGGCGCCATGAAAGTTGTAATCACAGTAACCGCGGTCTATGATCTTCCAGATGACATAGAGATTGAGGAGATCACTGACGGTGAAGTCTCTTACGGCGAACATATCGTTTTTAACGGACATAAGTTGCAGCCTGTCATTGAATTTCTCGAATATGAAGGAAAAGAGGATGACACCCACGGCTGGGGCGAACCCCAGGTAGATATTGACACTGTTTACGATAGCATCCTGTCTGAGGAATATACTCTTATCGCACTGGAGGATGGGGAGGAGTAGTGTAAATATAGATTTACAAATTACAATGTACAATGTGTAAATAAAACAGAAACAGAATCAGGATTTATTCAGATAATTGCTTTTATTTGTAATTTGTACATTGTAATTTGATAGTTACTTCCGTATCATCTTAATAAACAGCGGGCCCTTTGTGCGGTTTTCCTGTATCATTTTATCAAGATTGTAAATTGAATCAGAGCGGCTGATGTCAATCTCCTGAATCAGTGCGCCTTTTGCGTTGTAGAGAACCGCTTTACGGTAGCCGCTGAAATCAGCGTTAGGTCTGCTTCCCATAACAGACACAAACGCCATATCCTGACTGGGAGAATATGTCTGCGGCTTACAGGCTGGTGATTTAGCTTTTTTGGTTAGCCCTGTAATAGTATCCCCAACGGAGGTGTTGTCGTTTTTTGCTGCGTGAACGGTAAAATTTATTGATGACAAAAATAATAAAACAAAACACAATTTGGTGATTGTTGTTTTCAGGGAAAAGGATAATGGATCCCCGCTTTCACGAGGATGACGGATGTATGAAATTTTGTTGCCAAAAGCCATAATCAATCTCAATGATAATATTTGTTTTTCAAAAGCTTTGAATTCTGAGTTCAGAGCTTTGCGTTCTAAAGCTAAGAGCGGTAAGCCAGAAGTCTCTTACTGCGCGAAGAGTGCTTAAGCCGCTTCAGCGCTTTCTCCTTAATCTGACGCGCACGCTCTCTTGTCAGGTTAAAACGCACTCCTATCTCCTCCAAAGTATGCGAAGTTTCTTCACCGATACCAAAATAGAGGCGTACCACCTCTTTTTCCCGTTCGCTAAGAGTGTCGAGAGTCTTGTTGATCTCCTCATGGAGCGATATATCCATAAGGCCGTCATCGGGCGGCAGTTGATCCTCATCCTGAATCAGGTCAAGCAGTTTGGAGTCTTCGCCGCTCTGCAGAGGCGCGTCAAGAGACATGTGGCTGTTACCGATTTTTATCGTGTCGTATACCTCATTCTCATTAATTTGCAGCTCATTTGCGATCTCTGTAGCGTTAGGTATGCGCCGCAGCTTCTGTTCAAGCCGACTTTGAGTTTTGCCTATCTTATGAATCGCTCCAACCCTGTTAAGCGGAAGCTTGATTATGCGGGACTGCTCAGCCAGAGCCTGTAAAATCGCCTGGCGGATCCACCATACGGCATAAGAGATAAATTTAAAATTTTTCTTCTCATCAAAACGTTTTGCCGCCCTTATAAGTCCCAAATTCCCCTCATTTATCAAATCATTGAGCGGCAAACCCTGATTCTGGTAATTACGCGCCACACTGACCACAAATCTTAAGTTAGCTTTAACTAACACCTCCATAGCCTTGCGGTCACCTTTACGAATCTTTACCGCAAGCCTCGCTTCTTCTTCTAAGGTAAGACTTCTGTTCTTACCGATTTCCTTGAGATACAGAGCCAATGACCCTTCCTCAGGAAGGAACTGAGTTCGTTCCATACTGCCCTTTTTACCTCTCCTTCTATCTATCGAGATTGCAGACAAAGAGCGTGCGCACAAAAGAAATTTTATGTGAAAGTAGAAAAACGGCAGCAGCGCACGCTGTTACCGACTACCTGATCTCACTCACCGCCATAATTATACCATTGCAACTTACAAATTACAATGTACAAATAAAACCAATTCACGGAAGATCTGAATTAAATCAGACTGGTTTTATCTGTACATTGTAATTTGCGTTCATTGTTCCTCAAACGGTATCGCCTCATCAATCAGCATAATAGGAATATCTTCCCGAATTTGGTAAAGATATTTGCGGTCTTCTCTGAGAAGTCCCGCATCTATTTGCTCCTTAATAACTTCGCCGCCTCTGTTCTTTAGCGTCCCCGCTTTGATTTTTTCGTTAATTTTTTTGACTGCATTCTCATCAACCAGCGTGACATTCTGCCTGGTTTCCGGGCAGCAAAGGATGTCTAACAGTTGTCTATCAACCATGCCGTCTCCTTTCTATAGTATTTATGATATTTGTTAGTATAACATAATTTTAGCATTTTGGCATTAAAAAAACAGGGTATTTTACGCGATCTTCCGGAGGATAAGAAATTTTGTGTTATGAGGCGATGATATTTGGTTATACAAGTGATTGAGTTTACATATTTACTATTGTTTTTAACTGTTTTGATTTATCATTATAAATTATTGATATAATAATAAGCATAATGACAAAAAGAACAATAACAACTCTCATGTACCCGGGTGGAGCTGCCCCATCTTCTTAAAAATTTTAAAAATTCGTTATTTGCGGGCTTCATCTATATTGTAAAATGTTCCCGCTAAGTTAAGTTTATTATTTGAATAACATAATAATAGCCGGAAAGTTTAATGGAAAATTTTACCTGCTGAAATTAGATATATAACCCCCAAAAGCGCTGACAAAAAAAGGTTACATTTTTGATTGCGCATCCCTCAATTTTATTATATTATTATAATGAAGAATTGGCTTGTCTCAAAAAATAGCCGTACTCTTAGTAAAGGTGAGTAAGCAAGTGTTGTTCTCTAATATTCCGGAATTCAAAAAAATTTCGCGGCTGCTGAATATTGATCTTTCAAATAAAAGGTCGCTTAATGGTGCGATATTATCTGTTTTTGCAGGATTCAATATTTTAGCTGTTTGCGTTCTGGCTCTGTGTATTATGTTTTTTCAGCTATTTGAGTGGTATTCATTTGTGCCTGCCATTATTATTATGTTACTGTGGAACGGATATTTTTCCCTGTCAATCTCAAAACAGATGCAGCGCGACAACGCGGATATCGGAAAAAACCAATCTCTTTCCAGAAGATTTCAAAATACTACCAAATATTTTGAAAGTATCCTGCAGGAGACATCCGACATTATAATATCTCTTGATAGAGACAATTTTATCTTTAAATTCAATAACGGCGCACAGCAGCATTTAGGCTACGCGCAGGATGAGATTTTGGGAAAACCGTTTGAAACCCTTTTCCTTAACCCCCGGGACAAATTGATGGTTCATTTGCCGGAAGGGAGCGAAGTTAAGTCCACAAACGCAGAAATTCCAATGAAGACTAAGGACGGCAAAAAGATAATTGTCAATATGTCAATGTCAAAAATGAAAGATGGCGGTTTTGTCATCACAGCGCAGGATATTACCGAAAAGAAAATTCTTGAGGAGCAGCTTCAGCAGAAAAACGAACTGCTTAATAAACTTGCTATTACCGATAACCTTACAGGACTTTACAACTGCCGTCATTTCTACAATATCATAAAAGGCGAGCTTTCGCGGCTTAAACGCTACCCTGGAAGAGTTCTTTCTTTAGTTTATATAGATGTTGATAAATTCAAGGAATATAACGATTCCGAAGGTCACCAAATGGGGGACAACGTTCTTAGAGCTTTAGGAGAGGTAATAAATATCTGCATAAGAAAAGATGTAGACGCCGGTTTCAGATATGGCGGCGATGAGTTCGTAATTATTATGCCCGACACCGATATGGATAAGGCAAAAGTAGGCGCGGAAAGAATTCAAAAACAGTTTTGTTCATTCAAATTCGGTCAAACCAGTTTGTCAATCGGGATTACCGAAGCTGAAGCGGATGATGATGAAAAAAGTTTCGTGCGCAGAGCGGATTTCGCTATGTACAGGTCTAAAAAAAGAGGGAAAAATTGTATCACCCTTTCTCACGAATACTTAGATGAGATTCAAGCTTCCGCGAACATGTAAACATCAATATCGCCCCGCAGGCGGCCACATTCAACGATTCCGCGCCGCTCTCCACAATATCCACGCGAACAGTACGGTCACAGAGCGTGAGTGCTTGACCGCTTAATCCCGCTCCCTCATTGCCCAAAGCCAAAATATGCGGCCCCGTATTTTTAAAGTTAAAGTTAAGCGATTCTTTACCGCTAAGATCCGCGGCAATCAACACATATCCGTCATTTTTTAATTGAGCTGCCATATCAAGATAGCCGCCGCTTCTTCTTATCCATACCGAAAGTAAAGAGCCGGCGGTTGATTGAACCGCTTTCGGCGAAAACGGATCGGCGCACTGGTCACTCATAATAACACCGTTGTAGCCAAGAGCCGCCGCGGTACGGATAAGAGAACCCACATTGCCGGGGTCCTGAACGCGCTCAAGCAGTAAGAGGTTTTTACCTTTTTTACCGGGGAGGTATGATGTATAGGTATCAGCGGGAATTTGTAATACCGCGGCTATGTCTTGAGGGGTACGGGATGTACATATGGATTTCATGTTTTGAGCGGAGATTATACGAACATTAACATCTGTATGCGTATAAAACGATACTGTCTCTTCCGTATAAAGCAACTCAACAACGCTGTCACGGTGAAAGGCAAGCATCTGTTCCACCGCTTTTTTCCCCTCAATAAGGAAGCATCCTTCCTGACGTCTTTCTTTCGAGGATGAAAGGGATTTGTACCATGAGACAGGCTTCATATATCTACCATCTGCCGATGCTTTCCTTTTCAGGCGATATAACCTCAAGTTTCTGCTGATCCTCAAATATTTCGATTACGTACATTCCGCATTCAAGAGCTGCTTCGCGCGCTGATTTGTCAATCTTTATTCCAGCAATGGCGGCGTAGAGGATTATATCTTTAAATTTGGTTGTGGATTCATATTTTCGCAATAGTTCGAGCCGTCTAAGGTGGCGTTTTACATCATTTTCGTTGAAGTTGGTTTTTATTTCAACAGCCATAACTTCGTTTCCATTTTCCAGCAGTAAATCCACTTCAGTAATAGTTTTTCCGTCTCTGCTTAGATATTTTTTATTTGGGGAGGTGCTAAAAAACATATATCCCAGTTCATTCATTTTCTGCCTTATTCCGGGAATAATCATTCTTTCTGTGAAGTTGCCCAAAGTGATGCCCACGTCACCCATAATTTTTAAACATCTTTTAACCTCTTTATCAAGTTCAGCAGACCGTTTTTCCCATTCAACGGCTCGCTTTTCCCATTCAACGGTCCACTTTTCCCATTCCGCAGACCGCCTTTCCGTCCACTTTTCCCATTCCGCAGATTGCCTTTCCGACCACCTTTCCCACCGCTTTTCCCACTCAGCATTTTGCTCTTTAAGAATCCGTTCGGTTTCCTTTCGGGATTCTTTAGCTTCAGCCGACAGTTTCGCTATTTTCGCGTCTGTCTTAACGCTCTGAGCGCTGAGATTAGCGATATTAATGGTAGTTTGCGCGACAATGCCTTCCAAAGTCTTCAAGTCAACCATAAGATTATACTCCGTTTGTGCTTACGTTAATATTACATGCTATGTAATAAGGATATTTTTTGAGAAGCAAAACGAAATGAGATGTTTATTTTAACGCTTTAGGGAAATATAATTGAAAATATAATGGAAACCGCGAAAAAAATATAAGAAAATCATTTGCGCTGCACTCTCCGTTCAATACCCGCTAACTTTTCCTTATCAGCGTACATCGGGTTTACTATTAAATCCGCCGTATAGTCAACCACTTTTTTTTGCCCCCGGTCATTCATCGCGGCAAACATCATTATAAGATGAACTGCCTGTTCGCCATAATGCTTTCTGATATTTTCCGCCGCCGCTCTGCTCTCCGTTACGACGGGAGTATTTACACCGTACATCTCATCCATCGTTATGCCGAATATTTCACATAGCTTAAACAGTGTCTCGGTATTGGGTAAATTCGCGCCGCGTTCCCAGTTGGATACAGTCGTAAATTTCTTAACGCCGGCTTTTTCAGCAAGCTGTTCCTGAGATAAATTGAGGCGTTTTCGGTGCGATATGATGTTGTTAACGATGTTTTCGTGTATATGCTTCATGAAACCCCCTCAAAATAATGCAGAAATAATAATGCAAAATGCAGAAATAAAAACACGGATTTCAGAGATTCCCGCGTTAATTGATTTTGAAGATTTCTGCGTTCTCATTTAATCCTTCATACATAAGAAAGTTACCATAACGCCGCGAAAAATTCAATGTAACAGGAGAAAAGACTTGCATTCTACTGAGTTTCAGGATATAATTTTAAATAAGGTACTTAAAATAAGTAGAAAGGGATTAAGGTTGAAAATTAAAGAGTTCATCAAAGAACGCGGAATCAGTCAGACGCTTTTACAGCAGCTGTTAGGGATAAGCGCGAGTTCTTTCCGCGCTATGTTGAACGGAAAAAGAGGCATAAATGTGGATGAATATTTCATGATATGCAATTTGCTGAATGTGCCGTTGGATTATTTCAGGCCGGAGCAGCCGCAAAATGAGGAAAATTTAGCGGTATAGAGGAGAGAGAAGGATATGCCGCACAACAAAAAAAACGGGTTTAGGTTGACAGGGCTTATCGGAATTGTCGGAATTCTGGCTGCTATGGCAATTCCAAGGCTCATCGAAGCATACGCGGACGCAAATTCAAAACACGCGCCCGAAGTGCTCGCGAGTTTTGAAACCGCGAATTCGATTATCGGCAGGGACGCAAACGCAAGCGTTGATAATCTGATATTCAATAAAGCGCAAATCTGTAATTGCCGTCAGACAGACGCGGGGGGCAGATACAAATGTAATCCAATAAAAAGATAGATAATGAGTTTTCTAAACCATTTACTTAAATACAAATAAACTTAACAAAGGAGGCAGTATGGTACGAAACAGAAAAAAAGAAAGCGGATTTACACTTATCGAACTGATGGTGGTGATTGTGATTATTGGGATTTTGGCTAGTTTGGCGATTCCGAGGTTTACGGATGCATCGGACAAGGCAAAAGCTGCAGATGCGCCGAGAGTACTTGCTTCTTTTGAGTCGGCTTTTTTAGCTTCTGCGGCAGAGCATGGGGTAGATAGTATTAAACTTGGTGGGGAGACCCACAACATAATGTTCACATTGCCTGGGTCTAAAAAAGGGGCGGAAAATGCAAAAACCAAATGGTTTGAATACAGTTATCTTACTAATGTGGGACTTAGTGCTAAAGCTATCACAAAAATTGGACAGTTGGAGAGTGGTGAAACTCTCGAATCTAAATATGATTCAGATGATGAGTGTTTTGAACGTAGTACCACAGCTGATGAAAAAAAATTTACAGCATTCAAATCCTTTATCGATGGCGGCTGTCAGGAGAAATCCAGTAGTTAATTAAGGACAGTATACTTTTTTCCCAAAAATGGGCTCCACAAATGGAGTCCATTTTCCGTAAAAAGGGCTAATATCACAACAAAATACATATTATGGCTTACGACCAAACCTTCCGCACAAAAATAGTAGAACACTTCCTTGCCGGCGTTACTAAGGAAGAATTGTCGGCATTATTCAATGTAAGTCCAAGCGCAATAAAGAAGTGGGCTGCCTCCTACCGTGCCACCGGTACAACAGGGGGCGGCTACAGGCTGAGCGCTCAGGCCAGGGCTAAAGCAAGGGTTGCTGCCGTCAATAAACCCAAAAAAGTAGACCCCGGTAAACTGGCCGCTTACATGAGCGAACACCCGAACGCGCTTTTAAAAGAGATTGCCCAGGAGTTCTCATGCAGCATCGAAAGCGCGCGTAAAGCGCTGCTGCGTTATAAGTGTAAGATAAAAACGGACGCGGAAAAAGCCGCTTTTCATCAAAAATATCCAAAATTTTGGTATGAGCGGTGAGAGGTTAGCGGTTTCATATTTTAACTTGCCTTTATTTGCCCGTCTCTATTTTTTCTATGTACCTTGTGCTTCAATTTTAACATCGCGAAATTGATTTCAATATCTGTTTCGGTGTCTGAAATATCCAAATTACTGCCTAAAATATCGGAAATAATCTCTCCGCTTCTTTGCATAAGATAATTTTGCCGCTCTTTTCCGGGTTTTTTCGACAATTCAGCTATGCTGCGGGACAGGTCCCGCATTTTTGCGAAAGTTTCAACAATCGCTATTGTTGTTTGGGTTGCTTTAGGGCTTTTTAAGATAGTCGCAAGCATATAAAGCCCTTTTTCGGTAAATGCTTTGGGGACGGCGTGAGAAAACTTCAATTTATCGAGGTGGTCAAAATTTTTGACCACCTCGTTTTTTTCATCCTGGTTTAACTCAAATATATATCCCTCGGGGAATTTATCCGGGTTATTTTTGACTGCCTGATTGATTTCTTTTGTTTCAACTCCGTAAGCGGCAGCTACATCGCTGTCCATAATAACACGCTCATTACGAATTGTGATAATAAGATTTTCCACCTGATTAGTTTGAATTATATCGTTCATAAAAAACCTCTCTGTATTTGTGTTTGTGTAATGTAAATATCGAAAAAATGTGATTTGAGATACTACAGGGAGTTAAAACAGAAATGTACCTTGAAAATACCGGCGAAATTGATCTTAGCGGGAATAGACAATATATCAAAGCGCTAAACGCATACAAAAAAGCATATTTAAGCGCTCAGGATATTAATTTGTATCTTTTGTAAGGTAGTCAAAATTTTCGACCGGTTTGCAAATAATAACTCAAAACGTGACGGCCAAACGGGGCGGCCACTGGCCGCCCCCTACGAATAATTTCTTGTATCGGTTTTATTTGTACACTGTAATTCGCTTGTACTATTTGCTTTTCTTTTCTTTAATGCGCGTAGCCTTGCCTGTAAGTTCGCGCAGGTAAAAGAGTTTTGCCCTACGCACACGGCCGCGCTTGAGCACCTTGATTTCAGAGATCAGGGGTGAGTGGGCGGGGAAGATACGCTCAACGTATACGTTTCCGCTTGACTTACGAACAGTAACCGTAGAACCCAGACCTGTACCGCTTGTCTGAACAACCACGCCCTGAAACTGCTGAACTCTCTCCTTGTCGCCTTCGCGAATTTTGAAGGAGACATTTATCGTGTCGCCGGGAGCGTAATCTACTTTGCGATCCGACAACTGTTTCTTTTCTACCGCCTTAATGATATCCTGCATAGGATGCCTCCATGAATTAAATATGATTATTATGAATGATTTCTATGAATCCAAACCCTGAGCGGGCGGCCAATGGCCGCCCCTACACGGGGATTTAATTTTTTTCAATAAATCCGGCCTTCGTTCACGCGTGATTTCTAATGACTTTTCCATGCGCCATTTTTCAATATTCGCGTGATGACCGCTCAATAAAACTTCCGGTACGCTCATCCCTTCAAAAACTTCCGGCCTTGTGTACTGCGGGTGGCTGAGAAGGCCGTTATAAAACGAATCTGCCTCCGCGCTGTCACGATTCCCCAGAACCCCGGGGATAAGCCTTGTTACAGCGTCAACCAGCGCCATAGCCGGAATCTCTCCGCCGGAAAGCACATAATCGCCTGCCGATATCTCCATATCAACATAAGCGTCCTGTATCCTTTGATCGATCCCCTTGTAACGCCCGCAAAGAAGTATCAATGACCTGTTTTCCGCAAGCTCCTTTACAATTTCCTGATCAAGAAGCCTGCCTGTCGGCGTGAGGTATATGACAAGCGGTTCTTTACCGCTAAGCCGCTCCCGCGCCGCCTTGATAGCCTTTGCAAGCGGTTCCGGTTTCATAAGCATCCCCGCGTCTCCGCCGTAAGGATAGTCATCAACCGTACCGTGACGCACATCGCCGGAATAATCCCTGATGTTGTGCGTACTTATTGAGACGAGTCTCTTCTCCACAGCCCTTTTTATGATGCTGTCAGAAAAAGCGCCCTCAAACATCCCCGGAAAAAGCGTCAAAATATCAAAGATCATTTTTAGTAGTGATTATACCTGTGCATGAACCATCTGCGCCAGTACCCCTTATATGATTATATTTACGCATGAACCATCTGCGCCAGTACCCCTTATGTGATTATATTTACGCATGAACCATCTGTACGGGCACCCCTTGCGGGTGCCCATGGGGTGCCCATGCGCAAGCGCCCATAACCACCTTAAAGAAGCTCTTCTATGTAAGAATCGCTTACAATAATCCGCTTCTCTTCAACATTAACTTTTACGACAGCCCGCTCGTTGTACGGCATTATTATCTCATGGCCATTCATCAACGTTATTTCAAGCGCGTCCATTGACGGCAGATTAACTACATCTTTCACTAAACCGATTTTAGAGCCTGTCGATTCAGATACTACCTTCATCCCTTTTAGATGAAAGTGGTAGTGCTGACCCTCCTCCAAAGCGGGGAGTTTATCCTCACGAATGTAAACGTTACTTCCCTGAAGCTTCTCAGCTTCGGTTCGATCATGCGCGATACTGAACAGTACTATATCACCCTGATCGCGCGGTTTCACATTTTCAATCGTAACCTCGACAGCGCTGCGTTCGTCTGCTCCCAAATATACTGAAACTGGCGGCTTTAAACGGTCAAATGTTTCACCAAACGGCAATATTCCGCAATATCCTTCAAGCCCGACAGCTCGTTTGACAATTGCAATTGCTACCAATTCCTGCGGCATAACCTAATCTCCCATCCCCATGTACGGGCGAATAATCATTTGCCCTATCCCATGCGCCGCATATAATATACGGATGCTGGATAGGGGCAGCCACGCAGGGACATCCCTAAGTGCAAGCGCGCATTATCCGTAATAATTCCATTTTTACGGATGGCCGACAGGCCGCCCGTATGCGGCTTCTCGATTATCTCTCTGCATCAGCGAATCTCATTCGCCTCTTGTACGTCAGGTGGATAATATCCGCTCCTACTCGCTCTTCTTTTTAAAAACCTTGGGCTTGCGCTTACGTTCAGCTTTACGTTCGATATTAAGACTCTCTTCCGCGATACCCTTTTCAAGACCCTCCATTTTTTCGAAAAAACGATCCTGCTTGAGGAGGTTTTTAACTGTGAGAGTAGGAATGGCGCCGTTCTTAATCCAGTAAGCAACCCTGTCTGTCTTAAACTCAAAAGACTTTGGGGTGGTTTGAGGATCATAAAAACCGATCGTTTCCAGGAATTCGCCGTCACGCGAAACCCTGCTGTCAGCCGCAACAACACGGTACTTTGAAATTTTTTTCCTGCCCACACGAGCCAGACGAATTTTTACCGGCAAGATTCTCTCCTTGCACTAAGGGTGGATAATACAAATTATAATGCATAATGTACAAATTACAAATAAAACAAACGTATCCTGAGTAGGTTCTCTCAAAATAGAACAGGCGAACCTGCTGCCTTACTTAAACGTTATTATCAAATGTATGTTCAATCTCCTCATCTGTGACAAGTAAGATGGATCATGAGTATCTATAATCACTGCTAAAAAGGAGACATGTTGCGGAGCGCCGCCGCCGCTCCGCGTTTGCCCGCTATTTTGTTCATTCTTTTCATCATTGTTTTCATAGTATCAAACTGCTTTAGTAATTTATTAATATCCTGTACGGTTGTACCGCTGCCCGAGGCGATTCTTTTTTTACGGCTGCCGTCTATTATCACAGGTTTTTCCCGCTCCTGCATCGTCATTGAGCAGATAATTGCTTCTATTTTTCCAAGCGCGTTGTTGTCGATATTTGCGTCCTTAATCTGACTGCCCACTCCGGGGATCATTGCCAAAAGATCCCCAAGAGGGCCCATTTTTTTTATTTGGCGAAGCTGGTCTAAGAAATCTTGCAGCGTAAAAAGGTTACGCTTTATCTTCTTCTCAAGCTTCTTGTTCTTTTCATCATCACTGACTTCCTGGGCTCGCTCTACGAGGGAAACGATGTCTCCCATCCCAAGGATTCTTGAAGCCATGCGCTCAGGATGAAACAGCTCAAGACCATCCGGTTTTTCGCCCACACCGATGAACTGAACCGCTACTCCGGTAACATCAAGAATCGAAAGCGCGGCGCCGCCTCTTGCGTCACCATCCATTTTTGTTAAAATAGCGCCTGTGAAACCAACCTCTTTATGAAACTCAGAGGCTACATTTACAGCATCCTGACCTGTCATAGCGTCCGCCACAAAGAAAATTTCATCCGGTTTGACAGCGGAGCAAATCTCTTTTAGCTCCGACATCATTTCTTTGTCTATGTGCAGACGTCCCGCGGTATCTACAAGAACAAGCGATGCGTCATCCCGCTGCGCGGCTTCAAGCGCTGCCTTTGCAATCGCGACCGGTTTACCGCCGCGGTCGGAATAAACCGGAATGCCAAGAGCCTTGCCAAGTGTTTCAAGCTGATCAATAGCCGCGGGCCGGTACATATCGCAGGCGGCCATTAACGGCCTGTGACCCTGCTTGCGGAAATGCAGCGCAAGCTTAGCGCATGCTGTAGTCTTACCGGAGCCCTGAAGCCCGCTGAGCACTACAATATTCACCCTGTTAGGATGAAACTTTATCTGCCGGGCGCTGCCGCCCATAAGAGCGGTGAGCTCATCATGTACTAATTTTACAAACTGCTGTCCGGGAGTAATGCTTTGCAGAACATCGCTGCCCAAAGCTTTCTCCTGCACGGAAGCGGCGAATTTCTTAACCACCTTATAGTTGACATCAGCTTCAAGAAGCGCCCGCTTTACATCACGAACAGCTTCCGAAATATTTTCCTCTGTCAGCTTGCCGCGGCCTCGCAGCTTCTTAAAAATCGAATCAAATCTATTTTGTAGCTCTTCAAACATTTTTATTTGTAATCCTCACTGCCGCAATTCGCATATCGCGCCGTGTACTGGCGAAACGACCCCTGCAACGATATTGCCATCATCAGAATAATTTTGTTAACCCTATATATTATCTTATTGAAAGCAACTTTCCGAATCTTTTGAAATTACTTTTTGGAGCATGCCTAACACAAGAATTATACTTATTTCGATTATGGATTCATACTATTTCATGGCAGCGGCATATCAGGAAGCTTTAAAGGCATTTGACGAAGGTGAGGTGCCTGTGGGCGCGGTTATTGAACGAAATGGCCGTATTATTGGCCGTGGCTACAACCGAATTGAAAAATTAGGCGATGCCACAGCCCACGCCGAGGTCATTGCGATAAGCGCGGCCTCAACCCATCTTGAGGACTGGCGGCTCACCGGATGCACCCTCTATGTAACCTTGGAACCATGCCTCATGTGCTTGGGCGCGATAATGCAATCCCGCGTAAGCGCCATCGTTTATGGCGCAAAGGATAGCCGTGCGGGAAGTGTGGACAGCTTTTTTTACCGGCAAGAAATTGAGAGATCTTACCGCACATTTCCTCAGGTGACCTCAGGGATTATGGGAGAGGAGTGCGGTGAGTTACTGAAAGCGTTCTTCAGGGTATTGAGGAATCGTCAGTGAACGCTAACGCACGCATCTTTTTTACGATTTTGTTGAGGTCAACAAAATCGCAGATTTGTCATGACCACTTGTTTTTCAAATAATAATCGCTGTCTCATGTTTGCCTCTGCGATTTTGTTGACCTCAACAAAATCGTAAATTTTTCATGATTATTTTTCCAAACAATAATTACTGTTCCATGTTTGCCTCTGTGATTTTGTTGACCTTAACAAAATCGTAAATTTTTCAAGACTATTTTTTCAAACAATATTTGTTGTTTTATTTTTGTCTCTACGATTTTGTTGACCTCAACAAAATCGTAGATATGTCGTAACTGCCTTGCTTTGCAAACAGTAATCACTGTCCTCCTTGGCCGCTTATAAAAATATCTTAAATCTCTATAAAAACATATGTTAAGTTACTCATCCAACATCAGTGTCTTCTTTTTGGTTTTGCGTTTTAATTTGGCGAGATGTTGTTTTTCAATTTGCGAAATGCTTTTACCAGGCGTAGCTAAATCTTCCGGCATTGTTCCGCCTGCGCGTTTGATTGCTGAACGCACTTCGCGTCCGACAGTGTGGTGGACAGAAGTTGCGTCAACTGCGTTGTTTATAGCATCCCGTTTGAGTTTTTCTTCTGTCTGTGATATACGAAAAAGGTTAGCAATAAGCTCTGTGCTCCCCATAAAGTCAAGAATTTTATCTTTGACAGAAAGACCCTTTCTTTTATGAATATCATCAACAGCCAATCCTCCGTATAACCCCATATATCCCGCGTTTTGGAAAATGGCGAATTCTTTACTTGTTATAACACCTGCGTCACGGGCGGCTTCAGCCAACATCCGGTTCCATTGCTTAATGTCTCCGCGGACAACAAGCCGCCTTGAATCCTCATCAAGGCTATTGAATTTGTCCGCTATCTCCTGCCGGTACGTCTGAATGGCAATGTACGTTTGCCCTAGCGCTATAATCTCCTTTCGCGGATCACCGTTTTGAACGATGAGATAACAGGCATAGCGCGAAAGCTCATAATCTTTAACAGACTTTGATGCAGCGCCAGCTTCCACGATTTTGTTTACGTCAACAAAATCGCAATTTACATCGTGACCACTTGTTTCACAGGCTGTTACCGCCTTATCTATGACCTTCAAAAAATTACGCCATTCTGTATAATCCAATACAGACGCAAGCTCCCGGGCAAGCCAGTATTCACTGCCATCAGCGCGGATATGCTTGATATCTTCAAAACGCTTATACTCTATGGCTTTTAATTTGCCCATTATCACTGCTCCCATATTTTTGATGTTTTTAACTTAAAAAAGAATTTTGACTTACGGCTCATTCAGTCCGGTAAATTTCGTAATCTTTGCGGAGAGAGTATTTTGCTGCCGGGAATAATTTCAGTGAAATAAATAACTGGTGGTACGGTCGTTTTTTAAAGATGTTTTAGTGTTGTATGATAAACTGGGTTGAGTTGTTATCATGTTCATAAAGTAATATTTGCCACAATGTGTGGAGGTGAAAAAGCTACCGCACATTTTTTCGGTGGTATCTGTGATTACGGGAAAGGAATGCGAGGAGTTGCTTAAGGTGTTTTTAAGATGGTGACGAACCACCAGTGGAAGTGAATGCTGCATCCGTTTTTACGATTTTGTTGACGTCAACAAAATCGTGGAAATGTCATGATTATTGTTATTACAGGCTGTTATTGCTTTATTTATTGCAGCGGCAAAAATGGTCGTATTATTGCATTTTATGTCAACAGTGCTATTAAAATCGCAAAACAAAATGTAGCTTTACTTTAAGTATTACCAGACAAAAAATAAACCTTGATTTCATACATTGACTTCAATATTGAGATAGGACTTTTATCTTCACTGTCCATATTCAATTATATGAATATCCTTTGGCTGAAGCTCCTGCAATAGGAGACGCTGCAGTATTTTTGATTTGCAATGGGATAGTACCTGAGATACCAAGTTACCCTGTCTAAACTTTAAGTCGAAGTCGCACTTTATTATCTAAGTTCTATTAATTCATCCTGCAAGCTATTATTTTCTATAATCTATACTTTTTAACTGTGAATATTAGGATGCGTGTCCCATCATTCCTGCTGTCTGGTATGATGAACACATGCACAAGCTTAATCATTACAAAAAACAGGGGAAGTTTTGATAGTTTGTACACTTCTTAATCCGGCTATAGATGTTACCTGCCGGGTAGATGGTTTTGAAGCGGGCGCAACGTTTCTTGATGCCCCTTCACGGGCGGTTCCATCCGGCAAGGGATTAAATGTAGCCCGCGTAGTTGCTACTCTTGGCGAAAAAACGGCTGTTGCCGGTTTGATTCCCAAAAGTGACCTGCCCCGTTTCAGTGGCTTTATTGATGATCTTGGGATTACACCATTTTTGTATGAGATTCCCGGAAGCGCACGTGTCAATGTAACGCTGCACGATAAACAGAATGATTGTGTCACACATGTAAACAGCATGGCGGCATCGCTTCCTGTCAGAGTTCAGGATGAATTTTTACAGTTTCTTGAAGAGCGCGCCGAGCAGGGTGCCCACTGGTGTTTCAGCGGGAGTGTACCCCCTGGTTTTGATACGGACGTTTATTCTCGTATCATAAATATATGCAAAAGCAGAGGCGCTGCAACTCTTCTTGATACAAGAGGCGTAGCGCTTAAAATGGGAGCAAGAGCAAGGCCGCAGATACTCAAGCCTAATCTGACAGAGCTTCAGGAGTTTTTCGGCGAAGAGATAAAGGGTGTGCGTCATATAGCTCTTTTTGGCAAGCGGTTTATTGACATGGGAATAGACTATGTCTTTATTTCACTTGGCGCGGATGGAATGATAGCTATTCACGGAAATGATTGCCTTTTATGTTCGCCGCCGCAAAAAGATATAAAGGTTGTAGACACTGTCGGCTGCGGCGACGCGCTTGTGGCGGGGGTGTTGGTTGCGCGAAAGAGGAAGTTTTCCTTTACCGAAACATGCCGTTTGGCAATCGCCTGCGGAGTGTCAAAGAGTATGCATGAGGGACCTGGGATAGTGACTAATGATGAAGTATGGCAAATAATGGAAAATGTAAAAATAACCGCAATATGAAAGGCTTAGGCTAAGTAAATGAAAATGAAACGAATTTTAGTTACAGGCGGCGCAGGTTTTTTGGGATCACATTTGTGCGAACGGCTTACAGAGCAGGGGCATGATGTTATCTGTCTTGACAATTATTTTACAGGCCGCAAGAAAAATGTTGAGCATCTGATAGACAAACGCAACTTTGAGCTAATGCGTCATGATGTGGCTTTTCCGATATATTTGGAGGTTGACCAGATATATAGTCTCGCCTGTCCGGCTTCACCGATTCACTATCAATATAATGCGGTAAAAACGATAAAAACATCAGTTATGGGGGCGATTAATGTGCTTGGACTCGCAAAGCGGGTAAAAGCCCGCGTGTTGCAGGCCTCCACATCGGAAGTTTATGGAGACCCTCAGGAACATCCCCAAAAAGAGACCTATTGGGGGAATGTAAATCCTATCGGTTTGAGGTCATGTTATGATGAGGGAAAGAGAGTTGCCGAAACCCTGTTTTTCGATTATCACCGTATGAATAATGTTGACATAAGAGTTATCCGGATATTTAATACCTACGGCCCGCGTATGCACCCTAACGATGGCCGCGTAGTATCAAACTTTATTGTGCAGGCTTTAAGAGGAAATGATATTACAATCTACGGAGACGGAGAGCAGACCCGTTCTTTCTGTTATGTAGATGACCTTATAGAGGGAATGATGCGGCTTATGAATACGGATAGCGTTATCGGGCCTGTAAACGTGGGCAACCCGGGAGAATTTACAATTAAGCAATTAGCCGAGCAGGTGATCTATTTTACCGGAAGTAAGTCAAAAATTATTTACAAACCGCTGCCTTCAGATGACCCAAGACAGCGCAGGCCGGATATAAGTCTGGCAAAAGAGAAACTTGGCTGGGAGCCGGTTGTACCTCTCAATGAGGGGTTGATTAAGACGATTGAGTATTTTAGGGATAATTTGGAATAGAAGAACAAATTTCCTGCGGTAGCGACTCTATAACTTTCGGAGGCGGCAAGAAATATTAATCCGTAAATCTTAATATCGAAAACGGAGCCGGATGAGTTTTTTGTTTGTGTTCGTTTTGTTTGATGCAATATAAACAGCTTATCGCCATCTATGAAAGGTTTCAAAGTACCCTTTACGAAGTTTTGAGCATAAATCGATGCTTCTTTACGCGTTTTTATGTATTTTTTGTGTTTGGAAACATTGTAGCTTCGCATCGGCTCAAATAAAATTAACTGCATTAATTTGGAGGAATTCGTGTCCGGTAAATATATACCATCAGAAATAGAACAAAAATGGCAGGCTCGCTGGCAGGAGAAAAATATCCATAAAATGGAGTTTGATCCATCGAAGCCAAAGTATTATGTGCTTGATATGTTTCCTTACCCCTCCGGTTCCGGCCTTCATGTGGGGCATTGCGAGGGGTATACGGCTACTGATATTATATACCGGGCTAAACGGATGCAGGGTTACAATGTTTTGCACCCGATGGGGTGGGACGCGTTCGGTTTGCCAGCTGAAAATTTCGCGATCAAGACAGGCGTCCATCCGCGAGTTACAACTGAGAGAGCTGTAGCCAGTTTTAAACGGCAGATAAATTCTATCGGTTTTGGTTATGATTGGAGTCGTGAAATTGATACTACCGATCCTGCTTATTACAAATGGACGCAGTGGATATTTTTGCAGCTTTATAAAAAGGGTCTTGCTTACGAAGGTGTGATGCCTATAAACTGGTGTTCATCCTGTAAAACCGGTTTGGCTAATGAAGAGGTTATAGGAGGAAAATGCGAGAGGTGCGGGACTCTTGTCGAACGTAAAGACCTCAGGCAGTGGATTCTTAAGATAACAGCGTATGCCGACAGGCTGCTTGAAGATTTAGTTGAGGTCGATTGGCCGGAATCCACACTTACTATGCAGCGTAACTGGATAGGCCGCTCTGAGGGAGCTGAGGTGGTATTTCGAGTGTCAGGCGGCAGCGCGGATGGTAAGGAGATAAAAGTTTTTACCACAAGACCGGATACTCTTTTTGGCGCGACCTATATGGTGCTTTCACCCGAACATCCGCTTGTTTCTGAGATAACCTCACAAGCGCAGATGATCACAGTTAAAAAATATCAGGATGCCGCGCGTATGAAAAGTGATCTTGAGCGCGCTGAATTGTCTAAAGAAAAGAGTGGAGTATTCACCGGAGCCTGTGCAATAAATCCTGTTAACAATGAACATATTCCGATATGGATTGCTGATTATGTGCTTGCGGGCTACGGTACCGGAGCGATCATGGCGGTTCCGGCTCATGATGATAGAGATTATGAGTTTGCTGAGAAGTTTAGGCTGCCCATAAAACAGGTTGTAGCTCCCGCTGACGGAAGCAAAATCGCCGCGGGGACAGCTTTTACCGCAAAAGGTACAAGTGTGAATTCCGGTCTCATTAGCGGCTTTCCTACGGATGAAGCGAAGAAAAAAATTAGCGCTTGGCTTCAGGAGAAGGGGTTCGGAAAAGCAGCTGTAAGTTATAAGTTGCGGGATTGGATTTTTTCGCGTCAAAGGTATTGGGGTGAGCCTATACCTATTATTCATTGCTCCGCTTGCGGAATTGTACCTGTACCGGAAGAAAGCTTGCCGGTTACGCTCCCGGAAGTTGATAAATACGAACCATCCGGCACAGGAGAGTCGCCTCTTGCCAATATAGACTCATGGGTCAATACCGAATGCCCGAAATGCAAGGGGGCGGCAAAGCGGGAGACCAACACAATGCCTCAGTGGGCAGGCTCCTGCTGGTATTATTTGCGTTATCTTGATCCGCATAATGAAAAAGAACCATGGAGCAAATTAGCTGAATCTCAGTGGATGAACGTTGACTTATACGTTGGCGGCGCGGAGCATGCGGTGCTCCATCTTTTGTACTCCCGTTTCTGGCATAAGGTTCTTTATGATTTGGGATATGTTTCCACAAAAGAGCCGTTTAAAAAATTGCGCCATCAGGGTATTGTGCTTTCTTCAACATATACCGACAGCGCCGGAAAGTATCATGAGTTTTCTGAAGTTGACTTATCGGATAAGGGAGCTTTTCTTAAGGCTACCGGAGAGAAGCTGACAGTTGAAATAGAAAAAATGGCCAAGTCAAAACTCAACGGCGTAAATCCTGACGAGGTTGTTACAAAGTATGGCGCTGATGTGCTTCGCATTTACGAGATGTTTATGGGAGAGTTTGAACTGCCCAAGCCGTGGGATCCGCGGGCGATTGAGGGGTGTAACCGGTTCCTGCGTAAGCTCTGCCGTATGGTTGATGACTTTCTTGAGAAAGGCGGAACTGATGGAGATCCCAATTGCCGCATTCGTCACAAAACAATAAAAAAAGTAAGTAATGACCTTGAGGCGATGAAGTTCAATACTGCCGTTGCCGCTATGATGGAGTTTATTAATGAGCTAAGTTCTAAAGGTGCGGCAAAAGAGGATTTAATTGTTTTTGTAAAACTTCTCAGCCCCTATGCTCCCCATTTGTCGGATGAACTTTGGGAGAAGCTTGGGGGCAGTGGATTTCTTATTGACGCGCCCTGGCCTGTGTGGGATGAAACTATGGTTCAGGATTCGGTGGTCACTGTAGTTGTGCAGGTAAATGGTAAGCTTCGGGGGGAATTTCAAGCGCCGCGTGACGCAGATCAGGATGCTTTAAAAGCATTGGCCCTTGATCTTGACAAAGTAAAGTCTCATGTCAGCGGTAAAACTGTGCGCAAAGTTATTGTGATTCAGGGCAAGCTTGTAAACATCGTGGTTGGTTAATACAGGTTGATAATGATGACAAGAGAAATTATTATCGCTACCGGCAATAAAGGTAAAATGAAGGAATTCAGAGAGCTGCTCTCAGGTATTAATGTGTCTTTGAGCAGTTTAACCGACCACTGGGATCCAATGCCTGAAATAGAGGAAAATGGTTCTACTTTTTACGAAAACGCAAGAATAAAAGCGGACTGGGTATTTGAGCGCAGCGGCGGAGTTTGGGCGTTGGCCGATGATTCCGGGCTTGAGGTTGACGCGCTTGGCGGTGCTCCGGGCGTGTTAAGCGCTCGCTTTAGCGGCCGCGGCGCTACTTCAGACAGCAATAATAAAAAACTTGTTGACTCGCTTCACGGCGTACCGGATAATCTTAGAAGCGCGCGCTTTAAATGCGTATTGGTGCTCAAAACCGCACCTGATACTTATCTGAGCGCGGAGGGCTGCTGCGAAGGCAGAATCATAAGTGAGGCTCATGGAACAAAAGGTTTTGGGTATGATCCCCTGTTTGTTCCTGAGGGTTTCGATTTAACTTTCGGTCAGATCTCTTCAGAAGAGAAACACCGTATCAGTCATAGAGGAGCGGCTATCGCCGCTCTCTACGGGAAGTTGCATGAACTTATCAACTAATGAACAAAATACAGCCGGTGAACCATGCGTTAATCAGCAATTGCTTTTAAGGAAATTGACTTCAAGTTTGGTTCATGAGATGAGTAATCCGCTCACAGCTATTCTTGGTTTTTCCGATGCTATCATTGATAGATTACGCAACAATGAAGATATCGCCCAGGAAGAGTTAATGGAATATATGCAAATAATATCTCAGGAAACTTTTCGCTGCAGAAGTATCATGGAAAATTTTTCAAAAGCTTTACGTAAAGAAATCACCGCTTGTCATGAGTAAGGGTAAGATATTAATAGTTGATGATGAAGCTTCCCTGAGGCTGCTTCTTTCCGATGAACTTTCCAGAGCCGGTTATTCTGTTGATGCTGTTAGTGATGGGGAGTTAATTTTTGAAAGACTTAGTGAAGATAATTATCACGTTGTGCTTCTTGATATTGTCATGCCAAAAATGAATGGTTTTGACGCCCTGCGGCTTTTGAAACAGAAGAATGTACCGTCTGAAGTGATAATTCTTACCGGTAACGCCACGGTTGAAAGTGCGCTTGAGTGTATGAAGCTTGGCGCATTCGATTACGTAAGTAAACCTTACTCTTTAAACGAACTTATTATTTGTATTGAACGCGCTATAGAGCGTTATCAGGCAAAAATAAAAATCAGTGTACTCAGTGACGAACTGAAAAGGAGCGGGGTAAGTAATACTTTGCTTGGTAAAAGTAAAGTGATGCTTGATCTTAAGAGTATTTTGGAAAGAATCGCTCCTACGCATTCAACGGTACTTATTTTAGGTGACAGCGGAAGCGGAAAAGAGGTTGTCGCGCGAGCTATACATACTCAGAGCCACAGGCATGAGAAGCCTTTTGTTCCTGTAAACTGCGCCACATTTTCGGAAACTCTTTTGGAGAGTGAACTTTTCGGATATGAGAAAGGCGCTTTCACAGATGCCAAGGTACAAAAACGCGGACTTGCCGAAATAGCGGATGGAGGCACTCTTTTTTTAGATGAAATCGGAGAAATACCGCTGCATTTTCAGGCTAAACTTTTACGGTTTTTGGAAACAGGTGATATCCGGCGTGTAGGCGGCACTAAAGATATTACTCTTAACGTGCGCATTATTTGCGCGACTAACCAACCGCTTGAGCAGTTGGTAAAGGAAAACAAGTTCAGAGAGGATCTGTTTTACCGGCTCAATGTTTTGTCTGTTGTTGTTCCTCCTCTAAAAGATCGTATTGATGATATACCTCTTCTGGTAAATCATTTTATTTTACAGCAGGGTTTTCAAAAACAGTTTGATAATAGCGCAATGGATGCCCTTAAGGCTTATACCTGGCGTGGCAACGTAAGAGAACTAAAAAATGTGGTGGAGAGAACCTGTATTCTCACACAAGGTAAAATTATTGGCTGCAATGAACTTTCATTTTTGCGTACTAGTGGTACGTTTGCCAAAGGAACAATTGTTCTCAACGATGTGGTAAATAATCCCGCTGTCAATGAACAGATTGCCGATGCCAACGCCTTTACCCTTAAAGGTATGGAACGCAAACACATAATTCATGTTTTGGGTCTTGTTAATGGTCATAAAGCTAAAGCCGCGAAGGTTCTTGATATAAGCCAGAAAACTTTATACCTTAAAATGAAATCGTATAATATTACTTCAGTTTATGAGTGAATAAAAAGATCTCTTTATATTACCCCGCGGAAAGTTGTTAGCCTGCTGTTAAGCAGAGTTTTTGACCGCCCGTCTTCTCAGTAATCCTCCTATGGAATCTTTGAACTTTTGCAGCTTTAATATTTCATATAGCAGGAAAACTATCATTAAAGATGGCAGAGATGCCGCTAAGCAGATAAATATCGCCTGTACCCTTTTTAAGTCACTAATAATAAAACTTTCAAGCTGCTGGCGGATAGCAAAACAGAGCGCCGCGCCCACTGCTGAAATCAAAAATATTTTAGCAAGTTTAACAGCCTCTTTTTTTACCGCCCCGAGCCCTCCGTAACGCTTTCCCCAGATTGTGTACAGGATGAGGAACTGCGAGGTCATTGCAGCGCTTGCCGCAAGACCAAGACCCGCGGCTCCTATCTGTCTACTAAACAGATAATACAAAGGAATACTAAGCAGCGACACCGAAGTACTTATGATCATAGGTAAAAGTGTTTTTTGCATTGCGTAAAACGGTCTTGCTGCAAGAATGCAAACGGAACTCGCGAAAGCACCCAGTAAATATGTTGTGAATACGGAAACTGTTTCTGCTGTTGATTCTTCGGTAAAGCGCCCATGTTCATAGAGAATGAGAATGATCTGGGGGGCAAGCGCCATCATTATTCCTGTGAGCGGCAGCAGATAGAGCGCGATACGGTTTATCATGTTGTTAAGCAGTTCGGTCATTTTACCATAAGCTTTTTCTGCCGCCAGGCGGGAGAGGTAAGGATAGAAAGCCACACCGGACGCCTGACCGAATATTCCCACAAGAATCATCATCGTGCGCAGCGCATAGTTTGCGCTTGCGACAGAACCGCTTTCTAAAAAGGAAGCGAAAAATCTAAAAAATATCTCATTGGAAAATGTCATCCCAAGTCCCGCGACCAGGGGTATTGTAATTTTGACATAGTGGATGAACTCCGGGTCGCGAAGCGAAAAACGAAAACGGTATTCCAGACCGACTTTTAAAGCCCCCGGTAGCTGCACCGCAACGTTTCCGATAAACGCGCCTCCCAATACTCCCCACGCAAATCCCTCTATGCCAAAGCGGGGGCCAAGTACAATCCCACCGGCAATGATGCCGAGATTGTAACACAAAGGAGAAAGCGCGGGCAAAAAGAACCGCTGGTTGGCGTACTGAACAGCCATTAAAAATGCCCCCCAGTAAAAGAACATCTGAGCAGGCAATATGATTCGCGTGAGGCGCACGGTCAGTTCAAAAGTTTGGGGATCCTGAGTTTTAAGACCGGTAAATGACAGAAAGTATGGCGCAAGATAAACTGACAACGGCAGAAACAGGGCGAAGCCGGCCGAACCGATGGTAATAAGATTTGAAAAGGTCTTCCAGGCCTCTTCATGATCATTTTTAGCAAGATATTTCTGAAAAATCGGTATGAATGTAACTGATAAAAAACCACCGGCAAGGAAATGGTTGAGAAGCTCTGGTATGAGAAACGCGGCGACATAGGCATCCATCTCGCCTGAAGTTCCTCCAAGGTTTGCAAGTGTAACCTCTCTAAGCGTTCCCGTAAGGCGGCTGAGAAAAACCGATCCCATCATTATAATGGTTGCTATGGATATGGAGCGGCTGAGCGAATGTTGCTCCTGAGAAGAATTTTTCTGGTTTGTGTCAGTGTCTTTTTGAGATTGTTTTGCCATAGAAGATAAAACTACACCTTGCGGGACAGATAAGGCAACTTATTATACGCTGTCAATAAAAACGGAAAACTTAAGAACCCGCTCCTTGCTTTCGCGGAGATGACAGATGATATAACAACTGTTGATCTTTGTAAGAAGGCGCACAACCGTTGGTATAAAAAAGGCCCTCAACAGGAGAGCCTTTACATACAAAAGTAAGTAGTTACTTCCTTTTCTTCTTTGCGGTTTTCTTACCGGCAGCTTTTTTAACTTTGATTTTGCCTTTCGCTTCGTTAATAATTCGATAGGTCTGAGAAACAGACAGGTCAAATTTTTTAGCCAGGGAAGTTCCTGATTCCCCGGAGTCGTAAGCCTCAACAATTTCGGCATTTCTCTCGGGATTGCTAACAATTGATGAATCAATACCGTACTTCTTGCGCATCTGATGAACAGCCTGGCGTGTAATCCCGAACAACTCACCAATGGCAGCGTCAGTTTTGTGTTTCTTCTGCAATTTAGCAAGCTGAGCTTTTGTGATTCTAGCCATAGTAACTACTCCCCTTTTAGAAAAAAGTGACGGTTGTAAAAAGTTTTATTTTTGCAAGTGATATTACAATTTTGTAGAGCTGCGCACTCATGGACGATGAGATATAAATATCTTTGTTACTATAAGTATACAATGTTTTTTCCCTAAATGCAAGTGTTTGCAACAAGGAATCTCATTATTTGAACGTAAACAATACAATTTATAATCCGGCATATGGTATTTTATAACTTTACCGATAATACGAGTTGATTTCTATTAAATAATGTCAATCCGAATTATACGGATGCAATTTACGGCGTTCATTACTGATGCCTGTTTTATTGAGTGAAGGCAAATTATCCGCAGAGGAAAAATTTTGATTACTATTATATCTTCCACGCTTTCCTTGCGTTTTTCTATATTATATAGTTTCAAAGACAACTCTCCTGTTTGGGAGGGTGATGTTCTTTCCGAATAAAAATATCGTAAACGGCAGCATATACAAAGGAGCAAGCATGAAAAAAAGACCTGTGTGTCTGATTCTGAGGGACGGCTGGGGTAAGGGTAAAGATGTCCCCGCAAACGCAATTTATATGGCGAAAACTCCATTTACCGACGCGTATGAAAAGGAAAACCCGACAACGCTGCTTCAAACTTCCGGTCTTAGTGTAGGGCTTCCTAAGGGTTATCAGGGTAACAGCGAAGTAGGACATCTGAACATAGGCGCCGGACGCACAATTTATCAGAGCCTCACAAAAATTGATAAAAGTATTGAAGATGGAGATTTTTTTACTAATGAGGCTTTTTTGAAGGCCATCAGTTTTGCGAAGGAGAACGGCGGGAATTTGCATCTGATAGGGTTGATTCAAGAGGAGGGCGTTCACGCGGTTACACGCCACTGCATATCGCTGCTCGAACTCTGTCGTGATAAGGGACTCTCAAATGTCCTCATACACGCAATAACCGATGGACGTGACACTCCTCCGCAGTCAGCAATGAAGCACATGGACTTTTTGCAAAAAGGAATTGATGAAGCTGGTGTGGGACGGGTGGCGACAGTAATCGGCCGCTACTTCGCGATGGACCGCGACAACCGCTGGGACAGAACGGAACTTGCGTACAGAGCTATTATGGAAGGTAAGGGTGTTGAGGCTGGCAGTTGGAAGGAAGCTATAGAGCGGTCTTACGCTGAAGGTATAAACGATGAGTTTATAAAGCCGCATATCTTAAATTATAAAGGTATCTCCTCCAAAGATTCTGTCATATTTTTTAACTTTAGATTCGACCGCACTCGTCAACTTACAAAAGCAATGGTTGAACCGTCATTTAACGAGTTTAAACGCGGTGAGTTAGTTAAATGCTTTGTAGCCATGACCCATTATTATGATAATGGAAATTTTATTGAGGCTTTTCCTGAAATGAAAAATACAAATCTCCTTGGTGAAGTACTTTCAAATAACGGTTTAAAGCAGCTGCGTTGCGCTGAAACGGAAAAGTATGCGCATGTCACTTTTTTCTTTAATGGTCAGCGTAATGACCCTTTTCCGAATGAGGAGAGAATTTTAGTTGAAAGTCCTAAAGTCGCCACATATGATTTGAAGCCTGAGATGAGCGTTATTGAGGTTAAAGATAAGCTTGTTGAAGCGATAAGCAGCGGTAAATACGATGCGGTGATCTGCAACCTTGCCAATTGCGATATGGTTGGTCATACGGGAGTTTATGACGCTATTATTAAAGCTGTGGAAACTGTTGACACATGCGTTCACGATATAGTCGAAGCCGCCTTAAAGCAGGGCGGGGCGTGTATTCTTTCCGCTGATCACGGAAACGCTGAACAGACCAAACTTGACGACGGCGTAACGCCGATGACTTCGCATACTACAAATCCTGTGCAGTTGACAATTATAGGCGCGGGTAGTCTGAAACTGCGTGAAGGCGGTACCCTTGCTGACATTGCTCCAACAATGTTGCGGATTATGGGAATAGAAGCTCCTGCGGAGATGACGGGAAAATCGCTGATTGAATCAGGGCTTGCATGAAAATAGCTCTATGCCAGCTCAATCCACTGGTCGGGGATCTCTTTGGCAATGCGGATACTGTTATCCGTGTACTTCATGAGACATCCCCAAAGAAACCGGATCTGCTGGTATTCCCGGAGCTTTTTTTATCGGGCTATCCTCCGCGTGATTTACTTGAAGAAAAATGGTTTATTGACAAAAATTTAGCGGCTGTTGATAAAATAAAAGAAGTTACCCGTTCCTTCTCTGATACAGGAATTATCGTGGGAAGCGTTATGCTTTCTAATACTGTAAATGGGAAAGGGCTCTTTAATTCGGCGCTGCTTATATATGCGGGAGAGATTCTGTTTCAGCAGAATAAATCGTTGCTGCCGTTTTATGATGTTTTCGATGAGAATAGATATTTTGATCCTTCGCCATCAGTTTCAATTGTAAAATTTAAAGGTGAAACGCTTGGCATAAGTATCTGCGAAGATGCCTGGAATGATGAAGAACTGTTCATATACAGACGTTACACCAGTGATCCCATCGGGGAGATGGTTGCGGCTGGAGCAACGCTTCTTATTAATATTTCCGCCTCGCCTTTTTTTTTAAGAAAACAAAATTTACGCAAAGGGGTGATGCGTAATCACGCGGTTAAGCATGGCCTGCCTTTTGTTTTTGTAAATCAAATCGGCGGAAACGATGAACTTGTTTTTGACGGTTTTAGTAAAGTTTTTGATTCATATGGAAATGTGTGTTGTCAATTGCCGGCTTTTCGTGAAGAGGTAGTGGTCTTCAATACTTCGGAGGTTGTCAGTCCGATCAAAACTGCAAAGAGTGATGAAATGGAGTCGCTGCATGATGCTCTGACGCTTGGGCTTTTTGATTATGTAAAAAAATGCGGTCTTTCGAAAGTGGTTATCGGTCTTTCAGGTGGTATAGACTGCGCGGTTGTGTGCGCTTTGGCTGTTGGAGCGTTTGGAAAGGAAAATGTTTGGGGTATAGCCATGCCGTCGCGCTACTCTTCTGAGGAGAGCGTTATTGACGCCCGTGAGTTAGCTTCCAATCTTGAGATAAAATTTTCTATTATCAATATAGAGGAATCGTTCAGTGCTTTCCTCAATACATTGCAACCATTATTTAAAGACACTCAATGCGGTATTGCCGAAGAAAACCTTCAGGCACGTATACGCGGCACACTGCTGATGGCTTTATCAAACAAATTCGGCCATATGGTGCTTGTGACAAGTAACAAAAGTGAAACCGCAATGGGTTACAGCACGTTATATGGCGATATGAACGGAGGTTTGGGGGTCATTTCGGATCTCTACAAAGGCATGGTTTACAAACTTGCCGCATATATCAACAGAAACAGGGAGATCATCCCTCGCCGGACAATTGATAAAGCGCCATCAGCCGAACTGCGGCCAAATCAGAAAGATGAGGATTCACTTCCCCCATACCCAGTATTAGACTCGGTTTTAGAAATGATTATCGAAAAGGGCAAATCGGCGGCTGAGATAGCGGCAGCCGGATATGACGCGGATATGGTAAAATGGATCGCCAAAATGGTTGCCGCAAATGAATACAAGCGCCGTCAGTCAGCTCCCGGATTGAAAGTAACCGGTAAAGCTTTCGGGTCGGGAAGACGTTTCCCGCTTGCCGCGAAATATAATTGGTAAAGGTAATTTATGACGTTCATTATAGTAATCTCAACACTCGGGTTTACCGCTGTTATATTCTTTTTACGCAACGGTTTGTACCGTCTTGATTCCGCTTCAGGTGAAGAAAACAATCTCTCTTTTTCTGTAGTGGTAGCTGCACGTAATGAAGAACGCAATATCGAAAAATGTTTACAAACGATATTTACTCAGAACCTATCAGACGATCGTTATGAGGTGATAGTTATTAATGACAGATCTCAAGACACAACACCGGAGATTTTGTGTAATTTGCAAAAACGTTTTCAAAATTTAAAAGTCATAACCATTACTGAGACTCCTGCGGGGATATCACCCAAAAAATACGCGGTATCAAAGGGCATAGAAACCGCGGTAAACGAGATAATAGTTTTTACAGATGCGGATTGTGTTGTACAGCCTGAGTGGCTCTCCACAATCGGCAGATACTTTAAACCGGACACCGGACTTGTTCAGGGGATAACATCTTACGAATATATAGACGGGATGAACAAATTATTTTTCGGACTTCAGGCGATTGACTTTCTCTCCCATGGAGTAATAGCCGCCGCCGCAATCGGTTGCGGTCTTCCCATTAATTCCAACGCGAACAACCTTGCTTTTCGTAAATCAGCGTTTGAAGAGATAGGCGGTTATGGAGCTGATAATAAGGTCGTGTTGGGTGATGATGACCATCTCCTGCAGAGAGTTTGGAAAAGTAAACGGTGGAAAGTGCGCTTTATGGCTGACAATCGGGCAAATGTAGAAACAGCTCCAACTCCAACGGTTGGCGCTGTTTTTGAACAACGCAGACGCTGGGGGTCGGTAACAGTGCATTACAGGCCCAGTCAAGTTTTATTATTATCGGCTGTTTTTCTGTTTTATCTTACCATTGCGTTTACGGCGGTCGCTTCTTTTTTTGACGCTTCTTATTTATCGGTCACAATTTCTCTGCTTTTTGTCAAATTAGCCGGAGAGTTGGTTTTACTTATCCCTGGTACCAGGATTTTCGGTAAAAAAAATTTAAGAATATTCATACCGCCAGCTTCACTCATTCAACTTCCAATGGTTCTTGCGGCAGTACTGCTTGGGGTATTTTGCAGATTTGAATGGAAGGGGCAGAAGCTTGCGAGAACAATGCGGAAATAAAAATCATAAGAATTGGATTCATCGAGATAAAAAACTCCAAAGTCTTATTTTTATTTTTGCGTTTGAGAATTTTCTTTCCGCATTGCTTACTGCCTCGGCAAAGAACATCCTCTGAGATTGGCGTCAACCAGGCTTACTTTTTGCAAAAGTGAATCACTAAAAAAAACAAGCGACAAATTGGCTTGATTCATTAAGACGTTTGTAAATGCGGAGCGGGCGAAATTGCTGCCGCGAAGATCCGCGCCGGAGAAGTCGCTGTTTTCGACAATAATAAAACGGCCGTCTACACCGCTGAAATCGGCATTCTTAAAATCACAGTCACACAGCTTAGCCTCATTCATATGAGCTCCCTTGAATGTAGCGCCATGACCTTTTATGCCTGACATTTTGACTTTTCTGAGATCGGTTCGCGTAAAGTCAGCTTCGCTGAGATCACTTGCTGTTAAATCCGCGCCCCCCAGATTTGCGGTAGTAAGTTTGGCGCCTCGCAGATTAACGTTAGTTATCAACGCACGGGCCATTCTGGCTCCGTAAAGAAGAGTGTCAGAGAGATCAGCGCCGGAAAGATCAGCATCGCTCATGTTTACGCCGGTCAGATCAGCGCTTCTGAAATTTACATCCTGTAGATTGCTTCCGGTAAATGTTGAGTTAATTACATTTACACCTTCAAGACTCCAGCCGCTTAAATCATAGCCGGAAAGAAGCATTCCACGCAGATTTACCCTGTTTTCTTCAGAGCTGCGGATGTACTGCTCCCAACCATCTCTGTCCTCATGGGTCAACGCATCCTGAAATCGTCCAAGGTCATCTACACTACCCTGAAAACGATCCGTTAACCGTATGTCTATCATTTGCTCACCCATTAATCCAAAACTCCCCATCATATATAAGTATGGTTTAATCGCACTAGAATGTCAAGCAAAGCAAATGGAATTCCAAAAAAACAGAAAATATGAACCCCTGCGCGCTTCAACAGAATGTCATCCTGTCTTTATTTGTACATTATCTTTGATAAGCTTTCAATCCAAATTCCGGTAAAATTGAAAGTAAATGGTCGAATATATCTGACTGGATATCTTCATAAACCGTCCATTTTGTATCATTGGTAAATACATACAACTCCAGCGGCAACCCGAATTCCGTCACATCAAGCTGCCGAACCATAATTATCAGATCCTTGTGTATGCCAGGGTGTCCGCGCAGATAAGCGTTGCAATAAGCTCTGAAAGTACCTATGTTAGTTAGTCGTCTTCCATTTACCAAAACAGAAAGATCCACATCAGAAAAACATGCGGTATTGGATTTTTCAATCTCAGAGAGTTTATTCTCGAGATAAGGTTTCAGCAGCTTAATTTTACGCAGATACTCAAGATCCTGTTCAGTGAGAAAGCGGATGCTGTTTATGTCAAAACGCAGAGAGCGTTTTATGCGCCGGCCGCCGCACTCTTTCATCCCTCTCCAGTTTTTAAATGATGATGAGATAAGTTCATAAGCTGGGATAGCTGTAATAGTCTTGTCCCAATTACGTACCTGTACTGTTGTAAGCGATATGTCGATTACCTCTCCGTCAGCCCCGTGTTTTGGAATTTCGATCCAGTCTTCTTTGCGGACAAGATCCATGGTAGAAAGCTGAATTCCGGCGACAAGCCCTAAAATCGAATCTCTGAATATTAAAAGCAGTATTGCGGTAAAAGCCCCAAGCCCTGAAAGGAAATACACCGGACTTTTTTCCGCAAGAAAACTTACAGCTATAATAAAACCAAAAAAAATGCCGATCACCTTAAGAGCTTGAATAATTCCTGTGATACTTACTTTTTTAGACCGGTCACGCAAGCTGTAAAAGTCAAGGACAACACTCAATAAACTATCATAAATGGTTATGCTCGCAATAACAAAATACAGATTAACCGCTTTCTCAAGCATATTAAAAACTTCCGCGGCAACACCGGGGATCAGCGGCAGACCAAATGAAATAATAATTGCCGGAAGCAGCATAAACGCGCGGCTGATAACTTTTCTTCGCAGAATAATACCATGAAGCTTAGATTCGGTTTTTCTGCCCACTGCTGTAAACACAAGTAAAAAAATCCGCAAGGCAACCTGATGCATCGCCAGCGCAATACCAACTAAAATAAATATGTTTATGGCATATGGCGGAAGGGGGAGGGATGAAAGATGCGGCATCATTGTTTTCCTGTTTGATTTTCGGGAGCGGGATAGGCGTGTAGCGCCCGTACATAGCTGATAAATATAATAAAATATAGATTGCAATGTACAATGTAGAAATAATTGCAGAAGAAATAGAGGGTTAGTTATCGTTCCATTCTTCTGCAGTAAGTCAATCATTACTCTATTATTTGTACATTCTACATTTGTAACCTGCTCCTGTACGTCACCAGGCTCGGATGAATGTGAGAGGGGAGCGGTGGAGCACTTCTCTTATAAAACTCTGAAACGTCCTGCGGCTTGCCTGCTGTCTTGGCGGTCCAAATTCTACTATATAACCCCGAAGCCTATCAATCTGGTCGTTCCATGTTCCTGCATAGGCCCACATCGTGAGCCAGATTTCATCATTTCCATTACGGTCATTAGGTTCATCCCGCTTCCAGTTTGTGTATCCCCACGATTCACCTGTGACCCAATTCCAATTTAAATCAGGGATACTGGTTTTAGGGTACTGGTAACCTCCGATAAACAGCTGGGTAACGCCTGACTGAGCGGCCAAGTAACGCCAGACAAAATCATTCTCTTCGGCGCTTGTTATTGCGACTAAATGTCCCTGCATTCCTTTGTAGGAGAGCGCTTCCGCATAAACTTTGGCATCGTCCCATGTTATATTTCTGTTAAATGTTACAACATCGTAATAATGCCCTGTTCCGCTAAAATAGATTGGTTGCCCGATTCTTCCTGCGTGTGTATTACCGCCTTCGGGAAGAAGCCATACAGACATCGTTTCAGATCCCTGACCAGGGTGAGCCGCTTCCCGTAGAAGCGTAAAAATTACTGTGTTGTCATCATACCATGGCAGCGTAACAGTTGTGTCTCCTGCGTAAAGCAGAACTTCCGCCCCATTGTACATACCGTAAACAATACCTTTTACATAGTATTGACTTTTAAGAGGAATGTAGTCTATATCTACCGTTATAGTATCCCCTCCCTCTGCCGGGGAAACAAACGTGTACCTGTCATCAACTATAATTTCAGCTCGGGTCATGTTCTCCGCCGCATGTGTGAAAAAGGCATGCATACTGAAGTAATTTGCCTGAAGTTCCATAATTATTTTGGTGGTCTGGTTGGGCGGAAGAGAGAAAGTATTAGTTCCGGTGTGCATTATTGAGTCATCTCTATTAACAGTATACGCATTGATTTTCCACTCTGCATGAGGAGCGAGATCAAAAAACGTGCGACTTATATTTTTACTGTTAATTATTACAGTGTCATATATGGTTTCCTGTTTATCCGTGCTTAATTCCAAAAACAGTTTGTAAGGAAGAGTCCCGTCACCCAATATCACCTCAACAGCGGCATTACTCGGTCCATTTCCTGATTTAACAGGATCATTGCCTTTGTCATCGATAAAACAAGAGGTAAGCGTAACCGCAAGAGCTGCCGTAACCAATAAAAGTTTGTTCATAGAGATCTCTCCTGACCGGTATAAACTTGTTATCAAATGTGAATAGTAGCGCAGAGGAAGCCAGCTCCTCATATTTTATGCGGAGACGCAAGAGTAATACCATTTTTTGTTGGCGGCGCGTAATATGAGGATAGGCTGTTTTCGCGCATAATATCTTTAATCCCCCTGAAAACATTTTTAACAACCTTTTAAAACGTCATGCCAGACAAAGAACAACTTGCATTCAGGATTAGATTATTGATTGAGCAAGAAAATGAAAAAACGGACGATTGAGATTCCGCTGTGCCTCACAAAAACACCGCGTTTGTCGATTTATTTTGCAAATATCACATACCAGACTTTATTTTATAGCGGTGAATTTCCAAATTTACCCTAAAAAGCCCCCGCGGTAAGGGCAGCGGGGGCTTTTTTGTTGAGGCGTTATTATATTGCGCTTCTTATTACCACAGTTAGAAGGAGGATGTATGAAGTTATCAGGAGCAGAAATTATAATCAATCTGCTCGAACGGCAGGGGATCGACACAATCGCCGGAATTCCCGGCGGGTCAAATCTTCCTCTGTACAACGCTCTCTTTAAAAGCAAAATAATCCGTCACATATTAGTACGCCAGGAACAGGCGGGCGGATTTTTAGCTCAGGGCATGGCGCGTTCAACCGGAAAAACCGCAGTATGCTTCGCCACATCCGGCCCGGGCGCGGTAAATCTTATTACCGCGATAGCGGACGCGCGTCTTGATTCTGTTCCTATAGTGGCTATAACAGGACAGGTTGCTCACTCGCTTATCGGCACTGATGCTTTTCAGGAAGTTGATACTTACGGAATGACTGTTCCTATTACCAAATGCAACTTTTTAGTGAGATCCGCCGCGGAACTTCTCACTGTAATCCCCGAAGCGTTTCGCATAGCGGCATCAGGCAGACCCGGTCCTGTGCTTATTGACGTACCTAAAGATGTACAGCTCCAACAGATTGAGTTTAACACCTGGCCGCAGCCCGGCAAAAAAGAGGGGCTTGCGTACTTTGACAATGACGCGCTCTTGCGGGCGGCAGCTATGATAAATGAGGCAAAGCGCCCCGTAATCTATGCGGGCGGCGGCGCGATGTACTCCGGTATATCTAAGGAGGTTATCAAATTAGCGGAAAAAAACGGTATCCCGGCTACCCTTACGTTGATGGGACTTGGTCTTATGCCTCACGACCATCCTCTTTATTTGGGAATGCTTGGGATGCACGGAGCCCGCTATACAAATAATATTGTTCATGAAAGTGATCTTCTGATAGCTCTTGGAGTAAGATTTGACGACCGCGCCACGGGTAAACTTGCTGAATTTTGCCCAAGCGCAAAAGTAATCCATATCGATATTGATAAATCAGAGATTGGAAAACTGCGCAGGCCTGAAGTTGGCATTACAGGCGATCTCGCAGCAGTACTTCCGGTTCTTGTTGATTTGGTTGGCGCTGACAAACGCGAGGAGTGGGTGAAACGAGTAGAAACCGAAAAACAAAAATATCCGTGGAGTTCGCAGAACGCTGATGATGGTATGCATCCTCTTGAGATCATTAAAGAGATAGCTGCCGCGTCCAATGATGACGCTATTGTCACAACAGATGTCGGCCAGCACCAGATGTGGGTTGCGCAGGGGTATCCGGTGAAGTCTCCCCGTACGCTGCTCTCTTCAGGCGGTCTTGGAACTATGGGCTTTGGCCTGCCAGCCGCGCTTGGCGCCGCGCTTGCAAATCCAAAGAAGCAGGTGATATGTTTTACAGGCGATGGATCAATTCTGATGAACATTCAGGAGCTTGCCACTTTAGATGAACATAAGCTCAATGTGAAAATCATACTTTTTAACAATGGATATCTTGGGCTTGTGCGTCAACAGCAGGAGCTGTTTTTTGAGAAGAATTACATAGCGTCCCACTTCAAGTCAAACCCGAATTTCACAGCTATTGCTGAAGGATTTGGGATAGAGGCGTATCAGGTGGACTCAATCGGAGACCTTAAAACAACATTGCCGCTGGTAATGGCGAAGGATGGCCCGGCGCTTATCAATATATACGTTGACCACACCCACAATGTTCTGCCGATGGTTCCCCCTGGAGCGGCAAACCTGCAGATGATTGGAGGATAAGTACAATGAGCACAACAGCAAGAACAGTCGTAGAGCTTATCGTAAACAACCATCCCGGCGTTATGTCTCACGTAACAGGGTTGTTCTCAAGACGAGCCTTTAACCTTGAAGGTATTCTGTGCGGTGAAATCGGTAACGGAACACAAAGCAAAGTGTATCTTCTTGTAAACAACGACGATAGATTGGAGCAGATCGTTTGCCAGCTTGAGAAGCTCTATGATGTCAAAGAGGTTTCGGTGAGGGATGACTATGACAATACGATTTTTACAAGGCTGCATGATCTCGTAACAAACGCACAGTAATGCTGATTGAGATGATTGAGTGGTATTGCGTTATTATCCCCAATAACTCACACCATATAACAAGTACCACTCTTCTCTTTCCGCATCCTGCGGGGGAGAGCCGTTAGGCTCTCTTCGGAGTCTCATGTTTCAACATGGGGATGCGCGCGAGAAGCGTGGGTGAAGGGGTGTTGCGTGCAACGCTATTACAGTTTATTAATAAAAACAGACGCCTCTTTTGTTCATGGTTTCCCCCACGTTAAAACGCGAGTTTATAAAGACAGTTTATAGCTATGTACCCCCCATTCAGGGCGCGGAAAAAGTACTAATGCAAAGATTAGGAAATTTTTTGCATTAATTTTGCTTAACTGCTATGCGACTGTATATTTTATTGTGATTAAACGTTATAATAAAAGTCCATTTTATTGAGGAGCACTGATTTTGAAAAAACGTCCATTAACCTGCCAAGCTCTCACTATCTTATTTTTAATATTACCTCTAACAGCGGCAGCATCCATGGAAGATATCAGGATTAACCAGACAGGGTTTTACCCAAGCTCCCGTAAGGTGGCTGTTGTAATAAACAGCATCGCTACCTCTGATGCTACGGAGTTTCAAATTGTTCGCGCGTCAGACGGCCGGTCTGTCTTTCGCGGTAATCTCAGCGCTCCTATCACCTGGGCTCAGTCCGGCGAAACCGGGCGGCAGGCTGATTTTTCGATCCTTGATAATCCGGGGCGCTATAAGCTTGTACTTAATAATAAAAACAAAACAGAGTCTTACCCGTTTTATATCTCTTCTGATATCTACAGAGACGCGGCGCGCGCTTCTACACGAACTTTCTATTTTCAGCGCTGCTCTCATGAGTTAAGTGATAAACTGGCTGGAAAGTGGGCCAGAGCTGCCGGTCATCCCGATACGGCGGTTTCCTTTCATCCATCAAGCGGTCAAAGCTCTGGAAAGATGAGTTCGCCGGGCGGGTGGTATGACGCGGGTGATTTCGGCAAGTACATGGTTAATTCGGGAATTACAGTAGGAACACTTTTATCTTTTTACGAAAATTATCCAAATTATTTCCCAGATAGAAGCTTAAATATACCGGAGTCCGGTAATGGCCGTCCCGATATCCTTGATGAGATAAAGTACAATCTTGACTGGATGAAAACGATGCAGGATAAAGATGGCGGAGTATTCTTTAAGCTTACGACCCTAACTTTTCCCGGCTATATCATGCCTGATAAAGATGAAGGGGAACGGTATGTGATTGGAAAAAGCACCTCTTCCGCTCTCAATTTTGCCGCAGCTATGGCTATGGCTGGAAGAGTTTACGCTGCCTTTGACAGGCAATACGCGGCTGACTGTATCGCGAGAGCGAGGAGAGCCTGGGATTGGGCGCAAAAGAACAATAATATACCTTTCAAGAATCCCAGCGATGTAAAAACCGGCGAATACCAGGACGTTAATTTTGAGGATGAGTTTATCTGGGCGGCAGCGGAACTTTTTATAACCACAAAAGAGAAACAATTCGCCGATTTTCTTAATACAAAAGATATAGCCTACAAAAGCGAGCCCTCATGGCAGAATGTTCATGGCTTGGCGCCTCTTTCACTCGCGGCTATTAAAAACGATCTTCCCAAAGCAGCTCAGGACAGCATCCGCGCTTCTATTGTGAGAACTGCTGATAAGTGGCTTAACCAAATGGATCAGCATCTTTACAGAGTGCCTGACCTCAATTTTATCTGGGGTTCAAACTCAATGTTTGCCAATAAAGGCATAGCCATGGTTTACGCGTACAAAATTACCAATGATAACAAATATCTCTTTGGAGCTTGTGAAATAGCAGATTATCTGTTGGGTAAAAACGCCGCCGGAATCTCCTTTATGACAGGCATTGGAACCAGATATGCGGCCAATCCTCACCACAGGCATGTTGTTGTAGCTGCCGGAATTGACAAAGCAGGAGTTGCCCGGCAGCAAAAAAGGCAAACCGCGCCGACTGATGATAACGTAGTTATCCCCGGATTTTTAGTGGGAGGCCCAAACGCCGGACAGCAGGATAAGGCTCATGAGGTAACATACAAACATACGCTTCCCGCTAAAAGCTACGAAGATGTTTATAAAAGCTACGCGTCAAACGAAGTCGCCATAAATTGGAACGCGCCGGCAACTTTTCTATTTGGAGCTATTGATGCCCTAATGGGCTCTTTAGCTAAAAAGTAGTTTTTCAGGCAGTAGGTTATCGATGTGCTTGTTTTGCCGGTAATCACTAACTTTTTTCCCCAAACTATTTAAATTTATCTTAAATCCAATCAAGCTTTAATAATATTTATCGACTATAACCGATAAATATTTGAAAAGTTGGTTTTTGTCGAATATAGTTTATGAAATTGGTAAAAACTATTTTTCACTCAAGTGTGTATGATAATATTTATCGACTATAATCGATAAATATTTGGAATATGCTATTACCATCGTCTATATTCTACAATATATTGTGTAGCGAAAAGGAGGTTGATTGCTTTGATTAAGCGTGAATTGTATATGAAACAAATTCGTCCGTTTATCGGGAAAGATGTTGTCAAAGTTTTAACAGGTATTCGCCGCAGCGGCAAGTCCATTATGCTTGAATTGCTCTGCAAAGAGATAAACTTTCCGCATCGAAGCATATTAATGAACTTTGAAAGTAAAAAAAACAGTAAATATCTTAAAGCTGACGCCCTTTATGATTATATAACGCGAAAAGTTGGCGATAGCAAAGAGAAGTTTTATCTTTTTTTCGACGAGATTCAGGAAGTCCAAAAATGGGAAGAAGCGGTAAGCTCTTTTCGTGTTGATTTTGACGCGGACATCTATATCACAGGTTCGAACGCAAAGCTGTTGTCCGGCGAGCTTGCAACTTACATTGCGGGCAGGTATGTACAGTTTGTTATATATCCGTTTTCTTTTGAAGAGTTCAGGGAAATTAACAAAGATCATACGTTCATGGATTATTTAGAAATCGGCGGCATGCCGTTTTTGAACAGCATTATTGATGATAAAAACGCTATAAAAGTGTATCTTGATGATGTTTACAATTCCATCATATTGAAAGACGTTGTGAAACGGAACAATATACGTGATGTAGATCTGCTGGAGCGCATAATTACCTACATTCTGGCCAATATCGGTCAAACTTTTTCCGCAACATCTATCGCAAAATATTTCAAAAATGAGCAGCGTAAAGTTAGCACGGATACGGTTTTGAATTATATAAGAGCTTGCGAAGACGCGTATCTGTTCTATCAGATAAAAAGACAGGAAATTAAGGGTAAGAAAATATTGTCAGTCAACGAAAAATACTATGTTGCAGACCATGGACTGCGCGAAGCTGTTTACGGCAAAAACAATCAGGACATCGAAAGAGTTCTGGAGAATATTGTATGCCTTGAATTGCTTCGCAGAGGCTACAAAGTTACTGTCGGAATTGTGGATGCTGTAAAAGAGATAGACTTTATTGCGGTTAGAAACAACAAGCCTGTTTATATTCAGGTATGTTATTATCTCATTGAGGAAGCGACAAAGGAGAGAGAGTTCGGCAATCTTGAAAAGATTAACGATAACTATCCCAAATATGTTATAAGTATGGATGAATTTGATATGAGCAGAAATGGGATAAGGCATTTGAATATTGAGGAGTTTTTGGGTAAGGAAGGCATGGCTCTTTAAAAGCTAATAATAATAGGAATCAGAATACTGAGACACCGGTTTCGACCCCTTTTGCTCCCACTTGATATCAGGTATTTTCTTAACATTCACAACAAAAGCGTATCCCGGATTAATCTTTTCAGGTCTCCACGTAAAGCGCATCTCCCAGCACTCAAGATCATACATAAAATGAAAGTTGTTATGAGTAAATTGATTGCTGGAAAAGTCGTAATTTCCGTTCCACCGTACGGACAGAGAGTTTGTGAAACCGAATCCCGCGGTGGTGCTGAGATTGAATGATTTAGTTGGTATAAATGGTTCTTCGGGAGTGATCCGCCGTGCCCGGTAGTTGTAGCTTGGTGAAAAACCAAGATTCCAGCTTTGTGATCCGCCGCTGCGTCCCTGGTGGTCAAGAGGGTCTACATAGGAGCGCAGCGAATCGAGTCTGAGAAGGTCGCCGTCCCAAAAACTGCCTGACACACTAAGATTGCTTGATGTAAGATTGATACTGTAATCTTTTTGTATAGGGGTAACTAGCTTGTTATCGCTGTCATAGAACCAGAAACCGGATGAATACCCCAGTCGCAAAAAACTGTAGCTTGTGCTTGCGCTAAGCTGCAGATCCCGCCATTTACGGTTATCGGCCTCGAGGTCATAAGCCGTGCTTGCGGACACGTTGAGAATATCGAACTTCTGCTCTTTTTTGCTATTTCCTTCGCCAACAAATCTTTTACCCTGAAACTGGTTGGCGAGACTGAAGTTTACAAGCTGCTGCGGTTTGGAGCGGGGAGCGTCATAGGCGATTCTGACATCATAAAATGTTCTGTCTAAATTGTGTTTTGGAACGTAGCTGTATCCCACAGTTGGAGTCAGTATGTGGCGTACACCTGTGACATTGAATATTCCGACAGGAAAGATTCCGTAAATCCGTGTTGACAAGTTTACTCCCGCTCTCCACGAACGCACAAGGTTAAACTCGTTATTTAACGTATCGCGCACTAAATGCGTCCTCTGAGGGCTTTCTTTTATAATCGTATACAATGTGTCAAGATCGCCGTTTTCATTTATAAAGTACTCCGGAATCTGGTCAAGAAGCGTGTAATAAGGATAACGTGTATCCTTGTCAGGATTTTTAACTTTATAAGTAACAGTGTCTTTGATATACAGAGTGTCTTTGACAAGAGTGTCGATGGCTCCGTAGAACATTGACGCACGCGTATCGAAATATGGGGAAATATCGAGGTATTTTAAAATCTTTTGAGAGGAGTTTAGGTTTAAGTTGTGTTCCATACCGGGGCGGATAAAGCCTGGCAGGGAGTCGGCGCCGTAAACGTCCCGGCGAACATTTGCCTTTGTGTTATAGGAGTAGTAAATATTGTTATACCACGATGGTTCGGTTTTAGAAGTATCGCTGCCGGGTACAAACGGGAAGATAGCCCTGTTGTGCAAGTTAAAGTCAAGATAGGGCATATCTTCCAGAATGCGGTCTGTAGTTAAGTTATGATTTCTGCGCCATACTAAATTCGCCGAAGCGTTTATGCTCTCAAATTTATGAGAGAGAGAGAGATTAGCGTCAAGCTGCTGCTTTTCAATTTCGCGCGTTTCATCACTGTACAACTGATTAAAAGTACGGGTTGAAAGAAGCTCACCGTAACCGCTCAAGCGTGTTCTCCCATCGGGAGTAAGGAGCTGGTTATGCCTGTACTCCAGCGCCCACTGCTGCCCGGCATTTTCTAAATTGTTATCAAGAACGTATCTTCCTGAAACGTACCCGTCAAGGGTGTAGCGCAGGGCATAGTTGCTAGAGGCATTTAATACAAAGCTGCTGAACTCCTGAGCCTTGGCGCGGATTGTGAAATCTACATAGTCATTTGGCGCGTAGTAATAACCGATGTTATCTACATATCCGCCCCGGTTTAAATTTCCTCCCCACATTGGAGTAAGCCAGCCGCTGCGGCGTCCCTTTTGCAAAGGCATAATAAAATACGGAAGCATGATAATCGGCGCGTCGCCAATGTTAAGAATAACCGGACGGCTGATAATTTTATCGTTAGGAATGATTTTCACATTTCTGCTGTAGAAAAAATAATCGGGATGCTCCGCGTTAATACAGGATGTATAATCACCCTCATCAATGTAAAGATGATTTTCCGCGCTTTTAACAATGCTGCTTCCGGTAAAGTAAGTATCCTCAAAGTGGATCGTGGCGTAGCTGACACGTCCGCGACGGGTTTTTATATTGTAAACCATAAAGTCGCCGGCAGTTGTATCGCTGCCCTCTATAAGCTGAGGTTTCCCTCTCGCCTGAAACTGATTTTCGTCTACAGTGTAAACAATGGTATCCGCCTGAAGAGTTATATTCTGGTACTTTACCTGCGCCTGTCCTAAGAGCAGAAGCACCTTTTTATCAGCGTCATAATCAATGTACTCTGATTCGTAAAAAATGGTATCTGTAAGGGCGTCGTTACTTTTTTTAGGAGCAACTTCAATTGTAGCTGCCGCTTCGTTTACATCAGAAGAATCGCTTTGAGCGACAGTCAATCCTGCAAAAAGGAAATACGCAGCAACCGCGCATAAACGTGCGGGTGTCAGCCAATACGATAGAGTTGAATTCCACTCAGCTCTCTTTGCGGGAGCAGTTGCCATTATCGAATATCCAAATTACAAATTACAATGTACAAATAAAAAACAAGGACTGGCTTGCGTTCTCAACGTAAGGACGCCAACCTGCCGCCCGATTCTCTAACTACGCTTGCTTCGCCCGAATAAACACACACATCACAATAATTCCTACAAAAAATCCGTGCCGGAAAAGAAGAAAGATACTTCCTGACGAGCGGTTTCGGGTGCGTCGGAACCATGACAGGCGTTGAACTGTATGTTGGTGCCGTATAGTTTGCGTATTGTTCCTTCAGCTGCCGTTGCGGGATTAGTAGCGCCCATAAGTTCTCTCCAACGGGTGATTGCGTTTTCACCTGAAAGGGTGAGAACAAAGCATGGTCCCGAAGACATGAAATCCAAAAGTTCTTCGTAAAATGGTTTTCCCCTGTGTACGGCATAAAACGCGCCTGCGAGTTCTTTAGTGAGCCGCATCATTTTAACCGCTTCGATTGTTAAACCGCTGTCTTCTATAATGCTGAGTATCTTACCGGCGGTTTTATTTCGTATAGCGTCAGGTTTTATAATAGCTAATGTCTGAATTTGATTCACTCTGCTGCCTCCTTCAATAAGATTTGTATTATATTATATAAATACTAAATATACTTTAGGGTACTCTCATTGTATTTTGTGTTTTCAATAATGCGGCAAAATTATATGGAGATAAGATGATGAATAAAATAGTTGTTTTGACATTGATGGCGTTTTTTGGCGCGGTTTCGGCTCAGTCACAGAAAAATGATTCCACACCCTCCGCGGTTCCGCAAGTAGAGAATTTGGCTGAAACGATGAAAAAGGCCGATAATGCTGCTGATAAGCCGCAAGAATCTGAAAAAGCGCAGGCCGATTCCAGCGGCGGAGATAGCAGTGTTATAACACTTAAAATCAGCACCGATCCCACAGAGGCCGCTCTGAAGATTGGTGAGCGAAGCTATGGGCTTACACCTGTAGAGATAACAGACCTCGATACAGGTTCATATGTTATTGAGTTGAGCAAAAGCGGTCATTTCAGACGCCGGGTAACGATTCAACTTGATTCCGCCGGCGCGGATCTGCACTTTGATCTTCTGCGTCCTGCGTTACTTGTGATAACAAGCGATCCTGAGGGCGCTGAGCTTAATATTGATGGCAAAGCGGTCGGAACAGCGCCTTTCAGAGATGATAAAATGAGGCCCGGCGATTACCGGATCGGCGCGGCTATCGATGGATATAAACAGGTTGAAATTCCTGTGAGCTTAAAATCTGGAAGTAGTGATACACTAAACATAATCCTTGAGCCTGTGGAAAATCAATTAACACCATTTTCCGAAAATCAAACAAACCCTGTTGAAAAAGCTGACAAAAGAGCGCATAGAAGGGCGGGATTTATAGCGCTTACGTTTTTTATTTTTATTGCCGCGCTCATAGGGGTAGAGAAGACGTCTTATTAATGCAGAAATAATAATTCAGAATGAAGAAATAAAGATACGATAAGGTTTTTGTTGTATTATCAACAGCTTTTACTATTTCGGCATTTGTTTTCGGTTGATTAAAAGATAAATTTACAAGCTTTAATAATTGAATTAGTACACTAAGATGATCTCAAACTTTTTTGTTAAAATCAGTGCTGCGTTGATAATTATCTGCGCAAACGCCTGCGCTCAAACAGAGATACAGATTGTGCGCATACCTGGCGGTACATTTATACGAGGCAGTAATGACGGTGAGGATGATGAGAGGCCGGTCAGAGCCATTACGGTATCCGGGTTTAGTATGATGGTTAAAGAGGTCACTGAAATGCAATATAAAAAGTGTGTTGACGCGGGAAAATGTCCCGCTACTCATTATAGAGATGGAAAGTGTCTTCAGTGGACGGGAAGAGAGTTTAGAGGCGTTGTTGTACCTAAAGAGTTTCGGGGGCCAAATCTGCCTGTGGTATGCGTTACCTGGCAGCATGCGCGTGCGTACTGCGCAAGCGTTGGGATGAAGCTGCCGACAGAAGCGCAGTGGGAATACGCGGCATTGGGCGGAGCGCAAAGCTCCCGTTTCTCATGGGGTAACAGTGTGCCTGACAAAAGCCGCTGCGCTATGGGAGCGCCTCATCAGGTAGCCTTGTTTGCGCCAAACGGCTACGGCCTTTATGATATGACTGGCAACGTATGGGAATGGACAGCGGATTTTTACGATAGAGATTCATACTCATACCCACAGGATACCGACCCTAAGGGACCGGAATCCGCGCTGTACAGAACAATCCGGGGAGGCGGCTGGTACAGCGGAGTTTCAGAGCTTCGGATACAAAACCGTCACTGGTTCTCGCCGAACTTCGCTGAGACGAGCTTGGGGTTCCGGTGTGTGCGGTGATTTTTTCGGTGGTGTATTATCGGGTACGAAGAGGGCGTTGCGCGCAACGCTCTTACATGGATTTTCATGTGTGAATGTAATCGTAATAAAGGTGTTGATTAATATTTTCTGAGTACCTCAAGTAAAGATCTGTTTATCCTCTCAGGATTATCGTATTGAGGCAGTTTCTCATGAAGCTTCTCCCCTGTGGATATTATCCCGAAATCTAAGTTTTTGTAATTCCAGTATGAAAAACCTATATTCATCTGCTCAAGCACGGAGAGCAGATCATTGTACCAGCGAAGCTGCGCGTCAAGCGCGACAGGGGTATACACGCCAAACTCATTGCAGATTACCGCGACATTATATTTTTTTCTGAACACGTTAACAGGTTCAAGTTCCTGTACAAACCTCTCTTTGTTCCATACTCCTTTAGACATCACTAGACCATATTTACGGGTAAATCCGGAACCGTAGTCCGATGGGTAATCTCTAACAATTTTTGTTTCAGGTTCGCTTAACCACGGAGCGTTCTGATGAGTAAAGAGAAGCGGTTCATAAAAATGTACGCTGTAAATAACGTTATCATCATCAATCGGTGAAAGCTCACCAAAAGCGCTTGGCCAGTTCCACATATTGGAGCCGGTTATTATGGTTGATCTGGAGGCGAAGCGGCGAATTTCGGCGCAAAGTTTTTTAGCGACGTCATTCCAGATTTCCGCGCTTGGAGCAACAGGCTCGTTGAGCGATTCAAAAAGAACATGGCTCTCCATGCTGTAGCGTTCCGCGATAAATGCCCATATTTTTTTCGCTTTGCTGATATAGTGTTCATCGGCGAAAAGCTTTTGGACAGGGCTTTTTGTGCTGTCCGCAAAATCATGCCCCGGACATTCGTGAAGATCTATTATCAGTTTAAGATTATTCTGTTTTGACAGTTCTACCGCTCTGTCAAGGTTAGCGATCCTGTCCGCAAGCGGTTTCTCATCATCAGTAAAAAACAGATAAGAATCTATTGGAAGACGCACATGGTCAAATCCCCATGATTTTACATTAGCAAAATCACCGTTCCCGATAAAAGTTTCCATGTGTACATCCGCGCCGGGAAACTTTTCAGGGTCTTTTTCCTCTATCGCATCTATCTGGCTGAGCCAGCCTCCGAAATTGACACCGCGCATTCTTTGGTTGTGATTATTGTTACTCATGATCTGCCACCCTGTTTAATTGTGTTTATCTCACTAAGAAAGAATTACAACAAAAAAACCCTGCCAACCCGTCACCCCCGCGAAAGCGGGGGTGACGGGTTTTATTACAATAGCGAAATGACAAAACTAGAACAATGGATCCCCGCTTTCGCCGGTGTGACGGATAAATCAACCTCCACTCTTTAATCAACGGCCATTACATAAACAAAACAATTTCAGACTTATCTAATTCAATCTCGCCATTGTTTTCGCGCGGCTTACTTTTTTCATCAAAAACTTTATGTACGCATTTAAAGCCGGCGAAATCATATGGAATTTCATCACGCCTTACAATGCGCTTGTTATGCCAGTCTTTATTGATGAGAACGCCTACACGTTCCTTGCCGTCATCACTTTTCTTTTCGAGAAAGAGCAGATCCCAGTCATATCCGTTGCATGCGCGCCATTGCCCTTCGTCACTGAGAGTTTGGGAATCTAATTTTATGGCATTTACATGGCTTATCCATGAGCTCAAGTCCCAGCGCGGGGGAGTTACATCCGATGGGCGCGACTGCACAACATTAAGTTGTTTGGTTGCCCCATGTTCAAAACCGATTGGCATCAGAAGACCTTTTGAGAAGACAGCCGAAAGCAGGTAGCGGTTTTTCTGCATCTCAAGTGTCCCGGGCTGATCCGCGGCTAAACGGGTTGTATCGTGAGATTCCGGAAAGGAGATTGAGGGTGCAATGTGTCTGAACTGGCTGTGCTGGTCAAGACACCAGGAGCTTTCAAAATTCCACCACTTGCTTGAGTTGCACAGAAAGTCAAAACCGCTGCCATTTAGTTCTATCGTTTGTTCTACAGTGCAGCCTAAACTTTCCGCGATAAATTTTGCGTTTTTGTTACGTTTACGTGCGTTTTCGATGAGCGGAGACCACATCATTTTTGGAACTTTATACGCGGCGTCGCATCGAAAGCCATTTATCCCCATCTCCTGGTAAAAGGCGATCATCTCGTCCCAATAATTTTTCATACCCGCAAAATCAGGGTTGTTCATAAATTCTATTTCGGAAAGATCTCCCCATACAGTTACGTTTGAAGGGTTAGCGGGGTCAATCGCATAAGGATGCATAATATTCCCATTACCATCGCGTTTGTACCATTTCGGGTGCTTGCCAACAAGCACAGATTCATTAGCGGTGTGATTGATTACCAGATCCATATAAACTTCAATGTTGCGGTTTTTGCATTCATCTGCAAAATTTTTCAGCGGCGTAAAGTCATCGGCTTTCGCACCCTTGGGAAGAAATTGAGTATTTAGTTTATAATAATCTTTTACAGCATAGAGGCTTTCCGATCCGCCTACTTCATAGAACGGATTTACATACACAGCGTTGAACTTCATTTTATCGACAGAGTCAAGATGCTTGCTCCAATCATCAATTGTTTTAAAAAGGCGTGGGAAGAGGTTGTAAATAAGCGGAGGTGGGTTTGTGTTTTTCATTGTGCTTCCCTATCTTTCTAAAAATATTGGTTGGTGATAAATATGCGCAACCGCAGACTGCGGTTGCGGCTTCCTTCTGGGATTGATTGATATATTATATATTACTTTCATCCGTTTTTCTACAGTTTTTCATAAATTTCCCACAAAAGATTCTGCGTGGCCTTTTTTTTGCAAAATTATTGAATTTGAGGGAAGAGGCGATAGGAGGGCATCCGCAAGAAGCGCCCGTACAGCATTGCCGTGTGTTGTGTGCCTATAATGAACACGATGAATTGCGCCCGCACACGTAAAGGGGTATTTAGTGTCGGATATAGATGATTTTGAAAGAGAGGTTATTGAACGCAGCCGTCAGAAGCCGGTGGTAGTAGATTTTTTTGCAGGGTGGTGCGGGGCGTGCAGTATCCTGGGGCCGCAGCTTGAAGTGGTACGCGAACGCCACCGCGGCGAGTGGGTATTAGTAAAAATAAATATCGACAAACACCCCGCGCTTGCCATGATGTGCAAGGTAACCTCTGTTCCGGCGGTAAGGCTTTTTATAAATGGTAAGATAACAGCTGAATTTGCGGGGGCTCAGCCCGCTCACCTCATCGAACAGTGGCTTAAGGAGAATTTGCCTCATCCGTAAGCAACACCACGATTGCTTATGCGTAACGATATAATTAAGAATTAGTCAAATATGATTAAAAAATTGCACTCGCTTGTATAATATTCTATATTTTGATACTTGATAAGTTCCTGAGAGGTTTACAGATGTCGTTTAAAAGAAGAATGTATTGCGAAGCGATACATTCAAAAGGAATGAATAGAATGGACAAATTACCATTAAAATTAAAACGCGATCTCATAACAGAAGCAGTGTTTGAGATACGCTTTGGTTCATCTTACCCATCCGGAGCTATATTTGGCATTGTTTACCAAATTATAAGCAAACATTATGAAAACATTCAAAATATTCCTTTACCCATTTTGCAAATCCCGGAAGCAGTCAGAAGTGCAGATCCGAATTTAAAATATCAACCTCATAATAAATTACAGGTAGATTCTTGTGGCTTTAATGTTGGTTCCAATGTGATAAACTTTTTTGTACAAAAGCCATATATAGGGTGGAGTAAATGGAAGCCGCTCATTGAGAATATTATTACAGAGCTATTGAATATCAATTTATTTAAAACAGTTGAGAGAACTGGATTACGATATATTGATTTTATTGAGAAAAATTTGTTTTCCATTGCTAATATGAGTATAGAAATAACAGGAAAAAAATTAACTAATGAACAAACGTCTTTTAGAACAGAATTCGCAGATGATAATTATACTAAAATTGTGCAAATGCATAACAACGTCAACGTAATACTTGAGAATAATCAACTTGTGACAGGTTCTTTGATTGATATAGACGTAGTGAGAAATTTAAATAGTGAAGGTATTGAAATTTTTAGCCAAAAATGGAGAGATATTTTGGAAGAATCACACCAAAAAAGTAAATCAATGTTTTTTAACCTTCTGAAAAAAGATTTCCTTAACGAATTGGAACCAGTTTATGAATAGTAACGAGCAATATCAAGTTAAATTACAAGTCGGAGCAGGTATTGCTATTGTGTCTTTAGCAATGTCTGCATCCGCATTGATGCCTTATTATGATATATTCAATACAACCAATCCCAGTTCGATTTGCGTTGATGATAAATTATTGCCGAAGCAGTCGCCTGGAATTAAAGACGACTATTTTTCAACGCCGATGCAGTATGTTAAGGGTAATGTTGCCGGAACTGACTCGGAATATAGTGATGAATTTTACTGTTTTGATGACAATGAGGCAGTGGAATTTCCCGTTGTTAAAACGATAAAAGTTAAGTTTAATAAACCGGTTATAAAAATATTTGAGGTTTAATAAGGTTACATTTATGCAGCAATATGACTGGTATGCAGATATTCCAGCCAACATGTCGTTGGAACAAGGGGACATAATAGAAAAATGTAATATTATTGAACAAAATTATGACGCTATACTGAACGGCGATGAATCGGAGATGAATGTCATAACTATAGATGCTATCGTTTTATCCCAATCTTGTGATATAGAAAATGACAAAATAGACTCAATTATTTTGTGTCCTATATTGTCTTTAAGAAACTTACCTTTTATTGATCCTGTAAAAGAGAAAGAAGCGCGGAGGCAAAGAGAAGCGTTAAGACAGGGAACTAATATCGCGTATCATTTATTGAATAAAATTGAAATAAAAGCATTGCCTGAAGATTACTATGTGGTTAGCTTTCGCCATATATATTCAGTACCTAAAAAATTTATAGAAAAAACTTTTAAGAACAGCGTTCGCAAAAGGTTGCTGCCTCCATATCGTGAACATTTATCACAGAGCTTCGCAAGGTATTTTATGCGAGTTGGCTTGCCATCGAATATTTCAGCAGCGGAAATTAAGGAATATGGGAAATAGCATTTTCTATATGTGGTTTTCTGCTATATTTAAAATAAAGCAAAAAATCTATAAATACCAATACCAAATTCACCGCATATAAATAGAGAACCCAATCCTTTGAATAAAGAATCTTGTGTGTAAGCCCGCATGCATATCCTAAAATGATAATACACATAAAGAGCGGACTCTTGCCCAAAACCGTCTTTGTCCTTAAAGACTTCATTATCGAAATGGGCCAGCTAAGCCCAAAGCATATAAGCATCATAGCTTCAAAAATGCTCATAATCTATCTCATTATGTTACGTTAAGAGACACTATTTGATTTCGTCACCACATCTGAACCGAATTTTGTATCACCTTTTCCACAAGATCCTTTACAGCCTTGGCGCGTCCATGCTGTTCATTTTCATTTTGAAAGTCATAAGTACCCTCTCCGGACACTGTGCCTTTGAAGATAGACTGATTTCTTTTGTTGTCATAAAATTCCACATCCGCCGAAATTCGGACAATATAAAGTTCGACGTTTACAAGATCCCCGCCGCCGCCAAAGGTATGCGGGCTGTTAGCGTATCTTGTTACAGTGCCGTTTATGATAGCGTCCGCGTTCTGATTTGCCGGACGCAATTGACTTTTCAGAATCTCTTTTGACAATTCAGCGGTAATCTCATCATCTATGCCTGGTTCTAAAGAAGCGTTGCCGAACACCGGAATCTCCACTGTTTTGATATGACCCGGCAGAGTAGATCCGCTGAACGAATAAATAGAGCAGCCCGCAGAGATAAAAGTAAGCGTTAACAAAGATAAAACCGGTATAAAAAATCGCATTACCGAAGACCCTCAAACGGTATATAGTTTAGTAACTATCGATGATAAATCCTGCGTAAGAGTCTTGTTACTAAAAATCCTCAAACGGTACATAAGTTATATTTGAACCGGCAGCTTGCGCATCTGCATCCGTATCCGATTCAAAAAAGCGGCGCATCTTCTCAATCATCCCATCAATACCCGTAAACTCATTACAAAAGCTGTCAACAGCGCGTACAAACTGCTTACCGTAACTTTTTGTTACGATTCTGTTATCAAGCACAACAAGAGCGCCTCTGTCGGACGCGGAGCGGATAAGCCGTCCGGCGCCCTGACGGAATTTTATTATAGCTTCAGGAACCGAATATGAAAAAAATCCGCTTCCATAAAGGGTTTCCATTCTTTGCCCAAGCGCCTGAGTGAGCGGATGCGTCGGAACAGGGAAAGGCAGTCTGGGAATGATTACCACTTCGCAAGCTTCTCCCGGCGCGTCAATACCCTCCCAGAAAGAGTCGGTGCCAAGAAGTATCATGCCCCTTTGCGTCTTAAACTGCTCAAGCATCGTATTTCTGTTTGTGCTGAAACCCTGAGCGAGAATACTGTTTTTATCAACATCATTTCGTGACTTAAGATTTGAATATACATTGTTAAGCATCGTGTTTGCCGTAAACAAAACAAGTATATTCTTGCCAAGTGTTGAGTGGATCCCCGCAATAGCCTCGGCGACATAAGGAGCAAATGCCTGATTGTCGGGTTCGGGGCACTCTCTGATCGCTCCAAAAAGCATCTGCCGCGCTCCGTAGGGACTGGGCAGAATTATGGAGGAGGTGCGCTCCGAAAATTCATCCAAACCGGCGGCGCGCTTGAAATAATCGGTTGACCCCTGAGCGGCCAATGTCGCGGATGTAAAAACAACCGCACCGCCGCAACGCCCCCATATTTGCGAAAGCATAGAGCTTATATCAAGCGGAACGCCGCATAGTTTTGTCCACTTTTTTTCGTGATTGCCCTCTAACCAAAACACGTGTTCTTCTGTTTGAGCCTTTGTGAGATATTGCAGGTCAGCTCTTAGCTGAGAAGTGTGTTCTATGCAGTATTGCGCCGAACCGCGCAGCTCTTCCGCAACGCCGCTCTGTGTCATTGCGCCAAGCGTTTGTTTCAGGCGGTTGAAAGTATCCTGCATCTCATTTAGAAGTATGTCAAAAACGGCCGTCTCATTAAGCTGTTTGAAAGAATCTTCCGTAACGTTTATCTGATAATCAGCCCTAGACTCCGGAAGCCTGGATAAAGCCCATGAACCAAGTTCACCTAAAAAATCTTGAGTTCGTTTTCTCAAATGTTTCAGTTGAGTTTTGATCTCTTTTTCAAAATCTCCGCCGATATGTTCCTTAAACGAAGAAACGTCATTCAGCAGATTTTGAATCTGGTCGGTAAACGCGGTCATGCGGTTTGTGTCAAGCTCAGTGCGTAAGTGCTGATGGCCGCTTGATTCCAGATGATGCGCCTCGTCAAATATTATTGACCCTATATCGCCAAGAAACGAACTTTCGGAACACACATCCGAATAAAAAAGCGCGTGGTTGATCACCACAATATGAGACCCTTGCGCAAGGCTGCGCGCTCTTTGCAGGAAGCAGCTTGAAAAATATGGGCAGCGCCGTCCCATACAATCCTGACCATCGGCAGAAGTGAGATTCCAGACTTTAAAGAACCATTTCGGATTAAAAAAAGTTTGCTCCTCAATGTCGCCTGTTTTTGTTGTTTGGGACCACACAACAAGAGGCAAAACCGCAATGCGTTCCCGAGGGGAGAAATTACCCATTTCACCCTTGAGCAGCTTATAAAAACGGTTACGGCAAAGATAATTTTTTCTCCCTTTCAACGTGGTAAAACGCAAATCTCCGCCGCTCAACGATGCCGCAACTGGTAGATCATTATTAATAAGCTGATCTTGAAGGTTGCGCGTATATGTGGAAACAACCACCCTGCAGTTGTTCTTCAACGCGTGACGAGCAGCCGGAACCAAATACGCAAGCGACTTACCCGTACCGGTCCCCGCCTCAGCCACAAGAAATGAATTGCTGTTGAGAGCCTCCATCACCGCCATCCCCATTTTTAGTTGTGATGCACGGGGCGCAAACTCTTTTACAGTTTTTGATTGTGATGCTTGGGACGCATGATCTTTTACAAGTTCAAAATTTGATGCTTTGAGTATGTGTTCTTTTACAAAACCGGCCGCCTTATCATTTTTTTTTGATAATGATATCTGGGGCGTATGATCTTTTGCTGGTTCGCTTAATTTATCAATGTTTGAAAAAATGCTTTCAATCTCTGCTGTGTCAACTTCGAGAAATTGTTCCGGAAAATCTAATTTTAAATTCTGGTTTGGGGATGACGCGGCTGGTTTGAAATATATTCCGTATCTTCCTCCGCCAAGCGTTTTTGTCACAAGTGTTTTAAAGAGCGACGCGGGCGCGTATGCAGCCAGCGCCTGTCGGATTTCAAGCGGCAGCTCCGCCAGTTTTGGTACAAGCTGGCAGGCAGCTTCACCCGAAGCCTTTGCGTCGTGCAGAGCTCGGTGAGCGTTGTCAAGAGTAACGGAGAGAGATTCGCAAACATGTTTCAGCGAAAAGCGTCCTATAGGTTGAAGCAAAATGCGGGAAAGGAGCGCGGTGTCAAGAAGCTGCGGGGCGATAGCTTTCAATCCGGCGCGCTTAAGTTCCTCATTTATAAAAGTTTGATCAAACTCAATCTGGTGACCGCAAAGGGGCAGCGTTCCAATGAACTCCAGAAGTTCATTGGCAATATCGTTAAACCTGGGAGCCAGCTTTACATCTTCATCACAAATATGAGTAAGCTGCGTTATGTGCTCAGGTATGGAGACGCCCGGATTGATAAAAGTTGAAAACTCTTTCTCCGGCTTGCCATTGATGAACCGGACAGCTCCGACTTCAATGACACGGTCATTCTTGAAATCAAGCCCTGTAGTCTCAACATCAATCGCCGCAAAATCGGGTATCGGCAACGCCGCAGCGGGAGCGGACTTACTCTCCTGTGAGACCCCTTTGTGCGCCTCGGTTTTAAGGCTCTTCTGCTGCGCTTTACTTTTTTTTACATCATTGAGAAGTTCTTTTCTTAAACTGTCAGGTAGCAAGTCAAAAAGTCTGGGCATGTGTCAAGGGCTTTCTGTATTTTGGGGGTTGGGGCAGATAAGATTTGCCCGCACTTGTTTCTTAATATTTATACAATCGGATAAAAATAGTTTATGCGTAGCTCTATGTTCAGTATGAGTACGTATGATTGGAAATAAAAGTTTGGCGTGAAATAATTTGAACCGCTCTACAATAAACTACCCCGAATCAAGCTTCGAGGTATTCAGTGGATCAAAATCCTTTATAAGCGAAGCGGAGTTTCGAGGAATTAGACCCGCTAACAGTTAAAAATATTTCCTATAATGTACAACGGTACGTTTGTCATCCAGTCCTCTTTACGGTAGTTTGATAAAGAGGTGCGTATGGCTGTTTGAGGTTTAAAATTTTCGCAAAAGAGCCTGAAACTTCGCGCTCTGAGATTTTCACCGGATTTCGCTTCAATTGGGATAATTTCATCATTTTCGTTCTGAACAATAAAATCAACTTCGTATTTACTGTTGTCAAAGGTAAAATAATGAATGGACAAATTTTCATTTGGTATAAGCTGTTGGAAAACAAACTGTTCTGTTAATGCACTCTTAAATTCAGTAAATACGGCATCGCCCTCAATAATTGTTTTGGCTCTTAAATTTGTCATTGCGGCAAGTAAACCGACATCATTGTGAAAAAGTTTGAAAGCGGACAGATCGCTATAAGCCGCAAGCGGCAGCGCGGGTTTTGAAACATTATAAATTTTGTGAAGCAAACCTGCATCGGTGAGCCACTGAATTGCCAGTTCAAAATCCTTAGCCCTGCCCCCCTCTTTAATAGCTCCGTAGATAAATTTTTTGTTTTCTTTTGAAAGCTGCGAAGGAATACTTTTCCAAACCATATTGATACGCGGTAAAATTTCTTTAGGCGCATGTTTGGAAAAGTCGCTTTCATAGGATTTTAGTATGTTTTTTTGAATCTTACGAACCTCGTTCCAATCTCTGTTTTGTGAAAAACTTAACACCGCTTCAGGCATTCCGCCTACAAAAAAGTAATATCTGAGATAATTAATAAGTTTAGAGCCAAACGAATTGACTAATTCAAATTCGCGTTCCTCTATAAGTTCAACAAGCTGCGGTTCTCCCATTGCAAGCAGAAATTCTGTGAAACTGAGCGGGTAAAGAGTCAAAAAATCTACTTTACCGACCGGAAACGATTCGCCCGGATGCAAATTTATGCCTAAAAGAGAACCTGCCGCTATTATTTGATACTCCGGCGCGTTTTCATAAAAATATTTTAATGCGGTAACTCCCTGAGGAGCTGTTTGAATTTCGTCAAAAACAAGCAGGGTGTTATCCGGCGTGATTTTTAAACCCCCATAGGCGTTGAGCAGCGTAATAATTCTGTCGATATTGAAGTTTTCCTGAAAAATTTCTCTTGGAGCGTCTTTTGCCTCAAAATTTATATACAGCATCTTACTGTATTGCGTTCTCCCGAACTCCGAAAGCAGCCACGTTTTTCCAACCTGTCTCGCCCCTAAAAATATGAGCGGCTTTTTTTTCGTGTTTAATTTCCACTCAGTTAATACTTCTATCGCTGTCCTGTACATTTTTCTCCCGATAATTAATGAATGTTTCTACATTTTTCTCTCATGAAACGCTCTTATGAAATACACTTTTCTCTCGCAAAACATCCTTGTAAAATACACTTTTCTCCCGCAATTTGTTTTTATTAAAGCGATATTTTATTTTCTATCCACAATAATAAGGTAATGATTTATACTTACATTCCATAAAAAGGCAGGTATTGATGTCATCGTCTAAAAATATCGTTCAAAAGATCCTTGAACAGCATATCGTAAGCGGCACACCTTTGGCGGGAAATGCGGTGGGTATACGCGTTGACCAGACTCTTACCCAGGATGCTACAGGCACGATGGCCTGTTTACAGTTCGAGGCGCTTGGTTTTAACAGAGTCAAAACAGAGGTTTCCGTATCTTATGTAGACCACAATACGATTCAGGAGGGGTTTGAAAACGCCGATGACCACAAATACCTTGAAACTGTGGCGGCTAAATACGGTATCCTGTTTTCAAAACCGGGTAACGGCATCTGTCATCAGGTGCATTTGGAAAGATTTGGAAAGCCGGGAAAAACACTTCTTGGGAGCGATTCCCATACACCTACAGGCGGCGGCATAGGAATGATTGCCATAGGAGCGGGAGGGCTCGATGTGGCTGTGGCAATGGGCGGGGGAGCCTTCTATTTGACTTATCCCAAAGTAATCAAAGTGGAGCTGACAGGAACTTTGCGCCCATGGGTATCCGCTAAAGATGTTATTTTGGCGCTTTTAGAGATTTTGGGTACAAAGGGCAACACCAATGTAATGATAGAGTATGGCGGCCCTGCGGTAGGAACCCTGAGTGTGCCTGAAAGGGCTACGATTACAAATATGGGAGCGGAGTTAGGTGTTACCACATCTGTTTTCCCTTCGGATGAAAAGACCCGCCTCTTTTTGAAAGCTCAGGGCAGGGAGGAGGGGTTTACTGAAATTTACGCGGATGCGGGAGCGGTTTACGACAGGGCAATCACAATCGATTTGAGCGCCCTTGAACCTGCTGCGGCTTGTCCTCATTCGCCTGGTAATGTCAAAAAACTTTCTGAGCTTAGCGGAACAAAGGTTGATCAGGTTCTTATCGGTTCCTGCACCAACGCTTCTTACCGTGACATCATGCTTACTGCCGCTGTTCTCAAAGGTAAAAAAGTCTCGCCGCAGGTTTCACTTGGGGTGGCTTGCGGATCGCGTCAGGTGCTTGAAATGGTGAGCAGAAACGGCGCGCTTGCCGATATCATCGCTTCGGGCGCGCGTATTTTGGAGAGCGCGTGCGGTTTTTGTATTGGTAATTCGGTTGCTCCACGTACGGATGCGGTATCTATACGCACTTCAAACCGCAATTTTTTCGGGAGAAGCGGAACCTCTTCCGCGGATGTTTATCTAACTTCGCCTGAAGCGGCTGTGGCTGCGGCGCTGAGCGGAGAGATTCGTGATCCGGTTGAATATTTTAAGAACAGTGAGTATCCGAAAATAGAGATGCCGTCAAACTTTTTAATTGACGATAGCATGATACTTAAACCTGCGGCTGACGGTTCAAATATCGAAATTTTCCGCGGCCCCAATATCGGCGCGCCTCCCTCAAATGATCCCTGTCCGGATACTCTTTCCGCTTCAGTGTCAATAAAGGTGGGTGACAAGATTACAACAGATCACATTATGCCCGCCGGAAACAGGCTCAAGTATAGATCTAACATTCAAAAGTATGCGGAATTCGTTTTTGAACGCGAAGACCCACGGTTCGCGAAAAGGGCGCTTGAAAACAAAAATAAAGGCATACACAACATAATTGTTGCGGGGGAATCTTATGGTCAGGGTTCTTCGCGGGAACATGCCGCGATCTGCCCTATGTTTTTAGGTGTCAAAATGGTAATGGCTGTTTCAATGGAACGTATTCACCGTGCTAATTTAGTGAATTTTGGTATTATCCCGGCGTTTTTCGAGACGCCCGCCGATTACGGGAGTCTTGAATGCGGTGATTCTTTAACGGTCTCAAACGTTCGCAAGTGTATAGAAAACGGTGAGAACCTTGTTGCAGTGCGTAAGTCTGACGGCAAAACTGTTAAGTTGAAGGTTGAATTGACAGATCGGGAGAAGGAGATGGTTTTGGCAGGCGGGCTTTTGAATTCGATTAAGTCGAAATCAAAGTAAGAAGGGAAAAATCCAAGAAACAGGTTAAAAACATCCTGCCGTGTATGGTTTTTTAATTTTTCTTTTTATTATTTATAATCATTATATAGTCATTCAACTTGAAAAAGAATTTTATTAATGCAGAAATAGATGTCCGAATGCAGAAATGAGGTGATCTGATCTTTTATTTCTGCATTCGGACATCTATTTTGAAGTTGAATTATTATAATAATTTTACATACTCAATAAACTCCCGCTCCAACAAGCGTAAGTTCCGTAGCGTCCGTGATCTGGCGTTTATGTTTTAAAAGTGGTTTTATAATCTCCCAACCCCCGCCTGTAGCAATTAAGGCGAGGCCTTTTCCGTGAATATTCCTATATTCTTCTATACATCTATCAATAGCGCCGGCTGTGGCGTAGAGAATGCCTGCTGTGATACATGTTGTGGTTGAATTGGCCGGAAGAGCGGGCGCCCCAGAGTTGTCAAAATTTACTAATGGCAGACTGTCTGTCTGCTTGTGAAGACTGGCTGCGTGTGTTGCTGTTCCGGCAAAGATGACTCCGCCTTCAAAAATTTTTCCTTTGCGCAGATAATCTATAGTGACCGCTGTTCCGCAATCTATGATTACGCAGTTTTGATTTTTGAAAAGAAGAGCGCACGCAAGCGCGTTGCAGATTCTGTCGGCGCCAAGTTTTTCAGGATTTTCGTATTTAAACTCAACCGCAAGTGCGTCATGCGCTTTGATTATCTCTATTTTACCGAGGCCAAAACACGCGCATAATTGTTTCGCCTGAATCCCCAGTTCTTTCACACACGAAGAGATATTTGTTTTGCTAATTTGATGATTGAAAGTAATTTTTTTTACAGTGTCAACAAACAGGTTATTGAATTCCGTATTGTTGAATTCTCCTTTAGATAGACAGATGAGTTTTTTAATGTCAACCACACCCATGTGTGTGCGGGTGCTTCCTATGTCTATCGCCAGCACGGTTGCTTCGCAGGAGTTCATCTATTAACCTCATAAGTTTCTAAAAAACGCAAAGTTCCCGAGGAGCAGAGCACATCACCGTTTGAAGTTTTCAGCCGCAATTGTCCATCAACCTCAACTGTCAAAAATGTGCCTTGCCGCGAATCTACAACAGCGGGGCATCCTTTTTTGTAGAGATTTTTTGTGTATCTCTCATGAACACTGCTTTGCCGGTTATCATGGCTAAAATTCCAGTATGATTCTAATATACGTTCCAGCAGCCTGTCAAGTGATTGCGTTTGTCCGGTTTCTATAAGTATTGATGTTGCGCTTTGGCGTAATTCTACCGGGAAATCTTCAACTAAAATGTTTATATTCAGTCCGAATCCGGCGATTATGGCATTTTGTGTAGCAGGCATATTTTCCAACAAGATACCTGCGATTTTGCGGTCTTTCCAGTAGATGTCATTAGGCCATTTAATTGATATTTTATCATTATGTGATGGATCAATACTTTTAAGAGTCTCGCAGATCGCAAGACTTAGCGCCCTGTTGTATATGAAGTGTTCTGATATATCTGTTACAGGCGCGATAATGCTTACCCACAAACCGCCTGAATGCTCAGAGAAAAAAGTTTTCTCTCTTCTGCCTCTGCCGCCGCTCTGCTTTACCGCTCTTATAACAAACAGTCCGGATTTCGGAAAGTTTTTCAATTCCTTTGCATAACTGTTTGTGGAATCAATTTCCTCAAGATAGAGGTATTGTTCTATGAAATCAAGATTTTCTATTGAATGTGGTGATATATTATTTAATTGATTCAAATTGCCGCCCTCAAATCAGAAATCGTTTTTTATGTGTATACCTGTAATCCAGTATCAGAACATGTGTGATAACATTTTAACTAAATAGTGCTTGATTTAGATAGTCGCGATGTCATAGTTAATGTACTTTCTTTCTAAAAATATAATATAAACAGGGTCTGTAGAGAAGTAGCAAATAAGCTGAGGGATGTGTTGTCACGGATTCGGAAAGGTAGACTGAAACCAGTTGGTATAGATGTTGCTTTTATTCTGTATCTGATCGTTTAATTATATTAATGATTTTCGCAAAAATGCGAAAAATATTGAGAAAATTCATAAATTCAAGAAAAACGGTGTCAAGAGAAGTATGTTTGGTTTTAAAGGGAAGATAGGTTGGCTTTGTCAGCACGCTAAGCAATGTTAGTTTATAGCGATAATTTTTTTATAGATTTTTTGACATATATAGTGCAATGGTACTATAATATTATAAAGTATACTTTTTATTAACACGTGTTTATAGCTATGTGTTATATGTACAGGTCTAAACCACAAAAACATTAATGGGGGTGCTATGAGTTATTATGTGATTGAAAAACCAAATACATCTTATGTTACAGAGCAAGAATGCCCATATAAGTTTGATAACAGTGATGAAAGTTTTGACGCTGCTGTTCAGGAATTTATTGCTGGGGATGAAACCTTCAGTTCTCCTAATAGTGATTTGTTGGAGCGCGCAGTCAGAGGTTTATCGCAAGGTTCGGTGTAGGGGGTAGCATCGTGAAGAAAGATACTTTTGAGCTTATAATTGAACGAGTCATTGAAGATATTAACAGTATAGAGGTGTTAGGTTCTGTATCAAAGAATGAGGTTGCTGGATTACTTAGTATCAGTAAAGAAAAAATATATAAAGAGTACGAAATCATTAATGCTGAAGTGAAAGACAAGTATATGAAGTTTAAAAAAAGACCGTTAGACCGTCATAAATTTACGGCGGCATTTATGATTGCGATATTGAATAAACTGCAGACAAAGGTAGAAAAGGACTTAGGTAAAGAGTATCTTGCTATATATGTAGGTACTCTATTTCTTAAAATAATGATTGCCAAGGAAAATAAAGACTTAGGTCCACTCCAAACTCGCCGAGGCAACACTTTAATAAACTTCCTTAATGAAATGAAGAAGTTTAAGTCACCTCCTAAGATATGTGATGACGAGGGTTATGAGTATAATTGGGCCCTCGCAATGCACTATGAAAGGTTTTCAGGCAGATTGTCTGTAACTTCTATATCAAACGCTTTATTTTGGCTTGAACACCATAACAGAGTGCTTGCAGAGGAATGGCGCAAAGCAAATTCCCCGGGCGCTCCGGCTTTATAGCTGCTATAGTATACGCATAAGTGATCGTTAAGGCTTCCGGATAGTTTATTTTGTAATATATTTTATTACCATTGATCAAATCATAACCAGATTAATATCAATCGCCGGAGCGCTGTGGGTTAAGCTTCCGCAGGATACGAAGTCTATACCTGTAGCAGCTATAGATGAGATAGTGACAGAGGTTATGTTGCCGCTTGCCTCAAGTTTTGTTTTGGACGCGACAGCGTTGCGTTTGGTCACGCAGATTTCAATATTTTCCAGTGTCATATTATCAAGCATGATCCTGTCGGGTCCCAATGCAAGCGCCTCATTGAATTCATCTATCGATTGGACTTCTACTTCTATAAGCGGTTTTTCTTTACCGGCTCTCAATAAGAATGCTTTTTTCAGAGCTTTCCTTACGCCTCCGGCCCTCTTTACATGCGTGTCTTTTATAAGAATCATATCGAAAAGCCCAAAGCGGTGGTTATAGCCGCCTCCGTGAAGCACTGCCGCTTTTTCGAGAGCCCGCAGACCGGGAGTCGTTTTTCTCGTATCAAGGAGTTTACATTTACTGCCTGTAATCAGCTTAACCATACCTGCGGTCATCGTGGCTATTCCGCTGAGATGTTGTAACAGGTTAAGTATTGTGCGTTCACCTGTTAAAATCGCCCTCACAGATCCGCGAACTTTGCAGATTACTTTTCCAGGTTCAAGCGCCTCTCCGTCTGTACAATAACTTTCTACTTGAACACTTGTATCAACAAGCTCAAAGAGCGGCTTTATGAGAGTTTCACCCGACAAAACGCCAACTTGCTTGCTGCGTATAAGAGCTTCACCTTTATCCCGCTCGTCAAATATGGCCATAGATGTAATATCACCGTTAGAGCCGAGGTCTTCCTCAAGAGCGTTTTTTAGTATTGGGATGATATCAAACATAAGCTGCGGAACCTTATAATTTGTGGTTGGTAATGCTGCTGCCTTCACAAAATATCTTTGCTATTTGTGATATTGCTGTATCCATACATTATGTAAATGCTTGATATTGCGGGCGGCAGATTGCCGCTCTTACAAAGATCATTCTTGCGATCTGTTTTATTTGCAATTTGTAATTTTCCCTCTTATCCCATTACTCCAACCATATCGAACATCGGAAGATACATTGAGATCAAAATACCCCCGACTATTGCGCCTATCACTATGATCATTATTGGCTCAATTACAGATGTAAGCGCGTCTACCGCAGCATCAACCTCTTCCTGATAGAAGTCAGATACTTTTTTGAGCATTCCCGCGAGGTCTCCTGTTTTTTCACCCACCGCTATCATATGAATTACCATTGGGGGAAATACTTTTGTATCTTTGAGCGGTTCGGCGATTGACGTACCGCCGGTAATCTTCTCAAGGGTACGCATTATGCCGATCTCTAAAACTTTGTTTCCGGCGGTTTTGGCCGTTATAGACAGCGCGTCAATAATTGTGACTCCGCTTGAGAGCAGGGTAGAGAGGGTCTGAGAGAAGCGGCTGACAGCGCTCTTGCGCTCAAGGTCTCCGAATACCGGCAATCTCAGCTTGATCCCGTCAATGTGTATTTGTCCCTTATTGGTTTTATAGTACCGCACAAGTCCTACAAACGCGCCTATTGTTGCAAGTAACATAAACCACCACCATGTTTGCATGAATATCGAAAGATTCATAACGATCTGGGTCGGAAGCGGCAACTCTCCTCCCATATCTGTAAACATATTGGCAAATGTCGGAACTACAAAAGTGAGCATGACTACTGTAGCCCCTACAGCCACAAACGTAACTATGGCCGGATAGGTCATCGCCCCTTTAATCTTTCGGCGCAACGCTTCCGCTTTTTCCTGATATTCAGCCAGACGGTTAAGCACCCCGTCAAGGTTTCCCGATTGTTCGCCCGCTGCAACCATGTTGCAGTAGAGGCTATTAAATGCCTTTGGGTGCTTGCCCATCGCGTCTGCCAGGTTGTTTCCCCCCTGAATATCGGCTGATACCAGTTTTACCGCTTTGGCCAGTTCTTTACTTTCGGTTTGAGCGCCTAAAATATCAAGGCATTGCACAAGCGGCAGCCCTGCACTGACCATTGCCGCAAACTGGCGCGTGAACCGTGACACATCTTTCAATTTTATTCTGCCGCCAAGGAAACTGGGAAGCGCAAGATCCATCGATTTACTTCTAATAGAAATAGTACGGATTTTCTTTTTGCGCAGCAATAGCGTAGCCTCTTCCTTGCTGGCAGCCTCAAGTTCACCTTTTACCTGCTTGCCGTTGCTGACTCCGATATATTCAAATTTTGCCATTTTTGGTTAGATCTCCTGAAATTGTACTTACCTCATCTTAAATATACATTATAGAGCTCAAAACTCAGAGCTCTATCTTCTAAAGATCTCCGATCAGCTTCTTCAAATTTTCAGGTTCAGGGCTTCTGTTAAACGCATCTCTTTTGGTGATGAGACGTTTATTAAAAAGCCGCGCCAGTTCGCCGTTCATAGTTTGCATTCCGTGCTGTTGACCGATTTCGATGATGCCCTGAAGCTGGTGAACCTTGTCTTCGCGGATCATTGATCTTACAGCCATTGTCGCAACCATTATCTCGCAGGCCATGACGCGGCCGCCCCCTACGCGGGGGATAAGGGCTTGGCTTATGATTCCCTCAAGCACCATGGAGAGCTGCGCTCTTACTGTTTCTTTCTGGTCAGCCGGAAATACGTCTATAATACGGTTAATGGTCTGAGCCGCTGAATTCGTGTGAAGCGTCGCCAGAGTTAAGTGACCTGTTTCTGCGATACTGAGCGCTGCCTGTATGGTTTCAAGGTCTCGCATTTCGCCGATAAGAACCACGTCCGGATCTTGACGCAGGGCAACCCGCAGAGCCGCGGCGAAACTTGTTGTATCCTGCTTGACTTCGCGCTGGTTTATTATGCACTTTTTGTGCCTGTGTACAAATTCTATCGGGTCTTCTACGGTAAGAATGTGCCCTTCACGCTCACTGTTGACTTTATCAACCATAGCTGCGAGTGTCGTACTCTTGCCGCTTCCTGTGGGGCCGGTTACAAGTACCAGGCCGTTAGGCTTCTCTGTGAGTTTCTTAACCACAGGAGGCAGTCCCAGCTCCTCAACAGTCTTAATCATGTAGGGGATTTGACGGATCGCGGCTGTACAGCAGCCTCTCTGCAAAAAAACATTCGCGCGGAAGCGGGCCAGATTCTGTACCGCAAAAGAGAAATCGACCTCTTTGTTCTGCTCAAAGTTTTTTCTCTGGGTTTCGTTCATTACGCTGTAAGCTAATCTTAAAACCTCATCAGGCCCAAGAGTATCGGCGCTGACAGGTATAAGTCTTCCATCAATGCGGTATAACGGCGCAGAACCTACAGTAAGATGCAAGTCCGAAGCCTTACTCTCAATCATCTTTTTTAACAATTCCTGAATGTTTACCATCTCTCCCGCCTTTTTTAACTATGATTATTGCCGCGCATGTTTTCATTGTCCCGCGAAAGCCAAGTATGCATGAAATCGCGGGCGGCAGATTGCCGCCCTTACGACAGCCGCGCGCTCGTGTTTCGCTGATAACCTCATGTCGTTTCTACTGCATTATGTTTTATTTGTGATTTGTACATTATACATTATACATTATAATTTGCCTTCATGCCGTTGCTCCCAAAACTTCCTCTACCGTTGTTAATCCATTTTTCAACTTCTCTATTCCCGCCATCCGCAGAGTTGTCATTCCTTCCTCCACAGCCGCTTTTTTTATTAGGGGAGGAGCCTTTTTTTCCATAATCATCTCCTGAATATTTGCGGTGACCGGAAGTACTTCGTATAGACCTGCCCGCCCCTTGTAACCCGTACCGTTACATTGCTGACATCCTGCTCCTTTATAAAAAGTCATATCATTGAGTTCTTCTGTAGTTAGATTGAGAAATTGCAGAAGCTCGTTTTTTTCATGATTAAGCGGCTGTTTGCAGTTTGTACAGATAAGCCGGATAAGGCGTTGGGCGATAATAAGCCTGACTGCCGATGCGCACAAAAACGCGTCTACACCCATGTCAATCAACCGGGTGAGTGTACTTGCCGAGTCGTTTGTATGTAGAGTGCTTAACACAAGATGACCCGTGAGCGCCGCTTTGACCGCAATTTCAGCAGTATCAATATCACGTATCTCACCAACCATTATGATGTCGGGATCTTGCCTCAAAAAAGATTTGAGCGCGGCCGCGAATGTAAGCCCGATATTTGGATGAACGTTTATCTGGTTTATGCCGTCAATGTTATATTCCACCGGATCTTCCGCTGTCATGATATTTGTATCGGGCTTATTAAGCGCCGAAAGAGCGGAATACAGGGTGGTGCTCTTGCCGCTGCCTGTCGGGCCTGTGACAAGTATCATCCCGTGCGGTGCGTGAAGAGCCTCCGTTATCTGCTTCATGGCCGCAGACGCGATACCGAATTTACTCATGTCAAGCATAAGGTTTGACGCGTCAAGAATTCGCATCACTACCTTTTCTCCGAATATTGTGGGGGTGGTTGAAACGCGGATATCAACAACTTTACTGCCGGTTTTTATTTTGATTCTGCCGTCCTGAGGCAGCCGTTTTTCGGAGATGTCAAGTTCGGCCATTATTTTTATACGCGATGTTACAGAAGTACGCAGCCTGTAGGGCAGGGGAGGCATCTCTATAAGCGTTCCATCTATTCTGTAGCGTACGCGCAGGATGTTTTGGTAACATTCGATATGAATGTCACTTGCGTTCTTTCGCACTGCTTCTATAATGAGATGATTGACAAGCTTAACAACAGGAGCGTCTGCCGTGTCATTTACTATATCTTCAGGCTCATTATTTTTCTCCTCCGCTACCACTTCAAAATTGTCAGCCGTCTTCACCTCATTTAAAATGGCGCTCATGCTGCAATCTGCCCGATAGTTGACATTTATAGCTTCCGCAATCTCCTCAGCGGACGCAAGTATCGGCTTTACGTTGCATCCGGTAAGAAACTTTATCGCGTCAAGCATGAAAATATTTTTGGGATCGCTTATCGCTACAGTCAATGACCGGTGTGTTTTGTTGACAGGGATCACAGTATACTTCTGAGCGATATCGTAAGGAACAAGATCTACTACATACGGGTCGAACTCAAACTCCCTGAGGCTAAGCTTCCCCAAGTTAAGCTGTTTGGCAAGAAAATGGGTAATAACGCTCTCATCGGCAATGGCGCTGGTGGCAATTAACGCCTCCCCAAGCATCACACCCTGCACAGTTTGATACTTGAGCCCTTCAAGAAGCTGTCCCTTAGTGATTATTCCGTTTTCTACGAGAATCTCGCCGAGTTTTTTGGCCATGACCGCCCTTTTAGCTGGAAGAATTATCCTTTTTAGTAGTGATCCAAAGCTTGCGCATGTTTTCATCATCCAAGCTGACAAAGACGATAGAATAGGCATCCCGGTAATCACAACACAATAATACCATTTTAGCAGGACATTATTTTATAGTATATAGTGTCGGGAGTGTGGGTTCAATGTTTTTTGGTAAACTATCAAAAAACACAACAATACCTCGCAAACCAGTGGTATATTGTATATTTTAGATGTAACTGATCTTTGGGTTTATGTTTTTATACTTATTTCTTACATCATTAGACAGTCAGGAAATTTGGCGGGAATGGGCAAATTTATTAAAAGCCGCAGACTGGTTGACGGTAAGACGCGCGTGTTGTTCTTATTTTGTTGATCCTATTCTCTGTTCCCGCTCAGGTACACCAAATTTCCCAGATTTAATTTTAAACTGGTAATCCCAGTTGTCTTCGCACTCAACACAAATAATGTTTTTGGGATATGCGGTATCAGGGCCGCCGCATGGCGGTATTACCGTAAGAAAGCGCGGCCTGAACATCTCCCGCATCTCATTAATGGTTTCAAAGTTTGCGGGCGGAATAATCAACAAATCCACACGTTCTTTTAATGGTGAGCGTGTATTTTTTGAATTGTACGCAAAAACAGAACTGTCGCAAACAAGCGTAGTTGTTTTATCAACAGTAATAAGAACCGAACGTACTGTATCATTAAATGGGTAAACGGTCTTCCAGATAATCCGCCCTGATGTTCCGGCCTGCATGCTTTTGTGGGGCAGCGGCCAGCCCAAAACCGTTGAGCAGGGTTTATCTATGTGATTTTGATCCGGTATCCCCAGTATTGTCCAATTTTTTGGCGGGACTGTAAACGCGGAGAAATCAATCTCTTGTCCAAGGGTTATAAGCTCCCATTCATCTTTAATTTTTTCCCGCAAAGTAAGATTGTCTGATGACAAGCGTTCAGGTAAAAAAAGTGTGGTAATTTGGTTTGGGGGCTTACCTGAGCTCAATATGAGGCCGTAATTGCCTGCGCTTGCCGCTATTTGCATCACTTTTGCTCCTGCAAATGGGTTGTTCATACCCTGGCGGCTATACCAACTTAAAAGTCCCGCGGCACAGATAAGCGCAGCAACGCGCAGTATATGGAACCGACCCATTCTGCTGCCGCTGAAACTGAATGATTTGCGTTCCCTGATACGCTCAAATCGTGATTTCCGGTTAATAATGATTTATTCTCCAGTTTTCAGTTTTCAGTTACCAGTTATGAGAAAGATCAAAAAGATATTTCTCTTGAACTGATAACTGGAAACTAAATTGCAAATATCCCGCCCAAAAGACAGCACTTCGCCTGTCACAGATAAAAATACAATCCGCTGATATTAATCTTCCTGAAAACAAGTTCTGATTTTGCTTTCATGCCGTTAAAAACTATACTATATTTTCTATTCACTGAAATTTTGAACAAAAAGTTTATCCGAGTTCTTAGCTTTGAGTTCTGAGTTCTAATCCAGCGAGGTACAGATGAAACGATCATTACTGATTTTTACGGTGCTGCCCTTCATTGTGGGATGCGCGGCATCCGTACACTCTTCCTCCAACAAGGCTGTTGAGTCAAAAGAACCGCCTGTTACTGTGGAAGCGCAAATTAAAGAATATTCCAGCGCTACCAAAAGTACGCTTACGTTTCTTGATACCCTCAACCGCGGTAAAGAGGTCTCTCTTTCCGCAGATGATTTGCCTGCGCTGAATGTTGCCGTCAAGGCGGTTCAGCAGGAAAAAAATGTTGAAGTCAATGAACCGCGCTTTCGCATTCAGATTCTTGCCTCCGGCCAGATTGATGTTGTACGGCAGGAAAAAAAGAGTGTGGAAACAGCTACCGGACTGCCGGCTTTTATGTCCTCCGAACAATCACTCTTTAAATTGTATGTAGGCGAATTTCAAACAAGAGCTGAGGCTGAAGCCGTACTCCCCGACATAAAGAAGAAGGGGTATCGGGATGCGTGGATAGTGAGGAAGTAGGGAATTCCCTGTTTCCGGTTTTTAGTTAAAAACAAAAACCTCCTTAATCGAATCCGGCAAGTGTTGGTTTAGCGAGCGCATGTTAAAGATGGATGCCCTGCGAAAACTTTTCAAACGCGGTTAAATCGCTTACCGGTGCGGAAGTTGAGGCTGCAAACGCAACGAAGCAAGGCATGTTGAAAGAACATTTCAGCAGGCCTTGCACATAAGTTATAATTCGATCCACATCTTTCCAATTAGTGTGCTATCGTTGCAACCGGCAAGATATCTCTGAATGAGCTTTACATCATCGTCATCTATTGCTTTATCTCCGTTAACATCTGAGTTTTTTAGAGCGGCAAAACTTAAAGTAATCACCCCCGCTAAAGCCTTTTGGACAGTTATAACATCCATCATAGTTATTTGTCCATCTAAATCAGCGTCTCCATAATACCGCATAGTAGCTTCTTCTTCAGGTAAAACCTCTTCGATCTCCACAGCATTTACCATACTTGCCGCTACTATGGCAATAGTAAAAAATACCGCTGTAAAACATACTGATATTTTGACAATCTTATTCTTCATTTTGATCTCCTATCTTTTCATTTTTTGATTTAACATGATACTTTTAATTAAAAATCAGTTACTTTAAGATCTCATTAAATTTTTCAGCCTTGCTGGATTACCTTTGCAATTATGCAAAATAAATCAGTCCTTCCGTTTTTTGATTTTTCTCCTTTCATTTTTGGGTTAAACATAATAATTCTTACTTAACCACCATCATTAGGTTTTTCAACTTTGTGGGATTATCTTAATAGTTATAATAATTCAACTTCAAAATAGATGTCCGAATGCAGAAATAAAAGATCAGATCACCTCATTTCTGCATTCTGCATTATTATTTTTGCATTAGTAAAATTCTTTTTCAAGTTGAATGACTATATATATATAATAATTCAGTTCTTCAGTTTGTTTTATAAGATAATATAAAACGCTATCGATGTACAATTTTTTTTAAAAATTATACTTAATAGTTGAGATGAAGATTTCGTATATGAGTTGAGGTTTTCACCATGAGAGCGCTATTCCCTCTTACATAGTGAAGATTATTAGAGGAAAAGCCGGTTTTGAGTATGTTTACTAACAACGGTTAGAATTTATAGCAACTAACTTAACATGACATTGACATGTTTTCTGCGTTAAATATTTGCAAGAAATGATATTTTGAGCGGTTTTCGAATCTATAAACATGTCAATACATAATCACATTGCTATAAGTAAAATGGGGGCTGAGAGTTTGGATCTGCCTGGCTTACTAAACAACGGGAAACATTTATTTCGGTCGCAGGGGTTTTGTCATCATAGGAGAGGAATGAGTTGTATCTTCTATGAAAATGGTATCTGTATTGTTTTATACCGTTAAAGATCAACTGCATTTTTAAGGTTTTTAAAATATAATGGAGAATTTTCTTTGACAGGCTGTATTCTAACAATCCCATCGCTCATAGCGCTTGGTTTCTTACAACATATTAAAAATATCATAGTCTCTATAAGAGAGGCTTGCAAAAACTTAGGATTGTCTCTTTCTAAAACCGGTGACTGACAACTGGAAATTATTACGTTCACGAAATCCTAATTCTGATATACTCCGCCAGATCCTTAAGAATTTTATTTTTTTCACCTAAAAACTCTATATCTTTCCACGCGTTTTCTATAAGTTCCTGAGCGTAGCGTTTAGACTCTTCCATGCCGACTATTGAGGGAAATGTTGCTTTACCTTTATCGCGGTCGCTGCCGACATTTTTGCCAAGAGCTTCTGTAGTGCTCTCTTCATCCAGAATGTCATCTACCACCTGAAAAGCGAGTCCGACATTGTTGCCGTATGAGGAAAGTTTTTCAAGCGCATCCGGCGGCGCGTTTGCTAAAAGAGCTCCGGCTATGACAGACGCTCTGATAAGGGCTGCGGTTTTATTGTTGTGGATATACTCAACGGTAGCTCTGTCTACTTTTTTACCCTCTGATTCTATATCTACTACCTGTCCGCCAAGCATACCGCCGGTGCCGAGAGCCGCGGCGATTTCAGCGATTATGTCAACACGTTCGATAGATGCCAGAACCTCGAAAGCCATAATGCAAAGGGCGTCTCCGCCAAGCACAGCAAGAGCTTCGCTGTAAGCTTTGTGCGCCGTAGGCTTACCGCGGCGAAAGTCATCATCATCCATGCAGGGCAGATCATCATGAATAAGTGAAAACGTGTGAAACATTTCGATTGCCGCCGCGATCTTTAGAATTTTGGGATTGTTAAACTCTCCCCCGCACGCTTCATAGGCGGCTATGACAAGGCATGGCCGCAACCGTTTACCGCCTGCAAAGCTTGAGTAACGCATTAGCGAATGTATGGAAGCAGGATAAAGCGTATCCGGCGGCAATATCCATTCAAGTGTTTCGTTAGTCGCGTCGCTTACCTTTTGTATGTAAGCTTTAAGTTCATCCATCGCTGTTTTCTCCATCGGTAAACAATTCAATATTTTCGCCTAAAACTTTAATTATGAATTCGCCGTCTTCACTTTTTATAAGCTCTTTAAGTTTTCCCTGAGCGTTCTTGAGATGAGTATCGCAAGCGCGCATAAGGCGTATCCCTTCCTCGAAACGAAGAAGCGCGTTGTCAAGTGTAAGGTCATCCCTTTCAAGCTGGCTTATTATAACCTCAAGTTCAGAGAGCGCTTCCTCAAAAGCAGGGTCATTTTTTTTCTTTGCTGGCATAATTATTTAAATATAACTTAAGGTAGTGAGGGAACGTAATAAGTTTCCAGTTTTAATATTGTAAAAGGCAAGAGGAATCTTATGAAGCTTTGGTTTTTTATGATTCAATTCGTCTCCCTCGGATAGGACTAACAAGAATTTCTTGTGAGTTGCCTCAGAGTCCAATTTGCCATCTTTAAAGATTCCATCTATATAAAGTTAAACAAAACTCAAGGGCTTATCCTTATATAACGCACCGTGCATAAGCAAAAGACTGAGGCGGAATAAACATTCCAAAATCAGCCAAAGGCAACCAAGATACTCTTAACTTTTAATAATAAAGAGCAGCGTGTATTTGATGTTAAGCCCTGTTTGGATGACGCGTTCTGGGCGGCTGTTACGCAATCCCGCTGCATTTCATGAAGCCAGGATAAATCCTATGCAGTTGAATGACAGGGAGAGATTGAATTTGCCCCTGATGTTTTATACGAAAACAACAAACTCAGTACATAATTTTGAAAAATATCTTTTTAATGAAAAGTTATTTGATTTGTCATAATAACCATTCAACGCTTTACATCTCCTTTTTGATCAGCTTTGATCTGACTTAAAAGAGTTCGCCGGCTTGAGAACGTTATCGTTAATATACGTTACAAATGTATAAGTTAGATCATTGTAGCTTTTTTCTGATGACCGGCATTGAATTTTCCAATTGCTCATCTCTTCTATTTTAGGGAAATACCTGTCGGCATCTTGCCGCGTGTTTACTTTCGTTATATACGCAAACTCGCAGTAGTTTATTAATTGTTCATAAACTGCCTGACCGCCAATTATAAAAATATCTTCGGAAGAAAAACCGCTTACGGCAGACAACAGCTGTTCAACTGAGTTGTAAACCATGGCATTATCTATTTGCAAATTGATATTATGAGAGAGTACGATATTAACACGGTTTTTCAATGCTTTTGAGTTCGGCAGCGATTTAAAGGTAGAATGTCCCATAACTACTACTTTATTTTGAGTAAGGGTTTTAAAATGCCGCATATCTTCGGGTATTGAAAATAAAAGTTCTCCCCGAAGTCCGATACCCCAGTTATTGCTTACTGCCGCTATTAAATTCATCTGCCCGCGTCCTATACCGCAACCGGTATTTTTAAATTGAACGGGTGCGTCTGATAATTTTCCAGTTCAAAATCATCGACAGTAAACGAATAGAAATCTTTTACGTTATTGTTGATTTTTAGTACGGGTGCGGGAAATGGAGTTTTTTTTATCAGTTCTTCGACAATTGGTACATGCCGGTCATAAATATGAGCGTCCGCGATAACGTGTACCAGTTCTCCCGCGCATAAATCACATGACTGCGCAAACATATGCATGAGAACAGCATACTGGCAAACATTCCAATTGTTCGCAACTAGAAAATCCTGAGACCGCTGATTCAAAATACCGTTTAACCTGCTGCCGGAAACATTCAGAGTTAAACTGTAAGCGCACGGATACAGATTCATCTCATGCAGATCACTGTGAACGTAAATATTGGTTATGATGCGCCTGGAAAAGGGGTCGTTTTTCAGATTAAAAAGAACCCTGTCAACCTGATCAAACCATCCTTCCGAATATTTGTGCTTTATACTCAGCTGATACCCGTATGCTTTACCGATGCTCCCCTCGCTGTCTGCCCATGAATCCCAAATATGAGAATCCAGATCATTGATATTATTTGATTTCCTTTGCCAAATCCAGAGTATTTCATCAATACATTTTCTGAATGAAGTTTTTCTTAATGAAAGGGCTGGAAATTCCCTGGATAAATCGTATCTATTAATGATTCCGAATTTTTTTACCGTATGGGCGGGAGCGCCATCCTCCCATTTGGGTCTTACTTTGCAATCTGTATCCCAAAAACCGTCAGACAAAATATCATTACAGTTCTTAATAAAAAGAACATCCGCATAACTCATTGTTTACTCCCTTCTCTGATAATAGTAACATATTTTTATGCGCAAATCAATCGGAACCGTTCTTTTGGCGGCCGAACTGAAGAGTTTAAAAAGAAAAGGAGGGGTTGTACCCCTCCTTCTGAGCGTTTAATAAGATCGCGGATTAGAATTACAGCACTGTCGCTCTCACTGCGGTCTTCAGGCCTTTTCTGCCCTCAAGCCTCAGGAATATAACACCGCTCTTGAGGTTATTGAACTGCAGATCAGTCGTAATTGAGGAGACGGTGCCGCGTTTGATTTCACGGCCCTGAAGGTCGATCAGCTTGTATGATGTGTAGCCGTGGTTTGCCGGCAGAATCGCAGTGAAGCCCTTGACGCCTGCTCTCATCATAACCTGTGAAACGTTTGCGGTTACGCGGTTTGTGCCGTGCCTGACGGTGGCCAGCGATGCGGGCGCGCCCAAGATCAGGAAGTAGTCAACGTTAACGGGCGACTGAAAGTTCAACACAATAGTGTTATTGCCGGCGTTAAACTGCACATCGGCGCTGAGAGTCACGTAAGTATAGCCGTCCCAGTCATTCGTATGGCCGGTTATCTCCCCAACGGTCGAGCCGTTTACGACTACATTAAATCTGCTGTTACCCTGATCCCAGTTACTGGCGATCTTGAACACCATGGTATGGGCGCTGGAATTTGCGATGCCTACGGTATAAGTAGCGGAGTACCCGTTTTCGATATAACCGATGCACGTTACGCCGTCACTGTTAGAGTTGGTTTGCATGTTGCTGCCGACTCTGGACTCGTAATCTTCCGCCTCAACCTTTGTGGTATCCGTTCTATCTCCCCCGCCGCCGGATGACAGCTGGAAGTGCGCCGTTAAACTCACATTGCTGGTAAGACTGTATGAGATACTTGCGTTGTTGGTATTAATGTCCGTCGGCAATGATCCAGATTCCACTGCCCAATGGGTAAATGTGTAATCGGTGTTCGCCGTTGCCGTTATTGTCATCCAAGTCCAGGCGTTATGAGTTTGACTGCCAGCAGGATTGTTCGTGCCGTTGACCGATACGCTGCCGCCTGCCGTAGGATTGCGGCCGACCTGAACCGTGTAGGGGCCGTCGCCGCTGCCGCCGCTCTGCGTGAAGTTCGCCCTGAGATTCACGTTGCTGTTGAGGGTGAACGTGATGGTTGCGCTCGTATTGGTGATGCCCGCCGGTAATGATCCCGACGCTGCCGTCCAGTTGGCGAATGTGTAGCCTTCGCCGGCCGTTGCCGTCATAGTAACAGATGTCCCCTCGTTAAAGGACAGCGCACTTGCCGGATTAGCCGTACCGTTGACCGATACGCTGCCGCCTGCCGTCGGGTTGCGGCTTGCCTGAACCGTGTAAGTAGTCGGGGTCACGGTAGTCTGCTGGAAATTAGCTACGATGTTCACGTTGCTGTTGAGGGTAAACGTGATATTCGAATTAGTCGCGGTTATACCTGCCGGCAGCGATGTTCCGCTCTGCGCCGTCCAGTTTGTGAACGTGTAACCGGCGCTCGCAGTCGCCGTTAAGGCAACGGGCGTCCCTGCGTTGTGTGTTTGACTGCCTGTTGGATTATTAATAGGGTTGCCGCCGCCAATACTCATAGAGACATTACCGCCGGCTGTCGGGCTGCGGCCGACCTGTATTGTGTGAGTCGCAACGGTCTGAGTAAAATTAGCCTGCAGAGTAAGGTTGCTGCTTGGCATGCTAAACGATATGGAGGCGCTAGTCGCTGTTACGCCGGATGGCATTGATCCTGATGTTGCCGTCCAGTTCGAGAACGTATAACCGGTAGATGCTGTGGCAGCCACTGCGACAGATGTACCGGATGCAAAAGTTCTGGGCGATGTATACGCCGTATTGCCAACCGTTACCGAGCCGACGTTGTTCGGGTTTCTGTTGACAGTCAGCGTATAGTTAGTTGGAGTCGTACCTCCACCTCCCCCAGCCGTAGTGATCGTGCCGTTGTATCTTCCGCTCAACTCCGCCGGGCAGTTAACCGAAGTATAAGTAATGTTAGGGTTATCGGCCATTTTGAACCAGTCTATAAACCAGTAACAACCGGCTTTCATGTCCGCAAGCGCAGCTGTGCCGAAATTATTATCGCACATTTGTCTGATGCAAGACTCATTGGCGCCGCATGTTTGCCTGAAGCCTCCATACTGCGCGCCTAAGTTAGGATTGCTTACGCCATTCTGTTGAAGCTGTTGTGTAAGGGAGTTGTATATGCCTACACCGCCGCCAGGAATCATAAGGTCAAACTGGGTTTGGCCTACATCGCCGCCTATGTTGCTAACCATAACTACCATTTTTTTCCCGCTGATGGCCGTATTGGTAAATGTCAGCTCAAAACACTTACCGCAGTCGCCGTTTGTGTGAGAAGCGGCAAATCCGTAGGCAAGATTATCATTTACCGCCCACGGAACCTGATACATGCAGGTGTAAGCCGGCCCGCCGGGATTTCCGCCGCCGCCGCAAGCGTTCACTATGTCTCTGCCGGACAAATTATTGCCGCGGACATCGCAATCCTTACAAGTGCCGGCATTAGACCACGCGCAGCTTGGTTTGCAGGAATCCCAATAACGGGTAGTTCTTCCGCTTTGCTGTGCGGACACACCGGCGGCAAAGAATACAGTAAACAGTGTAATAATGAAGAGTATTTTCTTCATCACGCCCTCTCCTTCTGTAGTGTTTTAAAAAATATTTTAGATAGTTATCTGTATTTTATCCGAAGATGCTGTTAAACATCGTTAATTCAATATAAACTGGGACAGCCAGATGTGCGTATATTTTTTTAACAAATTTGTGTAGGACCACATCCCACCCAAAAAACAGGGGTGCTACAACGGATCATCATTTCATCCATTTTGCACGGGCACCCGCCCTGTCTTGCATCAAAACGCCGCCTTCAACACAACAGGAGAACCTTTCTTCCCCTCCAGCCTTAAAAACATGACGCCATTGTTGAGATTGCCGAACCGCAGCTCGCCTGCGTCCGCTTTCACCTTGCCGCTGCGAATCTCCCTGCCCCGAAGATCAATCAGCTTATATGATGTATAACCGTGGTTGGTCGGCAGCATTCTGTGAAGCCTTTAATACCGGCTTTGAGCGTAACCTGTGAGTGCCGGGTATGCCGGACACTGCCGTACCTTACACTGTTGGCATCATCGGGCAGGAAATTTGCGGTAATCGTCAGATCACTGTTGGGCATAGTAAGTATTAAATTGTTTTCCGCAACGATCGATCCTTGCGGCGCGCCCGTCCAGTCCGCCAATATGTAGCCGCTGTCCGGATTTGCTGTTACGGTAACCGGTGTTCCCGCTGCAAAACTTGTATCGGAAGGAGAAAGCGACACGCTGCCGTTTGCGGCAGGATTTGCGTTGACCGTCAGTCTGTATAAGGTCACCGGCTTCGGGGTCGGATTATTGCCGCCGCTGCTCCTGCTGCCCGCGCCCGTGTCGGTCACGGCAATCTCATTGTTGCTGATATCACAGTTCTTGGTAGGGCCATAAGAAGAACTTTGCGCGTTGTTAATCCAGGAACAACTGGGTTTGCAGCCATCCCAGTAACGGGAAACCCAGCCATCCCGCGTTTGCTGCGCATGCGCGCTGGCAGTAATAAATAGTGTAAACAGCGTAAATGCTGAGAGCGCCTTTTTCATATGTGACCTCTCTCTAAGGACATGAAATTAATAGTATTGTGAATTTTTACTTTTGGAAGATATTAAATAATATAAACTTGGACAGGCAGGTATGCGTATATTTTTTTACAATTAATTGCGCTTCAGAACCCCTTATCATAATCTTTGAAACCCTCCGCAGCCGCTTTTCTGACTCCCTGAAAATTAAATTGGATTAAGGCGTTTACATGAAAACGCTATATTATATCAAGTCCCGATAAGTATTTTTATTTCATGCGTTTCATTATCGACAAACTCCGCCCCGCCCCTTTCAACATGGCGGCCGATCTTTATTTATTAAACCAATGCGAAAGAAACGGCGTTGGAGGTGTCACTGTACGCTTCTACTCATGGCAGCGTCCAAGCATAACTCTCGGATATATGCAGTCAGCGTCCGAAGAGCTTGATCTCCAATCTGTACGTTTAACCGGAGTTGACTGGATCAGACGCCCTACCGGCGGGCGCGCAGTGTTTCATGATGGAGATATTACCTACAGCTGCGTTTTCCCAAAGAGTTTATCTTCCATGGGAAACGGTATCACTCAGACTTACCGTATCATCACCGAATGTCTTTTAAAAGGTCTTGACAAAGCGTCAATAAAATGTGACGCTCACGGTTCTTCAGCGGAACTTAAGGGACTTAAACGGGAAGTAAAGCTGCCTTGTTTTTTAGCCCCCAACAGAGATGAGATCATGGTTGGCGGAAAGAAACTTGTCGGATCCGCTCAAAAGAGAACCGCTGAAGCGGTGCTTCAACATGGTTCGATTCCTATTACGGACGCTTGCTTCAGGCTTCCTGATTTTCTGCGGATCAGCGAATCCGAAAAAGATAACCAGAAAAAACTTTTACGAGTAAAAAGCAGTTACGCCAATGAATGGGTTACTGACGTTACGTTTGACACACTTTCGCAATGTCTTATGGACGGATTCTCATCTGTCTTACCGTTTAAGGCGGAAGCGTGCAATTGGGATGCGGGAGAAGAAGCCGCGATTAATGAGATTGCGGAGAGTGAAGATTTTATGACGCTGTGGAAAACGGAAAGCCCGTGCGTAGGGAACGGTTTGTAGGGAACGGCTATTAGCCGTTCCGCATCTCCAAAGAAAGAGATCAGTTTCGATGAAAAGAATATTATTAACAGGCGGCGGTACGGCAGGACATGTTACGCCGAATATCGCGTTGATTCCTGGACTTAGGAAGATGGGTTTTGAAATCCATTATGCAGGTACAAGTAAGGGGATAGAGCGGGAGCTTATTGAAAAGGCTGGGCGCCCGCAAGGGGTGCGCGTACAACAATTGGAAATTCAGTATCATTGTATCAGCGCGGGGAAGCTCAGGCGTTATTTTGATTTGAAAAATTTTACCGATGTTTTCAGGATAGGCGTTGGTTTTTTACAGTCGCTTTTACTTATGATTAAGATAAGGCCGTCGGTTGTTTTCAGCAAGGGCGGATTTGTTTCATGCCCGGTAGTTTGGGCGGCGTGGTTTTTTGGGGTTCCGGTTGTTATCCATGAATCGGATATGACTCCGGGTCTCGCGAATAAACTCTCTATACCTTTTGCGAAGAAGGTCTGTTTTAGTTTTCCTGAGACTGAGGTTCATCTGCCGCCTGCCAAGCGGGAACGAACCGGACTTCCTGTGAGAGAGGAGCTGTTCAGCGGTTCCCGCGAGGAGGGGAAAGAGATTTGCGGATTTGATGATGATAAGCCGATTATTTTAGTTATGGGCGGAAGTCTTGGTTCACAGGCGATAAACGCAGCGGTTCGCGGTTCTCTTGACAAGCTTCTTGATGATTTTAACATTTGTCATTTATGCGGCAAGGGTGGTAAAGCTCCGGGGAGCAAAAAGGGATACTGCCAGTTTGAATATGTAAACGATGAACTTTCGCATATTTTCGCGATGACGGATATCGTTGTGTCGAGATCTGGAGCTACAACGCTTTTCGAGCTTCTCGCGCTTGCAAAGCCAAGCCTTCTCATTCCCCTTGGAACGGCGGCAAGCCGCGGCGACCAGATTCTTAACGCGCAATCTTTTGAAAAGTTGGGTTACAGCCGCGTTCTTTTGCAGGACAGCCTTTGCGGGGCCGCTCTTATAGAAGATATAAGGCTTCTATATAATGAAAGGGAAAAACGCGGCGAAGCGATGAAAGGCGCGGAAGCGGCTAAAGCGGCGGATAAGGTGATTGAGGTTGTGATGAAGTTGGTGGATAAGGCGAAACAGGGATATTAGATAGTACAAATTTCTGCGCCCTGAAGGGGCGCATGGCCGCAAGGCCGTCTCTACAGCCCGTGTTTCAACGCGGGGCGTTCCGGCGTATGATATTTTTCGACGGAGTGTATGCGTCAAAACGGCGCCTAAGGGCATCGGTAATACATTACGATATTCTTGCGCGCATCCCAGCCCCGCGCTAAAGCACGTGGCTGTAGAGACGGTCTTGCGTTGTGCGCACCTCCAGTGCGCGGAGAGTGGGAATACAGTGATAGAATCATTTGCAAAAATTTTACATGAATTTTGTCACCTTATAATACAGCGGCAGTATCTTTTTAATACCGTTGCTGGTGAAGTTCATAGTCAAAGTGATATGAAATAATATATATTTATAAATTTTTGTTGTATTAAGGGCTTAAAAAGATAATTCAAGTTACTGGAACGGTACATTTATCGAATTAAAGGAAAGGAGTAGTTGCATGAGTATCAGGAAGAGGTTGGTTACTGTAGCGTTGATTACTTTTGTAATGAGCGGAACCGCTCTGGCACAGGCTGAGACGGCAGTCGCGGTTGATGATGGCGATGAAACAGAGGCTGTTGCGGAGGCTTACGCTGAAGAGGAAGCAGAACCCGCGCCAGCGCCGCCTGCTTCTGTTGTTGCGCCAATGCCCGTGGCAGCGGTAGAAAAACCTGCTGCTAAAGCGGGACTTGAGGTTAAACCTTATGGAGACGCGCAGTATAGATTCAGGGGAGCGATTCAAACCCGCTCAAATGATGACGAAAGTCAAAGCGGGTTTGACTATTCTAACAGGTTTTCATGGCGCGCCGGTGTTAGGGCTAAAGTTGACGATCAGCTCTCTTTGCAGTTTCAGGTTGGTAACGATTGGGCCGCTGCTGAAAATGTACAGTGGTCATCACAGGGTGGCCGCAGCTCAGCGCTTGTACACTTAGCTTACGGTACATGGAATCCGGGGTATATGTCTCTTAGCGTTGGTGTTGTTCCTGTGAACAGCCATGGGCCGCTTGACCTTTTGGAGCGGTCTTTAAATTTACATAATGATGTTGATGGTATGGGCGCTGGTAATTATGCCGCGGCGAGTCATGACGGATGGTCAACACGTCAGAACAACAGCCTTATGGGTGTGAAAGTCGGCGCCCCTATAGTTAAAGGGGATATAAAGGTCGGCGCGGAACTTCTTACATCTGTAACCCGCCCCCGCACTCAATCGGTTGCAGCTACAAAAGATAAACCCAAAGCCAACCCAAGCGCGGCGCTCTTTATTTTAGATCTGCCTGTAAGCGCCGGAAATTTGAAAGTTACTCCTCAGGCTGCCGCGGTGTTAAACCGGGTTTACAATACAGCTGAAGAGGAGGGCGATCATGAGATGATATTTGGTGGTTCCGTTGCTTACAAAATCAGCAGCGCACTCTCTGTAAACGCTATGGGCGCTTATGGATCGGTAAGTGATGAGAACGCCAGCGACAAAGCTACGTTTGAACGTGTCGGTACGATATTTGGAGTCGGCTGTTCATACAACATTGGACCGGGCGCCGTTCAGCTTGAATATAAGATGAGTACCGCCGAAGATAAAAAGATCAAAGATTCCGATGTGGCTTACCATTATATTGATGGCCGCTATACAATTAAAGTTCATTCAAAATTTACCATCGCTCCAAGATGGAGAACTTATATCACGTCTCCAGGAGCGAAAAATTCAACAACAAGCATGGAAAACCGTCCTGAGCTGACTTTCACGGCATCATTCTAAGTTGTGATTATCGGGATGCCGCTCCATCCTCCTTAAAAAAGCGTGTAGACTGCAAACTACCGCTTTACTTACAACATAGTCACTAATTTTGCTTGATATTCTGTTTTCGGCGATTTGGGGGAGAAAACTCTCCCCCGCTTTCTAATTTTTCTGGCGGCAATTATTTTTACAGTTGTGGGAAAAACTATTTTAACATGCGTCTTAATCACAGCTTTCGCTTTTACGGCTTTGGGCGGTGAATCCCGGAAAGATGATTTTGCCCGTTTTTTTGCGGGTGTGGCGATGCTCAGGGCAGACCGTACTCTTAACCCTGAATATGCCGCTGTTCTCTACAGGGAGCTCTTGGTTATATGCAATGTTACGACATCGGAGGCAGTGGAGTTTTTAGAAAGAAGTAAATCGGATCCATTAAAGTGGAGAGAATTCAACGAATTGGTCATAACTGTTTTAACAGAGCAGTTTGAGGCGAAATAGGGGGAAAATTTTATATGGGCGGTGCGCTTAAAGAATTTACAGATCAAAATTTTTCGGCGGAAGTGCTTTCAAGCAGTCTGCCGGTAGTGGTAGATTTTTGGGCTCAGTGGTGCGGCCCATGCAAAATGCTTACTCCTATAATTGAGGAGATTGCGCCTGAGTATGAAGGGCGTGTGGTAATAGGCAAGCTTGATATCGATTCAAATCCTCAGACAGCTGCCAAGTACGGAATAAACAGTATCCCTTCGCTGCTTTTTTTCAAAGCCGGAGAGGTTGTTGATCAGCACACAGGTCTTTTAGCCAAAGGGCCTCTTAAGGCAAAAATTGATAGTGTGTTCAAGTAAGCGGTCGTATAAGGGGATAATAAAAGCGTATCTTCCATCCCGTCACCCCCCCCGCGAGGGCGGAAGCGGGTTTATCGAGCCGTAAGGCAGTCCATTGTTCCCTGGCAGGGAACGATCCCTGATTGTTCCGTCATAACAGTCAGGAGCAATAACCCTCCGCCTTTGCGGGGTGGCAAAAAAGTAAAACCATCACGTATGTAAAGTAAAATAAATGAAAATTCTTGCATTAAATCCGCCGTTTCTGCCGAAATTTTCCAGAGAATCCCGTTCACCGGCAGTTACAAGGAGCGGAACGCTATACTATCCGATGTGGCTTTGCTACGCTGTAGGATGTCTTGAGAAGGCTGGCCACGATGTAGAGCTTTTTGACGCTCCGGCATCGGGGCAGACTGTTGAACAGGTGATGAGCAGCCTTGGAGATTTTGTGCCTGATATGCTTGTGCTTGATACCTCAACGCCATCAATTTATAACGATATAGAGGTTGGGGAGGCTCTCAAAAAAGCATACCCCGATGTTTTTACCGTACTTGTGGGTGTTCATGTGTCTGCGCTTCCTCTTGAGACGCTTGCCCTTTCACCTCAAATAGACGCTGTTGCTTTTGGGGAGTATGATGAAACTCTCAGCGAGCTTGCGGATAAGCTCTCGCAGAGCGGACGTGATGACCAGGCTCTTTCTGAGATACGCGGGCTTGCTTTCAGGGACAGCACAGGTGAACTCAGGCGAAATGAAACAAGGCCTTTTATTGAAGATTTGGACAGTATCCCTTTTGTATCGCAAACTTACCGCAGGCATCTTGATATAAGCCCATATTTTTATGGTCACAGCCGTCATCCTTTAGTGGTGATGGTTACTGGCAGGGGTTGTCCGTTTCACTGCACATACTGCGTTGTTCCGCAAACCTTACAGGGGCATAGATACCGCAAGCGTTCCATTGAGTCGATAGTGCAGGAGTTTTTGTATATTAGAGATAATTTCCCCGGTATACAGGAGATAATGATAGAGGATGACACTCTGACTGCCGACCGCAAACGCTGCAGGGAACTTTCGGAGGCGCTTATTGCGACAGGGGGGCATAGAATCCCCTGGTCAGCCAACTCAAGGGCGGATGTAGATTACGACACTATGTGTCTTATGCGCAAAGCAGGGTGCAGGTTATTTTGCGTAGGGTTTGAAAGCGGAGAACAGGAGATCCTTGACAATATTAAAAAATCGATCACTCTTGAAAAAATTACCGATTTCATGCGCAACGCCCGCAGGGCGGGTATTTTGGTACACGGCTGTTTTATGGTAGGAAACCGCGGCGAAACTAAAGAAACTTTACAAAAAACATTGCAGTTCGCAAAAACGCTCAATCCCGACACCGCACAGTTCTACCCTATCATGGTTTATCCCGGTACCAGTGATTATCAGTATTTTGACGAAAAGGGTTGGATTGTTTCTCATGATTTCAGAAAGTGGCTCACAGAGGATGGATTGCACTCTTCGGTAGTTTCAAACCCTGAGCTTACTTATGAGGAGCTTGTGAAATTTTGCGACCGTGCCAGAAAAGTGTTTTATCTGCGCCCGACTTACATATTTTCAAAGTTCAGGCAGATGATCACCTATCCGCTTGAGGCGAAACGGATTATTAAGGCTGCCTTTACTTTTGCTAAATATTTGGTGCACCCGCCCGCTAAAGCTTAGAGGAGAAAGATGCTTTTAGTATTTAAGACAGTATTTTGGCTCTCGTTCGGAGTAATTGTTTATTCTTATTTCCTTTACCCCTGTTTTCTGATAATATTTGCTCGTCTTTTTGGCCGCCCTGCAAACACGGGTGATGATGACTATCTTCCTGAGATCGGGGTTCTTGTTCCCGCTTACAACGAAGAGAAAGTTATAAAACATAAAATAGAGAGCATCCTTTCTATGGATTACCCGGCGGATAAATTATCTGTATGGGTAGGTTCCGATTGCAGCGATGACGCGACTGACGAGATTGTTAAGGGAATCAGTGATCCAAGGGTGCGCTTATGGCGCTCAGAGCGTCGGGGGGGGAAAACAGGCGTAATAAACGAGCTCACGCCGCAGATTTCAAGCGAAATCATTTTGTTTACCGATGCGAATACCATGCATCGCAAAGACTGCTTGCGGGTGATGGTAAAGCATTTCGCTGATCCGCAGGTGGGTGGCGTTGCCGGACATATTGAACACAAGGCGTCTGCTGAAAATGAAAACGCGGAGACCGTATACCGCAGCTTTGAGTCGCGCCAGAAATTTCTTGAGGGTCAGCTCCACAGCTCTATCTCAGCTTTCGGCGGTTTTTACGCGATTCGCAATAAACTTTTCAGACCAATTCCGCGCAACGCCTACTCAAATGACGATGTGCTTATCCCAATGAACATCATACGGCAGGGCTACAGGATTATCTACGATCTCGAATCTGTTTCCGAAGAGGATATGACTGACAAAGTAAGCTCTGAATTTCAACGCAGGGTGCGCATCGGCGCAGGTAATTTTCAGTCGTTTTTCTGGCTGCTTGACTTTTTTAACCCACTGCGGGGCTGGCCCTGTTTCTGTTATATCTCCCATAAAGTGACCAGATGGTTCTCTCCGTTCTTTATACTTTTTTGTTTAATTTCTTGCCTTGGGGTTGTAATGCTGGGCGGCTCGCAGATGTATAAGTTTTTATTGTCATGCGGGATAATTTTTTCAATCTCAGGTCTTCTCTATCATCAAGTTCCGCTTAGGATGAACCGCCATATTTTCTACTTTTTCGCCATGAATCTGGCGCTTTTGCTGGGGTCGATCCGGTTTGCGGGGGGGATAAAATCGGCAGTTTGGAAGCGCACTGAGCGGGCGTGAGAGGATAAAAACATAAAGATTCTCATACGCGCAGCGCTTGTGGTTATTACAAGTAAAGGAGCGCGTTAAGCGTTTTTACTATAAACATCGGATAGTTCTCCTCACAGGTATTGATTATCCTTGGAAACAATAATAAATAGAATAAGCGTCTGAAGTATGAGGAGCTAAAATTTTTAAATTTTTGCAAACGATTTTCTCTAACGTCACATCCGCGAAAAACGGTAATAAACCTATTTTTTAACTGCCATTTCATAGCTTTTTCATAATCGCCACAGACCATCGTGATAATATGATCTAATAATTTTGACAGTTTACAGCGAAATCTTTTATATTGATTAATATATTCAAAGTATTTTACAAATAAGTCAAAACAAGTTATAAATAATTAAGGAAAAATAATGAAGGTATCCACTTCCGAAAAGTACATCAACCCATTTACCGATTTCGGTTTTAAGAAGTTGTTCGGTACGGAAGTGAATAAGGACATTCTGATGGATTTCCTTAATGAGCTTATACGCGAAAAGGGGCGAATCACAGAAGTAAGATATCTCAACGCCGAACAATTAGGACGAACCGAATACGACCGCAAGGCGGTATTCGACATTTTCTGCGAAACCGAAAGAGGCGAAAAGTTTATAGTTGAGATGCAGAAATCGAAACATAATTTTTTCAAAGACAGAAGCGTGTTTTACGCCTCTTTTCCAATACGCCAACAGGGTGTGCAGGGAGAATGGAGCTACGAGTTAAAAGCGGTTTACATGGTAGGCATTCTTGATTTTGTTTTCAGTGAAGACAAAGATGATAAGGATTACTATCACACAGAAGTGAAATTGATGGACACCAAGAAGAAGACTATTTTTTATGACAAGCTGACGTTTATCTATCTTGAAATGCCCAAGTTCAACAAAACGATTGACCAGTTGGAAACCCATTTTGACAAATGGCTGTACGTTCTGAAGTATCTGCCGAAATTACAGGAATTACCGCAAAGGCTGCGGGATAGGATTTTTGAGAAAGCGTTCAGTATTGCCGAGATAGCAAAAATGAGCGTAGAAGAGATGGTGGAATACGAAAACAGTTTGAAAATTTACCGGGACTGGCACAGCACGCTTACTACGGCAAGAATGGAAGGTGAAATCAAAGGCAGAGCGGAAGGAAAAACAGAAGAAAAAATAAAAATTGCCCTGAATCTGTTAAAGAAAAATATGACGGTTGAGGATATATGCGATGTCACCGGATTATCCAAAGAACAGATAGAGATGTTAGTTAAAGAAAACACAATACTCTAATGTAAAGAGCCGCTGAATTATTTTATTCCTGATTTTTCGTAGTAAATAATTACTTTAACAGCTTCCACGTAAGAAACAAGTTCTTCTGTAAGGCAGAATGATGATTAAGGAGTAATTGGTACATGAAAATTGATCTCAGCGGCAAGACCGCGCTGATAACCGGCAGCTCTGGAGAACTCGGCAGAGTGATGGCAAGAACATTAGCCGCGTGCGGGGCCGATACCGCTCTGCATTATCACAAAAATAAAGACTCCGCGGTAAAGCTTGCTAAAGAGATACAGTCTATGGGACGAAGATCGGAAATATTTCAGGCTGATATTACCGAAGCCCCGGATATAGAAGTGATGAGAGACGCTGTCGCAAACTCTTTAGGATTTCCGCAGATAATCATCAACAACGCGGTCATACAATATACCTGGAAAAGTGTTCTTGAGCAGGATATTGCCGATTACGAAAGCCAGTTCCGCTCCTGTGTAATGCACAATGTACACATGACAAAAGCGTTTGTTCCTGAAATGGTAAAGGCGCGCTTTGGCCGCATAATCTCAATCAACACCGAATGTTCGATGCAGACGCTACCCTCACAGTCTGCCTACGCGGCTGCGAAAAGGGGTATGGATGGTCTTTTAAGAGTTCTGGCACGCGAGGTAGGCCCATATGGCATTACTGTAAACCAGGTAGCTCCCGGCTGGACTATGAGCGAAAAATATAAAGATTCCAAGCCGCAGGGAGCGGATACTTATGCCTCAAACGTTCCTCTCAGGCGTATGGGAACGGATCAGGATATCGCGAATGCTGTGGTTTTTTTAGCTTCGGATTTGGCCTCTTTTATCACAGGGGCTTTTATTCCGGTGTGCGGCGGTAATGTGATGCCTTGTATTTAGGCAGTGATTGTTGGGGTGCGTGAGGGGTGTGCGTGTTCGTATTATGATATATGTGCATGGTTATGCGGGCGGCTCTGTTGCCGCCATTACAAAAGATTATCTATCGCCCGAAGCAAGAGTATCAAACTCCGCGGTATCGTCAAAATTATCGGTATTAATATAGCGGGTATCATTAAAGATACGCAGATTAACCTTGGGATTTGTGCGGGGGGAAGCAGTGTCTTTATCATTTGGCAGGTTTGGCAGACGGGATCTTAAAGCCTGGTTTTCGTTAAGGATAACACCATATTCGCGGTATAGGTTGTCGAGCGTGTTTTTAAGCTCAAGATCTTTATAATGCGGCGCGCCGCTTTCCGGAGAGATGCTTTCAACCTGTTTTTGCTGAGCGGATATCGTTTTTGTAAGAGAGGCGATTGATCTTTCAAGTTCAGAGAGCCGCAGCTGCAGATCGAGAGCTGCCCGCTCCGTGCTTTGCGGGACATGATGTACCCCGCTGTTAAACTGTTTTACTTTACGGTTGAGTTCCCGGGAATCGCCGGAGTACTTACTGTGAATGAGAAACACGGCAAGTGAGACAAAAACTCCAAAACCGAGAATGGGGAATATCCATAAAAGTTCTATATTCATATTAAAAACTCCACGCGAAGGCTTGATCCGTTTTTAATAATATATATATTTATATTATATCATAAAATTTCCAAATTTAAATATACAACCTGTACCCTGCGGCGGGCAAATAAAGACGTGTTTTCGGGTTTGCGGCGCAGGGTCAACTATTAGGAGAGTTTTTAATGAAAGAACTGCCAATAATGTCGGTTTCAGGTATCAGAGGAAAATACGGTGAAACTCTCGATGAACTCTTTTTTTCACGTATAGCTTTTATTCAAGCGAAACTTGCCGGAGGCGGCAAAATTTTAATCGGCAGGGACACAAGGCCTACCGGTGAAAAACTGATGAAAGCCGCGTCAAGGGGTATAAGGGCGGCGGGCGGCGTACCTGTTAATATCGGCATAGCTCCTACCCCGACTACCTGCGTTGCAGTCGGCGCCCTCGGCGCAAACGGCGGGATCATTATTACCGCAAGCCACAATCCGCTTCCCTACAACGGATACAAAATGGTGCATAGTGAGGGGCGGCTTTTTGGAGGCGGCGAGTGTGAAGAGGTTTATGAGCGCTTCAGGAAAGGTGAATATCCGGATGATGATGAGTTGCTGAAGCACAATGATGAACCGGCTGAGACCATAGACGCGTCTTCAATACATATCGACAAAATACTTTCGAAAGTTGACGCGGAGCTGATCCGTTCTAAAAATATGTGTATAGCGGTTGATTCTATTAACGGAGCCGCAGGCGCGGTTTTTCCAAAGCTGCTTGAGAAACTTTCTGTAAAGTGGAAAGGCGTACATAACAAGCTTGACGGAGATTTTGTTCACAATCCCGAACCAAGACCGGAGTACCTTGGCGATCTTCGTGACCTGCTCAGGAGCGGTTCTGAGTTTTGGGGAGGATTTGTGTTTGATCCCGACGCTGACCGTCTTGCCACAATGGGGGAGCGGGGGCAGGAGATCTCTGAGGAGATGACGCTTGTGTTTGCGTTTGAGAATATATTATCAAAAGTAAAAAGTGACGTTGCCGCGAATCTCTCTACATCCATGCTTATTGATGATGTGGCGGGCCGCTTTGGGGTCAAGGTGTTCAGAACAAAAATCGGCGAGGCCAATGTTGTGGAGGGGATGAAGAGGAACGGGTGCGCTGTGGCGGGAGAGGGTAACGGCGGAGTGATATATCCTGCAATATCCACAGTCAGGGATGGAATAGCGGGACTTGCGCTGATACTTGAAGAGATGGCCCGTAGCGGCAAAAAAATATATGAGCTCGCGTTACAATGGCCTGTATACTCTATTGTAAAAGATAAAATATCATGTGTCGGTATCAATCCGGCTGAACTGATTAAAAAACTTGACACACATTTTTCAAATGAAAAAAAAGATTTGACCGATGGGCTCAAAATCATACGTGATTACGGGTGGGTTCACCTGCGGGCCTCAAACACCGAGCCTATCATACGGTGCTATGCGGAAGCGCGAAGCGCGGAGCAGGCGCGGGCTCTTGCGGATATGGTTTTGGAAGCAGCGAAGGGGTAGAACTCAAAACTTAGTATGGAGGTTACAGTAAAAGTATGTTTCTCATTCGTCCTCCCGCGAAAGCGGAAGCGTGCTTACAATCCAATGTTCCGTATTCATGTGACATTAGGAGGCAGGAGAGAACAATAGCCCCTGCCTTCGCAGGGGTGACGTGTGCAGGAACTTTTGTACATCCACGAAAAGAAGGGTAATCCGCGATGAAATTGAAAAATCTGATTTTAGCTTCAGCGCTTCTGCTTACGCTGGCTCAATCTTCCTTTAGCCGCCCGGTATCGGTGACTAACGGCATCAGGCATTTTGGGCCCATTACTAAAGAGATTTCTGACAGCGTACGCGCTTCCGCTGTCGCGTCATTGCGTGTGGAAATGTATATCTGGCTTAAGGATAATGTAAATGTTGATCTTGACACAATGAATACAGTTAAGAACCATGCGCTCAACAAATTCGCGGAGCGCGGGCTTGCGTCTGCCGAAGAGAAAACATTTACTAAAGGCCGTACATGGAATTTGTCGCTTAGCGTGAGCGAAGCTAACCTCAGAGAAGCGCTTCGTGAGCACAACTCCTATTATGGGGCGCTGCTCACACAGAATTGGGAACGTTATCAAACTGTCTCACAAACCGATCCTGACGCGGCGCTTTCAAACTCAATAAGGGCGCTGGGCGCTGCCTCGCTTCTTATTGGCGTTGATGTGCAAAAGCCTTCTACCCAGGAACTGCGCAGAACAGTGCAGAGTCTATTTGACAGGATTGAGGTAAAATCAGACGCTATGGTGATTGAAGGCCGTCCCGGCGGCCGTCCTGTAAAATCTCCATCGGCAAAATTTACAATTGACAAGGAGCCGCTGACAGGACTCCAGGTTACGGCGTTTGTGCAGAACGGGCGTCAGCTTTCGCAGATGGCCTCATTTATTGACGGTACGCTTGCCCTTGATGACCACATAATACCTTTTGTTCACAATGGAAGCATGCTTACGCTTGCCCTTGACGCGCGTTCATATATTGACGCGTCCTCTTATATAAGGTTTAGGGATCTTGGGATAAGGCTTAACAGAGGGCAGGAACTTTCATTTATTTACAAAATCCCCACTCTTACCTGCGCGCTTAATTTTAAAGCTTTCTCGCCGGACAGTTCTATTGAGGTGCCCCGTGAATTCAGCGCCAACAGTCATGTAATAAACTTTCTCAGGGATTCCTGCAATATCCGGATCGCCCCCGCGGGCGCAAAGCCTGATTTGACGATTGATATTAATGTTGAGTTTTCACGCAAATTTTATGAAGAGCTTGCCGATGAGTCAATAGTGATGAAAGGAAAAGCCGGATTTAAAGGCGACTGGGTCAGTAAAAACGGTGATACATTATTTGAAAAACGCCGTGAGATGGGGACTGCTGTTGAGATGGGGCCTTATTTTCACGAAGCCGCCGGTGTGCTGCGGGCGATGATCAAGAATGCGCTGCATAATTGATAATGCAGAAATAATAACGCAGAATGCAGAAATGTATCAAAAATACTTAAATGTAGAAAAATAATGCTATAATTCCTTCAATATTTTATTTCCGCGGTCTGCATTTTTGATGATTGAAAATTTGGGGGTGTAAATGATTTTCTGTAATTTTGTTGATCGATGCGGAAATAAAGAATTAAGATGTGATCAAATTTTTGCCGTATAATTAAGTGTTTTTCTATCTCTGCATTTGTTTTTGATTGATTAAAAGATGAATCTGCAGAAAATTTTACACGCTCGAAAATTTAGCTTCCTGTGAAATTGGAGTTTTCAAATGATATATACGCTTATGCGCAAGAAGATTCCGGCCATTGCTGCTAAAGAACAATGGTAGCAATTGAAAAGTAAATAAGCACTCCGCATATATCGGCGATTGTGGTGACTATCGGAGTACAGGCGGTAGCAGGGTCGCGGCCAAATTTACGCATAATAAACGGAAGGCACATTCCGGCAAGGCTGCCTACAATTACAATAAGGAACATGGAAACTCCTACGACAAGCGCCAGCTTAAGTCCGCCCCTAAATATGCCTAGTGCCGCGGCTGCCGCGGCCATCACCGCTCCAAGCGCGCTTCCAACGAGCGTTTCCTTTGTAAGCATTCCTCCCCAATCCTTCATATTTACATCTCCGGTAGCAAGAGCGCGTACCATGAGCGTCGCGGATTGAGAACCGGAGTTGCCGCCGCTTGCGATAAGAAGCGGCAGAAAAAAAACCAAAGCTACTGTTTGAGCTATCGCGTCTTCATATAACGCGATGCCCGCGCCGGTAAAAATATTGGCAAATACAAGCAGCACTAACCAGAAAATTCTTCTTTTATATAGGAGACCAAAAGAGGCTTCCCTGATATTTGTAATAGGATCACCGTCAGGTTCTATGCTCAGACCGCTTATCTTCTGAAAGTCTTCGGTTGCTTCGATGTCGGCGATGTCCATAAGGTCATCAATTGTTACTATGCCAAGAATAACTCCGGCTGAATCGACAACCGGCAGCGCGAGATAGTTGTACTTTTTGATCATCCTCACCGCTTCCTCCTGATCATCCATTGCGGAGATAGCGATGAAGTTATAGTCCATAAGCGAGCGTATCCGCTGCTCAGGCGAAGCAAGTACAAGTTGACGAAGAGTAATTTCGTCAATAAGCATTCCTACTGAATCGGTGATGTAAACCACGTTAATGGTTTCGCTGTCACGACCGGTATTTCTTATATGCTCTATCGCTTCACGAACGCTCCAATCCTCCTTGATGTAAACAATGTCAGGCGTCATCACCCTGCCAACGCTGTTTTCAGGGTATCCGAGCAATACCCTTGTTTCCTTAAGATCATTAGGTGTGAGCAGATTAAGGAGCTTTCGTGTCATTTCCGCCGGCATCTCTTCCATGAGCGCGGTACGGTCATCGGGATCAAGGTCTGCGAGAAGCGTGCGGATCTCTGTATTTGTCAATTCCTCAAGGAGTTCATCCTGAATGGCGGGTGTGAGTTCGGAAAAGACGCCGGCAGCCAGGTGGCGCGGTAAGAATCTTAACAGCAGAATACGCTGCGGATCCTCTTTCAGGCTTGATATGAGATCTGCTATTTCCGGAGGCGGCCATGATGACAGCAGGCGGCGCACATCAACCCATCGGCGGTCATTGACCAGCATCATCACGCCGTTTATTTTCTCATCCACTGCCGTCATGCTGTGTCCGCTTTCTGCCGCGCGCTGTTTCGTAGACGTTAAATATAGTATTTCCCATGTATATATTTATTATATTATTACCGCCCATAAGAGGCGCTTGGAGAGAATGGAACCGCAAGAAAAAAACAGTACCGCACAATTTCAGAAACAGGCTGCCCCTCCCGCCGCGCCTGGGTTTGACAGAATTGACTATACTCGCCTGCCGCTTCTGCATTTTGCGTGGCCCATTCTTGTGGAGAACATACTGCGGGTAGTGCTTTCAAGCGCGGATGTGTTCATGCTCAGCTACTACTCAGAGGAAGCGGTGGCGGCTGTTGGACTTATTTTTCAGCTTGTGTTTTTAATGAATCTGCTTTATTTAATGGTAACTTCCGGCGCGAGTATTCTTATTTCGCAATATTTGGGCAGCCGAAACTCAGTTGCCGCAAGCCGCGCTGCGCAAGGCAGTATTGTCCTGTCAATAATTTTCTCAGTGCTGCTTAGCGCGGTTATGTGCCTGTGCGCCAAATACATTGTCGGATTTTACAAACTTGATCCCAATGTACACAAATTTGCTATGCAATACATGCTTATTTTCAGCGCGGGTTCGGTATCTGTAGCGCTGTCTATGGCTTTAGGTACGATTTTGAGGTCTTACGGTTACAGCCGCGAACCGATGGTTGTCAACATAATAGCCATAGTTATCAGTGTAGTCTGCAATTATTTTTTCATTTTCGGCACATGGGGGGTTCCGGTTCTTGGCGTAATCGGAGTTGCGTTGTCAACAGTTTTCAGTCAGATAGTTGCTTGTGTGATTATGATCGCTGTATTGAAGAAACGGCGGGATATAAGCTTGCCTTTTGCGGGTCTTTTAAAAGTTCCAAAAACTGTTTACCGCCAGATATTGTCGGTAGGAGTTCCTACCGCGGGAGAGAATCTCTCTTATAATTTAGGGCAGATAATAATAATGCGCATGGTCTCCTCACTTGGTACGGAGGCTTTGGCTGCTACCGTTTACGCGCTCACGGTGCTGCGTTTTGTGCATGTCTCCTCCATTTCTATCGGCATTGCCACTCAAATAAAAGTAGGGTATTATGTGGGCGCGGGACTTGCCGGCGAGGCCAAGGAAAAGGTATACCGTTATTTTCTCACAGGAGTTGCTATTTCATTGACGCTTATTGTGATTGTTAATTTACTGCAAGCGCCGATAGTAAATATTTTCACTCAAAACGCTGATGTGCATCGGTTAATATTTGGAATTCTTATGGTGGCGCTTTTGCTTGAACCGGGCAGAAACTTTAACGTGATAATCATTCCCGCACTCAAAGGCGCTGGCGATGTGCGCTTTCCTGTTTACATGGGAATATTGTTTATGTGGGGGATAGGAGTACTGTTAGCTTATGTATTCGGCATTGCTTTAGGTTGGGGATTAATCGGAATATGGATCGCCCTTACGCTTGACGAATGGATCCGGGGCGCGGTAATGCTGCTGCGTTGGCGCGGTGACCGGTGGAAGATGAAGGCGTTGGTAACTGGATAAGTTTCAAATAGAAATTTACTGCCGAACATATTGTTAACCATTTATGTGAGAGTGTAAATTATTTTCTGTAATTTACATTCTCACAAATAAGAATCACCCCATCGTAGGGAACGATCATTGATCGTTCCGTTTTTCCGCAGCCAAGTTATCATTACCAAAATTCTTCATTGCCGAATTATTTCTGCATTAAACAAATCAAGTTACAGAAAATAATTTACACTCTCATTTATGCTGTAAGATATCTGGATAACACTTAAATCCGGCCGCCAATAAATATCGCTGCCCAATTCGTTTATCTATCCCGCAGACGTCTTTTAATGTTTTTCCTCTAAATTCTTTATAAACTATAATATATATTACATAGTCTATCTATCATACTGCAAAATTATCGCAGCCTTAAATCGAATTAATAGCGGAAGTACACAACCAATATAATCAAAGGATAAAATGAAATTTTCAGAATTTAATCTGAATCCGGACATCGTTCAGGCGCTTGACAGCGCGGGATACACCGATTGTATGCCGGTTCAGGCTCAAACCCTTGAGCATACGCTCTTAGGGAAAGATGTTTTCGTGCAGTCTCAGACAGGAACAGGAAAAACAGCCGCGTTCTTAGTATCAACATTTGCGCTTCTGCGCTCCGGCGCGCTCAAACATTCAAAAGCTCTTATTATCGCCCCCACCCGTGAACTTGCGGTTCAAATAGAGAATGAGGCTAACCTCCTTGGATATAACCTTGGGTTTGGCATCTGCAGCTTTTACGGCGGTGTAGGTTATGCCCATCAGGAGCAATGCCTTGCCGACGGTGTAGATATAATGATAGGTACACCGGGAAGGATTCTTGACTTTAAGAAATCAAGAAAAATAGATTTCAGTAAAATTGGTATATTTGTGATTGACGAAGCCGACAGGCTTTTTGATATGGGTTTTTTACCGGATATTATTGAGATGTTAAGAAGTCTCCCTCCATGCTGCGAACGCAAAACCATGCTCTTTAGCGCTACACTCAGCAGAGAAGTGAGAAAAATCGCGCGGGAGTATATGGATCATCCGGCGGAAATAGAGATCGCGCCTCAGCAGGTTACTGTGGACGCTATCACTCAGGAACTTTACCATGTATCAAGTAACGAAAAAATGAACCTTCTTCTTGGGATTCTTAAAAAAGAAAATCCATCCAGTGTGTTGATATTTACTAACATGAAAGGTGAAGCGAGAATCGTCGCTGAAAAACTTCGCCTCAACGGTTTTCCATGCGAACATATTTCAGGCGATCTGCCTCAGGGAAAACGCTCCCGTATTGTTGAGCGGGTAAAGAGCGGAAAACTGCGGTATCTTGTCGCTACAGATGTTGCCGCTAGAGGAATTCATATAGATGATCTTGCGCTTGTTGTAAACTACGATGTTCCTGAATACTGCGAAAATTATGTTCACCGCATTGGCCGCACTGCAAGAGCGGGCAAGAGCGGAAAAGCAATAACTCTCGCCTGTGAAGAGTACGTATATGCTCTTGACGCGATAGAGCAGTATATCGGCAAAAAAATACCAACCGGATTTGCAAATTCCGAACTTTACGCTGAAGATTGTACCGCTGGGATGGTATTCAGAAGAACTGAGCGGATGGCTGGCGGCAGGGGGCAGAGAGGGCGTTCATCATCAAGAGGGGGTTCGGGCAGAGGCGGCAGCCGTGGAAGTCCCAAATCATCGTCTTATGAGTCAAGGCGTTCAGAACATAAAAAAACTGGGTATCAAAAAACAGATCAGACAAGCTCCGGTTTTAAGAGAGGACAAGGTAATAATACTGGAAGTAAGGAAAGTACCGAGAAGCATAGCCGACCAGAACCGCGCGGTCAGAGAGCGCAGCAATCCTCAACTATTTTTCAAAAGGGCGGGGTTAACCATGTAAAGCATCAGGCTGCCGCTTCGCAATCAGCGCCGGAAAAGGTGGGTTGGTTTGGTAAAATTAGGGCGAAGCTTTTTAACCATAATGGTTAATTAGCGGGCGGTAAAAGTTTCTGTTTATTTAATTCCCTTCACGACAGATCATACAAGTTTGTGGAGGGTTTTTTATGTTCCTTTCCCCAATCAAAAGCAGGGGTCTTCCGATCAAATATTTTTTCCGTTGATGGGCAATAACCGGTCAGCCGCAAACCGTATTTTTCTATCAGGAGCAAAATCAGAAACATGATTCTACTTAATGTACATATATATTTTATTTTAGTTTCCCGATTCGGCTATTTTCGCGGCCAAAAATTTACCTATGTCCTGTGCGATGTATTGGCTTCCGGTGGAGTGAAGTACATCATAGAATGAAGATATATAATCAAAAACGCCATGCTTTTTAAAAAGACTCACAGCATCTGCTCCGCTTATATCATTAGCCCTCTTGTAAACTTCAAGACAAAAAACTTTAAATTCTAATGTGCGGCTCATAACCTCTTCTCTCAATATTCAGGCAGTTCTAATTTGCCGTTTGACTTTTCACATTTGTATAAATCATACAATTTTTGTGTGCTGTATTGCCATACCTTGGTTCTCTCATTCTCCAGAAAAACATATAGCTCTGAAGCGTACAGGTTTTCAATAGCCTCATCTTCAGGCATATTCTCGGATGTAGATATTTTGTCTACCAGATGAGCAGTTATAACAGGAAGAATTGTGTTAAATTTTTCTTTATCCATTTTATACTCTTGTCAATTCATAAAAATCAATATATCTGCAAAATTCGAGCGATTTCTCAGTATGGAACAGTACCTGATTAAAAAGCGGTTCAATTTTGAGCCGTTTAAGCGCTTCCGCTTCGTCATAAATCCCATTCTCGAATAGGACTATTGTTGAGTAAACATTGTCGTCAGCGACAGGGCCAAAAACCATATCATAATCAAGGCTGATATTTCTCCCATTTCGGCATGAGCAAACAAAGTTCAGCCACTCGGCATTTGGCACATTAAAACTTATTACTCTCAATGATTTTTTGTAGTTTTCATCAACCTCATATGTACTTATGAGCTGCCGTTTAGGCTCTCTGCGGGCGCTGACTTTTTGAGCCCAACGTTCCGCCTGTTTTTTATTGGTAGTCGTATAAAATCCAACACCAAAATCTAAAAACTTGCTTCCCGGGATAATTTGCGGTTTTTCCACTATGTGATTACTGCCGTGGTAAACAAGCATGGCGCTTTCTCTCACTCTTCTTTTACTTGCACAAACAAGAATAATACCAATTATATTAAAATAATAAACTTTTTACCTTCTTTGTAAATAAAATACGTTTTTCTATGCTTAAAGAGGATTATTTCATGAGATGAAATTCAGTTGTGGACAATTTATCGACAACTGAAAATGGGTTCATTATATGAAATTGAGCAAGGCATATCAAAAGAAAGGTTACTATTCAAAAGATAGACAATCGGAAATAGTTACAGATATATCGATAGAAACATTTTTACCTGATGCATCAGAATATAGTTTGTTGACAGTTATTGAATGTAAGGACTATAATGCAGCTGTTCCTGTTGATGATATTGAAGAGTTTCATTCAAAGGTTCAGCAAATAGCAGGTGACAATGTAAAAGCGATTTTTGCCACAAGTGCTGCATTACAAAAGAGTGCATTAAATTATGCTAAATCAAAAGGAATAGGAGTAATTAGATACTTGCCGGATGATCAAGTAAAAGTGGTAATGTATTGTATGATTTCAAATAATATTTCAAAAAAAGAAAAATTAAATCATTCAGAATTTAATTCAGCATTTTTAAATCAAAATCACGAAAGTTCAGGAAGATCATTTTATGCTTGTGATGACGAATATATTTACCCAGGCTTGTTTTCGATTTTAAAAGAATATCTCAATGAAAAATGAATTAATTACAATTTACAAGCAAAACAAAAATGGGAGCGGCTATAAAAGCCACCCCCCCCCAAATGATATATATCCCACGATTCAACGCCTAATCACCAGAACTTAAAAAATCCAAACAGTTTGCTCCAGAATCCTTTTTTGTTTGAAGATACCTCCCCCATCTCCGCTCTCATTGGGTGAGGGTATGTGTAGGGTGAGTAGTCGCTATTTTTTTCCAAAAAATAATCCCTGTTCTGCTGGATATGTTCGCGGGATTTCCCTCTGTCATGGATAAAAGGGGTCACCTTATTTCCGTTTGAGCTGTTATTCCAGATGTGAAGGTCGTTGATCTGGTCGATAGAGGGGTATTGTTCATTTGCTACATTAAACGAACGGTAGTTTTCGAGTACTAACGGATGTGTGAAACTGCCTTTGAATTCGTTGTCATAAATCACTCCTGTACCGCCTCTGATGTAGGTTCCCATATAGCTGTGGCCGGAGTTTACCTTATTACCGTAAATTTCATACGAGCGGCTTCCGCGTCCGTATTCCCAGTTGCCATGAGCGTCAATCGGATTTGTATTTTGCCCGCCGTTGTCAATTGTGTTGTAGCGGAATACATACCTTGATCCGCGGTTTGACGCGATGGAGTGGGAGTTTCTGGCGGTTTTGTGTGTAAAGAGGTTATCTTCTATGTAAACAGCATCATCTGTTCCCAGAGCAACAGGCCTGTTCCATGATTTATGGTCATCTCCGTATACGACAATATCATAGCCTGCGTTTTCCTGGAACAGGTTATTGTCAATGAGTCCTTTCACAGTACCATGAGTCATTACGCCTCTGGTCTGGAAGTTTTTGAATGTGCTGTTATCGACACGAAAGTTGAGATCATCGCTGCGCATTTGAATGCCGCCGCCTTTTCTGTCTCCATCAAGAACAATGTTAGTCAGCCTGAAAAAACCTTCTGTAAAAACGTTGAAGAGCCAGTCAATTGAGGATTGTTTTTTTATAGTAGTGCCTTTGTTTCCGGAACCGGATAAAGTTATGTTTTTTCTAATGTCAATAGCAGGCCCTCTAAAATCAAAAATGCCTTGAGGAATAACTACTGTACCGTTCTCTGGAACTGCGTCAATTGCGGCCTGAATATCTTCGCGGGAGCCGCTCCTTGCTTCAATAGTGACCGCCCTGGCTCCTGATGCGGAAAGAAAGAAAATCACGGCGCAAATAAGCGCGATTGAACGTGAACGAAACGAAGTGGTTTTACAGTGGTTATTATTTTTATTCAAACATTCTCCTTTGTTAGAGTTAAAGCAACTGCCGTTATTGCTGACGCAATTGCCAAAGCAAACAGACTTCGTATTAATACGGCAAATTATTTAGCTTTTGTTTTTTTCGGTATGCCTCTTGCTCTTTTAATGATTTATAGGATTATTAACGCGGTTAGATTCCAATGTATGCAGTTCGGAGGTATATGGAAAAGTCGTTGCTGGGGCTATTAAGGCCGTTGGGGCGGGCAGCGCCCGCCCGTTCTTCAGTATTTTCCGTAATACTTTTTATCTGCGCTTCCGCCTTAACGGCTCAAGATGAAATCCACGAACCATTAACTCTTGAAGAATGCGTAAGATCAGCTTTACAAAAAGGGTCGCAGGCTTACAGGATAGATAATGAACGCATCCAGAACCGCACTACTTTATTCAACACCATAAGCCATGTGCTGCCTTTGATAAATTTATCCGCGAATCTGACACGAAACAGTTCTCAGATTCAACCTGTTCTGAATATTGAGGATGAGGACGCCGGAGAGGTTACGATAATTGATCAGGATGTGTCAACCGGTAATCTCCAGACATCTGTAACCATTGTTCAGCCTTTAGTAAATATTCCATCTTTTATACAATTGAGTACGTTCTCAGATATCAAACGTATCGCTCAAACTCAGTACCGCCGGGATATGGCTGAACTGGCATTTAATGTAATAGAGCAGTTTTATACTGTTGTTGCCATGTACAATAATGTAGCTGTGGCTAAAGCCGCTGCCGAGCAGATGGATGAGCAGGTACGTATCGCGCGCGAAAGTTACCGGCTGGGGGCTATACCGCGTCCGGAATTGCTGCGCATAGAGGTAGGGGCTATTCAACAGAGGGTAGAGATGATAAACGCTCAGGAGAGTTTGGAGAATGGGCGTAACACTTTGGCAGGTATGATAAGCGTTGCGCCTCCCGCTACCATTGACACAACCCTCGTGTTTCCTGACCTTAGTGTTGAGCTGCCCTCTTATGATTCTTTACTTCAGGCAGCTTTTGAAGCGAATCCCTCATTTATCCTTGCTGAAGCGTTGCAGCGTGTTGGACGTAATAGTTACAAAGCCGCAAAGTATAACATTTTACCGGTGATAAGCGGAACTTTCAGCTACGGTTACTCCGCGCCTGATGTTTTCGGAAACGCGCCAGGCTTTCAGGATAGTGATCATGGTTTTTGGAGTATAGGCGCGCAGCTTAGCTGGAATATTTTTGACCGCTTAAACTGGTACTCGCAGAAGCGTAATATGGAGGCTCAGGCGCGGATTGCGGAAGCTAATGTGCGAAGCGCGCGAACTGCTTTACTTCAGGAAAGCGAACTCGCTTATACAGCCTTGCGTACATCACGGGAGGCGCTTAAGTGGGTACCTGAACTTTTGACATTAGCGGAAGAGGAACTGCGTTTAACGCGTGAGCAGTTCAGGCTTGGTGTGGCCTCCTCTCTTGATCTTTTACAAAGCCAGGTATCATACAATCAATCCCGTCAGCAGACAGTCACGGCTGTTATTGATTACTATATCGCGGAGGCGCGTTTTGAGAGGATAATGGGTCAGTGGATAGAATAAAACTCAAAGATATGAACCGTAAGAGAAAAATCATATTAATTGCAGGAAGCGCCGCTGTTTTATTAGTGATACTGCTCCTAATTGTCCGCACAGACCGCCGCCAGCATGTCGAACTTGGTAAAGTCAGTCTTGGAAATATATCCGCCTCAGTATCCGCTTCCGGCACTGTGCAGGCTGCTACAGAGGTGCAGATTTCAGCGTCTGTGCCGGGAACAATAGAGAAGCTTGCTGTTTCAGAAGGGCAGGCGGTAAAAAAGAATGAGGTACTGGCTCAGCTTGACCAGCAAGAGTACCGCGCCAATCTAACCAGAGCGGAGGCGTCTTTACAGCTGACACAAGCGGCTCTTGCACAAAGTAAGACGATGTACAGCAGGGCAAAAGAGCTTTTTAACAAACATCTTATATCACGTCAAGATTACGAATCGGCTCAGACTCAGTATCTGCTTGATGAAGCAAGGGTAAAAGAGGCGTCTGCGGTTGTTAAACAGGCAAAAAAACAACTTGATGATACCATAATCACCTCTCCTATGGATGGTGTAGTTACTCAGTTAAAAGTTGAAGTCGGTGAGCAGGTAGTTATCGGACTGCCAAGTGTGCCCGGCGTAGTGCTTATGGTAATTGCTGATATGTCAAGAATGCGGGTAGAGGGTGAGGTAAGCGAAGTAGATGTGGTATCAATTCAACCCGGACAAAAGGCGTTTATAACCGTTGAAGCGTTTATTGACAGCGTTTTTGAGGGAGAGGTTACAGAAGTTGCCATGTCGCCTATTAATGCCGGTGCGGGCGGGGTGGTAAATTTCCTTGTTAAAGTGAGTCTTGATGATTCTGTACCTAATTTACTTCCAGGAATGACCGCGTTCGCGGATATTATCACCGCAAGCCACGACAGTGTGCTGGTAGTTCCTATTCAATCTGTATTGACAAAAACAGTTTCAAAGATTTCGCCTCAATACAGGCCAAAAGATATTGCTCCTCAAACGGAAGTTCAGGCAGTTTTTATTGTCGAGCATGGCACAGCTTATTTAGTTCCTGTTACCGCCGGAATTGCCGGAAGGGACTATCTGGAAATTACCTCCGGTTTGCGTTTGGGAGAAGTGGTGATAACAGGCCCGTTTGCTGTTCTGCAAAGCTTGCGCGGCGGCACTGCCGTGAAAGGATAAAAGAGGCGTGCTTATCGAACTTACCCATGTAAATAAACTATACCGCATGGGCCAGACAGAGGTGGCTGCTGCGCGGGATATCACTCTTTCTATAGATCACGGCGAGTACGTGTCTATTATGGGGCCATCCGGTTCCGGCAAGTCAACTTTAATGAATATAATAGGCTGCCTTGATCTGCCTACAAACGGTTCTTACCTTCTTAACGGAACTTCCGTTTTCGGCATGAGTGAAGATGAGCTCGCGGCGATACGCAACAGGAGCATCGGTTTTGTTTTTCAGACTTTTAATCTATTAGCTGCAGAAACTGCCGTAAACAATGTGGAACTGCCGATGCTCTACGCCGGCGTATCGCCTGAGCGTAGACGTGAGGTAGCGATGAACGCGCTTGAGGCTGTAAAGTTATCAAACCGCGGTTTGCACAAACCTAACGAAATGTCCGGCGGAGAACGCCAAAGAGTTGCAATAGCTCGCGCATTAGTCAATGATCCGCCGATAATATTAGCGGATGAACCGACAGGTAATCTTGACAGCGCTACAGGAGCCGAGATACTTAATATTTTCGATGGTTTGTGTCTTAAACGTAAAACTATCATTCTTGTCACCCACGACAAAGCAGTTGCAACTCACGCAAAGCGCGTAATAACAATCCGTGACGGACAGATAGAGAGCGACAGGGAGAGCGGTTCATGAACTTAAAGGATTCGCTCAGGCTTGCCTTTGGTACAATACGCGCGCATAAACTCCGTTCCGCACTCACCACCCTAGGGGTTATGATAGGGGTAATGACAGTTATAGGGATGCTCTCATTTATTGACGGACTCAACTCCATGGTTGCAAACCAGCTTGCCGCGCTTGGCACCAACACACTTTACGTTCAAAAATTACCATGGGCCATGACCCGTCAAGATATCGATGAACTGCGCAAGAGAAGAAGCATCACTATCGGCGATGCTGACGCTATACGTTCAAACGTTACTTATGCAAAGTATGTGGCCCCAATGCTCTCATCTTCACAAAAAGTAATGTTCAGAGGCAGTGAGCTGACAGGCGTTGAGCTCGTTGGAACTGTGCCGGAGTATCAGTTAATTTTAGATATCAAGGTAGATTCCGGGCGTCAGATACTTGACATAGATTTGAATCAGCAGCGAATGGTGGCTATGATAGGAGCAACCATTGCAAATGAGCTTTTCGGTGACCGCGATCCGCTGGGCCAAATGCTTACTATCGGAAACCGCCACTTTTCCATAATTGGAGTTTTGGCCGAAAAGGGGACTTCATTCGGCGTAGATCAGGACAACATAATTATTATTCCCATTACATCGTTTATTCACTATTTCTCCGGTCCAATTACCATGCAAAGCGAGCAGTCTGCCACTATACTCGTACAGCCGCAAAGCCCCGACGCGATTGACGCTCTTAAGGGACAGATAACAGGCATTATGCGCCGCCGCCGCGCTCTTGCGCCTAATGTGCCCGATGATTTTTCGATTAACACCGCCGAACAGCTTCTTAACACATACCGCGCGATAACCTCAGGAGTTTTCACCCTTATGATCGGAGTCACCTCTCTATCACTTGTCGTAGGCGGAATCGGGATCATGAATATTATGCTCGTGTCTGTCTCCGAACGTATAAAAGAAATTGGAATCCGTAAAGCTCTCGGAGCCAGGCGGAGCGATATCCGTTCGCAGTTTCTTATCGAAGCTGTAACGCTCTCCTGCACCGGTGGTATTGTAGGAATGCTTCTTGGATTTTTGGTTGCGTTTATTGCGTCCGCCATAACTAATTTTCCGGTTGCCGTAAGCTTTGGAGCGGTGCTTCTTGGGTTTGGGTTCTCTGTGTTTGTAGGGGTGTTTTTCGGGTGGTTTCCTTCGTCAAGGGCGGCGGCGATGAATCCGATTGAGGCGCTTCGGCATGAGTAATACACACTTTTATAAGTACATACAGAACAAATATGTACTAAATTATGTGATGAAAAAATATTTTATATTTTCCAAGGACTGCGCGATCTATATAGAAATCTCATTATACCGCGCTATTAAGTATATAATTTACGAATTTTACTATTTTTCCAATACAAATTTCTTGGTACTTTGTATTTCAAACCCAGAAGCTTTTCATCTTGGTTTAGGAAATAATCTTGGTTGAAAGAGTATATCTCAATTCTATCATCTTTAATTACATGAAGGTGGTTTTGATAATTCACTGACCTTGGATAAACTCGCCATTTAGTTATTGGGCCTTGAATTGTTTTAGTCTTATTATCACTTAACAAAACAACAAGAGCATTTTCACATTCAACAATTGTCCCATAATAAGAAGTTCCACCTCCTATAACTTTACCTTTCCATGCTTGGAGATCCAACTTTTGAACTTGAGCAAAATGTTGTTCTCCTTTTTCCGTGTTTGGTTTGTTTTTAAATTCTACAATTTCAAAACCATTATTTGTTGCTCTATATATTTTGTCATCAACCCCCCAACTTAAAAAGCTTTGACCTCTTTGTGTTTTAAAAATTTTTTGCTCAGTTATTTCTTTTTCAAATTTTCTTTGAGATTTATATTCTCCATTATTTAGAGAATCTCCCAAACTGTTATTCACTATACTGAATAAAGCCATATACGAATCTTCAATTAATGATGTATTGTAAATACTCCAATACGTGTAGTTTGCAAAAGAAGAATGCCTTTTACTTATTTGAGTAGGCTCACTACTTTTAAATTCAGTAGATAAATTATACTCGAATAATCCTTCACTACCACCAGACAACGCTAACTGAGGATATGTATTTGCTTTAATTGATAATAAATCACAATCCCAAAGTTTTGTTGGTTTACTACCTACAGGATACTTTTTATTTCTTCTATGCGCACTTGTCGAGAACAAGCCCTGCTCCGTAATGTAGTATAGTGTATTACTATAAAGCTCTGTGTCTGTTGGGATTATTTTACTAGGTGTGTCTTGTTCCCCGAATAAAAATTTATCCGCTTGTTTTTCGCTCAATTCATATTCTTTGTTCGAAAGCAGAGAGAATTTATCAAGTAGAATCTTTTTAAAATCGTTATCGTGGAATAACTCAACTAACTCAGATTTATAAAGATAATTGCCATCAAGAAAACAAAATTTTAAAGGTAAGGCATCTCTGTCACTATTCGGCAGTGAATTAATCAGATCATCCCAGTTGTAAACTTTCAATTTACCGTCAAATGTCCATAGATAAAGTCTACCACGATAAATCTGACAATCTATAAAATCTCCGAGTATTGAAATTTTTACAGGCTGCATGTTTTACCTTGCCTAATCTTAGTTATGTGATGTTTTTCAATATGTCCACAATTTCTCCACTTTTGTAAAATTTTTATTCCAGGCCTATCTTGAAAATTTTTACAAAAATCTGCTGGATAACCATGCCAAACGCCATCATCATTTTTTGTTACAAATTTAGCAAGTTTTAATTCTTCGTTGTAAACACTTTTTCCTAAAACAATCAGATTGTTTCCATCAGATATCATTCCCCAAGAAAATATACCTTCAATCCAATTATTAATTTGAGACTCGATAAAACATTCAACTTCTTGGACGACAGATATTACCCATTGCGATTTATTTGGTTGTCTGTTCCTATGAACAGAGGATGCAAAATACGTTGCGTTTGTTCTTGGACTTAAATCTATATTTTGGTCTAACTTATATGACATTGTTATATTTTCTGTTTATATGATATACTACAATATACGCAATTAGCTAACCGCTTACTTATTTCCATAATATATAATAAAAAATATACTATAGGGTCATGTTTTTGAAAAATGCAGGAATTTTATACTCACATGAGAAAGTGATCAACAAATTATTATATAATAAGACAACAGCAGCATTTTCCACATTCGGTAAGAAAATACGGTACAGGAAAGATATTAATATTTTACATGGGTAGACAAATGAGATGAAAAAAATACTTTTTATCAACGCAAGCCCCAAAAGAAATGGAGCGACCGACAAATTATTATCCCTGGTGACTATGAATCTCAATAAAGAGACATTTGATCACAAGGTAATAAACTTGAGTGATTACGATATAAATTACTGTGCAGGTTGTAAAATTTGTTATAAAACGTCTGAATGCGTTCAAAAAGACGATATTCACGCGATCATGCGGGATATAGAGGCTTCAGATATCATCGTAACAATTTCGCCGTCATATTGGGCGGATATAACGGGTCAGTTGAAAGTGTTTATTGACAGATGTACTCCATATTGTAATACGCATGAACATCACGCAGCGTTTTCTAAAGGTAAAGAGGGTTATGCGATTGCGCTCAGAACAGGACAAAGTCCGTGCGAGTGTTTACATATTATAGAGACTATAAATCATTTTTACGGACACCTTGAAATAGATTTCGATGAAAAGTTTAACATGTATTTATGCGGAATTAATAATTCGAGAGACATACTAAAATATGAAAAAGAAATAAAGTGTTTTGCGGATTTAATTAACTGCGCGGTATAAGCATTCTAAACCCGTCCCATCGACTGGTTTAGAATCCAGGTTGTTCAATCCCTCCCAAATCCCTAAGAACTCAATAGTCATGCGGTTTCGCATCCTTACTTAGGATACCCCACAGGATGATTCAAAATAACCCTTTGGCTCTCTTTGAGTTTAAGAACTTCTGTCATTTTCTGCGCGTCAATCAACCCGCGCGGAACTGTAGCTAATCCTGCGGCGGCGCAGAACAATGAGATGTTCTGTGATACGATACCGGCGTCCATGGCCGCGAAGCTTGCTTTTTGAGCGTCATCGCCGCTTGTAAAACGGCTGAGGTCTGATATAAGCATGATATTGACAGGCGCGGCTGCGACAAATTCCTGTTGAGCCCATATCTGTCCGCGAAAATCTCCGGCCGCCACAGGCTCAAGCAGATTTTTTGTTGGATTGTAAAGGTACGCTCCTTCAGCGGTTAATACATAAACATCTATATCCTGAGCGTTGCGGGCGGAAGGGGCGGTGCGTTTTCCATCAGGACGGTTAATGCCGTTTGCCGCCCATAACAAGTCAGACAGCTCCTGCACAGAGATCATCTTGGGGCTGAAGGCGCGTGATGACATTCTTTTTGACAATGCGTTCATCAGAGTGGTTTTTCTGGTCATATCAGGTTTTTTCAATTCAATCGGCTTTAGGTTCTGGCCGTAAGACAGTGTAGCGCAGAGAAGCGTCGCTATGGCGATAGTGCGTTTGTACATAATGAGTCCTTCCGGTTGAGGTTAGAGTTGTCAGTTACCAGGTAAAAATAAAACATTAGTGAAATTTGAGCTGCTATTACGAATAAGATTCCGTTTACTCGCTGCCGCTCGTTTTTAAATACTTGCGCAGTTTTTCCATTACGTCATCTATGTCAAGAGGTTTGCCTATGTGGCTGTCCATCCCTGCCGCAAGGCATTCCTCAATATTTTCCTTGAAAACGTTCGCGGTCATGGCGATGATCGGCAATTTCCGTTTCGCGAGATTTGGGAGTGCGCGGATGCGTTTTGTCGCTTCGAGACCGTCCATCTCCGGCATTTGTACATCCATTAATACAAGATCGTATTCATCAGGAGCTGTTTCTATCATATCAAGCGCTATTTTGCCGTTTTCCGCGCAGTCTATAATGAGTCCGGTGTTGTCTAACAGAGAAATTATTATTTCGCGGTTGATATCTACATCCTCCGCGACTAACAGCTTTTTACCGGAAAATTCATGTTCTTTGTCAGCTTCATCATGACATGTCTTATCCTTGACAAGGCATTCATTTACACAATCGGTTATTGAGGTTGAAAAGAGCGGTTTTATTAAGTATTTGTCAATACTATCGTCAAGAGAATCTCCTTTAATTTCCGTCCATTCAACCGCGGAGATTGTAGTTACGACAGATGGGTTATTTTTTGCGCGGGATTTGATTTTTTTTGCGAGGCCGACAGTATCTATGTCTGGCATCTTCCAGCCTATAAAATAGATATCATAATCACCATGCTCTTCGATTATACGGAACGCTTCCGAACCGTTAACCGCTCTGTCGCATCTTATGTTCAGCCCATCAAACAGATCTTTCAGATAGTCGCGCGTCTCCTCCATGTCCCCTACAGCCAAAACTCGGGTTTCTTTGCAATTGATATTGGGGTCAAGAAGCGCGCTCAGGTTCTTTTCGCTGCAGTCGGCTTTTACGGTAAAAATAAATTTGGCGCCTTTACCAAGTTTTGACTCTATCCAGATCGCCCCCCCCATCAGTTCAACGATACGTTTTGAAATAGCAAGCCCGAGTCCGGTACCGCCGAATTTACGGTTTGTGCCGCTTTCAGCCTGTTCAAACGCATGAAACAGTTTTTTCTGCTGTTCATGGGAGATACCGATTCCGCTGTCCGATACTTCAATACGCAGTTCACAAACGCTATCTTTTTCCCATGACAAATAAGCATCAAGGCATATTCTGCCGCCTTTAGGCGTAAACTTGATAGAATTTGACAATAAATTAGTTATGACCTGAGCTAAACGCTGATCATCGCCTATTATAAAACGCGGCACGTTTTTGTCGATGTTTACGGAAAATTTCAGCTGTTTCTCATCCATGCGGAAACTAACGATCGTAACTACTTTTTGCAGCATCCTTTCGAAGCTGAACTCAACGGGCGACAACTCCATCTTGTTGGCTTCTATTTTTGACATGTCAAGAATGTCGTTTATTACACCAAGCAGATGAGTTGAAGCGTCTTCTATTTTGTTAAGCGCATGTTTTATGCGCTGCATATCATTTGCGTTTTTGCCGATTGCCGTCATGCCGGTAATCGCGTTGAGTGGCGTGCGGATTTCGTGGCTCATTTTGGATAAAAATTCGCCCTTTGCCCTGCTTGCGCTGAGAGCCTGCTCGAAAGCCTCTTCGCGCTGCTTGTTAGCCGCGGTTATCTTACGTTCCATCTCTTCGCGCACAGTTGCGTTAGCGTACAAAAAGGCTGCGGGACGCATTATGTTTATGTAGTCATCATCAAAATACCGCTCTTTAGCGCGGTCTTCAAACAGTACAAATCCCCAAAAAGCGTTATACATAAATACCGGCATTATAACAGCCGATACAACGTCGAATGATTTCAGTATGTCGGAATACGGTAATTCACTTATCGGGCCATTCACTATCTCGCCATATGATAAAGATTTTTCCCAGCGCGGCGCGTGCCTGGCGTAAGAAATATTCTCCAGACCCTGCGTCGGCGCTGTGCTCCCGCCGCTGATTTTATCCCATCTGTAAATTTGAGAGGTGTGCAGGCCTTCATCAGTTTGAAAATTACGCCATATGGAGAGCCGGTCTAAATCCATCAGGTCTGTAATAACCCTTACGCTTTCCGTCATCATATCCTCAAATGACTTCTCACTTTGCGAAAGCAGTATTATGGCTGTTCTATTAAGCGCGTCTGTAAATTTTTTACGGTATTCGAGAGTTTCAGCGGCTTTGTTGGCGTTTTGTACCGCTTCCTCTCTGATAATAGCGTTTGCGCACATATAAGCGGATGAAAGCAGTAGATCAATGCACTCTTTATCAAAACGCCTGTCACGTTTATGGTTTTGTAAGGTAACAATACCCCAAAGTTCACCCTGTGTGAAGATAGGCACAATCATTATTGACTTAACGTCAAATGCATCTGTAAATGATAGCTGGTCTTCGGACATCTCACTTGCGCAGGTATTTATATAGTTGCCTGTTGACAGAATCTTAAACCAGCCAGCAGCCGCCTTGTTCTGATATGAAATATTTGCGTTCTCAACTACCTTCGTTGTTCCCCCAAGCTCTCTATCCCAGCGGTAGACTTGCTCAAGTCCCATATCCCATATCATGTTTTTGTAGCGGTAGACACCGATTCTGTCTAATTCGGCGGCATCGGCAATAGGCTGTAATCCTTTGGTCATTAACTCTTCAAACATCTCTTCACTGTAGGATAGAAATATTTCAATCGTTTTGTTTAAAGCAGCGACAATAGCGCTGCGGCGCTCATATACTACAGACATTCAGATTACTCCATTTTATACTTCTTTATAACTACTGCGCTTATATATTATATACCAAGTGAAGAGGATATACAAGAATGAAGATACTTTTTACGACGGTTATGTGTCAAAGTCGTTGTTTAAATCGCGTAATTAGTCTCTTTGGCAGTATGAATATAAATTCATTACAACTATTTATAAATCTACCCGCTCTGACTCATGGCATAAACTGTTTTTTGCTTGTGTTAAAAAGACATTCATTTTTTCTTCAGTTAAAAATATAATTGCCATTACAAATTTCGCAAAATAACTTTGGCTTTGGAAACAATATAAAATCCGTGCCGTTATATGCGGCATTTTGTACATTAACCGGCAGCGTGGAAGCGCGTTAATGATGTATTCCCTCTTTCACATAACCCATATAATATAGTATATTATAAAGTTATGGACACTATAAATATTCTTTCAAAAACATCGGCTCTGATTGTTGATGACGATGGGGTAATGGCCGGTGTTTTAAAATCAGCATTAGCAACGCGCCTTAACGTAACGGTTTGCGGCAGCGCGGGTGAGGCGATCCCGCTTATAGGGGCGAATAATTTTGATATTGTTGTTACTGATCTTACGCTCCCAGACGCAAGCGGCATAGATGTGCTTACGTTTGCGAAAAGCCGGGATGATTTTGTGGAAGTTTTGGTTATTACCGGAAACGCAACGCTTGACAGCGCAACCGCGGCTATCAATCTGGGAGCCGCTTCTTATTTAATAAAACCATTTCCAATATCCGATTTCATCTCGAGCATAGACAAAATGCTGGCATCAAGGCTTTTCCATCTTAAAAGCCTCAAGCTTATGAAACAATCCGACCTGATATCACCTTCGGTAAAGGGGCATGAGAGTGATATAACATCACTATACTATTTTGCAAGTAAACTAATGCTGTCGCTTGAAATTTCAGAAGTGATGAGGATAACTCTTGAGGAGATTAATCAGAAGACCGGAACCGGGTTCTGCAGTGTGGGAGTAAACCTGCTTGGTTACACCGAGATTTATTCCATGCCTGTTTCAGGTGAGCTTAATAAAGAAGAGCTGAGTGGAAAATTTGCAGACAACTGGAACAGCGCGTTTTCATACTTTGAAAAGGAAAAATTTCTTAACGGCGGTATTCCGCTTTATATTTACAAAGGGCGCCAAGGCGAGGCTGGCAATCTATCAAACTTGAAATACCATAGTTTTCCTCTTGTAGTAACAGGTAAAACGATTGGCGGTATGAACGTGTGGATTGAATCCGATAAGGAGATAGAACAGAGCGTCAACCAGTATCTTTACATTCTTACCTCTATAATCTCTCCTGTTATTGAACATGTATATTTAGATTTACAGACACAGTTTCAGGCAAAAACCGATAGCCTTACCGGAATAGCAAACCACCGCCAGTTTTTCGAAGCTCTTGACCGGGAGATTGCCAGAGCGAACCGCAAGAAGAGTAACTTTACTCTTGTATTGCTTGACATTGATAACTTTAAGTTAATAAATGATACTTATGGTCATCAGGTAGGGGATGCCGTAATTATAAATCTAACGAAACGCCTTGTAGCAAACATCCGCACTGGAGATGTTGTCGCGCGTTACGGCGGCGAGGAGTTTGGCATGATACTTCCCGATACCGGTTCCGGCGGCGCTCTTGTTTTGACAGACAGGATATGCGAAGCTATCGCCGGCTCGCCATTTGTCAGTTCAAAGCTTCAGTTTACGTACACAGCGAGTTTCGGTCTTGCCGTGTATGAGGGCGGTAAACCATCTCGAAAGGATTCTCTTATAAAGCGGGCTGACAGCGCGCTTTACAAGTCTAAGCGCGATGGAAAAAACCGTGTGACAGTAAGTGGCGGTGAGGCAGATGAAACATAGCGCTTTGAATGCGTTTATAGCCATTTATGGCGGGGTTTTCGAAATGCTGCGCCATGGGGCTAACGCGGCGGATATTGTATTGCGCGGCAGTACATTAATCCAAAAATTGAATCTACGGGAGCGTCAGGAGCTGGCAGTCAGTAATCGTGATATTAACGGAAAAAATGTTGTGTGGTTACATGCTGCCTCGCTTGGGGAAGTTAAGCTTCTTTACAAGTTTCTTGAGCGTCTTACCGCCCGTCACCCAGATGACCTTTATGTGCTTACAGCCGTATCAAAAACAGGGGTGAGTTATCTTGAGAAATACCGCACGCCGGAAGTCTGCGCGGTAGGTTTTTTGCCGGTTGACTCACCGTTTCTTATGAACAGAATGCTCAAACGCTTTAACATCAGCAGAGTATGGATTTTGGAGACCGAGATCTGGCCTTCCATGCAGTGGTGCTGTATGCGCCGGAATATCCCTGTAGGGATTGTCAATGGGCGGATTGAAAGGAAAAGTTTTAGTAAGCTTAAGGCCCTAGGTTTTATTTTTAAGCCTCTTATCAGTAATCTTGACATAGTGATGGCTCAGGATAAAATCTACGCTCAGCGGTTTAACGCCCTTGGGGTGTCATCGGAACGGATCCATGTTACAGGAAACCTTAAAGCCTGTGTTGCCATACGCAAACCCGATCCAAGCCAGCGTATGATCTTGCGTAAAGTCCTTAACATTGATGAATCGGCGGCGCTCATTACAGCGGGCTGCGTTCATCCGGGAGAGGGCATTGTCATAAAGGAGTGTCTTGATAAGCTTTCTGAGATGGGGATGCCGTGTAAGTGTATAGTGGTGCCGCGCCATATGGAAGCGTCTGACTCAATTGCCGGTGAACTTGGCGGAAATGTTTTACGTATTAAACAGCCGCGGACAGAAAAAGAGTGGAACGTTTGTTTGATAGAGGGATTCGGCATACTTGACGATATGTACAAAATTGCCGACGCGGCTGTCGTAGGCGGAACATTTGTAAAAATTGGCGGCCATAATATGTGGGATCCGGCGCGCTTTGGAATACCGGTGTTTTTTGGCCCTCACACATTCGCTCAAAACGAAAGCTGCCAAAAACTTACAGCAGCCGGAGTAGGGTTTAGCGTTGACAATGGTGAAACTCTTGCGGAAGCTGTTTTTAAGCTGATAAAAACAGACGCGGCAAAATTTGCCGGCGTACAGAGTATATTTGCAGAAACAATTAACAGGCATCAGGCAGTTTTGGAGCCGCTTATCCCATGAGTACAAAAGATCTCTCACGTTTGATGATTGTTACCGGTGATGATACTTTCACAATGGAGCTTTTAAAAAACAGGTATCTGGAACAGATTAAGCTTGTCAGGAGCGAGTTTATTTTAGAAACGTATGACTCGCTGACAGAAACCTTATCAAGTTTTATCGGAAGGATGATGACAGCTTCTCTTTTTCAGGAGATAAGGGTTTTTTGCATATTTCACGCTCAGTCTTTTTCGGAAAGCGAGTTGGGGGAACTTGACAAGGCGCTTGATTATGAGATTCCTGATGTATACCTTTTCATAGCCGCTCAGATAGAAAAGAGAAGCAGCGCCGAAGCAAAAATTTTAAAGAAGCTGCAGTTAAAAAAGCGTGCCGCCGCTGCGCTTGTTACAGTTCAGGACTGTTCAAAACCTTATGACAACAAACTTGCGGAGTGGATTACAAAACAGGCTCCGGGGATGTTTAACAGGCAGATAGAAAGAGACGCCGCGCAGCTTTTAGCGGAGCTTGTAGAGTTTGACCTTCTTTATTCCGAACTGCAAAAAATTGATATCAATCTGCCTGCGGGCGCGAGGATCGATAAAAAAATCGTTGAGGAGATAACAGGCGCCACAAGAACACTAACGGTTTTTGAACTGGCGGCGGCTCTCGGCCAGAAAGATTTGCCGCGTGCGTTGAATGTGCTCGACTCACTTTTTTCCTGCGGATTCTCAGCGCCATTCGCGATCTCCGCGATATTCCGTCATTTTTGGTCCTTATTTAAGATAAAGAATTTTTTAGAAAAGAATCCTGCCTTATTAAAGCAGTATAACGCGGGCGGGTTTGGTGAAAGTTCTCCTCAATCAAAAGCCGCTTTTGAAATAGGTAGAGCCTGCAATCTGCTTACGGAAAACGACGCTAAAAAAGTATATCCTGTTATCATAAAACCTGGGGTCATCAATCAATCACAGAAATTTACCGGCGCTGGGTTAAGGCGTATACTTGGTTTGCTTCAGCAGTTTGATGTAGAGGTAAAAACCGGAAAAACCGAAAGCTCGCCGCGTACTTTGCAGATGCTTTGCTACAGAATCGCGCGCGTTTGTGAATATGGAGAAAGTGTTTCGCCGCCATGAGGTACTTTTGCAGATTAGAATATGACGGAACCCGCTTTGGCGGCTGGCAATATCAGCCAAACTGTACTGGCGTTCAGCAGATTCTTGAAGAAACGCTTGCGGTTGTGCTTCGGCTGCCATGTCCTGTCACCGCTGCCGGACGCACAGACGCCGGTGTACACGCAAGAGGTCAGGGGGTGCATTTTGATGCAGCTGATGAGATTGATACCGCGTCTGTAATGGTATCGCTCAATGGGTTATTGCCTCCGGATATTGCTGTTTACGGCTTAAAAGCTGTGCGGGATGATTTTCATGCCCGGTATTCTGCCGTATCAAGGATATACAAATATTATTTTTCAGAGAAGAAATCCCCGCTGCTGTTTAAAAGGGTCTGGCCTGTTTATTACAGAATAGACTGGAGCAGAGTGGAACATGAGATGAAAAGCTTAATTGGGGTTCATGATTTTACGGCCGTTTGTTCCAGCGGCTCTGATAGTGATAATAAAGAATGCCGTATATCAAATGTAAGTTTGTCCTGTCAGGAAAATGGAATAAAAGTTTTTACAATTGAAGCGAACCGGTTTATATACAAAATGGTCCGCTCTCTCGTGGGCACTCTTGTTGATATCGGAAGAGGACGTATATCGGATTCTATGGAGTCTATTATATTCAGTAAAGATAGAAATAGAGCTGGCGAGACAGCTCCGGCTTGCGGTTTGACCCTTGAATGGGTAAGTTATCCGTTGGGGGACTCTTTATGAAAGAGAAAACGCCCTCAGTAATAACCGGATTATTTTTCTTAGCTCTTGCGATGGCGGCAGGGTTTTTTGCGGGCGGAGAGATAATCCGGCGTTTATATACAAAGGAGCTTCTCGACATAGTAGAGGAGCGTATCATTCAGTCCGGTTTGAATGATACGCTTAATGGAAAATATCTTCAGGAGATATCGAAACAAACTGATAACTCCCGCGCAAACGCGATTGTAAAAGCTACCCGTAAAGTGGCCCCCGGGGTTGTGGGGATTGTTGTGACTCAGATACAGGTTGTGCGCCGCTCATATCCGGATGATGATTTTTTTAATTATTTTTTTGGGGGCTCTAAGCCGCCCAGATATCGTAAAGTAGAAAGTATAGGCTCCGGATTTGTCATAAGTGAAGATGGATTGATTATGACAAGTTACCATGTAGTTCAGAACGCGGCCAAGTTATTCGTCAACTTTCCCGATGGCCGCAGAATCGAAGGCAAGATTGTCGGTATAGATGAGAAAACCGACTTGGCCGTTATATCCGTACCCGGTAATAATTTTAAACCCGTGCAGTTCGGTAACTCTGACCAGTGCCTGATAGGTGAGTGGAGTATCGCGATAGGCAACCCGTTTCTTAATTTTATCAACGATGCTCATCCTACTGTCACTGTAGGTGTGATAAGCGCTCTTAACCGTAATTTCGCTCCTTCGGAGGGTGTATATTATCAAAGCATGATTCAAACAGACGCTGCTATAAACCCCGGTAACTCTGGCGGCCCGCTTGTCAATGCGCTCGGTGAAGTGATAGGGATAAACGCTTTTATCTACACCGGAAGCTCCAATAGCAAAGGCTCTGTGGGAATCGGTTTTGCCATACCCATAAACAGAGCCCGCCGTGTCGCTGAAGAAATTATTGATCATGGCCGCAGACGTCAGGTGTGGACAGGGATATCTGTGCAGAATCTGAACCGTTCTGTGGCTCAGGCTCTCAATTACGACAATGCCGAAGGGGTGGTTATTGTAAGCGTTCAGCCGCAAAGCCCCGGCGATGCTGCCGGACTGCGGCCAGGAGACATCATACGGAGAATGGGTAATCGAAATATCCATTCACATGACGATATAGATGGATTTTTTTTAGATTATTTTGTAGAAGACAGTGTAGACATTCACATAAAGCGAGGCGGTAAAGGTGAACGTTTTAATTTAGTTTTGAAAGAGTTTCCTGGACGTAAATAGAGTAATGCAGAAATTAAAAATGGAGAACTGAAAGTGCTGATTGTAAATGGTTTCTATTTCTGCATTGGATAACGATGGAGCCGGTTTGTGCGCAAGTTCTATAAAGCGCGTCCGGCATGATCTCATAAAAGAAAGGGATACTGAGAATGGCTATTCCACTTAAAGAAAAACGCCTCGGGACACTGATACTTGTAGTTTTGATAGGAATTCTCATTGGCGCATACCTTAACGCTCTTGTACTTATGATACCGGGCGGCGATAACGTGTTCAAAAGTTTTTTCACATACACCATACCATTTGGAGTCGGCGGATTTGCGGAAGGTAATCCAAATCCGGTTATCATAGATCTCAGCGCGATCAAGTTCCAGTTTGGGTTTCAGCTCAAGTTCAGCCTTCTCTCAATTTTGGGAGTTTTCCTGAGCCTGTACTTTTTCCGCTGGTACAAGTAGTTTATTTAGTAATAGGTACAGGTATGCGTGGTGTGTTAAAAAATCACATATGCATATATTTAATGATACGTGAAGTAGGGCGAATACGCTGGGTATGTCCGTATCAAGTCATCTAAGTTTTTTAAAAACAGAAATGGCAAGGCAGATAGAACATATGTCCTGATGATTAAATTAGAAAGGTTTTTGCAAGATGGCTTTTTTTGACCGACCGATTTCCGAGGTTGTGAAATGTATACAAAATGGGGAGGATTCGTGCCATAATGTTGCCGCCCGCGCTGTTACCCTTATTGAGGAGCAGGATAAAGAATTTAACTCTTTTATCTCTGTAAATAAAGAAGCCGCGCTTAAAGCCGCTGCTGATCTTGACAAACTCCAGGCATCTTTGAAAAAAGAGATGCCTTTGTATGGTGTTCCTGTAGCGGTAAAGGATAACATTTGCGTATCAGAAGGCGCTACTACCTGCGCTTCAAAGATGCTTGAGAAGTTTGAGCCGCCCTATGACGCGGCAGTAATTGAGATGCTTAAAAAGGCCGGCGCGGTTATAGTGGGTAAGACTAATCTTGATGAATTCGCAATGGGTTCAAGTACGGAAAGGTCTCATTTCGGTCCAACACGCAATCCCGCTAACCCTAATAAAGTTTCCGGCGGTTCAAGCGGAGGCAGTGCGGCGGCGCTGAGAGCGGGATTTGTTCCCGCCGCGCTTGGATCCGATACCGGAGGTTCAATACGTCAACCCAGCGCTCATTGCGGAGTGGCGGGGCTTAAGCCGACATATGGAAGGGTATCCCGTTATGGTCTTGTAGCGCTCGCTTCATCATTGGATCATGTGGGCCCAATGGCAAACGATGTGCGGGATATCGGACTTTTGTTATCGGTAATTTCTCAGCCTGACAAACGGGATGAGACGTGCGCGAATATCTCCTTTGTTGACAATGCGGACTATTACAGCGGCGATGTTAAAGGGCTTCGGATAGGAATAGCGCCGGAATATTTTGAGAGTGGGCTTTCGAGTCAGGTACGTGATAATATCGAAACTTTAATCGGGCGTTTAAAGGAACTCGGCGCGCGGGTTATTGACATCTCTTTACCCAATGTAAAACACGCCTCAGCTGCGTATTATGTTATATGCGCGGCGGAAGCTTCATCTAATCTGGCCCGTTACGATGGCGTCAAGTTTGGGTTTAGGGCGCAAGGAGTAAAATCACTCGGTGATATGTATGAGGAGACCAGAGGCCAGGGTTTTGGTTATGAGGTAAAGGCGCGAATACTGTTTGGCACGCACATTTTATCATCAGGTAACTATGACACCTACTATCTGAAAGCCTGCCGGATACGGACGCTTGTAAATCAGGATTTTAAAAACGCCTTTAATTCCTGCGATCTTATCATTTCACCCATAGCACCTGCCGCGGCGTTTGACATCGGTGAAAAATTGGATAAACCGGTTGAAGCGTATCTTACGGATACCTGTAAGAGATTTACCGTATCAGCAAATTTAGCCGGTATACCTGCGATAAGTGTTCCTTACGGAACTTGTGACGGTCTGCCATTAGGTATACAGTTTATGGCTCCGCAATGGCGTGAAGAGACGCTTTTGCGGGTTGGTTACGCGGTTCAGGTACTCTCGTCATAACAAAAATAAGGTGAGGCAAGGCTTGCGCTTTGGGATAAAAATTTTGGCTGCGACAGCTATTGCGGTTACTATTACACTGGCGTACAACGGCTGTTCTTCCTCTGTGCGTTATACCCGTGAATCCTTCTCCGGCCAACAGCAATCTGCGAGCTGCTCTAAGTCTGTCGCAAAAAAGGGGAGTCCTAAAACGGTCTCGCCAATATTTTATTCCGCGTCTTCACAAAGTAAATTGGCGCAGGTTTCGGAATCGTATCTTGGAACACCTTACAAATACGGCGGAACAAGCAGAGACGGGATAGACTGCTCGGCGTTTGCCGGAGCGGTCTACAGGGAAGTTTACGGTGTAAATCTCCCGCGTACTTCCGTCAAAATGTGGAAAAAAGGTAAAGCAGTACGCCTCGACGCGGCTAAACCGGGAGATCTTTGTTTTTTCAGGCTCGGCGGCAAAAGAGGCGGAATTGATCATGTAGGTATTTATATGGGCAATAACAGGTTTATACACGCATCAACTTCAAGCGGCGTAATATACGGCGAGCTTACCGATACATATTTTTCCAGCCGTTTTGCAGGCATCAGAAGAATGCACTAATAAGAAAGCCTCTCGCGTCTGCGGGAGGCTATAACTTCTAAAGGCGAAGGCACAGTATTCGCCTGGTCTCCAAAGGATTAAGATTTTGCAGACGTTTTGAGGCACTTCATGCAGATTTTGATCCGCTTTGACGCACCGTTTACCTCCGCTTTAATTGTACGCAGATTTGGATAAAAAATTCTCTTATTCACGTTGTGCGCGTGGGAAATTGTGTTGCCAGACTGCGGATGTTTGCCGCAAACTTCACATGTTTTAGACATATATCCTCCGAAATACAATTGGTTTCAAGACAGACCGTGAGCCGGTACGCTCAATTCGGCTATACAATATAGATATTGCCTGAAGAGTTGTCAAAATTTTTTTGATTTAATACCCGAATTAGGCATATCCCTGACTAATCGTAAGAGTGAAAAGGATTTCCGGGCGGATTTTTTCAGCGGCTTTTAGCGCGTCCACCTTGTCTGCAGACGGGGACGGCATTATGAATTCTTCATCCCCGGCGGGGCTCGAAATCAATCGACCGCGTTAGGGATTGTTTTTTAGTTTTTACCACTGTCAGAAACTATTTTACCACGAAAACTATTGATTGTTTTCCCATATTAAGATAAAATTTTAAATATGAGTGCGGGAGATCTGATTTATAAACAGATTCTTGCATATAGATATTACATTCAAAAAGGATGCAAAAATGTCCGGTTCGAAAATTTATGACCTGTTTTTGAGTCATGCCTGGAAAGATGATCAGGATTACCATGAATTGGTGAAGATGCTTGAGTCATCGGGCGCTATTGAGTTTAAGATCTATAGCGTGCCGCGGTATGATTCTCCTGTTGATATAGAAAACGCGGCTGAAAAGAACAAGCTTATAAGCATGCTCGATCAGCAGATTAACCCTGTAGATTGCGTTTTAATACTCTCCTCTATGTACGGTTCGGATAGTTACTGGATCACAAAAGAGATTAAAATCGCGAAGGCTTACTGCAAGCCTGTTATTGCGGTGAAACCTAAAGAGCAGGGTAAGGTTCCCAAGGCGATACAGGATGATGCTGTAAAAGTTGTCGCTTGGGATGCGGGCAGTATTGTGGATGCGATTAAATTGCATGCGGTGTGAGGTTAAAAGTCCGCTCAGTAATCATACAATGATAGTCTTTGAAAAACAAAGACGCCGCATCTTGCGGCGCTTTTATTCTTTGATATATCCGGCATACGGAAGTACCGGAAAAGTTGTACGCTAAATTGACAATTACATATCATAAAGTAGACTATAACCCCGCTTCGATAATGTTTATATATTCTCTGTAAGCGTACTTACGATATCTTTGTTTTGTGTTTGTTTGAACTAAAATGCCGTGGGCTTCAAATTTTTTAATTAAAGAATTTGCGGTAGCGTTAGTAACGCCAGGATGAGCTTGCGCTTCTTTAATTATAGCCTGTTATAGGTATTGCGGAGACCACAAGAGGATGGAATTTCTCCCAAAATGAATACTCAGGATTTCTTACCGCCGGTTTTTCTCTTTTTAAATTGAATTATATTATCCCCGCCGCCGTTTTTGGATGAGGGTAAGAGCGGGGGAGCAGCGGTTTTTTCCTCGGAGCTTTCATTCAGATGCATATTAGGCAAAATATCAGAAAAATTGATTTTTAAAATCCTGATCTCCTGCGCTCTGTCCGGTGTTTGGAAAGTACCTTTTATTACATGAGGGGGCTGGAGCCGTATTACCTGCGGGGCAGGGGGGAAATCTTGCAAGCTTACAAAGTGCATCCAGAGCCACTTTCCTCTGGGCTTTACATCTTCATCTATTGTATACTGGAGGCATTGACCGTATCCGCCAAATGCCCACCCCTCTTCATCTTTGAGTACACGGTTTTGTAAAATATCACGTATCAGCAGGGCGAACAGATCTCCGTTGAATGTAAAGTCTGCAGTTTCGCTTTCAGGTATGTACCTTGAAGCCAAGCCGATAATTTCACCCTTTGTCAAGCTCATTTTAAATATGGTCATCCTATTTGAGAAGGTATAAATGATCTCTGCTTTCGCTGATCAACGCAGAAATAATAATGCGCACTTTGTTTACAGTGGCGTAAACCAATGCGGAAATGTTTAATTCCTCCTGTTTTATCTCTGTGTTTTGCGTTATTATTTTGAATCAGTATTGCCTTTAAGCAAGCCCGCGATGCTTTGGAGGCTTTGATCTGACACTGTAGCCGCGCTTGCCGCTTCGTTTTCCGCCTGGATACGCTTATAAATTTCCTCGCGGTTAACGGAGATGTTTCTTGGCGCGTCGATACCGAGTTTTACCTGACGGTTGTCGAGTTCTACGATTTTTATCGTTATATTGTCCGCTATTCGGATAGATTCGCCGATCTTACGTGTTAGAACTAACATGACGCACCCCTCCTTATAAGAGGTTCCTGGGTACTGTACCGGTCATCATCAATTATTATCTGTTTGCCGATTTTTTTGTTTTTATTGATGAACACCGGGCCGGCGAGGTTAGCGGTTGTATCCGCTGAGTTTTCCCGTATCGTTACTATCGCGTATAAGGCAAGGTCATTCGAATTATCTACGCTCAATTCCGCAAGCCGCTCTGCGGATAGTTTGGGAGCGTAGTCAGGTGAGAAGAGCAACGGGTTTATCATTGCAAATCTAAGGTGCGTACCGTCCACACACACAAGCCACTCAAAGGGCGCAAACTGCGGAATTGAAACGACAACAAACAGTTTGTTGTCTTCAAAACCGGGAATACCGGACGGAAATGTAATAATATCCGCCTCAGAATAGACAAGATCCTCAAAAAAATCGACCATTATAACCTTTGCTTGAGTTTAATTTATAAATAAAAATTGTTTATAGCGCGCGTGCAAGTCAAGTTTTTTAGTTGTTGATTATACTTTACGGGTTTGCAGGGTGTTACAAAAACTCAAGGCTCTGAAAAACGAAGGACAAAATAAAAGAGCCCTGTACCGAATAAATACAAGGCTTTCTAAATTTCTATCTCTAAATTCTCAAAACTGAGTTCTATCATTTAAGAAGCTGCAAAATGCTCTGCGGCGTCTGATTTGCCTGAGATAGCATCGCTGTGCTGTATTGTTTGATTATCTGGTCGCGGGTGAGGTACATTATCTCCTCCGCGAGGTCGGTGTCTCTGATTATTGAAAAGTGTCCTGTGGTGTCTTCAACCATTTTTTCTGTGTTGTTCCACGACTGTTCGAGACGGTTTGATATAGCTCCGAGATCCGCTCTTGCGGCATTTACGTAGTCTACAGCTCTCATTACAACGTCAATTGTCCGGCCCGCGTCTTCCTGAGTCATTACGGAGAGATTATCGTATTCTACATAGCGGATAGCATCGCGGTTAATGTCCATTGTCGTATAAGTGCCGCGCTCGGTATCCATAACAATACCGTGTTCGATGTCAATGATTTTGTAAAGAGTGTCGGGATTAATCTCAATGTACATGTCAACGCCCTTTTCAATACCCATTGATTTTGGGTCGGCATTGGGGATTTTGTGCCGGATAAAGTCTGTATTTGGAGCCGTACCGATATTTATCTGTAAGTTTCCGCCCGTATTATCGCTGCCGCCCCCGCCCCAGGGGCCTTTACCGGAAAGAAGCTGCTGACCGTTAAAGGCAGTGCTCTGGGAGATGTAATTTATCTCATCGCGCAGCTTGTTGATCTCCATTGAGATGTTTTGGCGGTCATCGTGTGTAGTAGTGCCGTTTGCGGCCTGAACAGAGAGTTCGCGGACTCGGTGGAGCATATTATGAACTTCCTGAAGCGCCCCTTCCGCAACGTTTATAAGAGAGATACCGTCCTGAATGTTTCGGGCGGAAGCGTTCAGACTTTTGATCTGGCTTCTGAGACGCTCTGAAACACCATGGGCGGCCACATCATCCGCTGCCTTTGTCAGACGGTCGCCCGAAGAGATTCGCTGCATTGATTTGCCCACAGCCTTATCAAGGTAATTCATGCGGTTTACATTCATCATCGCCGGCGCGTTATAGTTAATCCTTGGCATTTTTGGTTAGGTTCCTTCCCTGATAAAAACTTTTCCTGGTTACCTGAAAACTACTCATACCTTTAAACGATTAATTATGGTATGCTCTCGCCGCCTAAATTACGCAACTATCATGCCAAAAAACAAATCCCCCTTTAAAGCTCGTAAATAAGCATCCCGCTCCTGACGGTCAAACAAAAAAAGGTAAAAAATTCCTTTGAGCGGATAGAATTTGCCAGCCGGTAAAATTTTCCTGCAGATTCGTCTTAAAAACAAATGCGGAAATAGATGGTTGAATGCAGAAATGAAAAACATTTAATTGTACAGCTAAAGAATGTAATAACGCCCCAATTTTTTATTTATGTGTTGATCATCAATCATTTACACACTTAAATTTTTACTGATTCACAAAACTCATACTCAATACCTGCAGTAGGAAACAATGCAATGTTTTTTGATAAAGCGATTGGATATTTACCCATTACCCCAAAAGTCACAAAGCGGTAAGATGTCTTATCTTCGAAACCCATTATGTAATATCTCAAAAAGAATACTGGTACCCCATTGATAATACAGTCGTTCCGGTTGACTTGTGAAAAGTATGTTTAAAAGATGGTACGATCTCACTACCCTCTGCGACAGATCCCAGGAGTTTGCTGACAGGTAAAAAAAGGCTCACTGAAGTTGAAGGCGCTTTATAGTTTTGAATCGGAAATGATGTACCCGCGCCGATGAAATTGTATCTGCCATTAATAACTAAAGCATCGTTTTTCTCATCACTATAGTATGCAATCCATTTCTCACCAGTTAAAAAATTCTGTCCCCTGCTATACTCCTCAAAAGGTGAATATATGTTAACATAAATATCCACATACTTGTTCCTATTGCCAATCATGATTCCTGGTGATAAATCAATTTGCGCTGTAGACCAATAATTTACCCAATTAAAATTGTTGCTTTCGTAAAAAAATGACGTATATGACACTCCCACACCGCAGCCAAGCCAAACCATTTCTTCCGGGATAAAAGCAATAAGCGGACTGACATCAACAAAAAGGTTGAAAAACGTTTTAAAGTCAAGTCCTGTGGCAGTTAATACGGAATCACCAACCTTAAAGGGCTCACTGCGCCACCCAAAAGATGTACCTGCAATTCCGCTCAGATTAAGCCGTTGGGGATTAGAGATAGTGTCTTTGTGCGTGTAAATCACTTCTTCGCACTCTGAGGATTCATGAGCTGTAATGGTATTTATATACAGCAATGTTATTATCAGAATTGCTGTCAGGAAGAACTTTTTCATGCACCCTCATCTTATCTATTGTTTTGGAAAAAAAGGTATTATTTGCAGAAATCCTTAACCGCGTTCTGCTCCTTACTATGGTCTTTTCTAAAATAAGGTTTCTATCGCATCACAATATGTGATAGAAAAACAACAAGACAAAATTAACCAAAATTTCAAAATTACAGTATTATTCTTCATCATACATTCTATCTCCTCCAATATACATCCATTGTGAGTGTTCGCCGCCACCATAAGTATTCAAATCTCTGTGCCTTAACTGATCGCCGCTTGACCGTTTTATTAACAAACTATAGTCTGTAACCTAAGCCTGCTTTGATACTTCGGCCGTGGCTGAGGAATACATCTCCCCTAAGCTTACGTTCATACCCATTTTTTTCCCCAACGCCATACAATAGCACAGAACGGAGATAAATTTTTTTGCTCAGATCGTAATCCGCACCGATACCAAATTTGAGCCAACATCTGCTGAAATCATAAGGTTCACTATAATGGTATATATAGCTTGCTATTTTTACTGAATAACAAAATTCATATTCAACACCTACGGCAGGAAATGATGTCAGCTTTTTTGATAAAGTGATTGGATATTTAACCATTACCGCAAAAGTCGCAATGCAGTATGAGATCTTAACTTCAAAATCCAAATCGTCGGACAAGTGTCTGAAATTGTCAAATTTCATTTTACCATTAGCCAATTTAGCTCCAACAGATACTTCAATAGGCAGTGTGCTATAGAATACATGAATACCACCACCTAAATCAGGTAGTTTTATATCACTTGGGCCGGATATAGAGCTGCCAGACCACAAAAACTTTTGGCTTACTCCACCACCACCAAAATTATTACTAAAAAAACCACCAATACCCACGCTCTTATCTTGCGCATAAGTCAACGATAGCATTGTGAGTACAACTGCAAAAGCTAATGCTTCTTTACAATGACTCATTCCTACTCACTTCTTGTTAAGTGGAGATGTTTGTAAGAACAAATGGACTGAAATTATAAACTAATCTTAATTTCTTTCCTGCTTTTATTTTTTTTCTTTGCGTGTTTTGCTATAAATTTCCATATCGCATTGTCCATCAAATAAAATTTTATCCTTAAGTCTGGCATTCGTACCATATTCCTTATTTCCCCAGTTTACGAATTTTTCCAAGTATTCTGTTGTTATTTTTTCGCTGCCTGCACTGGCACGTTGCGCAAAATGATGTTGTACATTGCGATATTCAGAATGTAATAGAGGTAACTTCGGATGATACATCCTGAAACCATTAATAATTAATTCACGTAGACTTTCTCGGGGTTGGGGATTACCCACATCAATATAATAACATCCATTTTGTGTAATTCCAAATTGATACTCCGCAAAAAGAGTCACCGCCATTTTTAAGCACTCATTTGTACCACATAAAAAAAGTTCATCAATAATCTTATCAAACCATACTATTCTGTAAATGGGATGCTGTTTTACGTTAGCTCTGTAAACACTATCAATAAAATTACGGCTGTCCTGACTGTCTTTATCTCCCAAGGTCTCCCTTTTCGCAATACTCATTTTCAATTCGAATTCAGTTCTCTCAATTAAAATTTTTTCACTCTCCTTATCCCCCAATCTCGCCCTAAGCCCGATACCAAATTTTTTTAAAGGTAAGGCAAGTAGCTTTTTTTTAATATCTGTTGGTGGATCAACTACGGCTGCTAAGTAGCTAAATCTGCTGATATCGTCTATTCGATTTAATGTATTTATAATATTATTTCTGTAAGGCTTTAGATAAGGGTACGGAAGCGGTTTAAAGATATCTTCAATCCTTCCATCCATGCTTAGTGGAGATGGCAATTCTCCCAATGTTTCTACCAAAAGGGCTATCAGAAATGTATCACCTAAACGAAAAAACTGCATATCATAGGTGAAAGCTGACATCCATTCTTCTTGACAATAGTGTGACATATATGTTGATTGACGATATAAATCTAAAAAAGCATCAAATACCTCAAATTCTCTTTTTTTCCATTCTTCCAGATTTTTCCCGCTCATCTCCCTGATTAAGTGATTACCTCTTGGTGTAAAATCTCTTTTTGCTGTTTCTGTTATATTTACTGTGCATACCACAGCTCGTTTTTTAAGCTCTTCTCTATTGTTAAATAAGATTTCTATCGCTCCGCAATATGCAGTCGAAAAACATAAAAACATAAAAATGAAAGCTTTGAAGATAATGGTCTTAATTTTCATCATATATACTTAAGTGGAGATGTTTGTAAGAACAAATGGACTGAAATTATAAACTAATCGTCATTTCTTTCCTGCTTTTATTTTTTTTCTTTGCGTGTTCTGCTATAAATCTCCATATCGCATTGCCCGCTAAATAAAATTTTATCCTTAAGTCTGGCATTCGTACCATATTCCTTATTTCCCCAGTTTACAACCTTTTCCAGATATTTTGCTATTACCTCCTCACTTCCTGCACTGGCATGCTGCGCATAATGATAGCTTACTTTATCATATTCTGCATGCAATAGAGGCTGCTCCGGATGATATATCCTGAAACCATCAATAATTAATCTGCGCAGAGTTTTTCGGTGTCCCAACCCACCAACAGAGTAACATCCTTCTGGCCCGAGTTCGGGCTGATACTCGGCAAAAAGAGTCACCGCCGTTTTTAAGCATTCATTTGTACCACACAAAAAAAGTTCATCAATAACCTTATTAAAAGGTATCTTGTAAATAGGATACCTTCTATTATTAACGTTAGCTACGAACATACTATCACTAAATTTTTTTAAGTAATTTCCATCTCCAAGCTTCTCTCTCTTCACTGTACTAATTTTTACGGCCTTTTCAACCCTCTCAATTAAAATTCTTTCAATCTCCTTATCTCCCAATCTCGCTCTAAGTCCGAAGCTTAAGTTTTTTAAGGGCAAAGCAAGCAGTTTATTTTTAATATCTGCAGGCGGATCAATTATGGCTGCTAAGTAGCTGAATCTGCTGATATTGTCAACTTGTTTTAGTTTATTTATAATCTTAGTTCTGTAAGGTTTTAAATAAGGATACGGAAGCGATTTAAAGATATCTTCAATCCTTTCGTCCATGCTTAGTGCTGATGGTAATTCTCCCAATGTTTCTACCAAAAGAGCTATCAGAAATGTATCGCCCAAACGAAAAAACTGCATATCATAGGTGAAAGATGACATCCATTCTTCTTGGCAATAATGTACCATATATGTTGATTGACGGTATAAATCTAAAAAAGCATCAAATACCTCAAATTCTCTTTTTTTCCATTCCTCCAAGTTTTTCCCGCTCATCTCCCTGATTAAGTGATTTCCTCTGGGTGTAAAATCTCTTTTTGTTGTTTCTGTTATATCTACAATGCATACCACAGCTCGTTTTGCAAGTTGTTCTTTATTGTTAAACAAGATTTCTATCGCTCCGCAATATGCGGTCGAAAAACAACAAAATACAATTAGTAAAATTTTCAAAATAAGAGTTTTATTCTTCATCATGCATTCTACCTCCAATATACATCCATTGTGAACCCTCATCGCCATTATCAAAGTTCAAATCTCTGTGCCTTAACTGATCGCCACCTGATGTTGCCGGATACATTATATTCGTTGAGTATGGAGATAGTTCAATCCTTTTTACATGAGGATAACCAAGGTTTCCCTCATGATGCAAGAATTCATGTACATGTGCATTGTAGCTATGTTTATCTGTAGCGAACGATAAACTGTAAATTGAAAATCCGCCAATAGTATTACCAGTATAGTATATTGTGATGTTGTTACTTGCTTTATAGTCATTATCTAATGGTGTTCCAGTAATATTCCCTTTCCTAAATACAATACTATTATTAGACTTATCATCCACTTTTAAAACGTTTATTAATTCGCCCTCATCTCCAGTATCGTAATATTTAGATATTCTATACTGCCCTGGGACAATACTATCCACAGTATGCAAATATAGGATATTCTCCCCATTGTTCTTAATGTAATCTCTCTTGAGCACATAATGTGTACGAATTGGGTCTTTAACAATAAAATGTGCATGCGATCTGTTAGTTATGGCAGTACCAAACTCCCCGTTCCATGAAACTAATAAATTATCCTCTGACTGCCATAATCTACCACCTTCAGGGCGATGCTCTCTATTGAATGCCGCTCCATGTTGATCGGTAACTCCAAATCCGTATATAACATCCAAGAGTCCATTATTGACAATATCCCACCCGTCTCTTGATACATTCATCGTAATCCAATCAGGATACAACTTGGCAACCATTTGTTTTAAAATTCTATTAAAACCGTTCTGCCACTGTACAAGGGTAGGTTTGAAGCTGACGTTTCCGGCAGTATAAGTATTAAACTCACCAAAAACGTGCTCTACAAATACTTTTACCATTAACCTGTCATCCGCTTCTTCACAGTTTCCCGCAAAACATGCCGATTCTCCTGTTTCTCTGTTTTTCGCCCAGATTTCAATTTCCGCCGTTCCCTCACCGTGTCCGAAAATCATTAAAAGATTATCGGACTTATTTTGCAATACCCGTATTGTATCCCTTATGTCATCAGAAAAAGAAACTCTGCCATATCTGTTTCTTACTGCTTTAGCTTCAATAACATCATAAAGGCCGGAAGGTATACTAAGGTCTACCTTTACGAATGTAGACCCCTTATCTTTAACACTTACATAGTTAATATAACCTTGCCGGTTTTCAAATAAATGTCTGTTGGAGCTATGATAATCAATTGTACGCCATGAATCGAATCCGTAATTATTGTATTCATCTCCAGCAGATTTAAAAGCTACCCACCCTCTTGATGGGTCTTCAATATCACCACCACCTCCGCCGCCACTACCGCCACCACCACCTTTGCCATCGTCATCATCACATACGTAATCAGAATCAATTTTTTTTATTTCTCTACAAGTTTTAAGACGGTGGTAACAAGGATCAGTGTGCCTATTTATTGTATCACCAAACCCATCAATATCTACGCATAATGAACAATCTTTTGAACAATCCCAAGAAGTTTTGCTCTTTATGCGCATACAATCATCCTCCAGAATTTTCCGGATTCTTTCGGTGGTTTTAGGCTTATTATTTTGACTAATGTTTGCTCCCGAACCGTCGAATTCTTTTGTTAAATGACAGTCAGTACAGCCAGAATCACATTCATATTGATAAGGTGTGTTATTTATTACAATTCTCTCTTTATGCCACTTCTCTGTAGATCCATCACCACATGAACACATCATATAACATAAACTGCATAAACTCACATACTTCAAAAAATGGTTTATTTGCATTATTTCCTCCAAATGTAATTTATTGATCATGAGGTATTTTTAAGTGTAATGACCCTTCGCTGCTAACCATGATTATATATGCGTGAGGGTTCTCATGATTTTGAAAAGTCTCATCAAGCACGAATAAGACTTTTTTATTAGACTGAAAGTACAAATTTTTATTATCTTCATCAACCTTATCCATGTGTATCTTTACAGAAGATGAGTGTTCCAGATATTTTCCATCTTCGTTTTGCCATCTGGCATACAAATACCCTTTTGTACGCTTTTTTGTATGCTCATTTTTAGGTACTTTTACTTTTAGCACTCTGGCAATTTTGCTTTTTGCGAAAAGAGGTATGTCTCTGGCGTACAATATAAAAGGCAATACTTCAAATCCAAGTTTCTGAACAAATTTTCCATCCGTATTTATTATACCAAAATGCGAACCATCACTTGAATAGTTAATGTATTCATAAGCTCCTAAGTCAATCACATCCCTCTGCGGGCGCGGTATCAATCTAATATCAAATTCAACGTCTGATTCACTTCCTGCACTTATGCAAGGACTGTTACTCATCAACTGCAACCCATCATCATTAGTTCCATATAACCCATCACTGCCCTCCGGCGAATCCGCATTCACAAACAGGGGATTTTGGTCAATATTGTTATTATCAGCATGCCCTCCTGTAATGCATGTATAATTTACAGAAGCGGTATCGCCGCTAATTTCCCGCTTACCGGCATTGTTCCAAAGAATACTGTTAATAACAGTTACACTGCCTTTTCTGTTCCAGATACCTTGTCCGTTTCTCGCGGTGTTTGAGGCAAAGGTGCAGTTTTCGATAAATACTCTTCCACTGTCGTTATATATTGCGCCACCATCTCTTCTAACTTCATTTCTTGTAAAAATGCTGTTTACAATGTTAACTCTAACTTCTTTCCCCACATACAAAGCTCCGCCGCCAATTTGATTTATTGTATCATGCATGGCATTTCCATCAAAAACGGAAGCGTCTATTTGAATGTTACCTTTTGTGGCATAAAGCCCTGCGCCTCCTGACTTCACCGAGATATTATTCTTAATTAGACAGTGCTCCAACTTCTTTACTCCACCCTTATCCATAATTCCAGCTCCGTATGAAGCTGCCATATTTCTTGATATGACAGTATACATAAGCGTTGGCGCGCAATTTACATTTAATATGCCGCCGCCCATGCTGTTTTCTCCAGTTCCGTTTGCCGCACCGCCGGAAATTGTAACCCTTTCAAGTTTGATCTCGCCAATGCTGCTGTTTCCGGACATTGTGACTACATGATAGGCATTATCTGTCAACTTATCTTCTGAAACCGGCCATGCCGACCCGTCATTTTTATTCAAATCCCCACTCAGAACAGTCAAATATGGCGAACCTTTAGGTTCCCTTTCCGTTTCATCTCCATTAAACCCGCCAATGATCTCTATCCCCGGCTTAATCAAAAAAGCAGCAGACCTTGGATCACTTGGATTTGTCCTGAACACCGGATAGTAAGTTCCCTCCGTTACCCAAATCTCTTTTCCCTCTTTTTCTGCTTTGTCTATCGCTTTTTGCAGACATTTATACGCACTTTGCCAGGAATTCCCGTTTTCCTGTCCTGATAAGGCGGGAGATTTCTCATTTACAAAAATTTGATAACTTGAAGACCTCTGCACATTAATCACATAAACTGTCTTACCGCAGTTTTGCGGGTCTTTAACCTCAACAGTTATGTCGGTTGATGAGCCGGTAAGAGCAACAGATACGCTTGAATCATTCCCGTAACTGTTTCCATTAATACTTACCTGAGCGTTTTGTGGTATATGGGGTTTAAACTGTAATTCACCGATAGTGTTCGGAACAACCGCCTTGTACTCAAATGAAAGCGGATCAAAGCTCTGAGCGTAAGCCCATTCGGAGTGCCAGAAATCCGAAAGTGCTGCTGGTTTACAAACAACACTTTGAGGTTCTATTATGACCTGCTTTCCCATTATCATCCCGTAAACAGTCGTTCTGGAGTTTACGACAACACTGGCGTTAGGGGCAGTAATCTGTCCATAAATAACCGCATCAGTCCCAATCCTGAATTGTGAAGTTTGTTCACTGTAAATTGACACTGCCAACGGTATAATATCACCGATAAACTGAAATTTTGTCCGGTCACCAAACCGACATTCACTCTTCACACGTATATCGGTTTTCTTACCCTTCTGAGACTCAAAAATCAATTTTACATCCGGTTCTATTACCAGACGGTCAACCTCATAAATTCCGGTTTTGAAAGTTACCGAAGAATTAGCGTAGATGACAATTTCTCTGTAAGAACCGGGATTTACACTACCGCTTCCATTAGACCCTATAACAACATCCCATGTGCCGGGATTGACTTGGTGAGATACAATTTGTGGAAAGTTGATCTCCGCGAAATTTCTCTCTGTCCCGGTGATAACGGTATTGTTCTGCTTCTTGATCTCCTGCTGCGCGGCAGCGTCCCCGTTAATCTTTGCACGCTCCCGCAAAAAAATGTCTCCTCCTGAAAGAAGCTCGCCGTTTACAACAGCATCACAACCAACTTCGGTATAAACCGCTGAACCTGCAATTCCACCCTTTACTGTAGATCTATCCCTCAAGTCTGTGTACTCTGTGGAAAAGACAGCGTATTGTGAATTTGAGTGTTTGATCTCAGGGGGCTGCGGAGGTGTTTCCGGATCAGGTAAGCTGCTGCCTGAAATCTGAGTTCCATCAGCTAAGAAGACGGGGATTTTGCCATTTTGCTGAAATTCGGAACTGTTATCAAATGAATAATCGTTTGTCTTATCCCATGTTGACCAGTCCAAATACCTCAATCCAATCACATTTCCCTGAGGGTCGGGGAGAATATCGCCGGGATTAAAGTTTACATTTTTATATTCATACTTTACCTGGTAATCCCCATTACCAAGGTCTTCCAAGCTTACATAACAATTGGGCGCGTGGTAGCGTTCAACGGTAGGAACCTTGCTGTTTTCAACAGTAAAATAATAATAATAATAGAAATCACGGATCATTTCTGTTCCGGTATTCTCGACATAAATCCGTGGACGCGAAACATTCAGCTCCTGTATTGATTCATGTTTTGAATAAACACGAACAGCGTGCTGAGCGTTAACAGCTCCAGAAAACATTATTACCGTGAGTAAAGATTTCAAGCTTAGTCTAAACATTAATATTTGTCCTTTCGCTTTTGTTTAATTTGCGGCTAACAGGAAATTAACTAACTTAAATATTCTTTACAAATATTATTTTGATCTGACGGCGTTACATGGTTATTGTATGCGCTAAGAACTTTAGAGGCTATTTCGTTCAGGATAGCAGGTGGAAAATTTTTTGCGGTTTGTAAGAAAATGCTGAAGATATACTCATTACAAGCGGTGACATTGAGCATAATGCCGCTCCTGTGAGAGTGTGAATAGTGATGATGAATATATATTTAAATTCTGAGAGTGTCAATAGTTTTTTTTAACATGCGCGGGTTTTAAGTATTGATCTACAGTTTACCAGGATGCGTTGACATTACCCGAAGGTTCGTTTTTTGAGTTAATTTTTTGTCGGGCAAGGCAAATTTCCGCGAGCATATTCACTGTATGTATTGAAGAGAATTTATGAAGCATGCATGATGTAAAAGGCCAAAAAAGGGGCGCATTGGGTAGTGTCAAAACGCCCTAAGTAAACTATCCCGATAACCTATAACCCCAAATCACATGAAATTTGCCAGTGAGCTTTTGAAATAAACCATCTGCCTGATTATTACTCACTTACACGCCCATATCCAATGGATGTGGTAGATTTCAATTACGGCAGTCCTAACGGTATTTATAATTGGGAGCTGTTTTTTCATGCGCCGTTCCTTATAGCCAAGCAACTCAGCGCCAATCAGAGATATGATGAGGCTTTAGAGTGGTTTCATCTGATTTTTGATCCGCGCAACAAGTTTACGAAGTATGAACGAAGCAGACTCAAAAAATTTAATCTGTCATCGGGAGCGCAGTTCTGGAATTTTCTGCCGTTCTTTGCGAATGCGGACTCGAACAAAACCATTACGCAAATGATGGATACACAGGGTATCAGCGGACAGATGGTTAATGTGCAGGCTCTTAATACTCTTATTGATGACTGGAAAGACAACCCTTTCAATCCTCATCTGATTGCCCGCAGCCGTATTGTCGCTTATCAAAAGGCTGTGGTAATGCAGTACCTGGATACACTGATCGCATGGGCAGACCAGAAGTTCCGTCAGGATACTCTGGAATCGGTCAATGAGGCTATTCAGCTCTATATCCTCGCGGCGGAAATTCTTGACGAGCGTCCGCGGTCTATTCCATCTGCTTTGGAAGTAACTTCTCTCTCTTATACGCAGATGAAAAAGATGAATATGAACAGTTTCTCAAATGTCGCGACATATTTAGAAAATTCGTTAATCAAGGCAGTCAGCGGAGCCAAGGATACAGCGGCGGGAACATTTGCCAGTTCTACTAATCAGGCGCTTAACCTCGGTTTGCAAATGTATTACTTTACCGTGCCGCGCAACGAAAGAATAATGAGCTATTGGGATCTGCTTGACGACCGTTTATTCAAGATCCGCAATGGCATGAATATAGAGGGGGTCAAGCGGCAGCTCTCGCTCTTTGCTCCTCCGATAGATCCGGCCATGCTTGTAAGAGCCGCCGCCGCAGGTATCGACATCGGAACTGCGCTTAGCGACATGTTCGCTCCATTGCCCAAGTACCGGTTTACATTCATGGTGCAAAAGGCGATTGAACTTTGCAATATCGTTCAGTCTATGGGCGCCGCTCTTCTCTCCGCTCTTGAAAAGAAAGACGCTGAAGAGATCGCAAGACTGCGGGCAGAACATGAAACCACACTTCTGCGCCTCTCTAAAGAGGTCAGACAGATGCAGATTGAAGAATCCGATACCGCGATCAAGGGTTTGGAAAGAAACAAAAAGACGATAGAAGCCCATAAAGATCACTATACAAAATTGATGTTTAAAGGGGATTCTAAATTAGAAAAGAGTCAATTAAGTAAAATGACAAGTGCTGATGGTGAATTCAAGAAGGCATACGAAAATCGCAAAAGCATTCTCAATTCCGTTAAAATTCCAAATACAACAGTGGGAGTGTCAGGCTTTGGGGGATCGCCTCATGTAAACGCAACGGTAAGTATCAGAGAATTGACCAGCCTGCGTGCAACGATCAAAGCCGAAGAACATCAGTATAACGCTACTGAAATAATGAACTCTGCATCTCGAGCAGGCATTAATGCGGGCTATGAGCGGCGTTTTCAGGAGTGGAATTTCCAAAAATCTTTGGCTGAGAAAGAGCTTCAGGCGATTGAACCGCAAATCCTTGGCGCTCAGATACGTAAGAAAATTGCGGAGAAAGAGCTGATTAACCTCGAAAAGCAGATAGCTCAGTCTGAAGAGGCGTATCAGTTCCTCAAAAGCAAGTACACGAACAAGGAACTGTACCAGTGGATGATATCCGGGCTTTCGGCTCTGTATAACAAGAATTATCAGCTTGCTTACGATGTCGCCAAACGCGCCGAAAAAACGTATGAGTTTGAGCTGGGTATTACAAACAACCCATCATTCATAAAATTTGGCCATTGGGATGGTTTGCGCAAGGGACTTCTTGCGGGTGAACGGTTGATGCTTGATCTGCGCCGCATGGAGATCTCTTACATTGAGAAGAACAGCAGGGAACTTGAAATCACCAAACCGGTTTCTGTCGCTCAGTTGGATCCGCAGGCGATCCTTAACTTGCAGGAAACAGGGTACTGTGAATTTTATCTTCCTGAAGCTCTATTTGATCTGGACTTTCCCGGACACTATTTCCGCCGCATACGTTCTGTAAATCTTACGATACCGTGTGTAGCAGGCCCTAATGTCAGCGTCAGCGCCAAGCTTACCCTGCTTACGAATTCCATGCGTAAAACCGCTCAGGCTAATCCTAACAAGGGCCCAAGTTATCCGCGCAATGAGGCGGGAGATGATCTGCGCTTTATTGATCAGCGCATCGGCATTCAGGGAATTGCCACAAGTCAGCCTAACAGCGCAACCGGAATGTTCGATTTCAACTTCCGCGATGAACGTTATCTGCCGTTTGAGGGAGCAGGGGTTATAAGCAGATGGAGCTTGGAATTACCTAAAAAAGTGCGGCAGTTCGACTACCGCAGCATAAGCGATATAGTGCTTAATATCAGCTACTCAGCCCGCGAGGACGGCGGCCTCAAAGCGGCGGCGGAAAAGTGGATTGAGTCATGCGTTAACGCGAACATCGAAAATCTGCTAAAATCAGGAGAACCGTTGAACCGTGTGTTCAGTCTCAAGCGTGAGTTCCCGGACGCATTTAAGAGTTTACTGAGCAAAGGGGCGGGAACGTTCAAGGTAACAGCGGATCATTATCCTCATTTTGTTAAGGACAGTCTTAAAGGCACTAATAAACAGATAGTCATTTCTGATGGAGAAGAGGGTAACTTTTATCCCCGCATATTGGTGTTGACAAAAAGTTCTGCCGCGCCGAAAAAGCCTGCCGTTTCGATCAAAGATAAAAATGGGGATGTAACAGGCAACCCCGGCAGAGCCTTATACGGAGACAAATACGTTTATGCCTGGCCTATCAATGATTGGGATGGAGAAAGCGTAACGTCTTTTGAATGCACCATTAAAGCGGCTTTTGATGCCTCTAATGTAGATGATGTTCTTATTGACCTTAACTATTCAATCGAATAACTATAATAGATAAAAGGAGCTAATTAAAAATGTCTAAAAATATTCTTTTTTTCCCGGATCTTTATCAGGAACACGGTCATTGGCTTCCTGTCGTAGCACTGGCTCGCAGGCTTAAATTCTCGGTGTCGGGAAGAGTCGCGTTTATGGGTATTCCCGATTGCGAATCCATTGTTACGTCCAACGATGGAGAATACGACAGTAAAAAATTAGAATTTCATAGGGTATTTACAGAGGAATACCCGGAGGGCTACACAAAATCCCGTCAAAACGAACTGATAAAAGATCGCGGGAGATTTCCGCAGCTTTGGAATATCATGGATGGCGGCCTTGATGGTTTGATGCAAAATGTCAACCCCAGCCTGATAGTGTCGGGGTACTTTACAGCGCTCGAAATGCTGCTTATGTATTACAGGTATGGTATAGATAGTGACAAAAAATTTATGATCACAACTACCTATCTGCGCCATCCCGACGCTCCTCCGCATACGTTCATGGCGGATTGGCCACAATAAAGGAGTGTATTTACAATAACGTGCCCTTTATAATCGTGCCTCTTGGCAAAGATCAGATGGACAACGCCCTGCGTGTGCGCCGCGGCGGTATAGGTCAGGTTGCGGATGCGGAAACATGCGATTATAACGAATTGCAGCACCTGTTTACGCAGGCAATAACCGACAACTGGATGGCAAATAAATTGGGAGAAATGAGTGTCCTGTTTAAAAACATGGAAGACGTAACCCGTCCCGGCGGCGCTTTGATTCTAAACGCACTTCAAAATTAACAGGAATCTCTCATGAATACCCAAAATACAAACGCACCTGCCCAAGATAAAAAGGGCGTTGCCTCCAAGCTTGTCGCAGCACCCTCTATTGACCTCCCCAAGGGCGGTGGAGCGCTTAAAGGGATCGAGGATAAGTTTCAGGCTAATCCCGTAACCGGAAGCGCGGGGTTTTCTATCCCGCTCCCGCTTAGTCCCTCACGCGGGTCTCTTGAACCTGAGATTGACTTGTCTTATGACTCAGGTTCCGGCAACGGCCCGTTTGGTTTGGGGTGGTCTTTGTCTGTTCCCAATATCTCCCGCAAGACCGATAAGGGTCTTCCTGAATACTTTGACAGTAAAGAGTCAGACGTATTTATTATGTCCGGCAGCGAAGACCTTGTTCCTACAGGAGATCCATCCGGTGTGGAAAGGAACGGTTACAATGTCCGTACTTACCGTCCGCGTATTGAGAGCGGCTTTGCGCGTATAGAGCGGTGGCGGGACAAGAATCATATCATCCATTGGCGTACTATATCAGCCGACAATATTACACGCATATACGGCCAAAGCGAAAACGCCCGCATATCTGATCCGTCAGATGATACCAACACGTTCAAGTGGCTTCTTGAGTTTGCTCATGATGGTAAGGGGAGCGCGGTTCTATACAAATACAAAGCTGAAAATAACGATGGAGCAAGGGAAAATATATCAGAATTCAACCGCCTTAACGGTAACGCTGTTTGCACAAACCGCTATCTCAAAAGTATCTGTTACGGAAATAAAGTTCACTATGATGGTGGTATCAACCGTCCATCCGATTATCTTTTTGAGCTTGTGTTTGATTACGGTGAACATAGCCCGTCAAATCCTTCATCTGATGATAATGGTGAATGGCAATACCGTCCCGACCCCTTCTCCGATTACCGCGCCGGATTTGAGATACGCACCCGCAGGCTTTGTAAACGTGTTCTGATGTTTCACAAGTTCAAAGAACTTTTAGCGAGTAATTCTAACACAGCGGCTCCTTGTCTCGTGCGTTCAGTTGATTTTACTTACGGTAATAATGATTCCGATATTTCTCAACTGTTACAAGCGCAGCAAAAGGGCTATATCCGCAACGGCAGCGTTTACGATAGTGAAGAGTTTCCCGCAATGTCTTTTACCTATCAGGCGCACGAGTGGAATGATGATGTACACGAAGTTGACGCTCAAAGCCTCTCTGGTCTCCCAGCGGGTCTTGCCTCAGAGGGCAGCCACTTTATTGATCTTTACGGTGAGGGACTCTCAGGATTATTATCGGAAGTCGGCCAGGGCTGGTATTACAAACGCAACGATGGGAACGGCAAGCTTGGCCCCATGACCGCGCTGCGCAACCGCCCATTCACCGGCAGCGCCGCAGGTATTCAGGAGCTTGAGGGCAACAGTGAAAAATATCTTGTTGATATGGACGGCAGCGCTCCCGGATTTTACCGGTTAGAAAACGGCGAGGCTTGGACTTCTCACCAGTCTTTTAAAAATATCCCAAACATTGACTTTAACAGCCCGCACGTAAAAACACTTGACCTTGACGGCGATGGCCGTGCCGATCTGCTTGTAGATGAGGGTAACTCTTTTATTTACTACCGCAGTGAGGGGCAATACGGCTTTAAACTTGAGTCAAAATTCATTAAAGGCTATGACGAAGAAAAGAAGCCGCAGGTAATCTTTGCTGATCTGGAACAATCTATTTTCTTAGCTGATATGAGCGGAGACGGTTTAACAGATATTGTACGTGTACGCAACAGCAGCGTGTGCTACTGGCCTAACCTTGGTCACGGGCGTTTTGGCGCAAAAGTAGACATGGAGAGCAGTCCGATGATGGACAGCTATGGCCAGTTCAGCGCAACCCGCGTCAGGCTTGCTGATGTAGACGGTTCAGGGGCAGCGGATCTTATTTACATAGGCGCTGACAAAGTTTCCGTATGGCTTAACAAGAGCGGTAATGGGTTCACTAAGGAAGCGCGTACATTTAATCTTTGCTCAAACAGTCAAACACAAATAGCTGTACTTGACTTCTTAGGTCAGGGGACTGCCTGTATAGTGTGGTCTTCTCCGTTAGCTTCATATTCTGGCCGCTCCATGCGTTACATAGATTTAATGGGCGGCAAAAAACCTTACCTTATGACAGGGTATAATAACGGCTTTGGCAAAACAGTTGAGCTTGAATATACGCCGTCAACGAAGTTCTATCTTGATGACCGCGGAGCGGGTAAGCCTTGGGTTACAAAGCTTCCATTCCCCGTACACTGTCTTAGTAAAGTAGTGGTTCATGACCATGTAAGAGGCAGCAGGTTTGCGAACAGTTACACATACCACCACGGATATTATGATATTGCCGAACGCGAGTTTAGAGGATTTGGCTGTGTGGAGCAGATAGACACCGAAGAGTTCGAGGGCTACAAAAACGCAAGCAACGGGACAGATGAGGATTTGCATCAATCTCCGGTATTGACAAAAACATGGTACCATCTTGGGGCGTGGATACAGAACAAGGGAATACTTAGCCATTACGAATCGGAGTATAATCCCGTATATAAAGATGAATCACAGTTAAAACAGCCGGAACTTGAGGATGGTTGGAACGCTCAGGAAACGCGCGAAGCTATGCGGGCGTTCAAGGGAATGGCGCTCAGACAAGAAGTTTATGCTCTTGATGGAACTCCACTTGAGAAAGAACCTTATACCACAACGCAAACATCATACAGTATACGCCAGTTACAGGCAAAGGGTGAGAACCGTCACGGCTGCTATCTTGTGACGCAGAGCGAAAGTATTACGCATCACTATGAGCGTGTTCTTACAGACCCGCGTATTGCGCACTCTCTTGTGTTGGAAGATGACAAGTACGGACGGCCAAAATTATCTGCGGAAGTAGTCTACGCCCGTCTGCCATTGTCTCCGTCATCTCAATCGTCCTTAATGTCCTTGCCGTCCCCCGATGACATTATAACCGAACAACAAAAAAATCACATAATTATCACCAAAACAAAATATGCGGAAGATGTGACAGGTGATAATGTGTTTAGGATGGGAGTTGAGTGTAGTGTAAAGACTTGGGAGCTAACTCACTCAAAAGGGGCTGCGGGAACAGGATTATACACAATAGAATGGCTGAAAACTGCGTTTACTGACGCAGTAGGGATAGGATTTGAAGTAGAACCCAATTATACAGGTACACAAAAACGTCTTGTCGAACATTTTGAGACGCTTTTTCTTAATGATAATTTAGACGGCCCGTTAGATTTGGGTATTATGGCAAGCCACGGGCTGCCTTATGAGAGTTATACATTATCTTATACGCCGGATTTACTCACGCATCTTTACGGTAATGATCGTGTAACTGACGATATGCTTACGGAGGGTGGTTTTGAGGAGAGAGAGTTAGAAGATGGTACGATCGAATGGTGGGCGCGTACCGGACGAAACGTTTACGATTTGGTAAATGCAAAAACACACTTTTATCTTCCTTCTGGAGTAGAGGATGCTTTTGACAAAGTAACTAAAATTGGGTGGGATGAGTATAACCTGCTAATAGAATCGGTCAAAGACCCTCTTAACAATGTAGTAACTGCTGAAAACGATTATAGAACATTATCTCCTCAATTAATGACAGACCCTAACGGCAATCATACCGCGGTTGCAACTGACGCTCTTGGTATTGTGATAAAGAGCGCCGTTATGGGCAAAAACGGCGAGGGCGATACTTTAGTAAACCCCACCGCCCAAATGGTGTACGGGTTCGCTGAGTTCGCGAATGATGGTAAGCTCATAAAACCCTCATGGGTAAAAACATCAAGCCGTGAAACTCACTCAGATGAAAATACCCGTTGGGTTGAAACTATAGAATACAGCGATGGCATGGGTGAGGTGATACTTGCAAAAGTTAAAGCGGAAGCGGGTAAATGGATAGGTACTGGCAGAACGGTTCTTAATAACAAAGGAAATCCTGTCAAACAGTACGAGCCGTATTTTAGCGATAATGACGGGTGGGAGAGTGAACCGGAAATTGTGGAGAGCGGGGTAACACCAGTAATGTGGTATGACCCGTTGTCGCGATTGATAAGAACAGACTTTCCTGATGGTACGCATAGCAAAGTAGAATTTACTGCGTGGGAACAAAAAGACTACGACCAGAACGATACAACGCCAGACTGTCCGCATTATGAAACGCCTACAGTTACGCATCTTGACAGCTTGGGACGTGCTTTTTATGTGGTTGCAAACGATGGGCAGAATGATGATATTGTAACCAGAACGATACTTGACATTGAGGGTAATGAGAAAGAAATTATAGATGCTCGTGGCAATTCTGTGATGAAATACAAGTACGGCATACATGGCGAAAAAGCTTGTACCGAAAGCATGGACGCAGGCAAAGTATGGATACTTCTTGCGGTTGACGGGCAGCCCATATATACTTGGGACTCGCGTGGTCATAAAATACACTTTGAATTTGATGAGTTGAGAAGACCAGTAAAACAGCGTCTTAGCATTAATGGCGGGAATGAAAAAATTGTTGAGCTTGTAGTTTATGGTGAAAATGCCACAAGTCCCGAAAGAGAAAACAGCAACCTGCGCGGTAAACCTTGGAAGGTTTACGATCAGTCGGGGATGATTAAAAATATCGAGTATGATTTTAAAGGGAATCTTCTTGAGAATAAACGTCAACTTACAAAAGTGTATAAGCAGGTTATTGATTGGAATGTATCAGATACAGACAAGAACGCATTACTTGAAATCGAAACATTTACAACAGTTACAGCTTATGACGCGCTCAGCCGTGTTAAAGAGCAGTGTTCTGTTGATGGAAGCGTAACAAAACCGGAGTATGATTTTTCCGGTAAGCTAAATAAAGTATTTGTAAAGCCTAAAGGTGAAACTGCTTTTACAGAATTTGTAAGCGGTATTACATATAATCCCAAAGGGCAAAGAGAAGAAATCGTTTACGGTAATGCTACCAAAACCGATTACACATACGAGCGGGAAACTTTTCGGCTTACTGGTCTTAAAACGACACGTACATCGGACAATACGGAATTACAGGATATTACCTACACCTACGACCCTGTGGGCAATATTACAAGTATTATAGATAATTCTCACAAGAGAGTATTTCACGCAGGGAGTATAGTAGACGCAGAAAACAAGTTTGTATATGACGCTTTGTATCGGCTCACTGAGGTGCAAGGTAGAGAGCATTTGGCTTTGAACAATCCGTTAGATTCAAATTTCAGTGAGTTTAAGCAAAGTACGTTCGTTAATCTTAACGATGGCCAGAGGATGGCTAATTATACTCAGAATTATACCTATGATAAAGTCGGCAATCTTGTTCAGATTCGTCACCGAAACACTGTAGATAATGCTAGAAACTTTACTAAAAATTTAGTAGTTGCGCCCAATTCAAACCGTGCGATTCCTGATTCTATGGTGACGAATGTTGACAGCTTTTTTGATGCAAATGGAAATATGATAAAACTTGAGCATCTTGCGGGGATAGATTGGAACTACAATAACAATATCTCAAAAGCTACAGTAATAAGCAGGCCGAGTTCAACCGATGATGCGGAGTATTACGTTTACAATAGTGCAGGTGAAAGAGTACGAAAAGTTAAGGAGACTCTTGTTGCCGGAAATACTGAAATAGAGGAGAAAATTTATCTTGGTGGGGTTGAGATAAAGCGAATCCGTATAGGAACTTCGGTATCTTTGGAACGTTCTGATTTACATGTGATGGATGATAAATCACGTATTGCGATAGTGAATCATTGGGTTACAGATACTAATTTAAGAGAAGTTGACAGTTCTTCTGATTTGGGTGTAAATAAGGTTCGTTATCAGTATAGTAACCATCTTGGCAGCGCGTCTCTTGAATTGAATGGTAACGGTCAGATTATTTCTTATGAAGAGTATTTCCCGTATGGCGGTACCTCTTTTACTACCGGACAAAACCAGAAAGAGGTAAAGATTAAGGAATACCGTTACACCGGTAAAGAGCGGGATGACGCTACGGGGTTATATTATCATGGAGCAAGGTATTATGCTCCGTGGTTGGGCAGGTGGTTGAGTTGCGATCCGGCTGGGTTAGTGGATGGACTAAATTTATATATGTATTGTAGAGGGAATCCGGTAAAATTAATTGACAGTACGGGACTCAAGGGAGATGATGTTTCCAACTACCACGAATTTGAGCCACTGGAAATTAAGGGTGATGATGTTGATGACTATCACGAATTTGAACCATTGGAAATTAAAGGTGATCCTGAAAGCTCTGAAGATGCGACTGTTGATACAGAAGTTGACTCGAATAGTTCACCGCAAGGCAGAAACAAGCAAGGTATTTTTCGTAAAGCGATTTCAGCAATAGGGAGAGATACAAAAAAAGTATGTGATAATGTAATTGCTCCCATAGCAAATTGGACTGTGGACAATGTTGTTATGCCTACGGCTATTGGAGCACTTCAAGTGGTCAATTCCGGCTTAACGGTTGCAACGCTTAATATTATTGGAAGTAAAAATTATAAGGATAATAGTAACTATAAGTTTAGTGGTCATATTTATGGTCAAAGAAATGGCGATGCGGCTAATATAAAAATGGGATTAGGTACAGGTGATTATAACGGCTGCGGTTGGATAGCTACGTATAATGCGCTTGTATCAATGGGAAATCCCCAACATCCGGCTGATATAGTTTCTTATTTAGACGCTACTGGCGGTGTGAATATATTGGGAGCATTTGGGACAAATCCCGAAGCAATAGATCAATATTTAAAAGGCTTGGGGTATGATACGAAACATACGTATAGGCCGTCAAATCTTGATGATGCAATTCGTAACAGCGCTAATAGTATAGGGATTTTGGCGTATGCTTTTCCATGGGGCGCACATTATGTTATGATTGAGCATAATAATGTGAATGGTACGTTTTCGGTTTATAATGAGTATAGCATTGATAGCCAAGAAAGACCTTATCCTTCAATTGATACATGGTTGTCCAAAGACAAAAACAACGCAATTCCAATATCGTTAATTACATTTAGGTGAAAATGTATAAGGAAGCGCAAATGAAAAAAAAGTGGAGTATTGGTTTCTTTTTATTATTGTTAATTCTATTAATCTTGTCATCATGTATTACTTGCTATAGTCTCGGTATTATGCGTTTCGGTGTTTTTAAATACGACATACCATATGGTGAATGGAAAAGTAATGATCCTGATATAACTTTATATATTACTTCAAAAATGTCTGAGGAATCCATTGGAACATACAACAAAGACGGAGATGTTAAGAAAATATTTATTACTTTTATGAATTCACCGGGTTTTATTATTCAAGGTTTTGATGCTCAATATTATGATGAAAGTCGTGACAAATGGTTAACAAGAGGCGATCGTTTTTATTTTAGAGGCAAATTTAAACGCAAAGGTAACAAATTGTACTATTACGCTCAAGTCTCTAATGGCTTGGGATTCCAAGAAAGTTATGAAGAAAAAACCATTGTTTTTGAATTAATTAAGGAGTATAATGTAGCCGAAACAATCAAAAGGGATGTAAAACAAGACAGAGCTTTATTCCAAATTACCTTTAAGAATAAAAAGTGAGTATAGATTTTATGCGAAATAAAGTGATCTTTACCCCAAAAAGTGGACAAATTATTAAGCAACTTTTTTAATTTACATATTTACTAAAGAAGGGAAGTAAAGAAAATGAATTATACAGACTACATCAAACCTGAACTACTGGTACTTATACCCGCCCTATATTTTCTCGGCGAGATACTAAAATCATCTTTCAAACTTGACCATAATAAGATTCCTTTGGCCTTTGGCATTTCGGGCATAATCTTGTCTTCAATTTGGGTTTTGGCAGTGTCTAAAATTGCACATTATCAGGACGCACTAATGGCGATTTTTATAGCATTAGTACAGGGGTTATTATGCGCCGGAACAGCAGTTTACGGTTACGAAATCCTCAAGCAGCACAAGCAGCAAAAGGACGCTTTGCAAAACGTAAAGCCTGATTAAGTAAAATGAAAAACTTAATGGAAGAACAAATGAAAAAACCGACATTTTTTACAATGATATTGGGATTATTGTTTTTAGCGTCCTGCGCATCAACATTACCCAAAGAAACGGTAAAAATGTCGGTTTTGTTGGAAAAGCAAATTGACGTTTTGGAAAAGAATCATATTGACGTGATTAACTTGTACTTTGTGGAAAAAAAGTTGCAAACAAAGACCTTTGTTGATAACGAATTATATCCCGCATGGTTAGATGATTTTTTTGGAAAAGACGTTGTAAAAAAGGGATGGAACGAGGCTGTTGAGGGTGACAGCGCAAAAAGAATGGAAACGTTTAAAGGGATTGTAAAAATAGTTCAGAACGAATACAACGTGTTATTACAAACAGCGATGGCTCCGCTTGATAAGCTGCACGTTGAGAGTTTAGAGGCAATTCGGGAAGAATATCAAAAAGCAAGAAGTATGAACAGAACCATCGGAGAGAATATTTCAAGCGTTCATGAAGTTCAAGAGGCCAGAAATCAACTGATCCCTCAAAAAATTAAAGATGCTGAAGATGCACTGCATCAATATTTACAGAAAGCGGATGATATTGTGGATACGATGCGGAATAGTCAAAATGAATAAACAAACGGAAATCAAAAATGAATATTTTAGAAGAGCTTGAAAAAGAAGCGAAAGAAACGACATAAAAGATATTGCAGAAAATTGGCGAAATAAGCGATAGTCAATTTAAAAGCATAATGGCTGAACTTAGGAAAAATGGGGCCGATGCTAAGACCATTGCGGAGTTAGAGGCTGTTGTAAAGGATTCTACAAAGAGAAATAAGCGTTTGGCGGAGCTTGTACGTAAGGGTGGGAGAGTTGGGGAGATAGTAGGGAGAGCGGTTGTTTCGGGGCGTTTGTGAATTGTATTTCAGAGCTCAATAAAACATAGGCTTCTGATATTTTGTATATTTCAGTTTTCAGCAAAAAGCAGGAGAGTGATTATGGAAAAAGAAGTAATAAGTATGGATGAGTGTTTGAACAAATTGCAGGATATTTTATCCAAAAAGTATAAAGTAAAACTATTTGCTAAGATTCTTCAATTACTTGGAATAATTTTATTTATTTCACAATTATTAGTATTTTTTGGTGTTGGTAAGGATATTTTTCCCGCTCTTGGTTGGACAGGCATATTTTGTTCTCTTGCAATTTGTTTATTAATAATTTTGGGTGATAATGTAGCTTTCAGAATAAATAAACAGAAAGAACTTATTGACGTTGTTGAGACACTTAAAAATAATCATTATGGATGTAAAAATTCCAATGAAAAAAAACATAACGAACTTACTGCTGTTATTGAAGGATTAAAAAATAATATTCATGCCGGTAAAAAGTCTGCCAATAACGATTGTAAAATTGAGTTGATTACTGATGCAAAAACATTAGTCAAAAGAAACATTCAGATTGTTGACGAGGCAGAAGAATGTATATATGCTACAGGTTCAAGATCGCGGGACGCAATATATCTTAAAACAATTGAAAATAAAATATCTCTTAATGGGGAAATAGTATATTATCGGGTTCTTTATGGAAATCCTTATCATCAAGCCCTTAAAAAACATTTGGAAGAAGTTTTAGATATAAGAGATCCTAATAAGAGACCTCATGGTGCAAAAACAACATATTTAGGGATTTATAGTCAATTTAATGATGAACCTGAAAAATTTGTTTGTGCAAATGAAAAACAGGCGCTTGTTGTTCTTCCATCTTTTAAAGGTGCTGGTAATTATGATACTGCTATTGTATTTACTGAGAAAGAAATAGTTGATAAACTTTGCAATTATGTTCGGACTTTATATGTTGGAAGTACAAAATTGGAAAATATAGAAGCAGTAAAAAATCTCAATATTATTTCTGAAAAGGCTGAACATGAGTTATCAAAATGATTCTATAATTGAATTTTTGAAAACATTAATTTCGATTCCCAGTCAGGCTGGAATTAATAATCAGATGGAAATATTGGAGGCAGTTTCAAGTTGGTTTAATAAACATGATATAAAAGGGAAAATATTATTTAATAGGAAAAAACCAGTTGCGTTTTTGTGTGATATTGTTACTAACAAAAATTATCCAACCTATTGTTTTAATGCTTGCTTAGATACTGCGCCAATCGGAGATATTAACAATTGGGACAGCGACCCGTTTGTCCCTAAAATAGATGGGAATTGGTTATTTGGTCGTGGTGCGGCAGATTCCAAAATTGCGGTTTCAATGTTTTCTCATATCGCTAATGAATTGACTAATAATAGTACAAGTTTAAAGTCAAATCTATCGTTTTTATTTGATTGTGATGAACATACTGGTTCATTTGGCGGGATAAAAAAGTATTTACAAGAACATAAAGATACTAAAGGTTTTTTTATCGGGTACCCTGGTAATTATGTCATCGTTTCTGGTGGCAGGGGTTTTTTAAGAATGGAGATTACTTTCTTTGGTATTAGCCAACACACTGGTGACAAAAATGAGGCGAAAGAAAATGCAATAATAAAAGCAACAAAATTTATAGAAAAGATAACCGCATTAGATTTGAATCAATTTACAAATAAAGATTTTCCATTGATTCCAAAAATAACTATCACAAAAATAGACGGTGGGTATAATTACACTGTTGTTCCAGATAAATGTACAGTTCATGTTGATATACGGCTTACACCGGATTTTGAATATGAATGTGCAAATAAAACAGTTAAAGATATTGTCAACAAGGTAGACGAACATTTTAACAGTAGCAAGAATGCAATCATAAAAACAAAGGATTCTTGGCCAGCATATTACCTGCAAAATGATTCATATATTTTAAATACGTTTAAAGATATAGCTTCTAAACAATTAGGACGAGTTGTAGATAATAAAATATGCGGCCCCTCAAATATTGGAAATCTCTTAGCAACTCATAAAATAGAAGCAATATGCGGTTTTGGTGTTACCTACAAAAATTTTCATGCCGCGAATGAATGTATTGATATATCTTCAATCACCAATATTTATGATACATATAGAAATTTGGCAATAAGCTTATCATAATCAATGCTTATTAAATCAAGCATTATTCCGCTACTTTTAAAAGGCAAGGTAATTTTTCTACCCGCCTGTAGTAGACTTTATCAATTGTAGCAGCAGGCTTTTCGGTGGTACCGCAATAGGCAACAAATGAACCATTCCAACCCTGATCCGGGGCGGACGGCATGGGATCACACTGTTCTGCGCCCATAAAGATAGAAAATGGAGAATCATACGCCAATGTTTGGCCGGATACTTTCCCTTTTCTGGATTTTTGCTCAAACATCAATTCTAAAGCGTCTTGTTTCCCGATATGCGGCGCCACTCCTCTTGAGATGATCACGGCTTGCGCTTTCTTAATCTCGCGGAGCCATTCAGAGCGGTTTTTTGGAATTAACAGCCGATAAACTCCGTTAATTACACTTAAAAAACAAATCCCATTTTTTGCTGACTCAGATTCCCAAAAATCTGTTGCCTTTATTTTTTGGCCGTCATTTTCAATTTTTATGATTGGGTTCATTTTCAGTATTCTTTGAACATTTTTAAACGCCGCCTCAAAGAGGCGGCCATTTTGAACAATATCAGTAAAGAGGAGGTTTTACTTTGCGCGTTTTTTTGCAGCAACTTTTTTCTTAGCCGCGGTTTTTTTCACTACGATCAGCGCTTTCTTAGCTACCGTCTTTTTCGCTACCGCTTTTTTTGCCGCCACCGGCGCTTTTTTGGCTGCTGCTTTTTTTGTTGCGGTTTTCTTCGCCGGTGTTTTCTTTGCCACCGCTTTTTTCGCAGGCGCTTTTTTGGCAACTTTCTTTACTGCTTTCTTTGCAACCATGAGAAACCCCTTTGTTGATTTATTTAAAGTATCATACCTGAACAACTATTATTAATCAATGATAAAAATTTGAATCTCTTTAACACATTATACATTTGAGTAATTTCGTAAACCACAACATTTTACAACTTTTGCAAATTAATTACTGTTAGAACACATTGTAAACCCCCTTTTTTGCGCAACATGAAGTTGCGTATGGAGTTTTTGTCTTCCTTTCTCCCCCCCATCGGGCATAGGAAAAAATACAGGTCAAGCCGGTTCGCGCAAGGGACTCCAGGCACTCAACTTATTTTGGCTCCCCCCGCCGAGGACAGCGGGTACCCCCCAAAAAAGTTGAAGGAGGCCTCCCCTTGCTACGCTTCCGTTTGACACAGCGTTCGCCACTGGGCATCCCCGATGGGGGGGATAATTGTTTTACACATGAGAAAATCAAACATCAAAACAAAGGAGCAGGGAAAATGAGAGCACAAACAATAACACAGGAACAGATTTTAGATTATGCGCTCTGGAGAATTGAGGATTTGAAAGATGATATTGAACAGGGATACCATGAAGTTTGCGAAGAGGGAGAAGATGTAGAAAAAGCAGAACTGGAGAAACTTGAGGCGCAAGGAAAAGCAATCGAAAAGAAACTAATAAGAATAGCTAAAAGAAGATTAAAACTTGCAAAGCTTGATAATGTTGGCGCAGAGACTCAAACAACTTTAAATTCAGCAACGTAAAAAACAATCAGAAGCAGGGAGCCGCAAGGCTCCTTTAAAAGAAAGGTACAGAAGATGGGAATACTAAAGAACACTAATTTAAACGAATATGACGGAATCGACAAAATCTCATTTAGTTTAGCAGAATTTGACGATGGTACGGTTGAGATAAAATATAACGGAAGTGCCAATTACTTTGAAGAAATCAAAAGTTTAGGCAAGTTTGACGCTTTGGGAGATTATATGGAATCGCTTGACAATGTGTTAGTAGGTGCTGTTGCAGATTTCATAAAAGAAAACAACAATTACGGAAAGGACAGCTAAATAAAAATGCTAACAAAAGAACAGATAAAAACGCTAATCGAAAACGACCCGCATTTTGTGGAGTTAATTGAGATTCATTTTGATATTCGTGAAACAAGAAAATGCTTCCGAGACACATTAACCCTTTTGCGCAATATAAAACATCCGGCTGAAAAATTAGATGTGATTTACGATGAATACAGAGGAAAAGAGGAACAGTCTGAACTTCACATTGAGAATGTTTACGGGGTGACTCGGCACGATTACGGGTTTATCGAAAAAGAACTTAACTTGGGATAACCAACATTGAAAGGAAAGATCATGCAAAATACTGAAGAATTAGCAATCAAGATCAAGGCAAGAATAGAAAATGATGGCAACAACGACCTTATCGCAAAAGAATACATTTTTCAAAGGTTAATAGAACACATGGACATGTACGAAATAACGGACAGATGTTTGGCGCAACCATACCTAAAACTGCGTATACTGTACCACAACCGTAACGATGTGAAAAAAACCATATTGCGTCAAGCTGTCATGGACGTTTTAGAAAAAACTCCCGCCAACATAGATCATTACTTATGGGAAAAAAAGGGGGTTTGTTTTGAGATTTGTTGTACCTGCGCACAATTGTTGGATATAATATTTCTTTCTGATTACCGCCGAATGTGCTTTTACAGAAAAAAGGATATGGAAATACTTGATGCATACCAAACGGCGCTCTCATTTTGAGAGCGCAAAACAATATCTTTAACTAAATAGGAAGAGTTAAAAATGTTATCAAAAGAGAAAAACAATAAAGAAATGACGATCAAAAAAGCAATAACCCACCTTGAAAACCTGAAATCACAGGCGGAAATAATGAGTATTTGTGACCAACAATGTGAGCCGGATGAATGGCAAAACGCAATTAAGGCGCTTGACTTTGCTGTGAAAAAATTACGCAGTTTACAACACAAAAAAAGAAAGCGTTCTAAAAAGCTGCCGGTGGTTATTAAATTTTCGGAACTCATGGAGATAACACAGGGAGCAAAGGGTGATATTTACATTACCCACGATGGAAAAGGCATGTTGTTTGATATTGCCGGAATAACATATCTTACGGGCTATTTAGCCGAAGGAGTGATCGTCAATCCAGAAAAGTGGTATTTGGAAAACAAAATAGACTGCTATTGCTCTGCATGTTATTACCATGAGTACGGTATGGAACCAGCGGAAAACCGCAGGTTTAAAGTAAAATTTGAACAAACCAAACTGGCAGAAATAGAAATCCTCTATCTTAAAAGTATTGCGAAAAGGCATCGAAATAGTAAACTCACGGCAAAGGTCAGTAAAAACTGAAAGCACAATTGCATTAGTCATGGTCATGGAGCCGCAAGGCGGCTCCTTACTCAGAAAGGAGAGATACTGAAAAATGCTGTTTTTGTGTGCAAAGTTACAAGGAAAAGCGTATTTTATGTATAGCAAGAATGCTATACATCTAAAGGAGCAAGCATGAAAGAATTGCCGATCGGATTGCAGGAATTTGAATACATCCGTAATAATGATGCACTGTACGTTGATAAGACAGAGAAAATCTACGATATGGTATCAGGAATAAAAAAGCAATTTTTTCTGTCTCGTCCAAGAAGATTCGGAAAAACGATTTTGTGCTGGACGCTTGACGCGGTATTTTCAGGGAGGAAAGACCTCTTTGAGGGATTGGCAATAGCGGACAGCAAATGGAAATGGGAAAAGCATCCGGTAATCCGTTTGGATATGAGCAAGGGCGATTTTTCCGAAGGAGAAACGGCTGCTAAAGACGCAATCAATAGCGCGTTAATTGAAAACGCAGAAAAATTAGGTGTTGAGCTGCGGGGAGAATCTCTTTCCAATAAATTTAGCTTTCTGATTGGCGACTCAGTAAAAAAATATGGCAAACAAGCGGTAGTAATAATTGACGAATACGACAATCCTCTTTTAAGCTTGATTGATAAAAAAAACGAATTTGATAAAGTCCGTGATACTTTGAGGGATTTTTACAAAATCGTTAAAGCCTCAGAAGATAAGCTAAAATTCGCGTTTTTGACCGGAATTACAAAATTCGCAAAAGTAAGCGTGTTTTCCGCTCTTAACAACCTGAACGATATTACACTTGACCCGCGATTTGCCGACATTTGCGGAATAACGCAGAATGAGATGGAGGATTTTTTTGCCGGATATATTGATAAATACGCGGAAAGTCACGGCGGAAAAGAAAATTATCTAAAAAAACTCAAGGTTTTCTATAACGGGTATCGGTTTTCAAAAAATAAATTGTCTGTATATAACCCTTATGGCTTGGTGAAACATTTTGACTCAGGGGAATTTAATGCGTATTGGTTTGAGAGCGGAACACCCACTTACTTGATAAAATTACTTGATAACGAAGATGTAGATATTTTGACATTCAAAGGCACGAAAGTTACAACGGCAGGTTTCAGAAAATATGATTCGGAAAATATGGATGCGGTTCCAATGCTGTATCAAGCTGGGTATTTGACGGTTGTTGATTATAATGAGGAATTAGGATACTATACTCTTGACTATCCCAATACTGAAGTCCGGTCGGCGTTTGCTGACGAATTAGCGGTCAAATATCTTGGGATCCCTCAGACAAAAAAAGAATCAATGTTAGTAAATATCTCCGAATATCTTTACGGGGGTGATGTAGAATCAACAATAGAGCTTGCAATTAAGCCTTTTATGTCCGCGATCCCGAACAATATAGCGATTCGTAATGAACATTATTTTCAGACGATATTCTATATCATTTTTAATATGTTAGGATTAAAGGCGCCAAGCGAAATATCAATGGCAACAGGACGAATTGACGCGATTGTCGAAACTCCAAAATTTGTCTATTGTTTTGAATTCAAGCTTGACAAAACCGTAAAAGAAGCGATGGATCAAATTGATAAAAACGAATACCTGACTCCTTACAAAGGTTCCGGAAAAACGCTTTTTAAAATCGGCGTAAATTTTAACTATAAAGAACGCAAAATTCAGGATTGGGCGTTTGAGGAAGTGAAATAGTTTTTGAATGAAAGATAACTTCAAATTATAATTTGTTGTGGGGAGAAATATGGAGCAGCTGGAGAATAGATATGCAATAAAACGATTATTAAAATCATCGGATGATGGCTATCTTGAAGCATTAAAAATTTATAATGAGTCTACTCCGATTGACATCAAAACTAACACAAATGAAATAACATATTGGATTGACAATTACGCACCAACAACAAAATTTGAACCATTTCTATTTGTGTTATACTTGGACAATAAGATAATCGGATTTGCTATGTTAGGTTATCTTGTTAATCGTCGAGTCATTGTATATGATTATATTGCCTTAAAAGATCAATATAGAGTTAATACCGCTTATTTTGCATACATAAGCCTTATTACTAATTTCATTTACATGAATGGATATAAAGTAGATTATTTTGTTGTAGAGATTAGTAATAAGAATGCCGGAAAAGATGTTGACAAAGAAAGTCGTGTCTTTCTGAAACTACTTTGTTTAGAGGGATTTTGTGCTATTAATACATCATATCGTACTCTTCCTCTTGGTATGGATAATTACGAAAGTGGTTTTGATGCGTCATTATACATTAAAAAATCAAGTGATTCAATATCAAGCGTTACTCGCGAGACTTTCCTTAATATTGTTAAGGGCATATATTTTGATTATTATGAAACATGGTACACGCCATTTCTTAAGTCCGTAGAAATGGATAGTTTTCGACAAAATATTGACCTATGCTTTAAAAAAATTCAAGATAGTGTCCGTGAAAATAGTATTCTTAATGTCATTATAAATGAATGCTTAGTATCGGTTTCAAATCATGAACGTACAGATGGTAGTTTGCCAGCACAAAAACGAAAATTATATAAATTGATTCCTGCTGTAATAATTGTTTTATTAATAGCACCGATTTTAGTTGTTTTTGGATATAATTGGATTTTAGATAAACTACAAATTCCAATAAGTTCTGTTAATTCTATGATTAGTGGTATATTTGGTGCGACCATGTCTTTTGTAATAGCTTATTTTTTAACGATAAAAAGATCATGACTTTTGGCATGTAAATATAACGTTATTTGAATGTAATTTTACTTGTGGTATAAAACGACAAATTCCATCAAATCGTGTATATGCGTAAGCAGCATTCTCATCTTGATACTTGCTGTAATGAAGACCACTTATATAATGGAAGCGATATACATGCGTTATGATAAAATTAAATTGTTTCAGAATTTTTTCAATATATTTCGGAGAATAAATCCATTGTTTGTGTAATCCTCCAAAATAACTCAAATCAACCAATGTAGCAGATTTCATGAATCCCTTACTTCTAATATGCTCAAAACCCCAACTACTTTCAAATTCTAAAATAAGTTTGCCTTTTTGTTTTATTACTCGTGACAACTCTGCAATTGCAGCAAGTGCATCGCAATAATTTATAACACTACCGACACATAATACATCTGTAAATATATTAGAGGGCAGGGAGAGCGACTCAACGCTACTTACACTATATTCTGGATAGCGATCAATTTTATTCTCAGCGATATCAACATGATGCATTTTATTTGATATGCCATATGTATTTCCTCCAGATCCTGCATTTAAAATATATGCGTCTGAAGAGAACGATTGCTTATTTATGTATTTCTCAATCTCTTTTTTGGAATATTGATGCCACAAATCATTAGTTGGCCATACATCATTAACATTTTCATAAAGGGAACGAATTTTATTAATATCCAGCTGCTCCATATTTCTCCCCACAACAAATTATAATTTGAAGTTATCTTTCATTCGCGAAAGATTCTAATCCTATTTCTGGGATGCAATGCAGTGAGTATTTGTCTTTGTTTATGAGTAGTAGAAGCGGCATATATTTGAGTTGTGGAGATAGAAGAATGTCCAAGAAAAGATTTTATGTGGGTAATATCAACGCCTTCTTCCAGTAGAAGCGTTGCGAATGTGTGCCGGATCATGTGCGGGGTAATGAGCTTTTCAAGAACCGTTTTACCGAGCGCCTCTATAAAAAAACGTACCGATTGAGCTGATACCTGTCTCCCGATTCGGTTTATAAATAAAAAAGGAGAGTCGGTGGCCGGACGTATTGAAAGATAATCTTGTAATGCGGAAATAACATAAGGATTGCTTACGACACTTAAACGCTCCTTATTACCTTTGCCTTTGATCGATAACACTTGCGCTTCCAAGTTTATGTCCGACAACTTGATATTACATAACTCCGAAACGCGGATCCCTGTAGCAAACATAAGCTCAAATATGGCAAGATTTCGGATAAGCATTTTTTTTGCGTGAGGCCGGGAGTACAAAAAGGACAGTAATTTTTCCATATCAAATAAAGACAACGCTTTGGGGAGCCGTTTGGGTTCTTTAATATTGATCCGTATTTTCCTGAACGGTGTTACTACGATCATGTCTTCAAATTCAAGGTAATTAAAGAATGCTTTGACTGATGCGATTTTCCGTTTTAAAGATTTGGCTGCATATTTTTGACTTATCTCTTCTATATAACTTTGCACAAGTATTTTATCTAATTCAGAAACAGAAGATGCTTTTGGAGAGACATATTCGTAAAATTGTCTTAAATCGATTGTATAGGCTTTTATGGTTAATGGTTCTAACTTTTTTATGTCAGAACATTGCCTCAAATAATTACGGATTACAATCTTGATTGTCATTACTACTTCTCCTTTAATAGGGTTTTAAAAGTATAGATATTAACTTGACATTTTAAGCAACCAAAGAGCTATTGGAAGCTTCAATATTTCCTCAAAAATTGAGCTTTTAAAAAGCGTTTTATAAAAAAAGCAGAGGGGCTTTTGCAGTCAATGAATGATCGTAAAAATACGAATGGCTCCTGATAAATGCCTGTAAATTAAATATGTAAAGACAGAATTATGTGAAAAGGAGTTGAGCTGTTTTAAACTTATTTTGTTCCGACATAAAACATTAGGGCAGAGGGTGGAGAAAAAATCTTCTTACCGATTTTTTACGAATAAACAATGTCTTTTTGTATATTACTATATGTAACAAGCTGTTGGGTTGATTTTTTGAAATAATTTTAACTTATGGTTTAGTTTTGATCTCATTAATAAAGGATAACTACATGTTATTAAGTGTTTGTAACTGTAGGAAAATTTTGGTATAATGAATAATTAACAAGAGACTATTAAGAATGGCGAAAATTGAGGGGTTCAGGATTCGTAATTTCGGAACACTGCGTGATGTTACCATTGGCAGTCTTTGGAATGACAAAGGCACTGGTGAACTGACACCCATGACTGCCGTGATCGGAAAGAACGGAGTAGGAAAAAGCACGTTATTTGATGCTTTTGGGTTCTTATCTGAATGCTTAAAATTTGGCGTTGAGGAAGCCTGTGACAAACGCAATGGATTTGAACATATTGTTTCGCAGGGTATTGACGAACCTATTGAATTTGAAATCTATTATCGTGAAGAACATAACGCACGTCCTATTACTTATGAAGTCTCTTTTATGTTAGACAGTCACTCCCGTCCTTACGTCAAAAGCGAACGTTTGCGACAACGCAGAGAAGGACAACCTAAAGGCTGGCCATTTTCATTTTTGATCCTTGAAAACGGTCGCGGTTGGGTTTGGAAAGGAGAATCTGAAGGAATACAAATACAAGAATCTGCTGACCAAAATGCATTACAAACACTTGATAAATTAATGCATGAGAAGTCCGAAGAGTCCAAAGAAAGAGAGTTTTTAGAATTAGAAGATAACCGAAAGTTAGGTATAGCAACGCTGGGGGCATTAAAGCAACACCCTAGGATTTCCGCTTTCAGGCAGTTTATTGAGGGGTGGTACCTTTCGTACTTTACGCCGGATGCAGCCCGCAGCTTGTCTTTAGCAGGCCCTCAGAAACATTTGAATATACATGGCGATAATATTGGCCCTGTCGTACAGTTCATGGAACGCGACCATCCAAAGCAGTTTGCAAGAATTCTTAAAGACATTGCCGGAAAGATACCCGGGATTGATAAAATCTCCACAGAACGCATGTCCGATGGCCGCTTGTTATTAAAATTTAACGATAAAAGCTTCAAAGACCCATTTTCCGCTCAACAGATGTCGGACGGTACATTGAAAGTATTTGCGTATCTGCTTTTGCTATCCGACCCAACACCGCCGCCTTTTATCTGCATTGAAGAACCGGAAAACGGGCTTTATCATAAATTACTTGAAGTCCTTGCAATGCAGTTTCGTACTCACGTTACTGATGGGGAAAGTAAATCGCAAATATTTATTACGACACATCAACCATATTTTGTTGACGCACTTGAACCAAATGAGGTTTGGATTCTAGAAAAAGGCGCAGATGGATTCTCAAAGATACGCCGCGCAAGTGAATACCCTATTGTTCAAGGATTAGTCAGTGAAGGACTTCTTCTAGGCGGGCTATGGTACAGCGATTATTTTGAGGGAGGCGTAAACCATGGTGCACTTTGAATTTCTTACAGAAGACCAATCGAGTGCAAAAGCAATGGTAATACTTATCGACAAGTTATTTGGCGATAAAATTACATACAATATCCATTCTTATAAGGGATTGGGACACACTCCAAAAAATTTACGTCCTAAAACTGATGCGAAAAAACGGATACTTCTTGACAGATTGCCGGGATTACTGCGTGGTTATGGGCACAACCCCAATTGCGGGATTATTGTAATACTGTGCGATTTGGATAAAAGAAATGAAGAACTATTTCGTGCTGAACTACAACAAGTGTTAGATTTCTGTAATCCAAAACCAATAACGCTCTTTTGCCTTGCCATTGAAGAATTTGAGGCATGGTATCTTGGAGATTTAAACGCGATATATACAGCATACCCATCAGCAAATCAAAGTGTTTTGAATAGTTATAAAAATGATTCTATTTGTGATACATGGGAGTTTCTTGCTGACGCTGTTTGTAAAGGTGGAAGTATTGCTCTAAAAGAAAAAGGATGGCAGGCTATTGGAAAGCAGAAATCAATATGGGCGGAAGAAATCACACCTCATATGAATATTAATGATAACATTTCTCCAAGCTTTATGTATATGTGTACGCAATTACGAAATGTTAGCGGACAAACGATACAAAATATAGAAAATACTCATTAAAAATTTGGGGTATTTTAACGGTTTTTGTTATGGTTCTGGTCAATCTGTTAAATAAAGGATAACTGTATATTATCGTAAGGATATGCCATGAAAATCACATTAGGCATCCATGTTGGACATGACCGTGGAGTTGCCTTAATCAAAGATAATGTTGTTATTGGAGCAATATCACAAGAAAGAATAGACCGTATAAAATATTCCCCATCGTCAAATATTCCATTTGATTCTATTGACAAGCTACTTGGATACTGTAATATAAAATTATCAAATATTTCATGCATAGGGATTTCATATGATGGACTTGAAGGGCTATCTGCTTTGAACTTATATCACGAAGAATTTTTGGAGCATTATCAATGTGAATATATTCCTATGTATCTTGTAAGTCACCATGAAGCTCATGCGTATTCGGCTTTTTTTGCTTCAGGTTTTTCAGAAAGCCTTATTTTTGTTGCTGATGGTGGTGGTGATTATATAAATGGCAAGCAAGAAGCTGAAAGTTTATTTGTTGGACAAAATGGAAAAATAAGTTGCATCTCGCAACGTTTACAGAATCCCATGATAAGAAAACTTGGTGATAAAAGAAACTATATAATTCCACTTATGCCAGATGTAATAAAGGAAGCTAACATAAGTATAGGGAGAAAATATGAACAGATCACTTACTTGTTAAACTTGGGTAGGGGTGGTTCTGGAAAAACTATGGGTCTTGCATCATACGGGAAGTCATTGATTAACTTTAAACAAGAAGATTTTTCTGATTTTAATTTTTCTGTAAAATATAAAGATATTCTTGAAAACGTTTTTGCTATGGCAACACTATTGGGAGACACATTTAATACGTTTATAGAAAAAGAAAGAGCGAATATAGCTGCAACAGCACAAGCTTTTGTGGAAACATCAATTATTGGTTTATTAGACAGCGTTTTTTCGCAATATCCCTGTAAAAATCTTTGTTTAGCAGGTGGAGTTTTCTTAAATTGCATAGTTAATCAAAAGATACTAAATAATTTTAATTTGGATAGTCTATTTGTAATGCCTCCTGCTGGAGATGATGGGCAAGCTATTGGGGCTGCTTTTTTTGCCCATTGCCGTCATTTTGGTTTTAAAAATAAATTTGAAATAAAATTACCTTATTTAGGTCTTTCGTATTCAAATCAAGATATAGAGACTACACTAAAAAGTATGAATTTAAATTACTCGTTTTTTGATGATGACGATTTATCAACCCAAATAGCTACTAGTATTGCGGATAATAAGATTGTTGCATTACATAGAGGAAGAACTGAAATTGGGCCAAGGGCTTTATGTCATCGAAGTATTATCACAAGTCCTATCAATCCAAACATGAAAGATATTCTAAATAATCGTGTAAAACACAGGGAATCATTCAGACCATTTGGCCCTACAGTAATTGCTGAAGAACAATCCAAATATTTTGATTTACGTTGTACATCAGACTTTATGCTATTTGCGGCAGATGTAAAAAAAGAATATAGAGATAAATTAGTTGCCGTCACGCATATAGATAATACAGCAAGAGTCCAAGCTGTTAGCAAACAACAAGAACCTTTTGTTCATTCGTTATTACAAGAGGTAAAAAAAATAATCGGTTTTCCGATTATTTTAAATACTTCCTTTAATATTGCAGGGCAACCTATTGTGGAAAGTCCGTTAGATGCAGTTAAAACTTTTCTTACTGCTGATATTGATGTATTGGTTATTGGAAATTATGTTTTAAAAAAACATAACAACTTGAATGATACTGTTCTGAAAGTAGATGCGTTATGAAGTGGATCCAAAAATGGATTGCTGAACAGTGGAATAAAGAGGGCATAGCATATTCAAAAACAACGTATTTGTATGCCACAATTGTGTGGTTTGCGGTTGGTTTGTTACCACTATTTGGTTATCCAGCACCTTTTTCTGGCAATAAGGGTATATTGCATTTGGGTATACTCATTTTAATTGTGTTGTTTCTCATAATAGCAACATGTATTATTATATTCTTTGTCAAAAGAAATAAAAATGATATTATTGCTAATGCAACCAAAATGTTTAAGAAAGAGAAATACCAAGATATATTGACATTGAGAAGAAGATGGAGCCGCTTTTTATGGATTGAAGGAAAACTTTTCGAAAGATTAAAACTTGGAGAAATTGCGAAAAAAGCAGCAATAAATTTGGAAAAGAATAAAGATTTGACTGAAATATATATTGACGACTTAGGCTGGACAAATGTACCCATAGATTGCAACAAAGCAAAAGGAATTTTGGAATCTGGATTGGAGTGTGCTAAAAAAATAAATAATAATGATGATAAAAACTACTGGATCGCTAGAGCAAAAAGACATTTGGCAGGTATTGAATTAGAAAATATGGAATATGGCCAAGCAGACATATTAATTAATGATGCTATATCATTTGCAAATAATATTGTAGAGGAACAAAGAAAAAAAGAAATGCTTGCAGGAATTTACCACATGAAAGCATTCAAAACTTTAAAAACAAGTGGTCAAGATAAAGAAAAAATAGAGAAGGCTTTAGAATATGCAAAAAAATCAAAAGAGTTGTGTTCTGAACGAGATAAAATTCGCTATATAAGAATTTATTCCTTAGAGGGGTGTATTTATGAGGTAAAAGGAGATATAAATAGAGCCGAACAGCTATATCGTACCGGTTTAAAAGAGTCTAAGGATTTAGGACGAATAGATGAAATTATTAAAAATAGTTTTGGTTTGGCAAGGATTTCAGATGATGAAAAAGAACAAAGACAACATTTGAGAAAGGCTGAAAAATTACTTAAAAAAACACCTGTTTCGTATCTTATAGACGAAAAAGAAATACGGTTAATGAAATATAACATATTTTGAGTATAGGCATACTATGTATTGTAACACAGCTAACTAAAATAACTTTTTAATAAATGATAAACCAAACAACAAAAACTATGAAATAGGGATGAAATATTTTGTCTTAGAATCACGCAACAAGTGTTTAGGTGGATTATCAATAAACAGCAACTCTTTTTGAGAAGCTTTTTTGTATTCCTTTTTTATGCTTCTATTTGAGTTTGAACATATATACCTACAAGCAGGCTTTACACAGTTAAAATCACAAAAACTTGTAGAGTTATAGTAGCTTACCAAAGACATTTTTTGGTAAAACGCAGTTTCTCCCTTAATAGATTGATAGAAAGATCCTATATTACTTAGTGCCAGAATATTTCCAGAACACAAATCAAGTTCACCTAAATACAAAAGATTTTGCATTTTTAGCATTGTATGTACTGTTTCAAATGTACGCATTTGAATATCATCACTTTGGTTCAAACGTGACTGTATAATAGCACGAAGATTATAAAATTTCCATATATGTACAGGAATTCCAAATTTTATACTGCTATCAATGCCTCTATCTATAAAATTATGAGCTTCATCAAACGATTTTCCATCTCCAACAGAAAGGAATGCAGTAACAGCCAGTGCAGAATATGATCGTATCATTGAGTTGGAATAATTATTGTTAATGGCTTGTTTTAGCAATGAATGCGCTTTTTCATGACTCTCTTTTAAATCTGCTGTCTTACCATGCAGTAAATCAAGTAGTAACAATGAAATTCTACTACTACATAGTATTCTCTTGGATGAACCATCATTTAAAACTTCTCCAACTTTTAATAAACTATCATAGGCAACCTCATAATCATTGTAGAAATTGATTTTACTCTTATTTAGGTATGCTAAAGCGAGTAAGCCATTATCTGATTTTTTTTCAGCTTCGCGGAATGATAAAATGTTGAAATGAGTTGATAGTGATTTGCAATTAAATCTCTTATAAATGCTGCATAGCCTATCAAATAAATCAAATGTAATGTCAGTACTCATTGAATTCGGAAAAATATTCCACTTTGCAAATAATTTTTTTAAAAGCAATTCGCTGTCACTTAAATATCCAGCATTGATAAGGCTATGGGCTTTTTGCTCTATTATTGCATCTTCGATATCATCACCATCAAAAAACTTATTTGTTTTTATGAGTTTAAGAGCTTCGTTGCAATCGACAATTGCTTTTGCTGGGGTGTAATGATGTAATGATATATATATCTTGACCTTCAGAATATTTTTAAGCAATTCTTTTTTAATTTTGTTTTTATGAAATAATTCCCAAATACAATTTAAATAGTCATATAATTCGATATCAATATTGATTGCCGAAAGATTAGGTAAATCTTCAAGGTATTCAATATAATCAGTAAAACATTCTTTGGCATATAGAGTGTCTCCATTCCATAAAGCAAGGCGCCCCTTCTCATGTATATTTATTCTATCTAAAAGAAAAGGCTTGTCTGCAAAAATATGGTTTGCCACATGTTTTTTTAAATCGGTTTTCGTTTCTATATTATTCTTAAAAAACAAATACATACTTTCATGGATAAAAGCAATATTGCCATCGCCCCCTATTTGAATAAAGCGGCGCAGGGTTAAGAAATCCAAAAGGGTGGTATCCTCATTGAAGTAGCGCACTGCATTGGAAAGAGACTGCCTCCCACCGATTACGCTTAGAGTTAATAAGTAATCGTGCATTTGACGACCGTTTTCGAGAGAAGTAAGATGCTTTAACCGCTGTTCGTAAATATCACTTACCTTTTGGGGAATATATGTTTTTAAATTAAATGTACTAACGTTTATAATTCCAACAGTATTGCGGTTAATAATTTCTACAATTTTTGATTCCAATAAATATTCAATAAATTGTACAATAAAAAGCGGATTGTTACGGCTCATATTGCATATTTTTTCGAGTACGATTTGGGGTACTTGAGTTATTATGAAGCGTACAAGTTTGATTGTATCTTCTGATGATAGCGCCTCCAAATTCCAACCGCTTATTGATTTATTTTCTTTGCACCATTCCACAAATGAGTAATATGCAACGGTTCCGACACTATAATCAGTTCGTCCGCACAAGACTATATTCACGCTTGAACTGCAACCTTCAAGAGCTTTAATTTCTTCCCAAAGCTTATCCGGAGCATTATGACAGTCATCAATAAATAGAATTGCTCTTCCATAACTAAAACTATTTTCACAATTTTTAACCATTTGAGCAAGTGTTGAATAATTGTTAGTTTTTTTCAAATAATAGTTCTTTATTAGATAGTTTTTTATCTCATGTAAAAAGCTATCGCTATTTTTTTTAACAACAAAAAAACCAAAATTAAATCCTTGCCCATTAAGCCGTTTATATATTTCTTGAAAAACACGCGTTTTACCCACTCCTGCTTCACCCCAAATGTAATGAATTTTTGAAGACTCGGAGTCTTTAAAATAACTATCAAAATGATCAATACAAGATTTGTGGCCTTCTCCGAAAAGTGGGGTTTCAAAAAAGGCAGTCATGTCACTGCCCTTAATGTGTACCTGTGTTTCAGTTTCGCCGATTTTTATACCAAAAAGCAAATCGTCAATTTCATCCGTAAATATGCGGACAATTGAAACTTTTTTGATATATGTGCCGTAGGCTTTAATAACGAAAGAAACACAGGGTTCCTCCATACTCCAGTTGCGGTCGCTTAAAAGTTTTTGTGTTGTCAGGTTTTCGTTTTCAGAGACATTATGATATAGTAAATATATGTCATAAGCTTTTTTGATACTTTCCGTTCTTGTCATAATTTGATATTCAGCAGTTAGACAAGGTTGGTTAATTTTTGGCATTTCACCAATAGTACGTCCGAATTGTTCTAAGGCAACAGATAATATTTTGCGGTCTATCAATACAAATGTTATACCGCATAATTTCAATTCATTTTCTACGCAATAATATGTATAGGGGGTGATTGTAGCATTGGTAACCAAAACAAAATAATCTGGTTTTTCTTCTTTTATTCTCGAAACATTACCCATTATTCGTTCATGTTTTATACTATTTGAATCTGTACTTTTGCATTCAATGAATATTTTAATTGATTCTTTATCTTCAACATAAAAATTTTGATTTAGGATTCCACGCAAATCAACGTTTGATGTGATTACAGCATCTCTTCCATCGTCACGACTTTTGGAAGTAGGGTGTATCTTTACATTTGGCGAGAAATAAGGTGATAATTGTTCTGTAATAACTTTTACTATAAAAACCTCAAATTCATCTCCGAGCGAAGAACCCAGAGCCCAGTTTTGTTCTTTTTGTTTTTCACCTATTGTTCTTACAGAACTTAACATAATATACAGTTATCCTTTATTTACGGTAATCAAAAGAGGGGAGTAAGAGAGCTAAAAACTCCTTGTTCAGAAAAGAAACCAATACCGAATAAATCGGTTTTTATGTGCAAAGTTATCAGGGAAAACATATTTTCATATAATGATTTTTTGTCCGCTGTATCCAGAATACCAATCCTAAAGAGAAATTACCGTGAAAAATACAGAGAAAAAAATGGCAAATAAAGAACTGTTTAAAAGGCGCGTAAAACTATACGCGGGTGGGTTTGGAATCCTTATCGCGGGGACATTAGTAATATTAGCTCTCTCTCAGATTCAGAACAAAATATTGTGGTTCCAGCTATGGGCTGCCGCAACGATCATAATATATCTTGTAATACTAATAACTTTGCAGAATATAAAAAACAAAAAAGAACTCATTAACAAAACGTAGTTAAAGGCAATCACTTCTCACCGTATTAAAAAAAGGAGTAGTTTTCATGGCCGGAAAAAGTCTGACCCAAACTCAATTAATCCAAAAACTTGCTGAGGATGAACAGCTCACAAAGAAGCAGGTCAAAGCGCTTCTTGACAATCTGGCCGCTTTAGCTTACAAAGAAGCTAAGAATGGGTTTACATTCCCCGGATTAGGAAAGCTGGTTCTCGTACAACGTAAGGCAAGAACAGGAAGAAATCCTGCCACTGGCGAAACAATCAAAATCCCCGCTAAGAAAGTTGTGAAATTCAAAGTCTCAAAAACTGCCAAGGACGCAATTCTGGGAACCGGAACGCCAAAAGCGGCAGCGCCGGCAAAGAAAACTACAAAGAAAAAATAATCGTGCATCTATAATGGGGCTCCCGCCCCTCACTTCGACCATAAAAAGGCGCTCCAAACCCCACCGGAGCGCCTTTTTCCGTTCTACGCTGCCCCTCCATGCGGGGATACCCCCGCAACGCCCCAAGAGGGAATTCCTGACTGATCTGAGCCTTTTAAAATCTAACCCAAAAACGCCGTAACTAAAGTTACGTAGGGAATCTTTGATTTCTTTTTGCTTCCCCCATCCGGGCATAGGAAAAAATACTTGTAAATCCGGCTTGCGCAAGAAGCGGTTTGACATTTTATATACTGAATAATCAAGCGTTTCTTGCACTTTTAATATGGTAATGCTAAAATTAATCATAAAAGAGTAGCAGAATAATGAAACTAAAGAAGAAATTATGAGCGCCTGAGAAAGAAGCAATGGGGGATTGTCTTGATAAATTATCTAAGCCTGACAGCATTTATTATCCTCATTGCTCTTGCGGTGGGACGCGGCTTCATGCTTCGCCGGAGGGGGAGCAACGCTTTTGTGTTAGGTGTCACAAACAAGAGCGACCTTTTGTTGATTCCAATCGTACTTTTATTTTTCTACGCTTTATTGTCAACAGCGCTCGGCTTTCCTTTTCCAAAAGTTTTAATTAAACCATTTTTCACAAATAATGTGGCCGGATGGATGGGGATTATCATCTGTTATGTAAGCATAGTATGGTTCGCCATGACGCTCAGATCATTCGGCAAATCGTTTCGCATAGGTATAGATGAAAGATCACCGGATAAGCTCATCACATCCGGCATGTTCGCCCTGAGCCGTAATCCAATCTTCACCGCGTTCATTGCTTTTGTTGTGGGTATATTTCTTATTCATCCGAATATTACCGCAAGCGCCGCGATTGTGTTTTTTGTTACGGTGATTCACCGGCAGATACTCAGGGAGGAAAAGTTCTTGTGTGGGCATTACGGTAAAGAATATGAAGACTATTGCTGCGGGTAAGAAAATACCTTTAAAAGCGCGCTGACTTCTTTAAATATTGCACGTAGCACCTGATTTTTCAAAGGTTATATGCTAATACTAAAGCATCTTTCATAAAACCAATAAAAAATAAGTTGGCTTTGATTCAAAATGCGATTAAAATAATGGGGGGAGTTCGTAAATTGATATATTGATTAAAAAAGTTAAGAACATCAATATTTTCCGCGATACTTGATTTTGGCTCCTCATTTGATTATCTTTTATTCAGATAATAGGAGAGGCTATGTACAGAGAAGAAATGATAAAAATGCTTTACGCAATTGATGCGGAGCTTGATCAGCCGCTAAAGATTACAATTACCGGAGCTTCCGCTTTGATACTAAGAGGTAGTATCTCAAGGGCGACTTCGGATATAGACATCCTTGAAGCATCGCCGGATTTGGGTCAAGCGAAATACAGGGAAATTATTGATAAAATAGCGGCAAAATATCACCTGACAAATAATTGGATAGACACCAGTCCCTCAGAGATGACTTTTAAGCATTTACCTGAATATCGGCCTGATTTACAAATCGTTGAGGGTGATTTTAAGTTTTTGCAGCCTTACATTATTTCTAAAGCAGACTCTGTAATTACGAAATTTGCATATTATGAGAATATCAGACAGTGGGATAAAAAAGATATAAAGGAGTTGGATTTTTCAGAAGCGGATTATAACCAACTGCGTCTAAAATTGGATAAACTCAGCAGCATTGATCCAGAACGGGCTTTACGGATTGAAATTGAATTCAAAGCATTGAAACCAGAATTTATAAAAACGCCGGAAGGATTTCTGTACAGCAATAGTAACGAAATCGCTGTTTACGCTCAGCAAAGATATGGAATTATACTTGAAGAAGAATATCTTAAACAGTTGAATGAAGATGCTCAAAAATCAGACTCCAGCGTTTTCCTTAAAGCAATATTGCAAGTGGATTACAGAGCGCTTGAAACAATTGTCAGAAATAAAAGGGCATGATAATGGAACTGAAACAGCCAATTAACCCCGAATTAATAGATGAATACTACGCCAAGTGGATAAAGCTGGGGTGGTATGCTGCCGGCAGACCGTATCAGGGAAGTGTTGACCCTGAAAAGCTGATTGTAGAAACTACGCATATAGGACGTTATGAGGGAAGACTTTTCAAGGCGATGCTTACCTGGGTCAGGGATTATAATGATCTGATAAATGTTCAAAAACTTCTGCATTATATCAATGACGCTGATCAGCCAGTTTTAGGCGCTGTGGTGGAAATTGCCGCAAGCGCTGCCGGAGCATTGCCGCGAATGAAAGCAATCCTAAAACGTTGCCAGCCGCTTAAAGATGCTGAGGTTTTGTTTAAAGAAACCGATGAGTTCGGAGTATACGAAAGAAATCAAAAAGAATTCAGCAAAAAAGAATATCTGAAATGGGGATTGTACTGCACCATGACGGAGTTCTATGAAGACGCAATGTATAACCGTCACTATGTGCTGATGAATAACCCTTTGCTTGCTATACGGGCATTAATCGGGCCTAACATCCGTTCCGAGATTTTATTTGAACTGGAGCACCGTTCACAAATAAGCATAACAGCCCTAAAAGAACATGTGGGATACGCATATTCTGCTGTCTACACAGAAGTAATGAATCTTATCCGAAACGGATACCTTTCAAATGAAACAAATGGGAAAAAACAGATGATAACAATGAAAAAACCATTTGCTAAATATTTGAAAAGTATTCCTGTTTGAATTCGGAGAGCTTAATGAAATGGGTCAGGAAGAACTTTTTAAAAGAAGTTCCGAATTGGTGCGTCTGCGTGAATATACACAAAAAAGTCAGGATTCAGCGTCATCTGCGGTGGCTTAAAAAACTGAACTATCCTTTCAAAAGCCAATCCAAAGCGTTCAAAATATTAATTCCCTCATGTACAGAATCCGGATCGGGGTCAATGTGAAGAAGTATTTTTGGAAAATTATCCTTTACATTCGTTAAAACGGAAACTTCGCGTTCAAAAGTAGCATTGTCCCGAATCGTTAAGGCTACTTGATAATATTCAGTCTGTCCCAGGGCGGAAATTGCCACAAAGTCGATTTCCTGAGTTCCTGCTTTTCCAACAGAAACTTTATAGCCGCGTCTTAATAGCTCCAGATAAATTACATTTTCAAGTACAAAACCAAAATCGCTCTTTTCGTTATTCAGCAGATAATTTCTGAAACCTAAATCAGCGATATAATATTTTTCAATGGTTTTCAGGTGTTCTTTACCTTTAATATCAAAACGCGACGCTCTGTAAAACAGAAGGGAATCAACAAGGCCCCCTATATAACTTTCCAATGTGTTTACAGAGATTTTGCGCCCATGACTTGTTAAGGTATCCGCTATTTTTTTCGTGGAATTAAGAGAACCTATATTGCCTGCCAAAAACTTCACAACTTTTTCCAAAACATCCGGCGCAGCGATTCTTTTTCTGGAGACAACATTTTTAAGTAAAACCGTATTGTAAATTCCACCGTAGTATTCGCGAATCTCCTTGTAACTGTTCTCCCTGTTTATCAGGTAAGGCAGCGCGCCCTGTGTTATGTATCTGCTGTACAGATCGTATTTTGACAAATCTTTATAAGAATCTCTGAATTCGGCAAACGAAAGCGGAAATATTGGGATTTCAATGTATCTGCCGGAAAGCAGCGTCGCAAGCTCGCCGGACATAAAGAATGCGTTTGAACCTGTTATATAAATATCACAGTTTTTTCGCAAATGCAAACTATCTACAACTCTCTCAAAACTTGCCACTTCCTGAATTTCATCTAAAAAAATGTAATACCGCGTTTCATCATCTTTGATCTTTGAGGTAACATACTCATAAAGAGCGTGATATTCCTTTAGACGCTCAAAAGCCAAATCCTCAAAATTCAATGATATTATCTGCTCCTCTTTAACCCCCGCAGCAATCAATTTCTTTGCGAAATTCTGCAAAAGCGTAGACTTGCCGCATCTGCGAATCCCGGTGAGTACCTTTATGATCGGTTTTTCAGAATATGAAGCAAGCGTTTCTAAATATTTCTCTCTTATCAGCATTTGAAACCTTTTTTCAGTTGATTGAAAAAAATGTGTGGATTAAAAAGTTTTTTCAGTCCATTTTAAAAAATATATGAACGCGAAAGTTTTTGCAATACATTGAAAAAACTTTTGAACGTTGCCAAAAAATGTAAACCACGTGATGTTTCAGATAGCCAATTAGCTATATAGTCAAACTCTCAGTGTAATCGGGTGACTGAGTGTGCTGAAGCAGAATTGCTCTAACAATAAATCTGTACGATGCCATAGTAAAGCCTCTGCATGTTTAAACGGTTATCTTTTGGGTTAGCCTTTTATTAATTTTTTATAAGAGAGTTTCATCGCATTTATTGTTGAAGGAAAAAGGATTTACGAATGGTGGAAGCGTAATGATATTCTACATTGCAGATTTGCATCTTGGACATAAAAACATAATTAAATTTTGCGAGCGTCCGTTTTCAAGCGTTGAAGAAATGAATAAAACGTTCATTGAAAATTGGAACGAAGTTGTTGATGAGAGCGATACAGTCTATATTATCGGTGATTTCGCATACCGTTCCGCTTTGTCTACGAAACCTGTCCTCGAAAAGCTTAAAGGGATAAAGCATCTGATAACAGGCAACCATGATAGGGGATGGATGAAAAATATCAAACCGGAGGAATATTTTGCCTCAGTTTCGCCATTGGCTGAGATTGACGATGGTGATACACATGTGATACTTTGCCATTATCCGATGCTAAGTTGGAACAGGGCGGCTTACGGAGCTGTACATATTCATGGACATATCCATAACAGTATTAAAGGGCGTACGATCGCGATTTTAAAAGATATGAACGCATATAATGCGGGGGTGGATGTAAACTATTTTAAGCCTGTAACTTTAGAACAATTAAAAGTCAACAAAGAAACGTTTTACAAAAGATATGATACAGCCACAAAATGTTTAGAATTAACGAAAACGGAAGAGAGTGCATAATCAATCTTTGATAAATTTCATTTTTACATTGCGCTTAACGTTATTTGAGGTCGTCAAAAAAAAGTGTAATTTAGTACGTTAAGAGTTTAAATAAAAAATAACATATGAGAGGCAATAGACTTTCTCTCACGGTAACAATATAACCAAGAAGGAGTGTCGAGGCTGTCTACTCGACAAGCGTATTTTGAGCACATACATAATCGGAGATATTCACGGCTGCTTTACACAGTTTGACGAACTCAGAACACGGATCGAAGCGAATGATCCCAACGCGGTGTTTATTCTCATCGGTGATATTGTCGCTCGCGGGCCGGAAGATGATAAGATGCTTGACTGGGCGTACAACAACATTACGCCGGACGGCAAATATCAAATGGTTCTTGGTAATCATGACGACGGTTTTATTGCGGTATTCGGCAAAGGCAAGTTCGAAACTGTTTACAGTTTAGACAATCGTGAACCGCCGTTTGATGAGTTCGAACACTTAAAAAAAACGGAATTAATGTACAAATATGCGGCGTTTCTATCAAAGCAGCCGCTTGTAAAAGAAGTAGAAGTTGGCGGGCAAAAATTTGTGATTGTTCATGCCTGGTATGAACCGGAAGATGATATAACGGATGACAAGGGAAAAAGCCCTTTTAAGCGAAGATATTGCCTTATATGGGAAAGATTCATAGATGAATACAGTGGTAAGATTAAGTTAAAGTACAAGCCTGCGCACAATGAAAAATTGATTCATGGACACACTCCTACGCTTCTTTCCAAAGATGCTACCTGCCGCAGCTATAGTCCGGGCAAGGTATGGGATATGGGCGGGAACATTGATATTGATTGCGGTTTAGTATTTAATGTTAACAAAAGAAACAAATACGGAAATCTTGCCGCGTATAACCTTGAAACAGGTAAGGCGGAGTATTTATTTGACATTGCCGATGGCTACGCCGATAGTGAAGGCGAGTACCTTGACGACAAATTAGAACGTGAAGAAAAAGAGCGCCTTGAACTCCAGAAGCAAAAACAGGAAGCTGCTGAGAGAGCCAAACCATATTTATTGACGTTTTATAAGCAGGTATTCGATCTTGATGAACTCCCAGCGGAAAAAGATTCCATCCCCCGATGTGAATTTAATTTTTTAGGTGATTATATATACCCATGTATTGATACAAATCGTGAACGCAGAAGTAAAATTTCCGAATTCGATTTTGAGAATGATCCGATGCTCGCTATGATACGCTATTTTAAAGACAATAAGCATACGCTCTACCTTTACTGTGTCAAATCCAAATGCTGGTCTGGAGTTGATTTGGATCCTGATTTGGAACATCATGCTATATTTAGATTTGACGACAGATTTTATCTGTTAAGCGCAAGTCATAGTAATCCGGAATTCGCAGAAATCGCAATTCATATTTTCCAAACATATAAGGCGGAACAGCTGCTTTACTATAAGACAAAAACACCATCTTATAATTGCAATAAGGCAGACCATATAATGGCAAACGATATTAAAATAGATAAGGTAAGGCGTTATAATGGTGATAGCGACAAAATGGAACTGAATGGCTTGATAACTTGCGATTTTTACGATGATCGTGAGTTGTTTACAGTAAAGATTCTGAAGAGTTATAGTTACAACCTCTTTATTAGGGTTTTAGACAGTCAAAAGAATGTATTGGCGGAAATCCGCAGAGCATATTGACAGACGGTGTATTGAAAATGGCCACATGTTTTCAGATTTGGAACTCAAAAGAACAAATTTGCACATCTTCTAATCCACATTTGATTTCCCCCTCCCACCCAACGTATATTACTAACCATACCCAACGAATTCGGAATCAACTCCGAAAAAAGAGGAATCATGTCAGAAAATTGGAATGAACTCCGAAGCCATATAGAGCGCCCGGAATATTTGGATTTCCTTACAAACTGGAAAGATGAGGATATTATCAAAGTAATATCCGGTGTCCGCAGATGCGGCAAATCTACGCTTTTTGAGATATACAGGCAGTACCTTGTTAAAAATGGGGTTAAGAGCGAGCAGATTGTAAGCATAAATTTTGAGGAATTTGATTTCGGCCATTTGCAGGACGGCCGTAAGCTTTATGATTACGTGAAAAGCAAGACGCAGGATAAACAAAAATACTATATCTTTTTGGACGAGATTCAAAATGTTAAAGAATTTGAAAAAGTGGTTGATAGTCTATACCTTAAAAAAAATCTTGATATTTACATCACCGGCTCAAACGCTTACTTTTTGAGCGGGGAACTTGCGACGCTTCTTTCGGGAAGATACGTTGAACTGAAAATGCTGCCGCTCTCGTTTAAAGAGTTCGCCTCAACACGGGATGAAAAAAATGGCCGCGTTCTTTACAATGAGTATCTTAAAACTTCTTTCCCTTATGCGATTACGCTTAACGCTGAAAAACAGCGGCAGTATTTAGATGGAATCTATTCAAGCGTGGTTTTAAAAGATATTGTAACACGGCTTGCGGTAGCGGACGCAGCGACATTGGAACTTGTGATACGGTATTTGTACGCGGAAACCGGAAATATCCAGAATATCAGCAAAATCGCTAATACCCTTACAAGTTATGGTAATAAGGTAAGCGACAAAACAATATCCCGCTACATTAACGGTATTGAAGACAGTATGCTTATTTACAAGGCAAACCGCTACAATGTTAAGGGGCGTAAAGTATTTGCGAACAACGCGAAATATTATGCGGTAGATAACGGGCTGAGACGCTTAATAGCGGGGGACAGGAGCGAGGACTACGGCCATATTTTAGAAAATATCGTTTATTTAGAACTATTGAGACGCGGGTATCAGGTCTATGTGGGAGTTGTGGACGATCACGAAGTTGACTTTTGGGCGAAGAGGTCAAACGGAGAGCAGCTTTACATACAAGTCGCTTTTAACACGGAGAAAAAAGAGGTTCTTGAAAGAGAACTGCGCTCTTTGGAAGAGGTAAAAGATCAGCACCCGAAATTATTGCTTACAATGGATGAGATACTGCCGGAGCAGAATTTTAACGGTATTATCAAGACAAGCGCGCTAAAATGGCTTTTGGGGGAATCTCGCGATACTTTAGTGTAAAAAAACTCAATATCGGCGATTGGATTTTCCAGTCATACTTCCGCGCCAGCGCGTAGGCAACATGCCCCACATCTGGCGCGACATTTTTTTGCAAAAGTTTGCTATATTCAGGATAATAATAAAGCCCAGGAAGAATACGAGCAATTTTGCCCTCTTTTGCCAAGTCGGTAAGAAAACGGTCTATCTCCCAACGCTTTAAATCAGGCAAGAAATCAATGGCAGAGAATACCCAACCCTTACCATGACCATAAATGCGAGAAAGTATTCTGTTTCTTGCTGTTTCTTTCATTCGGTACCCCTAACTTTTGTAGAAATACAGTATATTTTTTCTACAAAACACAACCAAACCGCTCACATTTATTGCGATTATCGCCTTTTACCAAATATTAAGTGAAAAAATAATTTAATCCTGTACATTTCTCATCCAATCTCGTATAATTTAATATAATCTCGTACTTTCTCGTACAATCGTGTAAAATATCATATTATAATCAAAAAAGATAAATTGAGGCATATAAAAGGTAGATCCCGAATATGAAAGACATTAAAATAACCCCATTAATGCTAACTCAAATCGCGGAATTAGATGAATTCAAAGGAGCCTGGGCCAGTATTGCGCGGTTGCGTCCGCAACAGCTAAAAGCCCTTAAAAAAGTATCTACTATAGAATCTATCGGTTCTTCCAATCGTATTGAGGGCAACAAACTTTCTGATAAAGAGGTTGAAAATTTTCTTTCGAGTATAAACAAAAAATCTTTCAAATCCAGAGATGAAGAGGAGATCGCAGGATATGCCGAGCTAATGAATACGGTTTTTGACAGTTATTCGGTAATACCTTTGGCCGCAAACCATATAAAGCAGCTGCACAAGATACTTTTGCAGTTTGTTGGAAAAGACGCGAGACACCGTGGAGAATACAAGAAGCTTTCTAATTCAGTTGCGGCGTTTGATACAAACGGTAAAGAGATCGGCATTGTCTTTGAAACGGCCTCACCCATTAACACACCGCGTCTTATGGAAGAGCTGATAGTGTGGACGCGGGAAAATCTTGACGCTCCGCTGCTGCACCCGCTTATAGTTATTGGTGTATTTGTCGTGCATTTTTTGGGGATACACCCATTTCAAGATGGAAACGGCCGTTTGTCGCGTGCGCTTACCGCAATGCTGCTGCTTAAACACGGATATGTGTATGTTCAATACAGTTCGGTTGAATCTATCATTGAAGCAAGCAAGGAGGGGTATTACCGCGCCTTGCGCCGTTCGCAGAAAAATATTTGGAAAGGTAAAGCAGATTACGAACCGTGGCTGTCGTTTTTCCTGACAACTTTACAGAAACAAAAGAGGCATTTGGAAGAAAAAATAGACACAATGGCGGTTGATGATAACAAGCTCAGTAAAAATGCGAGAGCTATATTGAATTTATTTGATAACAAGCCGGAATGGAGCGTGCAGGACGCTGCCAAAACTCTGTCAATGAATGTTAATACAGCATATAAAACGATCAAAACGCTTGTTGAAAATGGCTATCTGACTAAACACGGTACGACAAAAGGAGCGTGGTATGAGAAGTCGGAACAATAAATAAAAAAGGGGTCAAAACGTTTTAAACATTAATAAACTTGCAGATATTGCACAAAGAGTATCCTTTTGGCGATAATCCGGCTAAAAGCCGTAAAGGAATCTATGGAATATCGGATAACTGTTACAATTTTTGGTACAAATATGTCTTTCCCAAAAAACAGCCATTGAACAGGGGGCGGGAAAAGCGATTCTCAAAACATCTGCTTTACCCGATATAAACAGTTACATCGGCAGAGTGTTTGAGGGAATTTGTTATCAACATCTTTTGCGGTTAATCTTAGAACGAAACGCATTATACGCAAAATGTATTCATTAACATTACTGTGGAGAAAAAATGTATACTGGTGTTACAAAAGTATTTCATAATCCGGAAACCGACTTATATATTTTGGTTTACAATAAGATAAAAACATATCTTAAACAACAAAACAAATACCCTCAAAATACTTGTGAAATCCTGGCAGCAATGGCCACTAATTCAATGATGCGCAGAACGCAGATGATCAAAAAAGAAAAGAAATTATTAAAACTCGTGGACAGCTCGGAGGTGAGAAAAATGATAGATAATGCTATTAAGACCATACCCGGTCTCTCAGATCCTGTCATCAAAATATTTTTAAATGTCAAATTATATCTTAAACAGCAAACAAGTTATTCATTGAATAAATGCGAATACATGGCTGCAGATGCGCTTGGCTCAATTGTAAAAGCAGCTGCGGACGAATCCGCCGTAACTGAATATTTGGCAGATAAAGACCCCTCTGAATATTTAGATATTTCCGAATTAACAAATAATACAAACGATAAATGAGTTTAAAAAACTCTTCCCCAAAAAGCCGTCCGCGTAACGATGCTTACGTTGCGCGGAAAGTAACGCTTGATTCTGTGAAATGTTTGTTTATAAAACCAAAAGATAAACTTGACACTCTTCCGACTATCAAAAAGTACATTGCAAAGATCTGAGAAATAGAGCCTTTGCCAGCCGTACTTGACAACGCTAAACAAAAAAAACGCTGATAGGAGCGCGAATGCCATTTGTAGTGAACGGAAGCCAAATCTATTTGCCTTTTATAGGCATATATCTGTAGGAAAAACACGCCCAGCAAAAGCGGCCACAAAACTATGTGAAATAAGTTGACTTTGATTCAAAGTACCATTAAATTAATGGGGGAGTTAATGAGGGGAGTAACGGGTTAATGGGGGGAGTTCATAAATTGATATAGCTGCCAATTGCCATACCAACAGCGAGCTTATGGCAACAGGTGGGCGGCCCGCAAGGGAGCCGCCATTACTAAATGTCCCAAATGGGGATAGATACTACTTCGCGTGAAAGCGGTATGCGTTCCGGCTGCAGACAGAGTACCGCCCCAAGCCCTACCTTTTTTTTAAGTTTTTCTAATTCTTTAAAATTGCTGCTGTCGCTTAGTTTTGGGTTGGCGCTCTTTTTTACTTCGATAGGATATAATATCCCGTTTTGCTCTATGACGATGTCTATCTCTTTTTGGTCTGCATCGCGGTACATGTACATTGCGGGTTCTTTACCATTGTGAATATATGATTTTAGTATCTCCCCTACAACATAAGTTTCAAGAATCTCTCCCGCCATTGCGCCGTTCATAAGTGTTTCAGGCGTAAGCCATTTTGTTAAGTATGCGCAAAGTCCTGTGTCCAGGAAGTACATTTTTGGCGTTTTGATAATACGTTTTGTAATGTTGGGTGAATATGTGTGAAGCAGGTATACTAAACCTGAACGCTCCAAAACACCCATCCAGCTTTGCGCAGTTTTTACATCTATACCTATATCACGCGCTAAGGAAGAGTAATTAAGCAGCTGCCCGGTCTGCGCCGCAACCACGGAGAGAAAATCAAAAAACTGTATCGGCTTTGATATGTTGTAAAAGTCTTTTACGTCACGTTCGATATAAGATTGAATGTAGGAACTGTAGTATTTTTCCCTGTCAAGATTTTTTGTAAGCGCAGCCTCCGGTAAGCCCCCCTCCCAAATGTGCTTATAAACATCTTGTATTGTCCGCTTTTTTCCATCATTTGATGTGTCCATAGAGGGCAGAAACGGAATACTGGAAAATGGCACTTTTGTTTTTTCACGATATGACAGCCCAAGCAAATCCCAAATTCCGATACGTCCGGCCAAGGATTCCTGAATATTTTTCATGAGCTTGTACTTTTGGGAACCTGTCAGCCAGAACGCCCCTTTATGCTGCGGATTTTCGTCTGCATAGATTTTTATGTATGGGAACAATTCCGGCGCATACTGGATTTCGTCAATAATTACCGGAGGGGCGTTCTGCTGTAAAAATAGCTCAGGGTCTTCCTGCGCTAATTTTCTAAACTTCATATTATCTAAGGAAACATATTTTCGCTCGGTTTCTTTTGCCATATTTTTAAGCAGGGTTGATTTCCCGACCTGTCGTTGTCCGCTCAGAAGAATCACGCGGAAGCTTTCAGACCCTTTTTCCAAAGAGGCTTTTAATGTTCTTTCTAAGTACATATTTTCGGCTCCTGTTTTCGTATAATTTGGAGTAATACTCCATAATATACGGAAAGGTATTTAAAAAAGCCAGTAAAATCGAATGAATTCTCCCCGCAGCAAGACTGCGGGGTATCTAATGGTGGATCAAAATTTTAAAACGAAGCAAGCTTCGGGAATTAAACCCCGCTGAGATTAAAAAAGATATTGTTGAGAATTTTATGGACAAAATTCAAAGCCGAATTATATTAGTTGTTGTAACTTGTTTAGAATCAATGTATTATGTTGCATAATACATATTATGTAAACTTGAATGCAGGAGCCGACAAATGGAACCGCTATTTTATTTGATAATGTTTTTTGCTGTCAGTGTTCCCTGCTTACTTGTCGCAAATCATGTAAGCAATAAACTGTCGATTGGACAATACCCCATCATTATGACTGTTGGCATATTGTCACTGTTTATCACATATTATGCAATAAAACTTCTAATAGGAATAGACCATGATATATTTCTCAACGATAATATTTACGCAATCACATTGACACTGTGTTGCGGAGCAGCGGTTTGTATATCCGCATTAACAGCAACATATTTTATGAGAGAAAAAAACATAAAATGTCCATTCTGCGAAAGTAAAAATCTCTATTTAGGCAGAATACCTCTCCCTATGGACACATACGGATGTGTAAATTGTGAAAAAAAGGTTGAACTAATGAAAAAAGCAAATATGTCGAAGGAAGATATTCTGTACATATTAAATAACGGATAAACAATGGAAACAATAATACACCCAACAACATATTTGGTAATGTCTTTAGTAGTTGGTATTTCTTCTTTAGTTGTGGCGTTTAAAATGGAGCATCTGCATTACACATTGAAAGCAAGTTTACTCATTGCGTCAATCGTGTTGTTTACAATTGGTATTACGCCGCCTATTATATTCATTTTATCCGACATATTCGAATTAAAACCACCCACGATGTTCATATATGTGAGAATGATAGGTATAATCTCCCCGTTCATTTTTCATGCTGTAGACCATTTTTTTAAATTGGAAGCATTCGGTGATCTGATAAAATCATCAAAAGTAGATCCTCAACGTCTTTTGGAAGAAATGCGGAAAAAAGAAAAAGTAAAATATAAAGCATTATTAAAAAATGAAATAGAAAAATTAACTCAATAACGGAAATCATCAATGAAAAAAGGCAGCAAAATTTTAGTAGATAAGCTTAATACAATAAATGCGGTTATAGCGTTATCACTGTTATCATTATTTGTAATTTGGTGTTTTACAAAATCTCCTTATAACGCAATTAGTATTGCATTGGCTGTAATGGGAATTATTATGTTTTTTGGTGCATTTGCGTTTAAAATATTCTATTTTGAAAGAAAATACAATTATAACTTTAATTACACGGATTCTACTCGTGTATGTAAAGCTGTGGAATCAAAATCTTGTAGTTTTCGTAAATGTGAAAAAAATAATCAAGAGTGCATTTTCGCTTTTGATATTGATGAAAATGGAGATGCTATGTGCTTTTGTTACAAAAAGAACATTATGACGCATTAGAAACGTATCGGCAACACTCACTAAAACTTTTAAGACAAAAATGAACAAAAAAAATTTCTTAAAAACGAAAATAATAACAATATCTTATTGTACTGCGCCGCTTTGATCGTTTGCAAACGTATCTGCGCCCGTTCCGTGGTGATAAGCTACCCGATGAAGAGGTTTTGAAAGGGAATATGTTTTAAAAAGATGTATTGTTGAGGAAAAAACATGCTATTTCTACAAAAAGTAAAAATATAAAATGAAATAAACTGCCAAAAATAGTGTATTTTCACGCATTCATGATCACGGTAATGGGTGAGTAATCTCACCTAAAATAGCAGCGCTAATATTCCCCGCTTAACAGAAAATCCGCGATATGCATTGTCTTGACCCCTTGAACATTTCCACTCGCAAATTCATCTGTCCGCAGAACATATTTCGGGTAGTTGTCATGAATGTCAAGAAGTCTGCCGTATTCTCTTTCTTGCGTTTCCTCACGGTCAATCTGCTGCGTAACTTGAATGTACAGCTTTTTCTCCTGCTTTACAGCTACAAAATCAATTTCGGCAGTCTCGATTTTTCCAATACTGACCTCATAGCCGCGCCGCAGAAGCTCAAGGCACACAAGATTTTCAAGCATTGCCGCTACGCTGTCCGGCGTATAACCCAGAACGCTGTAACGAAACGCGGGGTCGCTCAGGTAAAACTTTTCCTGTGTCTTCAATATCTCTTTTCCGGCAATATCGTACCGTGAACATCGGTGTAGAATAAACGCGCTTTCTAATTTGCTCAAATAACTGTAAACTGTCTCATTGTCAATTGAACGCTTCTCATTTTTCAGGAACTTGGCGATAGAGCTTGCGGAAAATGTCCGCCCTGCGTTATCAAACGCAAACTTGACAATTCTCTCTAACTGGTCAACCTTGCGGATCTCATTGCGCCTGACAATGTCTGAAAATATGGTAGAATTATAAATGTCTCTTACGATCGTATATGTTTCATCCTGTGTATATTCCTGTAAATGAACAGCCGGAAACCCGCCTAATTTAAGGTAACGCGCCAATTCTCGGTGTGTGTCGTCCTCAGAAGTATAAGCTCTACGGAATGTCAAATATTCCGCGAAAGAAAGCGGGAAAACATGGACAGAAATATACCGCCCTGTCAGGTAAGTAGATATTTCAGATGACATCAGGCGTGAATTAGAGCCTGTTACATAAATGTCAACATCGAAATCTGTCATAAAGGAGTTAACAGCCTTCTCCCAAGACTCTACCTCTTGAATTTCATCCAAAAACAGGTACGTCTTACCGTTTGGAGAGAGACGCTGCCTGACATTTTCATACAGGAGTTTTGCCGTTTTTATCTCCTCTAACTGCAAGGAGTCAAAATTGTATGCCAGTATTTGATTGTCCGCAACGCCGCGCTTTTTGAGTTCTCCCGCAATCATTTTCAAAATGGTTGATTTGCCACAGCGCCGGACGCCGGAAAGCACTTTTATAAACGGCGTATCCACATAGGGCATGATTTTTTCGATATAGACAGGTCTTGGAATCATAAAAATATCCTCCTCACCTATAAAATAATATTAAATGCGGGATTTTGAAAGAAGTTTTGCGATTATAACCCGATGAAGCTTGGAAAGGTGCCGTGTTTTGCGGATATAATCGGTCGGATAGATAGGTTAATTATTTTACTGTACTTTGTCATTATAGAGTAAAAACGGCGCGTTTCCATCCAACATTCCACCGGAAAGCGCATTAACTCAGTAAAAATCTATGAAGCAAAACGTATATTAATACTATGAATAAAAAAATCCCTACCCCGCTGCCCATAGGACAGTCCTCTTTTGAAATGCTGATAGAGATGGGCTCCTATTATGTTGATAAAACGCTGTTCATAAAAGATATTTTAGACAGTAACGCTACATTTCTTCTCTGCACCCGTCCGCGCAGATTTGGCAAGACGCTAAATCAAAATATGCTCAAATGCTTTTTTGAGGATACCGCGCAAATCGGCGGCAAGGATACACGCGCATTGTTCAATGGCATGAACATAGAAAAAGCGGGTGAAGAGTATTTAGAGCATCAGGGTAAATATCCGGTTATCTTTTTGAGCTTTAAGGACGTTGAGCGTGATACTTATGAACTCACGTTTACAGCGTTTAAAATGCTTATCGCAAGCGAGTTTAAAAGGCATGGTTATGCCGTAGAAAAGTTATCATACGAAGATGACATAGAGCGGTTTAAAAAAATATCTTCCAATAGCGGCTCTCTTATTGATTATTCGGAATCGATCCGGTTTCTTTCAAGATGCTTAGAAAACTATTACGGTCAAAAAGTTATTATCCTGATAGATGAGTACGATGTTCCTCTAAATGGCTCGCATGTTAACGATTTCTATAAAGAGCTGATCGGGTTTATGCGTCCTCTCATGAGCAGCGCGCTCAAAGATAACTCACATTTACGGCTTGCGGTTATTACAGGCTGCTTGCGCATTTCAAAAGAGAGCATATTCACAGGACTTAACAATCTTGACATAATCTCGATACTTAACAAGAATTATGCCGAGTATTTCGGCTTTACACAAAGCGAAATGGATACAATGCTTAGCCATTACGGTATGGAAGACAAGTATGAGGTTGTCAAAGAATGGTATGACGGCTACCTGTTCGGTGATACTGAAGTATATAATCCGTGGAGTTCCATAAACGCGGTAAAAAGATGGCTCTCCGACATAAACGATTCTCCAAAACCTCATTGGGCAAACACCAGCGGTAACGCCATAGTCCGTAATTTGGTTGACAAAGCAAAAGGCAATACAAGAACAGAACTCGAAGCCCTTATCTCCGGCGGGACAATATCAAAAGAGATACATGAAGATATAACCTACGAAGAAATAGATAATGATATTGACAATCTGTGGAACTTTCTGTTTTTTACCGGTTACCTCAAAAAAGTCGGCGAACGCACTGATGAAGACGGTATACTGACCTTAGACCTTGCGGTTCCCAATACCGAATTAATGTACATCTACAAAACCAAAATACAGGAATGGTTCAAGGAGCGGATCAAACAAAAAGATTTCGGCCCGCTTTATGAAGCGATTATAAACGGAAATACTGAAATCGTCCAAAGCTCACTGAACGACCTGCTTTTAGACACAATAAGCTATCTTGACGGCAAAGAAGATTTTTACCACGGCTTCATGCTCGGCATTCTTACCTCATTGCAAAACTTCGTAATTACATCTAACCGGGAAACCGGACTCGGACGAAGCGACATTATTTTAAAACACGCAAGCGGCAGCGGGAAAGCCGTTATTCTTGAACTTAAATGGACAAAAGAGATGCGTGAAATTTGTAAAGCAAGCGAAGACGCGCTGCGGCAGATAAATGAGAATATGTACGTAAGAGAATTAGAAAAAGAATGCTATGACGATATTGTTAAGTATGGGATTGCGTTTTGTAAGAAGAGGTGTGAGGTGAGGAGGGGGTGATTTAACCACCAACGAAGGAATTAATTTACAGAAAAAATTTTATACGTGAACTTTTCCCCCATTGTGTAGACAATATATTAATCCTTATTGTTAAATTTTAAATTTAATTGCAGGAGGTTATGTTTATGGGTAAAAAAAGGCTTGTAAAACAGCGAGTTTATTCCAAGGAGTTCAAAGATGAGGCAGTATCCCGATAACCTATAACCCCAAATCACATGAAATTTGCCAGTGAGGGCTGCAAGACCCGCATGGCTGCCTGGAGTGCGGCCTGATATACGTTTTCAGTAAGCATGAGCTTTGTTATCACCTCTGCGAGATCCGCATCCTCTAACGCTGATTTTTGCGCGGATACCTCTATGGCCTGCTCATCGTTTCTTTTGAGCGTGAGTTCGTAGCGGTTGATCCTGGCGCCGATCTCGCTCTGAGCGTTGAGCACGGCATCGTACATGGTGCTGATCTTATCAATTGACTCCTGTATCGCTTCACGGTCTCCGGTGTGAAGCGCCTGGCTGAAATTTAAGAATACATCAACCATGTTGTTTCCGCTGTAGGGGTCGTTAAGCATCTCCTGTGCGGTCATGTTTATACTGGTTGAGATTCCCTCTTCTATGGCGCGGCTGATCTTACCATCGCCTTTTATCTCATTGCCGTAAATATCTTTACTCTTTGTGATATAGTCAAAACTGATCTGAAACTTGTTAGGGCTGTAATTGCCGTGATAGGTATTCGGGGCGTAAGGATCGGTATTGTACTGATTCACCCACAGCCACTCAGGCGTAACATCCTTCATAAGATCGGTGTTATAAAAAGTGATCTCGCCTGTTTCGTAGTTTACTTTGTAATCGTATTCGTTTTCCCCTTTGTGGTATGTACCGTTTTCATCGTAGTAGCCGGGTTTCCATTCTCCAAACCCCTCAGTATATGTTTTACTGCCGATTGTTATTTTAAGCGACCCTGGGAAGATGTTCTGAACGCTTGTCTGCTGAGTGCCGCTCTTTGCGTCAAGGAGCTGCACGGTTACAGGGCCCTGTGAGGTGCAGAAATTGAAATTTTCCGAATTGTCCCTGTTAAAGGTAAAAGTACTGTCTTTAGGCGCGTTGTTAAGCGCGTCCCGCATCTTCTCACTTAGAATAGTTATCTCGCCCGTTACAGGGTTGATATCATAGTCGGGGTTTTGAGGGTTAAGAGGATTGTTAGGGTTTCTTTTCTGTAATGTTACTGTTTCATAATCATATTCAGGGTAACCGTCGGCGTCATAAATCTGGTTCTTATCGTCATCAAGTCTGGGACTTTTAATAACCAAATCAATAGAAGTGAGAGCGGTTAATGTAAGGATGTTCTTAAGCTCACTGCTGTCATGATCCCATTTCATCTGCATGGTGTCGCCGATTTTGAAGATATCGCTGTTTCTGACATCTACTTTTATAGTGCTGTCAGCCAGCTGAGTCGAGTTAAGAATATCCGGTACGTTGCTGCCGCTGCGTGGTGGGATGAACTCAAAGGGGACTATATTTTCAATATGCGCAGTGCCGTTTAAGCCGCTCAGATTATTACTCATCCGTTCACTTATAATAGTCAGTTCACCGGTTGTGTAGTTAATGCGGTAATCTTTATCAATTTCATAAGTCTCACCTGCGCCAATCGTTCCGTCGCCGTCAATATCAAAACTGATGGTTGGAATGGCATTATAGATATTGCTGACATTGATGGTGCTTTCACCGCCGGCGGGGAGGGGGAGAGTTCCGGTATAGTCCAATTTGATACTGAATGTGTCTCCAATATTTACAGCGCCGGTCGGAATATCAATACTTGGAGTATACTGCGGCCCGTAGTCCGGCCCGCCGGGTGGGTATCCGTGAGGAGTTACATTCACCCAGTTTTGGGTATTAAGCTCACTTGTTAAACTGTAATATGACATCGGATTGGCTCTTGGATCCCATTCAACTTTGTAAGTGTTGCTTTTAGGATCCAGGTACGAAATCCCGTAGTCTCTTATGTTTGTACCTGAACTTTCGATATTGTAAGGCGCGGTTTTTGTTTGCGTGCCGTTAAAAATGTAGTTGCCGTTGTATTGAGTGTTTATAATTGCCATCATCTGACGGAAGAGTTCATCGACCTCCTTCTGGTCTGACTGGCGGTCGGAGGGGCTGTAGGTGTCGTTTGAGGCCTTTATGGAAAGTTCTTTCATTCTGTGCAGAATGTCATTCATGCTGCTCATTGCGCTTGAGGTTACGCCCATTATGGCAAGGCCGTCTTCCATGTTGCGTTTGTATTGCTTGAGCTGAGACTGCTTGGAGTTCAGTTTTATAGTATTGGCTACGTCAATGGGATCATCTGAGGGCTTGCGGAGCCGTTTACCTGTGGCGAGCTGCTCCTGAAGATTGACCATGTCGCTGTAACGGCCGCTCAGGTTCTTTTGGACGTTTCGATTGACTGTTGCAAATGTCACTCTCATTATTATGTTCTCCTGCGCTTTATAAGTTAAGCAGCGTTTCTATCATCTTGTCAACGGTACTTATAAGCCTTGCGGCTGCCGTATATGTGTGCTGGTAGCGGATGAGGTTAGCCATCTCCTCATCAAGAGAGACTCCCGCGATCATGTCCTGCTGGGTTACGTACTGGTCTGCTAAAAACAACCGTGTTTCGAGATTTGAGTGCGACTGGTTTGTATTCAACCCAAGCCGTCCGATAACAGAGCTGTAGAATTCCGCGAATGTGACCGTTTGTTCGCCGATTGCGTTAGGAACCATAGACAGGGCGTTACGCAGCTCTGAGATTGCTAAAGCGTTTGAGTTGTCGCCCGGTCCTATGGAGCTGCCGGTTGTATTGAAACTGAAATCTATCGTAATCGTACAATCGTTAAAAACATAGTCAAGATTATCCGGATCATCGCCGATACCTTCGCGCAGAAGTCTGAACGCGCCGGTTGCGTAATCAATTTCGTAGTCAACGCCCTCTACCATTTGTACGGTGCCGCCGTTGGTGGTTGTCAGGTTTACGGTTACAGAGTTCGCGATAATGTTTTTTGCCTGAATAGGGGTATTGGCGCTTGGATCCTGATAGATTTGAAAAGGTTGTTCATCACCAAATTTGTAACCGCCGTTGTCAGGAATTGTGTTTCTCGCTTTTACCTCAACCTGTCCGCCTGAAGCAGCCGCGATGTTGCGTACATTGGAGTTAATGGCTGCGGAAATCTTTATATCCGATGCGCCTGTAACATTCGGATCAAAAAAGGAGATTCCGGTAAAACCTTCAAGGCTGTAACCCTTTTCATGAGCCGCGTTGATAGTTTTTACAAACGCAACTGCCAGTTCATCAAGCCGTTTCTGGTATTCGGGAATATAAATATCACGGCTGTCAATAAGGCCCCTGATCTGTCCGCCCGGGGGATTGTAGTCAAGCTTTGTGTCGGCAAAGCGGATGCCGACATCCCTCCTGGTTGTTCCGTCGGGATTCTGAATAGTGGTTGTTGTTGTTTCAAGTTTCTGAATGTGGTGGGGCGATACAATAACGTGTCCGCCGGTGGTTACTGTGATCTGTCCCAAACTGTTTTCCATCACATTAATATCTATAATCTGCGAAAGCTCATGAAGCAGCCTGTCGCGTTTGTCGCGGCTGTCGTTTGCGTTCTGGTTTCCTATTTCTACAGACGCGACCTCGTGGTTGAGGTTTAAAAGCTCCTGGGCGATCTGATTAACCCTGTTGACTCTCAGCGGTATCTCATCATTTTTCTGCTGACGCAGATCCGCAAGCTCAGCCGCGGTTCTGTTAAAATGCTCAACAAGAGTTTGCGCCTCGGTTCTTACCATTGTACGGGCTGCGGTGTCCTGCGGGTTATTGGCAAGGTTGTGCCATGAATTAAAAAAATCGTCAACATATTTCATTATACCAAGTTCGCTTGGTTCGCACAGTACTGTTTCTACTCTGTTAAACGTAGAAACTACCTCCGCGAAGTAGCCCACTTCTGTGTTCTGACGCCTGATCTGCTGATCGAGAAACGCGCTGCGGATGCGCTCAATATTTACTATATCGGAACCCATTCCAATCTGGCCGAAAGTTCCATTCCTGGAGTAAAGGGTGGTTTGGTTCAGACGCTTGCGTGAATACCCCTCAACATCGGCGTTTGTGATGTTTTGACCTGTAATGTCAATTGCCATCTGCGATGTCTGCAGCCCGCGCGATCCTGTATTCAGTATGGAAAAAAGGCTCATGTTTTATCCCTCAGATCACTTATCATTATAAAAAGCACACATTTTTCTGTATCTCATGGGCGGGCGGCTGACAACCGCCCCTGCTATAAAAACACGTATATCCGTATCAAATCACTTTATTAAAAATTGTTAAACTGCTTGCCGGCTTAATATCACCTTTATGCCTGTAGCTGCTTTTGGGACGGTACGACTCTTTTATCATTTGAATCGAAGCGTTTACATCTCCAAGAGCTTCCTTAAAAAGTATGGTGTTCGATGTATTTACGGCTTTCAGCTCGTTTATGCGCTTTGTAAGCGTTGCTTTAATATCCAATAATTTTTTCTTTTGTGAAGGTTCGCAATGCTCGACAAGCGAAAGTAAACGGCCTGAAGGCGCTGCTCCGTCAAGCATCTCGGTAAGTCTGGCGCACACGTCAATACGCCTGTCCTCTGCGCGTTCAAGGGAACAGATCTGCTCATCGTACGCGCTGCACTTCTTCTGAAGCTCATTAATATTTTTGGAGCGCGCGCTTTTGTTTATCTCATGAGCAAGAGCTATCAGGTTCAAATGAGTCTCATTTTCCTGAGTGAGCAGCTCAATAAGCTCATTGAAAAGCAGTCTCTTTTCCATCCTCAACCTCGTTTACTTTTGCGGCTGTATCCGCTGTGGCAGCCTTATTTTTCAGTTTTAAAACGTTGTTTACATATTCCTGAGTTTCTTTAAAAGGAGGAATGCCCCCATGTTTCCTCACCGCCCCCGGCCCCGCGTTATAGGAAGCAAGCGCAAGCCTCTCATCGCCGTCAAACATAGTAAGCATGTTTTTGAGGTACTTAACGCCGCCGTTGATGTTTTCGGCGGGGGAGAAGGAGTACTTAACGCCCATCTCCTTTGCGGTTCCGTCCATAAGCTGCATCAGTCCCTTAGCGCCCTTATTAGAGATAGCATTCGGATTTCCGGCAGATTCGCACGCTATGACAGCTGTCACAAGATTCTTATCTACTCCGTGACGCTCGCTTATCTCCGCTATTAAAGATTCCCACCTGCCGCTAACTCTATTTAAAAGAGAGGTGCTGTCTCTATCGCTTATGCCGCGGGGGGGAGTGTCCGCCGTGTTGCCAGACCGTTTCTCCATCGCCCACAGCGGAACGCCTTTAAGATCCTTTGTTGAAGGAAGCCCTCTGCCTTCGCTGCGCTCAATCTCCTTAAAAATCAGATCAGCTAACCCCATTGAACCTTTAGATGCCATCATTTTCGAGTACTCATCATCAAGCATCTCAGTGAATATCTTTTCACCCATGCCGGTCTTGATAAACGACCCTTCAGGTATGTTTTTGCGCATCGATTTAAGCATCATGGATGTAAACATCGCTTCAAACTCCTGGGCTACCATACGCGCCTTCCTGGAAGCTTCTTGAGATGTGGCGGATGCTGCTTTAATATTCTCTGTTATCATAGTGCCCCTTCTGCTGTTTTCGCAGAATACGCAAAGCCTGTGCCATATAGGTAATTGTAGTATTATCAATGACTTAAGTGTGAGTTTTGTGAGATTCAAGGGGAAATATTTGCCTGTGCGGGGCAAGAATGTCTATAGGGATAATGCAGAAATAGATGGCGGAACGCAGAAATAAAAAATTAAGATATAATCGGGTTTTTGTTGTATTATCAATTGTTTTTTATTTTTGTATCCTGCCATTTGTTTTTTTGGCCGGTTAAAAGATAAATTTACAGAGAAAATTTTACAGGCTCATTTTAAATATTTCCGCATCAGGACGTTCTTTTGAGAAGATATCTAAAGGATTATCCGAAAAAATGTTGACGTCACAAAAGATAATGGATACACTTATAATATTATGGTGAAAATACATGAAATTTTATACTAACAATAGCTTTATTCAAATGCAGAGTTGTTATGGTGGCCAGTTATCGCTTGACTGTCCTTGTAATCTATATTTGGATTTAACGCAAGACTGCAATTTGTCCTGTAAAATGTGCCGTGACATAAAGATAATTTTATTGTTGACACAAGCTGCAACGCGCCTTTTATAAATTCCTCAATAGCTTATAATGGTGATGTGTACCTGTGTTGTAACGGCGGGGCGGCTGCGGAAAATGTATGTGATAAAAGTTTTAATGAAGTGTGGAAAAGCGAGAGGTACAACGAATTAAGAGCGGCGGTTAATCATGGCGCCGGTATGCCGGAACGGTGCGAAACGTGCGCGTGGTTTAACAGGTGATTTGACAAACTTACAATCTTTCGGGTCATTGTGAACAACTTTGTTATCAAATGAAGAAAGTAATCTTATCACATAAATTGTAATTGCTGTTACTATAAACTTCAGTGCGATCAAGCATACATTTACACCAGAGATTAGCAACCATCCGTAAAAAAATACCCCATAACCCCAGAAAGCCCCCTTATAACAAAAACTGACAACTGAAAACTTTTTTTAATATATATTTATGTACTGCCGTAAGCAATGAAGCTTTGGCAAACCGAGGATCACGGCCAAAAATGTTTGATAAGCTTAAACCTGGTTTTAATGAGTTTCTGAAACCGCCAATGCGGTTTTTCGCTAAATTAGGTATTCACCCCAATCATATTACTCTTTTGGGAGTCGCGCTGTTTGGCGGAGCCGGTTTACTGTGCGCTCTTGGCCTGAATTACTGGCTTTGGGCTTTTGCGCTATTAGTATTAGGCGGGTTTATGGACGGGATTGACGGACAGTTAGCGCGTGAATATGGGAAAAAAAGCACATTTGGTTCTATCTTAGATTCAAGCTGCGACCGCATCACGGAGATTCTGTTCTTAGCGGGACTGCTTGTGTTCTACATGCACAATTTCCCGGAGCTTCGTACGTGGGGAGTGTACTTATGCTACGCAACGATTGCGGGATCTGTGATGGTAAGTTATGTAAAGGCGTGCTGCGATGGGGCAGGGGTTAAATGTACAAGAGGATTTATGCAGCGCCCCGAACGGCTTTTCCTTTTTGGGACAGGTCTTGTGTTTGGCCCGGTGGCAATGCTGTGGATTCTTGGCGTAGTATCTGTTCTTGGCGCGGTGACCGCAATTGAGAGGCTTATCGGCGCCGCTGTTCAGTGCGAACGTAACACGGAGATCTCTTCATGCCGGAAAGATTAATTATAATAGGATCAGGCCCCTCGGGGCTGACAGCCGCTATTTACGCTTCGCGGGCTAATATTAATCCTCTGCTTTTTGAGGGATTTCAGGAAGGCGGGATTCCCGGCGGCCAGCTCATGATAACAAATGAGGTCGAAAATTTCCCTGGTTTTCCAAACGGCATTATGGGCCCTTTACTTATGCAAAACATGCGCGAGCAGGCTGTAAAGCTTGGCTGCCGCATGATTATGGAAGATATACAAAGCGTTAACCTTGACAGCTACCCATTTGCCGTCACCTCCGCAAGCGGAGATACTTACACTGCCGATGCTTTGATCATCGCAACCGGAGCTGTCGCTAAACGGCTGCCGCTTGATTCTGAAAAAAGATTATGGGGAAAAGGTATTTCTGCGTGCGCTGTTTGCGATGGCGCGCTTCCGGTTTTTAGAAATAAGGAATTAGCCGTGATTGGCGGAGGGGACACTGCTGTGGAGGAGGCGTTGCATCTCACTAAGTTTGCTTCCAAGGTATATCTGATTCACCGCAGAGATGAGCTGAGAGCAAGCAAGATCATGCAGACACGCGTTCTCACACATCCCAAGGTGCATATTTTGTGGAATAAAACAGTTGAAGAATTTGTCGGCGAAAGTAGTCTTTCCTCTTTACGTTTGCGCGACACCGCTACAGGTGAATTTACCGATCTGCCGGTTGCCGGAGCTTTTGAGGCTATCGGGCATTCGCCTAATACCAATTTTTTAAACGGGCAGCTAAACCTCGATTCACAGGGATACATCATTACAGAGCAGGATTCTACGGTGACCTCTGCAGATGGTGTGTTTGCCGCGGGAGATGTTCAGGATACTAAGTACCGTCAAGCGGTCACCGCCGCCGCAAGCGGCTGTCAGGCTGCTATTGACGCTGAGAGATGGCTTCTTGAACGGTTGGGGATTTAGTAGATGTAGTAAGGACAGTATTGGTAGTGTGGGCTGTAAGGGCGAATAATTATTCGCCCTTACATTAACCGCTGATGCACGGGCGACTCATGCCGCCCGTTTTTCATGCTACTTCCAAATCAATAATTTTATTCTGTTAAACTCCGGTGCGTACTTCACCTTATTTTCGGCAGCGGTAATAGATACATCAAAAGTTTTTACTACAACGCGCGCTATGCGGTTTACCGCAGAATCAAAAATCCTACTCGGTTCAATTTTAGTAGTTTTAAGTTTTTTGAGCCCACTCACGTATTCTTCAATTTCAGGTAGTTTTTCTTGTAAAATATATTTGAATTGCTCCTCAGGCATTAAAAGAAAGTTTGCGAAAAAATCAGCTTGGTTTTCCAACTCGCGATGTTCTGCGTTACCCATAGATTTATGAAACTCAGCCCATTCTTCTACAGAACGGAGCATTTGCCGTTCTAATATCTCGCGATGCAGAACTATATGGCCTACTTCATGCGCCAGTGTAAAACGATAACGCCCAGGCAATTCAGTATACAATTTGTCATCAATTCTGATCTCTTTAAAATCTCCGAGGGTAAAGGCATCGCTATTAAATTTAGAGCGAAGTCCATGCATGGGAACAATATCTATTCCTATACCATATTCAATGACTTCCTCTATGGGAAAGGGCAGTGCGCCATGTTCATTGTATTGTAAAGAGAACGCTTCGGCTGCCTCGCGGACAGCCTTTTTAGATAGTTTTTGAACTTTGGAATTCATCACGTTTCCCGAATCATTTGCGCAAGTTCCATCAGTTTTTCTTCATCTAACTTCTCGCCGCGTATGGTTCTGAATATATATGGCAGTTTTGCCACAAGCTGTTTATCTGAAAGTATAGACGGAGGCAGCTTCCCCCTGCAGAGAGCAGCAAGATCAAAAAACTTATGCCACTCTTCAGATCCCTTTAAAAGACCCAAGTTCTCTGCAAGAGCAATCTGCTTTTCCTCTGAACCCGGAGGTGCTGACAAGCCTCTTTCGAGTTTGGAATGATTCCCGTTATCGTAACCAAACTCCTCGCAAAACCTCCTTAGCGTCAAACCGGTCTTTAAGCGCATTTCTTTGGCAAAGTTACCGAAAGTCTCAAATACGGTTTCCATAGTGCCTCCATTTTTTGTTATTTCCGAAATATGCGTGATGGGGTGTTGTATTAAATATACACCACTTTGAGGAAAATATCAATTACTATTCCAAAAAGGTAGAAAAAAAATGGTTTTAGGATTGTTTTGTGTTTATTATTTGCGTGGCATAGTATATTCGCAATTTTTGCACAACCATACTTTGTGCCTCTTACCACCCATACCCAATACAAGAAGAGAAATTAACGGTCAGTTCATTTCTTAGCTTTTGTTTTATAATATGTATATATGGCACCTCGACTATTTTTAATCTTCAATGTTGTACCTTTATGTTCTTGAATTACATATTTAAGTATTTCTGCTTTATCACCAAAATCGTCTATTAGAATAATGTCTTGGCCATTCACCTTGTATTTAAATGTCTGCTGATTGGTTTTAACAATATCAAACATTTTAATATATCCGGTTAAAAGTTGAAATTCATTTTCATTTATCGTTATATATTCAACAGGTATTTCATATGGTGTTATTCCCATGAGGGCCTATGTCATTATATTTGCTCCCATCTCATTACTAATTACTGCACCATTCCCCATATAGTACCTTAACATCCGTTTGAGAATACAAATTAAAACTGACAAAAAAGATAAACATAAAAACCAATAATTTTAGTTTCATAGTAACACTCCTTTAAAGAAATTTATTTTTGCTCCATTTTTTGCTAATTTTTTCAAGGCAGTTCACCGCTTTCATTGTCATTTGCTCGTAAAAGTAAAAAATTATCGTATGAGACAATAGGTAAAATAGCCGCTGTTTTGGAAGTTGAAGTGGATTGGCTAATAGGATTGGAAAAAATGAATTTGAAACAGTGAGGGAATGGATTAAAGAAGCTGGATTTAAAATATTTCAGGATGAAAAAAATAAAAAATATAATCAATATCAAATTATCCACCCTGAATATAGGGCTGTCAACACTTACGAAGAACAAATATTAATTAATTTAATCAATGGAATTGTTACAAATTGTGAAAATATTAAAGAGCAATTGACTACTAAGTTTATAAGAGACTTGTTTACTATCAACAAATAAAATGACGGTATAATTTGATTCCCCTCACCGCCAAAGCCTCAAAAAATCGGGAAGCCTCAAAACATCATTATAAGAGATAAAGAGAAAGAGCGCCAGAAAGAGTATTATAAATATTTTATTTATGAGAAGCTGCGCTTTTACAGGAAGCGGTTTTTTCCGTATAGCTTCTATTCCAAGAAACATTAAAAGGCCGCCGTCTGTGATTACAAGCGGCATAAGATTAAGAACCGCCAAGTTTATTCCTATAAGCGCCATAAAATTTAAAATGTTTGAAAATCCTTGAAACGCCATGAAGCCTGAAATGGGAATAATATTAAGAGGTCCGGCGAGCTGGTTTGCGCTGACCTTGCCATTAACAAGCTTGCCCAGCACATCGAAAATCATTGTTGTAAATTCCCATGACTTCGCAATTGTGGGGCCTATAGCAGCGATAGGGCCGTATTTTACAAATTTTGTTATCTCCGGCGCTGGTTCGATGCCAAGCAGATAACGGTTTCTGGTTGAATCAAACGCAGGCGTCAGCTCTACGCCAACGACCTCGCCGCCGCGCTTTAACGTTATTTCGACAGGGCCGTTTTGAGGATCATAGTCCATCATAATAAAAGCAAACTGGTCAAAAGAGAATACATGAGTTTCGTTTATTGACACAATAGTATCGCCCGCTTTCAGAGAGTTTTCCGCGCTGCCTCCGGGCATTACTTTACCTACAACAGGGAGAAACCGTGCTGGAAGCAAACCGCCTGTGGGGTCTTTTGGCATACGGGGGCCGCTTTTCTCGATGTAAAGACCCATCTCAAGAGTTTCTTGGCCGCGCTGTACTTTTATATTGTAATCTCCGAGCTGCTGAGCTATTAAGTTTTGCACCTGTTCCCAGGTGTTCACCGGTTCTCCATTTATAGATAAGATACTGTCTCCCGCTTTAAACCCAGCCTCCTGACCAGCTGAATTGTTGACAACAACACCAACCCTTGTGCTGTCCATAAAAGCGGGACGGTCTACTCCATAAATAAACATAACCCAAAGTGTGAGCAGCGCGAAAACAAAATTCGCGAGCGGTCCGGCTATGGCTACAACCGCGCGCTGCCAGATCGGTTTTGAATTGTCGCCGGCGCCTACAATATCTTCTTTTTCTTGTGACTGATTACCATTTACTGTTTCGCTCATACCATCTGAGCTTGTCTCTTCATCGGGATTGTTTCCGGCCATCGCCACATAACCGCCAAAGGGGATTGCGTTAATGCGGTATTCTGTGTCGCCGCGCTTGTGCTTCCAAAGCGGACGCCCAAAACCTATGGCAAAAGCAAGTACCTTGAACTTGCAGGCTTTGGCTGCCAGAAAATGGCCCAGCTCATGAACAAATACCAAAATCCCAAGAACTAAAAGGCCGACTACAATTGCCAATACGAAAAACAATGGACTCGCGCTCACGTGTTACACCTCTTTTTATTTAATGAAAATCAAAATCAAATTGCTGTACGGGCGCGATTTATCGCGCCATATTTATCAACGGGCAGCCGCAAGGGCTGCCCGTACGATTTGTACGGGTGCGATTTATCGCACCCTATATTCGCGCATACCCTATACGCTGTACGGGCACCCCTCGCGGGTGCCCATGTGTCCATTATAAAAATCATTCCTATATTATTTACACATACCTCGCAATGATTTCCTGCCGTGTTTCTTTATCCGCCTGCTCTATAACTTCAACGGAATCGGCTTTAATCGATTTATGATTACGCAATGCTAATGCCACTATTTCGGCGATACCCGTATATCCGATTTTTTCTCTTAAAAACAGATCTACCGCCACCTCATTTGCCGCGTTTACAACAGCGGGAGCCGTACCTCCCATCTCACCTGCCTCAATGCACAGTTTCAGGCAGGGGAAACGGTCTGGATCGGGTTCAAAAAAATCCATTTTGCCAATTTCCGGCAGATTTAGCCGTTTGCCTGTTATCGGAAATCTCTCAGGCCATGTAAGGGCATACTGTATGGGAAGCTCCATATCCGGCAGCCCAAGCTGCGCTATCTGCGCGCCGTCATAGAATTCTACAATAGAGTGTATGATCGATTGAGGATGAATCCAAACCCGAAGTTTAGAGTAGGGAAGTGAGAAGAGGTGATGCGCTTCTATTACTTCAAACCCCTTGTTCATAAGTGTTGAGGAGTCGATAGTTATCTTTCTCCCCATAGCCCATGTCGGGTGGTTAAGGGCCTGCGCAGCGGTAATTGACGCGAATTTTTCTTTTGGTAAATTTCTGAAAGGGCCTCCTGAGGCTGTAAGGATTATTGACTCTACCGACTTGTCGGCATGGCATGACCCAAGACACTGCATTACCGCGCTGTGCTCACTGTCAACCGGCATCAGCCGCTCTTTATCATCACCGATAAGAGTTTGAATGTAATCGCCGCCGATTACAAGACTCTCCTTATTGGCAAGCGCAACCCGCTTACCGCGGTTTAAAGCTCTTACAGTTGGTCTGAAACCCACCGCTCCTACAAGAGCGTTAAGCAGAATGTCATAATCAGCTTCCTCGACAATTCTCTCAAGGCCCCCTGTTCCTTCGTAAACAGTAAGCTGTGAACCGAATTGTTCTTTAAGGACGTCCGCTTTTTGTGGATCAGCAATAAAAGCGTGCTTCGGTGAAAACTCTTTAATCTGTTCGACCAATAAATCTATATTGGAACCCGCTCCAAGACCCGATACCGCGAAATTCTCCCTGAAACGGCGTACGCAGTTACAGGCGCTTTTCCCGATTGATCCGGTTGAGCCGAGAATCAGGATTCTATTACTTTCGTGAATCATAAGTTTCCGGTTTCCAGTTTCCAGTTTCCAGTCAAAATAGAAAATAACTGGTAACTGACAACTGGAAACATCCTTCCTGCTATCGGGTTAACACCCAGGCCAGAAGATAGAGCACAGGAGCGGTGAAAAACACACTGTCGAATCTGTCAAGAATACCGCCGTGCCCGTGAATCATATTCCCCGCGTCTTTTACTTTGAAATAACGCTTTATAAGTGATACAAGAAGATCGCCTACCTGCGCCGTGATACCAATAAGAATCCCCATAACAGGCCCGATAATTATCGGATACTGCGGGTTTCTGATAAATATCCAGCATACAGATATGATAACTACCGGGGCAAGGAGTCCGGCAGCGCTTCCCTCAATAGTTTTATTCGGGCTGATTGACGCGGACAAACGGCGTTTTCCCCAGGCAGATCCGACAAAATAAGCGACGCTGTCGCACATGAAAACCGATGTGATCACAATCACTATCGCAAACTGATGCATAAGAGGAACCGTAGAAGGGCTGAAGAGCTGTTGAAACGGATCGCGGTACAGGCTCATCATACTGATAGAGGCGATATTTAAAAAAACTATCCCGCTGAAGAACAAACATGCCCTTTTCCAGCGCGCCTGAGGGTTAACCCTTCCGCAAAAGAAAGCTTCAAACGCTACAAACATGAGCAGTACGTAAATTGACAATGTACCAGGGATCGGATAGTTGAACAGGTAGGCGGTACCCATAGTGAAAATCCACACATACCCAATCCAAAAAGCGTTAACGGGAAAGGCTATGCTCAGCATATTTCTGTACTCATATACACCAAGCATCGCAAGCAGAAAAGCAAGAACCTGCCCCGGGTATATAGGTGCCAGATCCGGGCCCGGGGTATGGCCAAGCAGCTTTACCAGCGGCGCGGAAAGTGAAAACTGTGAATTGATAATAATTAAAGCCAGCGGGACCGCAAACACTACAAAAATCAGACGCTTTTTGAGATTGGCAGTGTTAATCATTCCTTTACCTTTCCGAATCGTCGATCCCGTTTGTTAAAATCCTCTATAGCGCTGATCAAAGCCTCTTTGTTGAAGTCGGGCCACAGCGTGTCTGTTATGTAAAGTTCAGAATAAGCGGCCTGCCAAAGCAGAAAATTGCTTATACGGCAGTCGCCTCCCGTGCGTATGATAAGCTCGGGGTCTGGAATGTCTTTTGTATAGAGATAACCGCTGAAACTGTTTTCGTCAAGAGTATCAATCAGCTTTGGATTGTCAAGCGCGTCCTGAGCGAACGCGCGGGCCGCGTTGACAATCTCCATCCTGCCGCCGTAACTTATGGCTAAGATAAGCGTGAGTCCGGTATTACCGCTCGTTTCCTCAATTCCTTTTTTCAGTTCCGCCCTTGTTTTGGCCGGAAGCCGCTCAAGACCGCCTATCGCCTTGAGCCGTACATTGTTTTCGTTGAGACTTTTTATCTCTTTACGGGTCATCTCCACAAGAAGATCCATAAGCATGGATACCTCTATCCGCGGGCGCCCCCAGTTTTCAGCTGAAAAAACATAAATTGTCAGATACGAAATCCCAAGCTCCCCGCACGCCCGGACTATCGCGCGCGTGGCGTCAGTCCCAGCCCTGTGTCCCGCGGTACGCGGCAAGCCCCGCCCACGGGCCCAGCGGCCGTTTCCGTCCATGATTATGCCAATATGGCGCGGGATGTTCATAGTAAGCGGCAGACATCTCTTTTTAGTAGTGGAGTTTGGTTTTTAAATAGCTATTAAATATATATTAAGGAAAGGCTTATATATCAAATAAGTGAGGCGTTCGCGCGGACCGTTACACGGCGCAGATTATTTTACTTAGTGTTGAGGCGTATTTGTTTTATTGAATAATTTTTATGAGAGTGTAAATTATTTTCTGTAACTTAGTTTATTTAATACAGAAATAATAATAATACATATATAATGTGTTACAAATATTACTGATTGTAAAGCGCCGAAGTCAGGACGCTTCCCTGCATGTTATAAAAATTCCATTTTTGCATCTCTTTTTTTATCTCAAAATATGCGTTATTATACGGCTCGCCAAAGTTCTCTTTGAGTTTTGAAATTGACATATCAAAGGCAATGGCAAACATGTTTTACGCTTCTTCCAACGGGATAAAATATTTTTCTTTATCGAAAAAGATACGGCCGAAAGCATCCTTAGCCGATATTACAATACCGTTAAACGGGTTTTTTTCAATATCAATAACCTCACCTGTAATCCAATCGTCCTGCCCTGTTATTTCAGGCGAAATCTTAACCTTTTCGCTGATTCCCATAATAAACCCTCCTTAGCCGTTTTGGAAAAATCTCCTTACTTGAAAATAAATAGCGACGGAAACAAATTCAAAATTTGCCCATACGCAATTTATCCTAACAACATAAATTGTTTTTCCGTCTTTTCCGGATCATTCACAACACACTGCGTAGTCCCATCGGGCATATCCTTTACAACAACTCCCGCGTTCGCGAACTGATCACGGATTTTATCTGCTTCCGCAAAGTTACGGGCTGCGCGGGATTTTTTTCGCAGGACTGATTTTTCCATGAGGATGTTTTTTAGATTTTGTGTGAAATCACCTTTAAAAAGAAGCGAGATTTTAAACCCTTCCGATTCTTCCAAAACTTCTGAAACCTGCTCCTCATCAACCCTGAACAGATCAAGTCCCAAAACCTTGTCAGCTTCCTCAATAAAGGCGCGTTTAGCCGCCCCGCTTGCTTTTTCATCGCGCAAAACTTCCCAAACAGCGGCGATTGCTCTGGGCATATTGAGATCATCACAAAGCGCGTCCATGAACGGTGTTAGTAAGGTTTGTACTTCTGAGTTATCAACAACTCCTGAAGCGGTATCAAGATTAGCGATTGTTTTACGTAAATTAGAAAGCCCGTGAGCCGATGCCGTCACGTTTTCAAAAGAGAACTGAAGCGGCGACCGGTAGTGGGCGCTGAAGCAAAACATTCTGTACGCAAGAGGGTCTGTCCCCCGCTCTTTAAGCTTTTGAAGTGTGACAAAGTTTCCGCCGGATTTGGCCATTTTGCCTTTATCAAGAACAAGAAATTCTCCATGAAGCCAGTAATTCACATATTTTTTTCCCGTTGCGGCTTCGCTTTGAGCAATTTCGTTTGTATGATGCACCCGTATGTGATCCGCGCCCCCGCAGTGAATGTCAATGGGTTGGGGGAGATACGCCAGAGCCATTGCGCTGCACTCAATGTGCCAGCCGGGAAATCCTGTTCCCCAGGGACTCTCCCACTCCATCTGACGTTTAGCGTCTTTGGGAGAAAACTTCCACAGGGCAAAATCGGTAACATTTCGTTTTTCACCCATGTCAACACGCTCGCCCGCTCTCAGACTTGATGGGTCAAGATGCGCGAAATCGCAGTAAGCGGGGAATTTGTAAGTATCAAAGTAGATGCCGTCTGTTGTACGGTATGTAAAGCCTTTTTCTTCGAGAGTCTGTACCATATCAATCATCTGTTTGATATGATCAGCCGCTTTTGGCCAGGCATCGGGCTGCGTAATATTGAGATTTGCGATATCTTCCATGAATTTAGCGGTGTAAAAGGCGGCGATATCCCACACGCTTTTGCCTTCACGCTCCGCGCCTTTTTCCATTTTGTCTTCGCCTGTGTCGGCATCGGAGACAAGGTGGCCTACATCGGTGATGTTTACAATGTGACGGACTTTGTATCCGCACATAAGTAAAGCGCGTTTTAATACGTCTTCAAATATATAGGTTCGAAGATTTCCTATATGAGCGTAGTTATAGACTGTTGGCCCGCAGCAGTATAATCCGACAGAACCGTTTTCCTGCGGTTGAAAAAGTTCTTTGCGGTTTGACGCTGTGTTGTGTAAGTATAAGTCTCTTTTCATCTTCTTTAGTTCTCGTTTTTTTTGATTGTGATGCTCAATATGCTAGTTCCTTTGGCAGATCAACATGCACAGGTACACTCACAACTAAAAAAGATCCAAATACTCACGAAGTTTCTTTAAAATTTCATTTGGATCTGTAACACCTTGTTTTAGTAAATTCTCAACAGTGCTTACTGTCTCTTTCTTACCCTCCGCCAATCCCTCTTTCCTGCCGTCAAACTTCCCGCTATGGTATGACGTTCGTATTGAGTTGCGTTCGTAAAGGGTTTGGTCTAAATAGTGGAGATAAGCGTTCTTATCTTTTTCCGTCATGTTGTCGAAAATGAGTCTCTCTCTTGCTTCTTTAAGGCCGCGCGCTGTAAAATATTCCGGTATCTCAGTATTTTTAAGATAGTACATCCATTCATCAAGACTGTTTTTAGCCGCGTTATCAAAGTCATTAACGCAGAGGATATAATACTCAGGATATAAATCCTGCACTCTTTCCTTAGCGAAAAACTTTTTTTGCTTCTCATTCAGCTGAAGCACGGTATTGCTGTGAATGCCGCGGTACTCCGTAACTCCATGATACACGTAATCCGACCCATCGCCCATGTCAAAATAAAGGATATTGATATGATATACTTTACGGACTTTACTGTAGTCATCCCCTGATAAGATATGTTCGGTTATAGCTTTTGAGACCCCATAAAGCATCCGCAAATAATAATCTACCTCCGCATTGTTCTGAATCTCAATAATAAGAAGTTCTTTCCTGCTGTTCTCTACCAGCATATCTACGCGGTTGAACTTGTCTTCAAAATGCTCCTGATTGGCCTCGCTCTCTTTAACATTAATGATTTTGATATCATCATTCAAAAGAACAGACAGAAAGCCTTCCAAAACCGTATGGTCAGCTTTATTGCGAAGCAGACGCTTTATAGCCCAATCAAACCGGATTAATTTTGGCTCTTTCATATATTGTATATCTCCAAACAAGGATAAGATAGATAATCCGGTTGTATGATACCTTACTGTAATATACAAGATTGTACGAGATTGTATTAGTATTTAGTATTGTGTTAAATTATACGACAAAGGATACTCGGCGCACTAAAACAAAAAACGCCTTTGCCGATTTTTTTATAGTCGCGTTTTAAGCCGGATGGCCTCATAAAAAGCCGGACGGGAAGTTGGGCTGTTCGGTGGGTTCATTCTTTTATGTGAAGTTTTCCATCCACGATTTTTTGGGGTCGTGGATGGGGTGGGTTTGTGGGAGTTTTTTACAGGCTAAGTAAATCTTTTGCGTCATATTTTAAGATAAATGCAGCAACATCTTCACAACACATTAAACCAATTGGAATCTTTATTTTTTCCTGAGTTTCCTCAATTTTTTTGATTAAAACATCTGAAGCTTTTGCGGTTGATACTATTAAACCCATATCCGCTCTATATTTCTTAATTGCAGTTTCTATCTGTTCAACTGCCGTTATTTCATAATGAACATCTGTAAATGATTTTACTTGAACTACTAGTATTTCGTCTTTTTGCTGCCATTCAAAAGTTGAATATGTAATAATCAGATCAGCTCCATAGTCTGTGCCAAAACCCGAACCGTTAACCTTTACACTGCGTACGTTGGGGACTTTATCAAATACTTTCCCAAGTAAGTATTCAAGTCTTTTGCCTGGATGATTTTTTTGAATGGATTTTGCTATATTTTCCAAATCAGGCTTTATATCCGCTTTTAAATAGTAAAGACCGTATTCGATATTTGATTGTGTATTTACCGTATTATTTTTCAGATTCTCTAAAGATATACTGAATTGTTCGGTATCGTAAATTCTCCAATATTTGCCACGCAATTTAAGCTTTCTGTTAATAAGCGGAGTTACATTGTGGTTGTCTCTGTCAAATTCTACAATAGTGTTGGGATCTAATTTAAAAGTATGCCGAAAATCTCCAGCGTCAGAATAATCACTCACGCCAATTTTGTTTGGTTCTTCATCCCATTTGTATGTTTCTATTACCTTTCCGGCAGTACATTTTCCCCACTCCGGAATATTTATATGAACAATCCAGTCTCCCACGTTAATATCTAAAAGAAAGTACTTATAACAATCCTTTTCTTTATTACTTAACTTATTCCAATCTTTTTCTTTAAGCTTTTTTAAATCAGCATCTTCTAAATAGCTCCATCCGAATCTTGAAATTCCTTTTTTTAATGATGCATTGACAAAATCAATACTTTCCTTGCCTTCCGGAGTATTAAATGCCCAAACATTCATAGAGATTCTCCTTCGTTTTAAAATTTGGTTCAAAAAGCTAACATACACCCAAAACTATCAAATTTTTACCGCTACTTGACTTGAACGTATCATGAAACGTCATAAACTATCTAAATAGTCATCCCTTAAAAATATGTTTTTATTAATAATTTTACCAAAGAAGTGAAATAATAGTTAAAAGAATCTGCTGGTAAAGAGTTATTTTATCTAAAAATCTTGCATATAATTTCTTTAACAGGTGGGTAAAGATGATTGGTAATAACGTAGATAAAACCCAGCATAAACTATTTTCAACCCTTGAAGAGCTTCTCAATCCCAAGCATCCGTTGTTTGCTTTAGCGAACCGTATTGACTGGAGAGAATTTGATTCATACTTTAAGGATTATTACTCTATAGTTTGCTGCGTTACAAGAATGCTCTTGAATTGTATGAAGAAGTATTAAAGCAGAAAAAGACAGACAACAATAAGATTTATAGTTTGCACGAGCCTGATGTTTATTGTATCAGTAAAGGTAAAGATCATAAAAAATATGAGTTTGGAAGTAAGGTTTCGATTTTAGTAACAAAGGACAGCGGTATTATTGTTGGTGCGCTTTCACTTGATACAAACCTCTACGATGGCCATACGCTGCCTCAAGCTCTCCAACAATACGAAACGTTAATGAACAAAAGACCTGGTGAGGTGATAGCTGATCGTGGATATAAGGGCAGAAAGTTTATAGAGCAGACCATTATTTCTATACCGACAAATGGTCGCAAATCATTAAGCGCAAATGAAAAACGAAATATAAGAGATAAGTTTAGGCGCCGAGCGTCAATAGAACCTGTTAGTTGGACATTTAAAATCTGACACAAAGCTTAAAAGAAACTATCTCAAGGGATTGCAGGGTGATAAGATTAATGCAATGCTTGCAGCGGCTGCGTTTAATTTTCGCAAGTGGATGCGGATGTTTTTTGCCCATTTAAAAAATTTATTTCAATATCTAAAAAGAAGCATTTACATAAGATTTTATTTCAAATACGGGTGTCTAAATAACTCTTTTTAAGGGACGACTAAATAGCTTTCCCTGTAGCTCATTAAATAAAGCAAAATAATCACAGAAATTTATGACGCTTCATGTGCAACTATATTTCGATTATTTTGATTTTCAGAATATTTTTATTAAAACTTCTGCAAGCACATTTAAAACTTCATATTTACAACACCGGTTCCCTGCTCAATTTTGCCAATAATCACCGGTTCATATCCGGCAAGTTCGGGAGCTTTCATTACAGTATCTGCATTTTCAAGTGATACTACAAGCACCATGCCTATTCCCATATTGAATGTACGGTACATCTCAAGATTCTCTACATTGCCGGTCTTTTGTAAATATTGGAATATGGGCAAAGGGGTCCATGATTTGGCGTCAATCACCGCGTCGCAGTTTTGCGGCAGTACTCTGTCAACATTATCTGTAAATCCGCCGCCTGTTATGTGGGCGCAGCCTTTTATAAGTCCATTTTCCATAATAGAAAGCAGCTTTATATAAGAGCGGTGAGGCTCAAGCAGCGCCTGACCGAAAGTTTTGCCGTCCTCAAAAATATCGGAATATTTCTTTTTGCCAACCTCAGTAACGATTTTACGGGCTAAACTGTAACCGTTAGTGTGTAGTCCGGCAGAACGCAAACCTATCGCCACATCACCCGCTTTAATCGATGATCCATCGATAACCTTATTTTTGTCAACTACACCGACGATTGTGCCTACGAGGTCAAATTCACCCTGACCATATATATCCGGCATCTCAGCGGTTTCGCCGCCTATTAGAACGCAGTCATTTTCACGGCAAGCTGAGGCTAGTCCCTCAACGATCTGCTCCGCAACCTCCGGTATAAGCTTTCCGATACCGATATAATCTAAGAAGAAGAGCGGCTTTGCTCCCATGACAAGAATATCGTCAACGCAGTGGTTGACAATATCTCTGCCTACGCTGTTGTAAACTTTGGAATCGAAAGCGATCTTTACTTTTGTTCCAACGCTGTCTGTTGATGATACTAAAACCGGCGCGTCCATCGTTTTAAGATGCGAGATGTCAAACATACCGCCAAATTGCCCGAACTGCCCTGCAACGTGCTTATTATATGTAGAAGATACAAGCGCGCCTATACGCCCCTTTGTCTTGTTCCATGTGTCTATGCTTACTCCGGCATCGGAATATTTAAGCGATTCTGCCATAAGTAGTTCGTTCCTCTTCGAATTTAGAGATCGTTATACCGTTTTACCAATTTTTGCGTGTAACGGTTAAATCACAATAAAATAGGAAAGGCCGTAAATAAATACAAGTAAATAGCTGATAAGGACGCGTAAAATGGAAGAACAGCGCTCTCGTTTTCAATTTATTCATTGTACTGGGGACGAAACCGCCGGATCGCCCCCATAATGTAAAGATATAAAATATCAGCGCACGGTTGCGGCACAAACAGTTACGCTCCTTTGACTCCCATGAAGAAGAGTTTGCCCATTGTATGGCGCGCTCTGATTCCAGGTTGTCGAAAGAAGGCGGGGCGCCGGCGCAATGGATTGGTGATTGCTTTTATGTAACAGCGCAATGAACAATACAAATTCCCCAAATTTACCAACAAATTGCCCCATTTAGCCTGTGCGTTATTTATTTTGTTCAACTGTTTAATTCAGTTGAAATTGTATAAAATTGGAGTAGTCATGAAAACGCTTGGAATTTGTTTTGGAGCCACTACAGTTCAATATGTCAAGATTGACGCATCAGAAAGCGGCAAAACTATCGAAACGCGGGGACGAGTTGCCCACGATGGCGATCCCAAAGGGGTTGTGCTTAGGCTTTTGGCGCAAAATGATATGGCTGATGTTAAAAAGGTCGCCGTAACAGGCAGGGCTTTCCGCTCAAGTGTTGATCTGTCAACCATATCCGAACCGGAAGCGGTAGAGTGCGCGTTAAGGGAGATATATCCTGAGGGCCAGTACCCCAATCTTGTGATAAGTTCGGGAGGAGAGACTCAGCTTGTTTATGTGATGAACTCAAAGGGCGGTATAAGTTCCGTGCAGTCAGGTAACAAATGCGCTTCCGGAACAGGAGAGTTTTTTTTGCAGCAGATCCGCAGAATGGGACTTACGCTTGAGGAAGCTGTTGAACTAGCAAAGCAGGGTGCTCCTCATAAAATCGCGGGCCGCTGCAGCGTGTTTTGCAAAAGCGACTGTACGCACGCGCTTAACAAAGGTGAACCGCGGGCGAATATCGCGGCTGGCCTCTGTCTTATGATGGCGGATAAAATAGGTGAGCTTATAAAGGATATTGAAAGCGATAAAACCGCGCTTATAGGCGGCGGGTCTCTAAATACGGCAATGGTCAAAATTTTGAGGGAGCGTCTTGAAAAGCGCTCCGGAACGCTTGACGTTCCATCCACTGCCGCCGTGTTTGAAGCGTATGGGGCCGCGCTCTGGGCTGCGGATAACGATTGTATCGCGCTGCCGCAGGATCACGCTTCTGTCATTCATGACGCTCCTACGTCTTTTGGCAGACATCAGCCCCTCAACAGCGCGTTGGATCTGGTTTCTTTTAAGTCAATGAATAAGGGCAGCGCCAATGAGGGTGACGAGTGTGTGATGGGGCTTGACGTAGGCTCTACGACAACCAAGGCTGTGCTCATGCGAAGGGAGGATAAGGCGGTTCTTGCGTCTATCTATCTGCGTACAAATGGTGATCCTGTACAGGCGTCCCGCAACTGCTATAAAGCGGTCAGCGAACAGGTTGGCGGTACAAAGATTGAGATTACAGGTTTGGGCGTAACAGGATCAGGCCGTCAGATCGCCGCGCTTCACGCTCTTACAGATAATGTTATAAATGAGATTATCGCTCACGCTACGGCTGCTTCCTATTTTGACAGGGAGGTAGACACTATTTTTGAAATAGGCGGACAGGACGCAAAGTATACATATCTTACAGGCGGAGTGCCGTCGGATTACGCGATGAATGAAGCGTGCAGCGCGGGTACAGGTTCATTTTTGGAAGAGTCCGCGCGCGAATCGCTCAATGTTCTAACTGAGGAGATAGGGGAGAAGGCGCTTCAGGGAGATAACCCGCCGAACTTTACGGATCAGTGTTCGGCGTTTATTTCAAGTGATATTAAAACTGCCGGACAGGAGGGTATCGGTAAAAATGACATTCTTTCGGGGCTCGTGTATTCCGTCTGCCTCAATTACATCAACCGTGTAAAGGGATCACGCCCTGTCGGCAGGAAGATATTTATGCAGGGCGGGGTTTGCTACAACAAAGCGGTGCCTGTCGCAATGGCTTCGCTTATGAGGCATGAGATAATAGTCCCGCCGGAGCCCGGACTTATGGGAGCTTTCGGGGTTGCTCTTGAGACCGCAAACCGTATGGAACTCAAACTCACGGAAACCGCAAAATTTGACCTCGATGAATTGACTTCACGCGAAGCGACTCGCGAAGGCAGTTTCGTATGTGTCGGCGGAAAAGAGAAGTGTGACCGTAAATGTGAAATTTCACGCATCAGGGTAAATGGCAAACTTTATCCTTTCGGCGGGGTTTGCAATAAATACTACAATATGCGTCTTCAAAAAGAGGTTGAGGTCGATGATCTTGATTTGGTTGCTGTTCGTCAAAAACTCCTTTTTGAAAAGTATGGAATAAGTGATGAGCCGGTTTCTGAGGAGCAGGACAAGCCAAGCAGAACAGTCGGTATTATGCGTACGTTTCTTACCCATGCCATGTATCCGATTTACTCTAACTTTTTCCATGAGATGGGCTTTAAGGTTGTTCTTTCTGACGCGATTGATCCTGAAGGTATTGCCCGTATTGAAGCCGCGTTCTGTCTGCCCGCGGAACTTACACATGGCGGTTTTCTCAATCTACTTAAGAAAAAGCTTGACTATATCTTCCTGCCGCAAATTTCTCAGATATCGGTGCAAAATCCTTCCGCGTATACTAAAGCTTGCGTTTTTGTCCAGGCTGAACCGTATTACCTTAAAGCGACTTTCAGGCGTGAAATAGAGGAATCTACAACAGCGGTGCTTTCTCCGGTGCTTCGCATGGACGGCGGTTATGAGAGAGCGGAAACGCCGCTTGTTGAGATGGCTGTCGCGATGGGCGTGAGTGCTGAGGCGGCAAAAGACGCTTACGCTAAAGCTGTCGGCCGTCAGCGCGCTTACGATAGCGAAATGCAGAACTATGGCAGCAAAGCGCTTAAATATCTTGATGAACATCCGGATACTTTTGGTCTTGTAATTTTTGGACGTCCATATAATTCATTCGCGTCTGACGCCAACATGGGTATTCCTCATAAAGCCGCTTCGCGCGGCTTCATTGTGATTCCGTTCGATATGCTTCCGGCGGCAGAATATAAGACTGATAAAAAGATGTACTGGGGTATGGGACAAAAGATAATGAAAGCTGCGCAGTTTGTAAAGGAAAGAGAAAACCTTTTTGGAATTTTCATTACAAATTTCTCATGCGGCCCCGATTCTTTCGTACTCAGCTATTTCCGCAATCTCATGAAGACAAAGCCCTCTCTGACTCTTGAGCTTGACCAGCATACAGCCGATGCCGGAATTGATACAAGAATTGAAGCCGCTGTTGATATAATGCAAAGTTACCGCAGAATCAGCAAAACCCTCCCTCTTGAGGACAACTCGTTTGTAGCCGCGAGAGTAGAAGATGAGGATATGCGTGTAAAGGCGTCTGACGGTAAATATTATTCACTTCAGGATCCGCGTGTAGAGCTTGTATTGCCGTCAATGGGGCGTTATGGCACTGAAGCTGTAGCCGCGATTTTTCGTAGTATGGGTGTTGACGCTCACGCGCTGCCGGTGGCTGATAAGGAGATCCTCAACCTTGGAAAGAAGAATTCTACCTGTAAAGAGTGCGTACCTTACATCGTTACTACCGGTTCTTATCTGCATTATCTCAATAACCGTAAAGACCCAAACCGCATAACACTCTTTTTTATGGCGACAGGCGGAGGCCCATGCAGGCTTGGCCAGTACTGCCGCGCGGTTACGCAGCATATCGAAAATAACAAGATTCCTAACGCCGCGGTGTTTACCATGACAGATGAAAACGGCTACGGCGGACTTGGCACAAGAAGGCTTCTGCGCGCCTGGCAGAGTATCGTAATATCCGATGTGTTCAGCGATATGCGCAGCATGCTTACTGTTACGGCAAGCGACAAAAAACAGGCTCTTGACATACTTGAGGAGTGCTGGCAGGAGCTGATCAGGTTTTTTGAAGGCAGCGTATCTGGCAATGTTTCAGGCGTTTTGACTAAAATCGCGAAACGGTTGTCGCAAGTTCCTCTTAAAACGAAGCTTTCCGAAGTTCCGGTTGTATCTTTAATAGGGGAGATATTTGTAAGACGGGATGAGTTCTGCCGTCAAACTATAGTGAACTATTTAGAAGACCGCGGTTTTACGGTCAAGGTAGCGCCGATCAGCGAATTTTTGTGCTACAGTAACTTTGTGATCAACTCTAAGCTTGATGAAAGGCAGCGTGACTTTAAAGAGATGCTTCGTGTCCGCTTGACCTCTCAGCTTCAGGAGTGGTGGGAACGCCGGATAAAGTCAATTCTTGCTCAAAGCGGTTTGTACCATTTTGAGATGGTTGAGGTCGAAAAGACAATTGAGGCCGGAGAACATCTGATAAATGTTAATTTCAGAGGAGAGGCGATTCTTACCGTTGGCCTTGCTTTAAGAGAGATACTTAACGATTCATGCGGCGTTATTTCCATCGGCCCCTTTGGATGTATGCCCTCAAGAGTTGCGGAGGCGATCCTTAAAAAGGAGATGAACGTTACCGGGAAAGCCAGACTGCCGGGTTGGAAAGAGAAAGCCCATGAATATGAAGAGATAGGGGAGTTTCCGTTTTTGGCGGTTGAAACAGATGGGAGTCCGTTCCCGCAGCTGATAGAAGCGAATATGGAAGCCTTCGTGCTGCAGGCTAAACGTCTTCATGAGTTTCATAAGCAGCGTAAGAGTGACGTAAAGCAACAGCCCGAAACTTTTTCTTCCAAGCTTCAGAATTTAGTGAGCGCTGGGTCTTTCGGGCTTATTTCACGTAAAAAGTAGCGGACTGATAATTAACTCTAAAGATTATCCGCTGAGAATTCTACACTATCGAACGGCCGTTTCTACGTGTCATGAAGGGGGACACTGCCGTAAGGTTGTCTTTATAGTCCTGTGTTTCAACATGGGGTGCGAGGGAAGCGTGTGTTTGGAGGGCGTTGCGTGCAACGCCCGTACAGGTTATTGGTGGGGGGCGCATTTTATGTGTGGTTCCCGCATTGTGATAATGCTTAGCTGTATAGAGGCAGTCTGTGGCTGTGTGTCCCTTAACGGCGCGGAGAGAATACTGATAGAAGAGGGATTTAATGGATAAAATTGGTTTATTGATAATTGCTTTTGCCATGTCAATTCTCGCTGATGTGCTGCATCTGAATAATGATGAAGAGATAAGAGACGCGGTTATTATTGAGATTGGCGTTAACGATATAAAATTCAGGATAGGTGAGAGACCTGTTGTATACATCATAGAAAAGTCGGATGTTGCCGCAATCTCTTACGCTGACGGAACAAGAGAAGAGCTCGATTCGCGGCTTCCGCGTAACAGGCAGAGCAGCCGGGCGGTAGATCCGCAGGATTTGATTGAAAACAAAGAGAGAATGCTTGAGGCGCAACGCAGAGCGCTTGAAGTGGAGAGGCGCGCTCTTGAGGAGCAAAGGCGTATGGTTGAAAGAGAGAGGATGGAAGCGGAGGCTGACAGAGAAGTTTCCGAACTGTCTAACCGCGCAAAACCGGCCGGTAACGCTGCCGGGCTGAGTTGGTTTGCGCGCGGTTCCCTAGGCTGGGATAAGTTGACATTCGATTATGATAAGAATTCGCCGTTGAGCGGGATAAATATTGGGGCGGATGTCAGCTTTTTCTTTCCTGTAGGAGATATTTTAGGTGTAAAGGACAATTTTATTAAGTTTGGTTTTACCGCTGGTTTTGGATACACCGGCTTATCCGTATCTCGTGAAAGATCTTCTGAAGGTATAAATTATACTGAAGAGATCAAACACACAGATACTGATTTGAGTTTGTCGGTATTGTTCAGGATAGGGGAAAAGAGAAGGTATGTTGATGCTTTTTACGATATTTCCTTCCCAATTTCAACTCAAAGTAAAGCAGCCGCGAAAATACCAGGCTATGCTGAGCAAACGGTTACGTATAAGCACAACCCGGAGACAGGACAAAGCATCGGCGTGTTCGGACGGTATGATTTTATCGGCATTGGATTTGGCAAAAGTCTCATAGATAATGTAACATTTGAAGTTGATGTAATCAGAGATAACGCGGTTTCCACCTTTATAGCAAGCGGCTTTCTCCCCATATCGCAAACGTATGAAATCATCCCATCTTTACGTTATCGCTTCGGAGAATACTCTACTAGAATCATTTATTCAATTGGACTTGAGTACTCATTCTAAATAAAATGGAAGAATGGGCAATGTAAAAATAAAAATATCAAAATTCAATCATTTCTGCATTATGTATTATTTTTGTGTTCACATTATATTTCTTGCCGTGTTATAGGTTTTTATCCCTGAATAATTAGTATATTTCTATTCTTATCTTACAAGATAGAATAACCGGAGACTTACTAAATATGCCGAGGTTTATTGCCAGGACTATTTTCCTGCTTGTTATTTCCGTTTGCTTGACGGCTTTCGCTAATATTTCTGTTGTCGAAAGTACGCCGTCACGTCTTATTTTGAATTGGGAGATTCAGGGATTCGATACTGTTACAGTAAGTGCGGGTGGAGTTAAACGTACACATATCTCTTTTGAGGGCGGGCATGTTATTACCGGCGACAGCGGCTCCGCGCAGATTCCAGGGTATTCTCTGTATGCCGGAGTTCCGGCCCAGGGAGCGGCAAGAGTCTCCGTTGAACCAGAGGAGTTTACTACTTTGCGCCTCTCCGCCCCTTTACATAAACGTCCCAACCCAAGTGATCCGATGGAGCCTGTATTTTCTTCCAGATGGATAAGCGATCCCTCTTACACCGCTTTAAGAGATTACCGCGCCGCCCAGCTTGTAATTCGTCCGGTTCACAATTTGGGGCAGGGCAGATTGCAGGTATTGAGGAAAGCGCGTATTGTTATTGATTTCCCTGCCGCCTCTCATAACGGCGCTGCGTGGGAGCCGGAGAGTGATTATGAACGTATGGTTAAACGGCTTCTTATCAATTATAAAATTGCTCAGGGATGGCAGCAAAGTGACAGACGAACGTTGCGTAAGTCTGCTGAGATTCAGGATCAGTTTCCGTTTACGGTCAATCAACAGCTTGCGGCTTTTAAAGTGGGCGCCCGCGGTAATGAAGTTTCGCCAAGGAATAATACTCTTATAAAAATCAGCGGCCGCAAAATTCGTGAGCTTTTTGGTAGTAATGTACCGATAAATTCAGTAGCTCTTTATGCTTCTGTAAAGGGAGAACTAAATGAAAATGTGCCCAAAGAAGGTGAGATTCCGGCAGGCGTTTTTGAAGTGCCTATTATGCGTCCCGACAAAAGCGGCAATGTGGGCAGTGACGATTACTTTGTCGCCTGTGTGAGCGGCACGTCTGACTGGTCTTATAACACCGCGTCTCAAAGATATGTCTTTGCTCTCAACCGTTACGACAACCAGCGCACATATTGGCTTGCAATCAAAAACGGGGGCGGTGAAACAATGAACCGCTTTATTCAACCCGGAGAAAGCGGCGGCGTATCTGAGGATTTTGAAAATAACGTTTACATCGGTACGCCGCGGGTTCTCGCGGATCGTTCAATAGCTGGCGGAATTGATTGGGTGTGGAAGAAGTTTGGTTCTGCCGGCAGAGCGGACACTACGGTACAGCTTGATTTGCCGGGCCTTGATAAGAAAAGTCCGGGTTCGATATCTCTTGAGATGCATTCTCGTTCCTTTACCAAACTTAATGCGTATCTCGGTCCAAATGTGCTTTGTACGAATTGCAACAGCAATGAATGGAGCGGTATCACAACATGGGAATCAACGAATCTCAGGATTAATAATACCGACCCCGGCGTAAACTATGAGCTTGAAGGATTGCATTTGCGCTACAGGCGTCCGATTGTCATGCCTGAATCCGGAGGCGCTCTTGAGGTTTTTTCCTCCTGTACATCGGGGGTGAGGCAGTACCGGCTTAACAAAACAGGCAATGAACTTACATATATCGTTCGCGTCCCAATAGATGAAAAAAACATTTCACTGATTGACACTGTAAAGTCGGGTACGGCGTGGCGCGACGTTGGTAATCAGGGAACAAGATATATAGTGATGGCCGCAAAAGATATTGTTGATTATAGTAATTATCTGGAGCGTGTTGATTATAAGTTACCAACCGGCGTCTCTTCCGGCGATGGCGGTTTTCTTATCCGTAACCTGCGCAATACCGGTAATGTTTCCGGCTATCTTATAATTACTCATCAGGATTTTCTTGCCGCCTCGTTAGCGCTGGCCAGGCACAAGGATAGCGTTGGTTTTAATTCCCCGAGAGTGGTATTGCTTTCCGATGTGCAAAATCAGTTCGGCGGCGGGAATATGGATCCCGCGTCAATAAGAAATTTTTTACTTTTTGTATACAGGAACTGGGATCGGGGCAAAAATCTGGACTTTGTCACCCTTATGGGTTCAGGGCATTACGATTATAAAAATATCAGTTCCCGTTCGGTCAATTTCATGCCTGTAGCGTACCGTACAAACGGAAATGATAATAGATACAACAAAGTTACCGATGACTATTTCGTTTTTCTGGATACCGCGGTTAAATCTGATTCTCAGCATTACGGGTACTACTTTATCGGGCGTCTTCCGGCGAGAAGTTCTACCGAAGCTTTTGACATGGTAGAAAAAATAGTTGAAATGGAAAGTCCTGCCCTGGCGGATTTTGACTCCTGGCGCAACAGGGTTTTGCTGACAGCTGATGATGATCTGGTGGGAAGCGGAACTGAGTCGATCGAACACTATGCGTCTTCCGAAAAGGTGGCGGAAATCATTGAGAAGAATAGGCCAAGTCTGGATTTAAGGAAACTTTATCTGTTTGAGTATGAAAGGAATGAACATTACAATAAGCCCGCGGCGACCAGGACATTTATAAATGAGATCAACGGCGGAGTTTCTGTAGTCAATTGGTTCGGCCACGGAAATTCCGATCAGCTCGCTGATGAAAGAATATTTTCAAAAGATGATATTTACGCCTTATACAACAGAAAACGTTACCCTCTTTTCTCTTTTTTCTCCTGCTCCGTAGGTAAATTTGATCACCCCGGAAGCGATTGCCTTTCCGCGCAGCTTGTCAGGCAGCCCAGGGCCGGAGCTATTGCGGTTATTTCCGCCGCCCGTGATGTAATGGCCACTGCTAATGAGTACCTGTCGTTGCCGTTTTTTGAAGCGCTGTTTCATTCTACCGATAATTTGCCGGTTGGAGCTGCTTTAACATTTGGTAAATATGGATACAGGAACCAGGACAACAGGTATTATATACTTTTGGGAGATCCGTCTATAACTTTTTCCAGACAGCACCGCAAAATTGATCTTGCCATTAAGAATGAGTCCGGCGTTTCGCTTGACACGCTTAAGGCTTTGCAGCAGATTAGCATTAAGGGTTCGGTAAATGACTTTTCCGGCCGCAAAGATGTTAATTTTAGCGGCGGCAGCGCGTTTGTGAATCTTACGCTGTTCAACGCTTCGTACACCACGCGCAGAAAGGATGGGGGGACTCGCGCAAACCCTGAATATATATTACCGGGAAGTCCTGTCTTCAGCGCCAAAGTGCCGGTCAAAAATGGTGAATTCGAACAATCACTGCTTTTGCCGATGAATCTTTCCTTTGGAAAACCAGGTGTCAGGCTGACAGCCTATGCTTGGAAAGATACTCTTACAGGAAGCGGATTTTTGAGTGATCTTATTTTTGAAGGTTCTGAAAGCAATAAAGCAAACGATACCGCGGGCCCGCAAATAAGTATCAGGCCTGTTTATAACATCGGTACAATGGATCAATCCGGTATTTTCGTGAAAAACCGCGTTACCGCTCAGCTGCCTCTGACTCTTGAGGTTAGTGTCGCGGATGAAAGCGGTGTAAGCGTAATTGGTACAGGACCGGATGAAGGCTTGACTATGGAAATTGCCGGAGCGCTTTCAAAACGCAGCATTAACCACCTCTTCCAATTTTCTGAAGGTAGTTTTCATCAGGGAATCGCTACTGTTACATTCGAGGAAAATTCTATAAAGAGCGGAGTCTATGAGTTTATTGTGAGTTCACAGGATCTGCTTGGTAATGTCAGCAGGCAGTCCTTTACTTTAGAAATCCTTGATCAGATGGATCTCAAGCTTGACCATGTGTTAAACATACCTAATCCGGTGAAGATGGGGAGGGAAACACGCTTTTATTACTATCACTCAAATACGAATGATTTTGCCGGTTCGGATGTAACAGCCATCATAAGAGTTTATTCTCTCGGCGGAAGACTTTTAGCCGTAATACGAAATCCCGTTAATGGCCAGCCGTGGATACCTAAAGATGAAAGAGGCAATCTTCTTTCACCGAATGTTTACCTGTATCAGGTTTCGGTCTCCTCAGCCAGTCAGGGTAAAAGCGCAAAAAGCAAAATAAAGAAGCTTATGGTGCATCCTCCGCGTTGATTTTTCAGGTAATGATTACAGGGCGCGTGTTCTACACGTAATAGCGGTAAGCAAGAGAACTCGCGCACAGCAATAATCACTGCTAAAAAACTCACGCATAGCAATAATCACTGCCAAAAAAGTATTTTCAGATAATGGTATACCGTACGCTTAGCACAATAATACTGACACTGACAGCGCTGACAAGTTTAGCGGCAGCTTCTGAAACAGAAACTGTTCCGCAAACGGCTTTGCCGTCTGTTAATGACACGCTCCTGCTTCTAAAAAATATGCGAGGGCCTGTTCACAAACAGCCCTCTACCGATAGCGCGCTGCTTTTTAACCCCTTTTTTTACGGCTCGCCGGAAATTTTCCGCAGTGATGGCGCCAGCGCTTCGGAGATTCTTAAATATAAATCTCTTGCGGTAGCTGTGCCGTTCACACTCTCAAGCGGCATGAACCGGCTTTTGGTGTGGGGAAACAGCGCGCCTTTGACTGTGCCGTCCTCTCCTTCACTGCTTACATCCTGTTACTCACGCTATGGAAGCAGTGATTATCTTTTCAGTACCCAGGGGAGCAGTTTCACATTTGGGCCTGAGGCGAGTCTTCATTATCAACCTTATCCGCATGCTTTGGCCGTACCGGAGATGCTTATCTACTGGGAGAACGGTGTTTTCAACCAGAACTCCTTTAATTTACGTTTCAGCCGTCCCTTGAGTCAAAACCTCATGCTGAACGCGTTTTCAAACTACCGCTACTTTACAGGTAAGCGTTTCAACCATGAACGCGGCGGAACTATGGATTTCTACAAATTTTTTACTTCCGACACATCGCTTTTAATGAACCGCGGATATAATCCTTTAGTAGATGAGCTTTCCATGGGCGGCGCTTTGCTTTGGGAAAACGATGATGAGTCAAAATGGCGCGCAGGATTTTCTTATGGAAGTCTTAGCAACGAATATGCCCTTGACATTAAAGCGGAAGAGCCGGACAGACTCTATTGGGCGCTGCTTGACCGCGGTATTTACCGTACGGAAGCAAGTCTGCTTGATAAAAAAATAGGCCCTCTTGTCACAGGTTTTAAGGCCGCGGTAACAAGTGAAACTCACGAATCAAGTTTTCCCCCTGATACGACTATTTTTACAGGAAAAGGTCATACGACAAATTTTCAGGCAGGCGCGGATATCGCCATGCCGGCAGGTGAGTTTAGCCGCCTGGCTTTTACAATTGAAAGCGTTGTGAAAAACAGAGAGTTTTTTGACGGAGCAGAGAAAAATTTTGTTGAGTATGCGCCGGAATTCGTTTACACTCTGACTTTGCCGCATGCGGTTGTTAATACAGAGATTCGCGTAAGCGCAGGCGCGGTAATGCTTACCTGCGAAGATACGGCCCTGGCAAATCCAAAGGCTAAAGCTGCGGCCTCGTTTTCTACAGATAACGCCAGCTTGACTTTATTTGCCAAGACCGACGCGATAGCGGTTTATCCCGATTTTGAACAGATGCTTTACAGGCCGTACACCGATGGTTATGTGATGATTGGAGGTCATGGTTTTGTGCAGGCTCCTTATGGCGGGCTGCTTTTGGGATATCAACTCATGGAGGGGATTGATCCTTTTACTGTCGATATGGCCTGGCCTATGGGAAAAGCTCCTTATCCTCAGCCCCGCCACACGTTTTTAATTGCCCCGGGAACCTCCCGAGTGAAAGGCTTCTCTTTACAGTCAAAAGCGTTTATCAGTGATTCGAGGCCATACCTTAAGGCATCCGCAAATATGTCGTATGTACTGCAGCCTAAAGGCATGACTCATTTCTTTGAAGCGCTCCTTGGCATGGACTACTGGAGTCGGCGCGATCCGGTTGATTTTGCGGGCCATCGCGGGTGGAACGTCCCTATTTATGATCTCAACCTCAAACTCAGCGCCCACATCCGTTCATTCAGGCTGTTTTACAAGGCGGATAATCTGCTTAATCTGCGCCATGCTTATGTTCCGGGCTATTTTTCACCAGGGCTGACATTCAGGTGGGGAGTTAACTGGTTTATTCAGAGATAGTAGAAAGATAATGCAGAAATAATAATGCAGAATGCAGAAATAAAAACATAACGTTCAATCATTTCTGCATTCTGTATTCTGCATTATTCAATACCTGTAATGTTCCGGCTTAAACGGCCCATCCACCTGCACGCCTATGTAGCCGGCTTGCTTTTTAGAAAGCGCGGTCAGTTTTACGCCTATTTTTTCAAGGTGAAGTCTTGCGACCTCTTCGTCAAGTATCTTTGGGAGAATAAAAACGCCGGGTTTGTACTTGTCTTTGTTTTTCCACAGATCAAGCTGAGCAAGCGTCTGGTTTGAAAATGAATTTGACATGACAAACGACGGGTGTCCGGTTGCGCAGCCGAGGTTTACAAGCCGTCCTTCGGCGAGCAGAAATATGGCATGACCATCCGGGTAAACATATTTATCTACCTGCGGCTTAATATTGATTTTTTCAATGTTTGGCCAATTGTTCAGTTTGTCAACTTGTATTTCATTGTCGAAATGCCCGATGTTGCAGACTATAGCCTGATCTTTCATTTTGGACATGTGCTCCGCGGTTATAATATCTACGTTACCTGTGGTTGTAACATATATGTCGCCTGTACCGAGGGTGTCCTCAACGGTTGTTACCTGATATCCCGCCATTGCCGCCTGAAGCGCGCAGATAGGATCTATTTCGGTTACTATTACACGCGCGCCGAGGCCGCTCATTGATTGCGCGCATCCCTTGCCCACATCGCCGTATCCGCATACAACCGCGACTTTACCGGCTATCATTACATCTGTGGCGCGTTTGATTCCGTCGGCGAGACTTTCCCTGCATCCGTAAAGGTTATCGAATTTTGATTTCGTTACCGAATCGTTGACATTTATCGCTGGTACGAGAAGTTTGCCCTCTGAGAGCATCTGGTAGAGACGGTGTACTCCGGTGGTTGTTTCTTCTGAGACGCCTTTCCATTCGCTGACTACTTTGCGCCAGTGGTTCTTATCCTTTTCATAAACTTTTTTAAGGAGTTCTTTGATTACCGATTCTTCATGACTGTCCGATGGGCTGTCTACCCATTTGTCGCCGTTTTCAAGCTCAAAACCTTTGTGTATGAGAAGAGTAGCGTCTCCGCCGTCGTCAACGATCAGCTCCGGCCCCTTTCCGCCGTCAAAAGTAAGCGCTTTAAATGTGCAGGCCCAGTACTCTTCAAGAGTTTCACCTTTCCACGCAAACACAGGCGTTCCGCCGGACGCGATTGCGGCTGCAGCGTGATCTTGAGTCGAAAAGATGTTGCAGGAGGCCCAGCGGACTTGCGCGCCCAGAGCCTTTAGCGTTTCAATAAGAACCGCGGTCTGAACCGTCATATGCAGAGATCCGGAAACACGTGCGCCGGCCAAAGGCTTGTCTTTGGCGTATTTCTCTCTTATTGACATAAGTCCGGGCATCTCTTTTTCCGCGATTTCTATCTCCTTGCGTCCCCAGTCAGCCAAATTCATATCTTTTACGATGTAAGGTTCATTACTCCAGATGTCGATATTCTGTGACATTGTGACCGCTGCTCCTTTTGGTGATTAGATAAAAAACTCTATAACAGAATAGCAAAAATACTATATAGCAAAAATACTATTTGACGAAGATTAGTGGTTAGAGATGCGGGAATTATCCACAATTATCTATTAGCTTTCCTCCTCGCTCTGAAGGAGCGCGCAGGAGAAGAGTTTTCTATTTCCGCATTGGTTTATTTGTTTTGCATTGTAACTAAAACATTAGCTCCGGCTTCACCTTCAAGTTTCACACCGTTTAGTTTTGCCGGTACAAGAATAGTCTGCCCTCTGCCAAGGGATACGCTGTAGTTTTCCGCAGTTACGGACGCGCTTCCCTCTATTACCGATATTACCCTGAATCCATCAATAACTTTAAGATCCGCCGTTGCCGAACCCGCAAATCTGTACTGACCCAAAAAGAACTTGGGGTTGTCGCAGCGGGATTCGTATGTGTAGTTTTCGCTCCGCTCAAGCAGAACGGGAGCTGGTTTGAGGGGTATGTTTTCAGTAAAATTTATAATTTCGAGCGCTTTGTCGATGTGCAGCTCTCTGAGCGCTCCTTCCGGAGTTTTACGGTTCCAGTCGTAAAGGCGCAGCGTAGTATCCGATTCTTCCTGTACTTCGTAAATGAGCACTCCTTTCAGCAGCGCGTGTACGGTTCCGGGCGGTATAAAAAACACATCTCCGGCTTTAACGGGAATTAAATTTACAAGTGATCCAAAGTTGCCTGTTCTTACGGCAAGGCTGGCTTCAGACGGGGTTACATTTCCGCGGTTAAAACCGGCGGCTATCTGCGCCCCCTTAAGCGCGTCAACCACATACCAGCACTCTGTTTTGCCGCGCTCCCCCCACCCGTGCGCCTGAGACTGCTCCGCGCTTGGGTGTACCTGAATTGAAAGATTTTCACGTGCGTCAATAAACTTGAAAAGAAGAGGAAACCCTTTTTGGTTGTGTCCGGTGAGTCCAGCCGGGTCGCGGCTGAACAGCTCCCCAAGTGTAATTCCAGTAAACTTCCCTGTACATACTTTAGTTTGATTGTTGCCCCACGCGCTTATCTCCCAGGATTCTCCTATGGAATGTCCGGCAGGAATGTTTTTACCGAGCTTTTCGGCCAATGCGCGGCCGCCCCAAATTTTTTCTTTAAAAATTGGCTCAAACTGAAGAGGAGTAGAAAATGTATCAGACATTTTTAAATTCAAATTACAGATTAGTCAGAATGTATAATTAATGCAGAGTGTACAATGTACAAATAACTGATACTTGTAAATCACTCATTATAAAAGTACAACATCGCGGGATGGGAAGGCAATTAATTAGGATAAATGATCTATATGCGCGTTTCTCTATTTCTCAAATTTGTTGCGTTCGGACAGGACTTAATATATAATAATATATGTGGAAAGGGTGAACGCGCCGTTTTCCCTGCGGGTATGCGTGAAACGGGACAGTTAAGCCGCGATGCATCCAAAGGGGAAGATCCCTGCGTGTACTGGTTTTGAATACAGTTTTTTACATCGATTTCAAATTTCCGCACGAAAAACAATACATTTTTTGGTATTTTGGTTTATATTTATTGGTGGCAGGGGTCGTAGAGACGCGGGGTATGGCATCCGCAAGGGCGCCCGTATAAAAATAGGAGGCGGGTGGGTATGTCCCGGTATGGCGGCTCTTGATCATGCGTCCATTATATAAATAATTATAGATTTGGTAGGGCGTTGCGCGCAACGCCCGTACATGTTTGGGGTATTTGAAATATAAGGGGGTTGTCATGATTGGAAAGTTAAACGTTTCAGGCCGGGGTTTCCGGTTTTCGATGCTGGCGGTTTTGTCGTTTCTGGCTCCTGCTGTGCTGGCACAGCAGGTCGCAAGGATTTATGTGCCTGTGACCTACTATGATTTTCGTTCCGACAGGTCAAATCCTGAGTTTGAGCAGCCTCATGGGGGCGGGGTTAGAACCGGGGCGGTTCAAAACACGCTTGACGCCGATTTTAAGCCTGTGGCAGGCCCAAGCGCCGGAGCGAACAGGAGCATGGGTATCGCTCACTGGTTTAGAGACTGGAATACTTATACCGGCGGAAAGTACGGAAAAGGAAGTTTCCTGGAGCCTGTTTACAACCCTCCAAAGCGTCCGTTGTACCAAAGGTACGCGGACGGCCCGAGTACCGGGGGAGAACAGTGGCATAATGAGTACCGGATGACGGTCACATATTTAAGGGATGAAAACCCCGGGCACGATACATCGTTTAAAAATATCATGATAAGAGATTCCCTGCCCTTTATGCTGGTTGCGAACAGTAATGGGGTGTATGAATACAACAACAACAGCTTTTTCCCGCTTAATAACAGGGGCTTTGGCAATGAGTGGAATGTCGAGAGAGACCACAATCAGGACGCGAGACAGAACTTTGCCTTTTCTATGGAGATGGAATATCCGTTTGTAGTAAGAGCGGGAATGAGGTTTGACTTCCGGGGCGATGATGACGTGTGGGTATTTATTGATGACCGCCTTGTTCTTGATCTCGGCGGAATAAAGGAACCCGCAAACGGCTCATTTACAGTTGACGGTCTCGGTTTTACGGCGGGGAGCAGGCATACGCTTCGGGTCTTTTATGTAGAGCGCCACTCCGCCGGCTCCTCAATACTTATTCAAACCAATATTGTGTCGCCTCCCGCGGGTCTGGAGATAAGTACCAGTGATAATCCCAATGATAAAAATTCCTATCTTAAGGAGGATGGTACATTTTCTGTATGGGCGCATCCAGATTCGCAGAAGACCATATACGCTCACGTTTTCGATGAAAACGGCAGCCTTTTTAATGGAGGTAAAATTAAGTGCGATGATATTACCTGGACTATTACAACCGCTGACGGGCGCAAAATTACATCAAGAGGGTGTCATGTTACAGTCGGCGACACGATTGCCGGCAATTTAAAAATTGAGGCTAAATTCACAGACAGTGATGATCCTGATCGTCCGCCAACTACTAAAGATATTACCGGAAACATTAAACCGCTTGGCGCCGCGGGGATCGTTGTTATGAGAGACAGCGTATTTAACCGTGATTCAATAGTGACTGAACTTATCTTCGGCGCAAGAGATACCGGCGGCATTAGCCTGTGGGTATTTTTGGTAGACAGGTATGGCAACTGCGTTGTTGATAAGGACGGCATTCCTATACGACCGGAAAACACAACATGGACGCCTGCCGACGCTGCTGTCGCTAATATAACCAACGTTACCTTTAACGGCTCGTGGGTCAGAGTGTTCAAGCGTCCCGAAGGAGAAGGCAAAGAGACTAAAATTTTCGTAAGCGGCGAAAATCCTGACTTTAACAACAGCGGTGCGTTCACGAAAGATACGGAGTTTTTCAGAGATACTATTAATATAGCTACCAAGGGCGAAAGCGCCGCTGCCATCGGGCCTAACCCTTTTGTTCCCGGACATACAAAAATCAGGGACGCTCTGGGGGATAGGGTCTACGATTTTTATAAGGACGCTATAAATACCTCCGCGCCGGGAGGATCGGGCATACTTATAGCCGTGGACGCTCCCACGCCGCTTAAACCGGGCCCGGGGCGCGCGGGCTCAAAACCCGGTTATGGCAGAGTGATGATATATGACGGGGTAGGCAACCTCGTGCATGTCGGTACATTGTATCAGTCCAACGGCAGTGTAAGATCATACGCCTACGCCTGGGACGGCACCAACACTAAGGGGCGCCGCGTAGGCCCAGGAACATATTTAGTAAGAATAAGCGGAGTTGTGGCCGAAACAGGCAAAGCATTCTCCGTACAGAAAAAAGCGGGTGTAACGGTAGCGAAAAAATAATGCTAAACCATCCCGTGCTTTGAGGGGGCGCACAACCCCAAAGGCTGTCTCCATAGCCCCGCGTCTCACCGCGGGTTTTCTGTTTCACGCTAAGGCATGGGGTTATAAAGACAGTCTGAGGCTGTGCGTCCTTCAGGGCGCGGAGAATACGGAGTGTACGGTGTACTCATGATGGGTACACTTTTTTAAAAAATAATGAATCTGATATCAAAAATTGATTGCTTCGGGTCAGAAAATATATATATTCCTATAGATGAGCCCTTCCTAAAGGGGTTGTTTAAGCGTTTTTTTGAGATAGGATCGCATGAAGGGCGTTGCACGTAATGCCCGTACATGAATTACGAATAATTGAATTCATTCGCAATATTTAATCTGTAATTTGCAATCTGAATTATACGAAAGGAGTACTGCTATTATGACAGCAAAACGATTAAGCGTTGCAGCGCTTATTATGGCGGGTCTGTTTGTGCAGGCTGTGTTTTCCCAGGTGCGGTTAGCCGATATTAGGGTGTCAAAAACAGATCCGGACGCCGACCATACGACTGTTCAGGGGGCGGTAAACGTGGCCAAGGCGGGTGATATAATTGAGATTATTGATACTGACACTTATAATGAACAGGTTACCATCGACAGTACAAAGCATGGTCTTACCCTGCGTTCGAGTAATCCTACGAGCCGTATAAAACCGGTTATCAAGTGGCAGGACATTACAAACCGGCAGCCGGCAACCTCGGCTATCGCGCGTAATCCTACGCCTGCACAGGAAGCCCAGTGGTTTGAACAATGCGGAGCTGTGCGTGTTATCCGCGCGCAGGGAGTAACAATAGATGGTATTGCTGTTGATGGGGGCGGCCCCGCTCCTTTTGGCAATGCCAGCGTATGGTGTCCTCCGCAAGGCGGCAACTGTTCAAACCTCTTTCACGGCAACGCCGGCATTACCCTTGTTGTTTCGGGCGGCGCTGTTATAAGAAACTGCGATATCAAAAACGCGCTCATCGGTATAAACGTAAAAGACAGAAACACGGGCGGAATTTTTGCTAACCGCAACCCCTCTGATAATGATACCACAGTTCCCCTGTCAGGTTTTGGCAAGACCGGAAATCACCTGATTGAGCATAACCGGATTCATGATAACGTGTTGGGATTGTTTTTCGAGTCCTCCTGGGATCTTGGTTCAACAGTTCGTTACAATCTTATTTTCAGTAACAAGTTTCAAGGCACAGTAACCAGTGCGTGGCTTGGTAGCTTTTCAGACGGCAGCAATTTCCATCCTGCGGCATTCATGTTTAAGGACGCGTTTTTATCTCCGGTCGCCATTTACAACAACACGCTGTGGGATAACTACGCTAATTTTATCGGCCACTGGAATACAGGCGGCCAGCACATGATTTTTAACAATATCTTCAGTAATTCAAATCCCGCAGGTCCTAATATGACTTACATGGAGATTAGTTACAAATACCCCAACCGTATGAATAACAACCTTATGTCCGGACTTGCGGCAGACAGGATTCAGGTGCAGTGTCAGGGTAACTATGCCAGTACCCCATATGATCCGAGCGGCGGTTGTTTTATAGCGGATATAGCCATATCCAATGATATCGGCGGCGTTCAGAGAACTAACGTGACTGTGCAGACAACCCAGCCGGGTCAAACGCAGAATCAGCAAATGGTATTGCCCGGAGCGGTTATTGGCGGCACTGCGCCAAACGCTTTTGCAGCCAACGCCAACAACCGCTGGCTGCAGACTGCCGGGGGTACATTTACCGGTCACGGCGGGGCATCTCTTATTCTGCCGAATCTGTTTCAATCCATTGATCCCATGGACCCAAAATTTTTGGAACCCAGGTGGGATCATGAGCTCGTTCAGCAGTTTGTCAGACAGCAGGGATGGGGGCAGATCTCAATACGAAATCCATATACTGGAAACATTGCGGATCTTGGAGCCAAACAGCATAACCCAAACAACAGCGGCGATATTGTTATAGGACGGTTAAAACCTTCCAATGTCGTGATAGTAAGCGGAGTTACCGCGACTGCAAATATCTATTTTTCTGTTGAAAACAGCGCGACATTTAACAATGCCAGAATAAAGTTTATCCGGTGGATTTCACCGATTCCTGTTCCCCCTTCCGCTACTACCCCTGATGGGTCCGGAGATACATGGTGGTCAAATACTTTTGTTAATATACCCGCATCTTCAGTCAACACTATAAATAATGTGCCTACTACACAACTGAATGTTAACAGTAACAATTCAATTAATTTTACCCTTCCAAGCGCTATACCTGCCGGCGCCAACACGACATACGGCTTTTTTGAGATGGTTGTGGAGGGAGAAGACGGAAACGGCAAAACAATCAGCTCAGACGTTGGATTCATGCCTTACCGCACCCTCGAATATTTTCTCAGAATAGAGGTGCTTAATGCTGCCGGCACGGCAGTACTCTCTACAGTAGAGGCCGGGCAGCCTGTTCAGCTGCGTGTAACTCCGGTTAGAGTCCAGGGTGGAATTGAGGTGCCTTTTACCTCAGGTCCGCTCAAGGAGATTGAGTTTACACTCTTTTCCGATGCCGTTGCCAGGATGTGGAATGTTTCTGATAACATGGAGTTCACAAATGTTAAAAACCATAACGGGACGCAGGTTTATAACATCTATTTCAAGCGCGCCGCAGATGAGCTTATAAGCGGAGCGGGTCTTTATGAGGGTGGCGGCCAGTATTTGTCGTTTCTTGGTGTTTCTGAAATTAAAGTTACTCCCGGTCCTGCTGCAAAGATAGCTTTCGTTAATCCTATTCCCAGGTCGCAGCTTTCAGATCTGGAGCGCGCTCCGGCAATAACCCCCGGAGGCGACTTCTCCGTTGTGGTAGAGGTACGCGACCGTTTTGACAACCCTGTTAACACGCCCTCAACGGTTAACATCTCTGTAACCGGGTTCAGCACCGCCGAGCGCAATGTTGGAACGGTCGGCCCCTCTTCAGCAACCAGCGACACTACCGGAAAAGCGGTTTTTACCGCAAATGTTGACAAA
>JAIRVB010000039.1 GCA_031254105.1 Chitinispirillales bacterium
TATTACGACCTGCCGAATACCCTGCCGACAGATACATTTCGTCCCGGCACTATCCGCACAGGCGATATTATGCTTTGGGGAGCAAATACGGTTGTGTTATTTTACAAAACATTTTCGTCTCAATACAGTTATACTCGAATCGGAAGCATTGATGATACGGCAGGACTTGAAATTGCGCTCGGTTCGGGCAGTGTAACGGTGGTTTTTGAAGAAATATAAAAAATCAAAATTATATTGTTTTGTGAGTTTAAACGAAATCTTACTAAAAAGAAGGCAACGCTTGCAAAAGTGTAAAGAACATTTACTATTTTTATAAAGAAAAGAAAAAACTTGCTAACTTTTAGAAGGAGAAATAATGAGTAATACATTTTCAAACAAGTTCGTCGCAGATGAAAAGAATTTTGCACTTTTGCAAGACACAATGTGGGGTCCGAACGCGATACGGCAAGCCGAGGAATTGGCGTCACATTTCACAATCACAAAGGATATGCGAATCCTTGATTTGGGTTGCGGACCGGGATTGTCATCGTTGTATTTGGTGCAAGAATACAGCACAGAAGTTTTTGCGACCGACTTAATGGTTGAGCCGACCGAAAATTATGAGCGGTTTCAATCGCTTGGCGTTGCGGATAAAATTGTTCCGATGATGATAGACGCGACACAGCCGTTGCCGTTTGCAAAGCGTTATTTCGATGTGATTTTTTCGGTAGGCGCATACAATATGTTTGGCGATAACGAGAAAATGCTGCCAAAGCTTATTCCTTATGTGAAAAAAGGCGGTTATATTGCGGTTTCAATTCCCGGATTGAAGTATGATTTTGGTAACAATGTGCCGCCCGAAATGCAACCGTTCTGGGATATTCCCGATGTTGCAAGAACTATTCGAGGTATTGAATGGTGGAAAGACCTGTGGAGCAAGGCAGAGGGCATGGAAATTGTGAACATCAGCGAAATGGCTTGCCATGAAATAGCTTGGAAAGAATACCTTGCAAGCCGTAATCCATGTATCGAAGACGAAAAATGGGATTTGGATATGATGGCGGCAGAAGATGGAAAGTATTACAATACAATCCAGCTGATTGCCAAAGTTGTCTGAGTATAAGTGTTTTTGAATGTATGCAGAAGCGATACAGTTATCGTGGACCTTATGTAAATAAATACACCTGTTCCTCGTGAAAATTTAGGAAAAATCAATATTATTGTTTTGTGAATTTCAACGAAATCTTACTAAAAAGAAGGCAACACTTGCAAAAGTGTAAAGAACATTTAATATTTTTATAAAGAAAAGAAATTTTTTAATGTTTTATGCAGGAGATAGATATGAATAATAGAACAATTAAAACAACATGCAAACAGCATATCAAGCATTGATGTAATACTTTTGATTGGTTCTTTTGGCAGAAAAAATCCGTCGTATCATTCTGATGTTGACATATCAATAATAAAATCCGACAAGTTTGAAGAAAATGTTTTCTTTAATGAAATATATAAAATTTTTTCGCAAGAAATAAAACAAATTTTGTGGATAGAATTAAGAAAAAAATATGTCGTATATTTTAATGAAAATCCAAAACTTGAATTTAATGTATACAATAATATTACTGATATAGATAAATATTTCTTAGGTTCTGAAATTCTTGAATTTGACGATTGTGTTTTATTAGATAGAAGAAACATAATTGAATCTCACTTGTTAAATATAATAAAAAACAAACAAAGAGAAGATATTGACATACCTAATTTATATTTACAAACGATTAATAAATTTATTTACGATTTTGAAAGTTTTTCTAATTTTCACAAGAGAAGTGATGTCTATAAAGCATATTTTCAATATAATCTTGCGTTGAATGATTGCCTGCAGCTTCTTAAATTAAATAGTCGTAATGAAGATGGCATAACAAGAATCTCCGTGCGTTTTGCCAACGATGATTTATGACTCACACAAAACTAAATCGCGGGAATTTATGATACAACACAACAAAACATCAGTCAACATATAGATGGCATTTTCAAAGATGGCGAATTAGACGCGGAAGCGACTCACAAGAAATTCTTGTTAGTTCAATCCGAGGGTAAAAGACAGGTTAGAGAGCGATTTTGACCGAGCTGTGAAAAAACTTGCTGAAAAAGCGAAAGAAAAAGAGGATAATGGAAATTTAAGGTAATGATTGGATGTTACACCGAACCAAAGTTCGGTGAAAATCAAACGCAGGCGAAAATTTTAGAAATAACGCGTTTGAAACCTGCTATCAGCGCAAAAAACCATAGCGAAAGAGATAGGCATGACTACACGCGGCGTAGAAAGAAGCTGCGCGAATTGAAAACTGTCGGCAAAGTAGAGCGTTATAGGCGCGGCAAAAGGCGGCTATTGGGTTATAAAGTAAAAAGCGGTTCCACACTATAACAACTCAAGTTTCCTAAAACCATAATATATATTATTTTTCTTTCTTTAGCCCCTTTGAGGGGGTTTGGGGGAGATAATGTGGCGGGGCGTTGCGGGGTGAGCGGAGAACTTCCCCCTTTATATTAATTTTTGCCTTTGACTTTAATTGAATTTAACTTTTCTATGATAAACACCGGTACGGGAGAACTTAACTAAATGGAACGACAGGAAAACAAAGGAAATACAGAACAACCTGCAGCATCCTCCAATTTCATCCGCGATATGATAAAGGAGGAGATAAAAAACGGCAGATGGGGCGGGAAAGTTGTTACCCGCTTTCCGCCTGAGCCAAACGGCTATTTACATATAGGACACGCCAAAGCTATTTGCATAAATTTTGGTATGGCGAAAGAGTTTAATGGCGAATGTCATCTGCGTTTTGATGATACGAATCCCGCAAAAGAGGAAAATGAGTACATCGAATCTATAAAACGCGATGTTAAGTGGCTTGGGTTTGATTGGGGCGATCACCTTTACTTTGCCTCAGATTACTTTGGACAGATGCGCGATTGGGCCGTACGGTTAATAAAGGCGGGCAAGGCTTATGTTGATGATCTCAGCCACGAACAGATCCGCGAGTATCGCGGCACGCTCACTGCCCCCGGTAAAGAGAGTCCTTTCAGAAACCGCGGCGTAGAGGAGAATTTAGAACTCTTTGCCGCAATGACAAGGGGAGAGTTTACGGATGGTACGCGTGTACTGAGAGCTAAAATTGACATGTCGCATCCGAATATGAATATGCGCGATCCTGTCATGTACCGCATCATGAAAACTCATCACCACCGTCAGGGCGATACCTGGAAAATATATCCAATGTACGATTGGGCGCACGGTTTGGAAGATTCCATAGAGGGCGTGACTAACTCCCTTTGCTCTCTTGAATTTGAGGATCACCGCCCGCTTTACGACTGGTATCTCAATCAGCTTGAGGGGGTTCATCACCCGCAGCAGACGGAGTTTGCGCGGCTTAACCTCAGCTATACCGTTATGAGCAAGCGTAAACTATTGCAGCTTGTGCGGGAGAAGCATGTGAGCGGCTGGGATGATCCGCGTATGCCTACGATTTCGGGTCTGCGGCGCAGGGGGTATACGCCTGAATCAATCAGAAATTTCGCCGAACGTATCGGTGTGGCAAAGCGTGAGAGCGTGGTAGACATAGCGCTTCTTGAATACTGCGTCAGAGAAGACCTCAATAAAAGAAGTAAACGGGTGATGGCTGTTATCAATCCATTAAAAGTAGTTATAGAAAACTATCCCGAAGGTCAAACAGAGGAACTTGACGCTATAAACAATCCTGAAGATGAATCTATGGGAAGCAGAAAAATACCTTTCTCACGTGTCATTTACATCGAACTGGATGATTTCATGGAAGAGCCGCCGAAAAAATTCTTCAGGCTTGCTCCCGGCAGGGAAGTCAGGCTTCGTTACGGATATTTTATCACCTGTAAGGAAGTTGTCAAGGATAACAGCGGCAAGATTACAGAGCTTCGCTGCGTTTACGACCCTGCCACACGCGGCGGAGCGTCTCCCGACGGCCGTTCGCCAAAGGCGACTATTCACTGGGTGTCGGCTCAGCATGCACTCAACGCACAGGTGCGGCTCTATGATAGTCTTTTCACAAAGGAAGACCCTTTAGACGCTCCTGATGGAAACTTTTTATTAAATATCAATCCCGATTCGCTTAGTATAGTTGATGAATGCAAAATAGAGCCGTCTCTTGGCGACGCGAAAGTTGGGGAGAGGTTCCAGTTTGAGCGTATGGGTTACTTTCGCGTTGATGAGGATTCGCGCGATGGTAAGCTTGTCTTTAACCGCACGGTAACGCTTAAGGACGCTTGGGCGAGGCTGCAGAAAAGAACTTAGTTTACAGTTTAGTATAAATATGTTGCGCTGTGGATTTGGACGTTTTTATTTCGGTATTTTTAATAACTCTAATATGGATTAACAATAATAAACGTAAACGTGAAAACTCTTTTTGAAGCTGCTGTGTATCTAAAAATGAGTAAAATCAGATATACTCACAAGGTAAGTTACAGTTGGAGATTTTTTACAATACTAATGCACTTTTACACTATCCCTGTAATATTGGACAGGCAATGCAAACTGAAGACAAAGCGCTAAACATAATCAAATCTCTTGTTAAGCGGTTTGATGAACAAAAGGAATTTTATAAAAACAAGGATTACAACGAAGCGCAAACACGCAGTGATTTCATTGACCCGTTTTGGAAAGCTCTTGGCTGGGATATGAACAACGAAAGCGGATATGCAGAAAGTTACCGCGAAGTTATTCACGAAGACCGTGTAAAAGTTGGCGGAGCTACAAAAACGCCGGACTACTCTTTCAGACTTCCGGGCGGCAAGCGGCTGTTTTTCCTTGAAGCAAAAAAACCAAGTATAGAAATCAAAGATAACACGCAGCCGGCATATCAAATTCGCAGATACGGGTGGAGCGCGAAAATGCCGGTAAGTATTATCACCAACTTTGAGGAACTTGCTGTTTACGACTGTGCAACTAAACCTGAATCAACCGACAAAGCAAGCAACGGACGGATAAAATATCTCACATATTCCGAATACGTCAGTGAGTTTGATTTTATTTGGAATACTTTCAGCAAAGAGTGCGCGCTTAAAGGAAGTTTTGACAAATACATTCAGAGCGACAAAAACAAAAAGGGAACTACAACAGTTGACCACGATTTTTTAGAATCATTAGACGACTGGCGTATGGAGCTTGCGCGAAATATCGCGCTTCGTAATGAAATTGGCGAAGAAGAACTCAATTTTGTTGTACAGCACACCATTGACCGCATAATTTTTCTTCGCATTGCCGAAGACAGAGGCGTGGAACAATACGAAGATTTGCGCGGCTGCGTTAAAAACGGCGATTATTACCAAAACCTTTTACAGCTTTTTTCTGTTGCCGATCAAAAATATAATTCAGGTCTTTTTGATTTTCGCAAAGACAAAATCAGTAAAAAAATAACCATAGATAGCAAAGTCATTAAAAGTATTATTGATGAACTTTACTATCCTAAATGTCCTTATGAGTTTTCTGTTTTGTCTGTAGAGATTTTAGGCAGCGCTTACGAACGGTTTTTGGGTAAGCAAATCTCGCTGTCAAAAGGCGGGCGCGCCAGCATTGAGGAAAAACCCGAAGTCCGTAAGGCAGGCGGCGTCTATTATACACCACAATACATTGTTGATTATATCGTAAAAAATACAGTCGGAAAACTTTTAGAAAGCAAAACGCCAAAAGAGGTAAGCGATATAAAAATTGTTGACCCAGCTTGCGGAAGCGGCAGTTTTTTAATCGGCGCTTACCAGTATTTACTCAACTGGCACAAGGATTATTACACCGAAAACGGTAAGCGGAGCAAAGGCGGTAAAAACAGTCCCTTAACGCCAACAGGCGAACTCACCACAGCCGAAAAAAAACGCATATTGCTCAATAATATTTTTGGTGTAGATTTAGATAATAACGCTGTTGAAGTGACCAAGCTGAGTTTACTTTTGAAGTGTATGGAAGACGAAACAAAGGAAACTGTCGAGGCGCAGACAAAACTTTTTCATGACCGTATTTTACCCTCTTTGGACGATAATATAAAAAGCGGAAACAGTCTGATAGACCTTGATTATTACGACAATGAACTGGATTTCGGGGAAGAGAGGAAAGTTAAACCATTTTCCTGGAAAAAGGCGTTTCCGGAGGTGTTTGACAGGCATGTACCTGTAGACAAACAGTTACCGTTTAAGAGACAATATCAGAGAGTAAAAAAGCTTCATGAAGAGACGGAAAAATTACTCGCCGCATACATGGTAAAGGAGCCGCAAGCGTCTTATTATTCAAACCTTAATTCCGGTTTTGACTGCGTAATTGGTAATCCGCCGTATGTAAAAGTTTCCAATAAAAAGATATTTGATTATTTCAGCGGCAAGTTTATTCATCAGGATTACCAGCAGGATCTGTATCTGCTGTTTTTAGAGCGTTATAGCAAGCTGCTTGCTACCGGCGGGATGTTGGGTGTTATCATTCCTAATACATGGCTGCAAAGTATCAAATTCAGGAACATAAGAAGATACCTTACAACAGAGTATTACTGGCATAGGATAATGCATATAAGCGAATATATTTTCAAGGCTGTAGTTGATACGCATGTGTTGGTGTTTGAAAGAAACAATTACATCAAGAATTATGAAGTAGAAATTGATATTTTTGGAAAAGGCGAAATAAAACACCATCAATTTATTGACCAGTGTGAGTTGCCCGACAACGGAGATGTGATAAATATACTGTCAAGCGAAGAGGAAAAGGCTTTGTTTGAAAAAATAAAAAAACAAAGCGCTGTAATTCAGGATATGTGTGTTGTTTACAATGGTGTAAAACCATTTGAAAAAGGCAAAGGTAACCCGCCCCAAACTAATCAAACTTTACAAGAGAAACCATTTGTTTTTGAGAACAAGCCAAAACCTAAAGGAAAACACTGGCTGCCTTTATTAAGAGGAAGCCTGATAAACAAGTATAGTAATTTTTGGAATAATGATAGTTGGATACAATACGGCGAATGGCTTGCGGCGCCGCGCGACCCTCAAATTTTTGAAGCCAAAGAAAAAATTGTCGTCCGGCAAACCGGCGATAGTATTATCGCAACTTTAATCGGCGCTGACATTATTTGCCGAAACAACTTGCACATTATCATTTCTAATGAAATGGACCACCGTTTTTTGTTGGGAGTTCTCAATTCAAAATTTACCGGTTTTTATTACTATCTAATAAACCCCGAAAAAGGCGAGGCGCTTGCGGAAGTAAAGAAACAGCATGTTGAGCAGCTGCCAATACCCAAAAATGTTTCAAAACAAATAGAAACAGAAATTATTAAACATGTTGACAAACTTCTGCGTCTCAACAAAGAAGTGCAAACAGCGGCCTTGCCAAACCAGATAGACCAAATAAAATCAAGAATTTCCCACAGTGAAGACCATATAAACATGTTAGTTTATGAACTTTATGAATTGACTGAAGAGGAAATAAAAACTATTGAAAGGGGAAAACGGCATTAAGAATGATTCAGACGATTGGGCAGTGAAACATTAGGATTAGAGGCGTATTTTGGATTTGCCGTTGTCGGTTATTGCGGTTAGTGTTAAGACAGTAGGGATTGCCGGGGTTGAGGTTTGATTATTTTAGGACTATGAACAGTATATGTAACAATAAAATTAGACAAAAGTAATAGTGAAGCGCAAAAAAAGTTATTGGATATACATGAAAAAAGTTAAAAAAATTTTGAAGATAGATTAATTGCAGAAAACTCTGCGATTGTTATTCCCACCGGTAATAATGAATTAGTTTTTTATAATAATACTTTTGCTAATATTGATTGGAGAATGATAAATGAAACAACTTGAGGCAGCTGTTGAAATCGCGAAGAACGCCGGCGCGTTTGTCAAAGGGATGAAAGGCCATGTCCGTGTGTCGGACAAGGGGATAAACGATCTTGTTACTGAGGCTGACACTAAGGCGCAGAGGATGATTGAGGATGCGCTTATTGAGCAGTTTCCCGACTCTCGTTTTTTCGGCGAAGAGGATGAAAAAAGAGACGCGCTTGACTCAGAGAGTCTTTGGATTATTGATCCCTTGGACGGGACCAATAATTTTACTCATACCATCCCTGTTTACTGCGTTTCTATCGCTTACGCTAGTAAGGGAACTGTTTTGTGCGGCTGCGTTTACGACCCTGAGCGCGATGAGCTTTTCAGCGCGCAGAGAGGCGGCGGTGCGTATCTTAACGGTAAAAAAATCAGCGTTACAAATTCCGCAAGTTTACAACAGGCTATGGTAAGCGTGGGGTTTTACTATGACAGGGGCGAACTCATGGAAAAAACGCTCTGTTCTGTTCAGGCGCTGTTCAAGAAAAATATCAGAGGTATCCGTAGAATGGGGAGCGCGGCTATAGATCTGAGCTGGGTTGCTTGCGGCAGATTCGACGCTTATTTTGAATATTTTTTATCGCCGTGGGATTACGCGGCAGGGATGCTTCTGGTTCAGGAAGCTGGCGGCAGGATAAGCGACCGCGATGGAAATCCTTTTGTACTCGGCTCTACGGGAGCGGTCGCGAGCAATGGGCGTTTTCATGAGGAGTTTGTTTCGATGGTCAAATATTCAAGTGTACGCAACCGGTTTATTGAATAATGACCTCTCTAATAAGAAAAGGGGCGCGGGTTTAACCCGCGCCCCTCGCTTTACGCTACCTTACTCCCAGTATTAACGATATTTCCTCTGTTTTGCCTTCTGATGTTTTGATCATTCCCTTTACTAAATAAGTACCCTCTGACACCGGTCTGCCCCTAGTGTCTTTAAAGTTCCATGAACCAACCATCCTCCGGGACTGCCCGGATGATTTATCGGTGATTTTAACTTTGCTGACAGCCTTGCCGGATGCGCTGAAAACGGTCAGAGTGCCTTTGTTAACACGGGTACCCTGACGGTAGAAATTGACGGTACCCGCGGATTTAGCAACCGGGTTCGGACCCGCGGTAAATTCTCCTGTGAGCGCATTGACATTAGATGCGGATCCGGTTGAGTATAAAGGTACGCTTTTCGCCATGGCTGATTGGTACTTCGGTGCGCCGTATACTTCAAACGCCCTTACCTGTACGAAATTTTTAGTTGAGTCTCCTTTGACAAAAAGACGCAGATATTGAGCCTGTGCGGTTATCAATGACTCATACCACCGGTTGCCAAAGCACGCTTTTTTATTGATTATTTGGATCCATGGGTCAGATGAGTGAGATTTGATAAAGACGCTGAAAGTCTTGCTGACCCAATCTCCCAAAGTATCTCCAAAAAGGCGGATTCTTGAAAGATCATATACTTGTCCAAAGTTAAAATCTATCCACATGGTATCCGATACCCTTGAACCGGGCATTGAACTCTGAGGGTCGCCGCTTATGTTTCCATCCCACAATCCTTCTACCGGATTGGTTGGAGCGATCAGTCCGCAGTCGCCGGCGTATGTTAACCCATTGATCAAATTAGTGTGATAGGGATATTTAGGTTCACCGTATACTTCAAACGCCCGTACCTGTACGGAACCTTTGGTTGAGTCCCCTTTGACAAAAAGGCGTAAGTACTGAGCCTCGGCTATTGTTTCTGTTTCATACCACTGGTTGCCGAAACAGTTTTTATTTTTTACTATTTGTGTCCATTGATCCGACTCAAGCTGCTTAACATAGACGTCGAAAATTTTGCTGACCCAGTCACCATTCGCATCCCCAAAAAGGAGTACTCTTGAAAGACTGTATATTTGTCCGAAGTCAAACTCTACCCAAATAGAGTCAGATATCCTTGAACCTGGCATGGAAGACTGCGGATCTCCGCTTATATTTCCATTCCAAAGAGCGGTTACAGTATTTCCGGAAGCAAATAATCCGCAGTCACTGGAGTACGTTGACGCATTGATCAGATTGACTTCGTTGAGATTAACAATGGGTATTGTTAACTGAACCGTGTCCTGATTGTTGTTAGCGTCCATTACCCTGATTGTGAGGGTTGAAGTTTGCACTTTCACAGGTATTCCGCTGATAATGCCGGATCCGCTGAGGCTGAGGCCTGCCGGCAGAGCTCCTGAAATAACGCTCCATGTATATGGCGCTCTTCCTCCGGAGACTGTAAGCGTATGAGAGTAACCACTCGCGGTCTCTCCTCCGGGAAGAGTAACAGTTGTAATTGCGGGCGGCAGATAATTCAGTTCGCCGTATGCTTCAAACCCCCGTATCTGTACAGAATTTTTAACCGAGTCTCCCATTACAAAAAGGCGCATGTACCGTCCCGAAGCTGTTGTCTGAAACTGATACCACTGGTTGCCGAAACAGTTTTGGTTATTTACTACCGGCGTCCACGGGTCAGATAGATTGGTCTTGACAAAAACGCTGAAAGTTTTGCTGACCCAGTTGCTGTCGGCGTCTCCGAACAGGCGTACCATCGAAAGGTCATAAATTTGTCCGAAGTCAAATTCTACCCACATTGAACTAGAAGTTCCCGAACCTGGCATTGAGGCCTGCGGATTACCGCTTACATTTCCGTTCCACAGCGCTGTTACCGGATTTCTCGAATCAATACATCCGCAGTCGCCGGAATACGTTGAGGAATTAATCAAATTGACAAGATTAGAATTTATGACAGACAGAGTCATAGGTTTTATATCTTGCAAATTATTTACATCCGCTACCTTAACTATAAAAGCCCCGCTCTGGCTGTCTGTGAGTGTTCCGTTTATTATACCTGATCCGTTAAGGTTGAGACCGGCCGGTAAAGCTCCTGAAATAACGCTCCAAGTATATGGAGTTGTTCCGCCTGAGGCGGTGAGCATGTGGAAGTAGTTTGTGGAGGTTACCCCATCGGCAGGATTATTGGCTGTAATTACAAGCGCCTCATCGCCGGAGAGCGGATGCGGGTAAGTATAAGGCGTGTAGCCGGGCAGCTCCTCGTGAAAGTAATCCCTGTCAAGCATGAAGAAACTTTTGTGTCCGCTACGTACAGTTACTCCCACATTAGCGACATTATTGCCGCGAATCACTTCGTTATCCCATACATAAAGCATTCTGGTTTGATCGGGAGCGGGATACGTTGTGGAATTATGAGTGCCGTCGGTGCGGTTGGTGAGGATGATGGGAGTGCTGCTGTCATTGCCGATATTGTACTTGATCTTATTGTTAAAGATCACACCATCGCCTCCGCGTATCCAGATGCTGCTAAAAGCAGTACGTCCCGAATCATTAATTATGTTATTGTAAATTTCGTAGCTTCTGGAACCTCTGGAACTTCCGTATTCCAAACCGTGAACGTCAACTCCCTGAAAATTTTCTGCGTTGTTAACAATAGTATTGTAACGGAAAACATACTTGCCGCCATCATTGGAAGTGACAGCGTGACGGGTGTTACTGAAGTAGCAGTCTTCTATGTAGACAGCGTTTGCGGTACCCAGCTCAAGCGGTCGTGTCCACGCACTGTCTTTGTCTCCGTAAACTGCTACCCCATAGCCTAAGTTATTGATTGCGGGACGGTAAATATCGATAAAGTCGCAATGCCGTATGAGTCCGCGGCTATTTCCGGTTATGTACGCGCCTGAGTGCCCGAAGTTTTTGAACTTGACATCGAAGATATGAAAATTCGCGCCGTAATTTACCTGTATGCCTCTGTCCTGTAAGGTTGAGGGGGAAGAAATGATACCGGAGATTGTAAACCCTCCGATTGTTGTTTGATACCCGTTACTCCCGTTGACTACAAACATTGCCGTTACGGAGGAGCCTGACTTGTTAAGAACAGTTGAGTTTTTACCCGCGCCCAAAACGGTAATTCCTGCATTCATGGTAACGCTGCCGTTAAAAGTGAATGTGCCTGCCGGAATTTTAACAGTATCGCCCGCTGCCGCCGAAGCTTGATTAACGGCTGTTTGAATTTCTGTGGTTGTTCCTCCTGTCGCGTTAATGATTTTGGCATGAGCGCCGGGATGATACGAAAGAAGCATGCTTGACAGCAAAACAGATGCTTTAAAGTAGCATTGCCCCCTGTGTTTGATTTTTGGGAATTGACTGTAAGCGCCTTTGAAGAAACTCATCACAAAACTCCTTTGATAGTTGGTGAATGAGGAATTATTTATATAGCGGAACTTGTTTCGAACCGCTTGTTATTGCCTGACAGACTCTCTCCAGAAAAGAAAGACTAAACAACTTTAGATTTTATCAATACATATGAACAGATGATACATCCATTCAAAAGTATTTTCATGTACCAAGCGTACAACGCTAAAATATTAATCTGAAATATTAAAATGCAAGTTATTTGATGATAAAATTTATTAGTACGCGAATCAGAGTAAAATTAAACTTCACCGGCCCGGAAATAATATTAAATTTTTTATTTTGTATTTAATGTGGTTATAAATTATCTTCATAAATGTAAAATTAAACAATATGATCATAGCAAGTATAAGTACATTTAATGTCAGAAGTATTGCATAACATAATATTTATAATATTTTCATACCTTAACAAAGGAGGAACAGATGAAAGGAAGTGCTTTCACAAAAGTTATGGCCTTGTCTATGCTTTTATTGGCAAGTGCGACAGGATTCGCGAATACGTGGAGTTGCGGAGCCAATGTTACCGCAACTTTAACGAGTGGGACCCTTACCATCAGCGGTTCGGGAAATATGACGAATTATTATCTCCCTTCCGACGCGCCCTGGAATTACGCGAGGAACACAATTACCAATGTGGTTATTCAAAATGGAGTGACCTCTATCGGAAGTATGGCGTTTTACAATTTCAGCAATTTAACATCTGTAACTATTCCGGGCAGCGTAACGGCTATCGGGGACTTTACGTTTTTTGGCTGCGGCAGTTTAACATCCGTAACCATTCCAAATAATGTGACTTATATCGGAAACGGAGCGTTTTCCGGCTGCGCCAGTTTAACATCAGTAACCATCCCGGATAACGTGGCTTATATAGGATATGAAGCGTTCTCCGGCTGCAAAAACTTGATATCGGTGAGTATTTCCGAAAACGTGACTTCTATTGAATGGGGTACGTTTTCCGGCTGCAGCGGCTTAACATCTATAACCATTCCCGCGGGTGTGACCTCCATAGAAGGCAGCGCGTTTTCGGGTTGTGTCAGTTTAAAATCAATGATCAGCTTAAATTGTGTACCGCCCACAGTAACGTCACAGACGTTTAGTGGTTTAAACCTGGCTGCTTGTATGCTGTTTGTAAAGCAAGATAACATCGTTGACTACAGAGTAACCGACTACTGGAAAGATTTTGGAAATTTTAAATCTATCGTAAAGATGTTTACCGTAACATTTAATTCGCAGGGCGGCAGTGATGTAATTTCACAGAGCGTAGTGTCCGGCGGTAAGGTAGGGGAGCCTTCTGTCCCGACCCGCACTGATCACATTTTCGCTGGCTGGTATACAGATACAACATACGCCGTCGCGTGGGATTTTAATACCGGCACCGTATCATCGGATATAACACTTTACGCAAAATGGATATTCGGTTGGGATTGCGGCGCTGTGCCGGGAACCGTTTTTGCCACTATAGATAACGGAACGCTTACCATAAGCGGTACGGGGGCTATGGCAAATTACACTTCCACAAGTTCTATTCCCTGGTATAATTACGCGGATTCCGTTATCAATGTCGTAATTGAAGACGGCGTTACTTCCATAGGAGCTATGGCGTTTTACAATTTCAATAATTTAATTTCCGCGAACATTTCGGAAAGTGTAACTTTAATAGGAGATGGAGCTTTTCACAATTGTAACAGCTTAACATCCATAACCATTCCCGACAGTGTAAAATCTATAGGAAATGAGGCGTTTGCCGGTTGTGTAAGTTTAGCTTCCATAACTATTCCAAACAGCGTGACTAGTATCGGAAGCTGGGCTTTTTATTATTGTACCGGTTTAGAGTCCATAACCATTCCCGACAGTGTTACGTCTATCGAAAATCATACGTTTTACTATTGCAGCGGTTTAACATCCGTAACGATTCCAAACGGCGTGACCGCTATCGGAGACAGCGCGTTTTTCGGTTGCAGCGGCTTAACATCAATAATCCTTCCCAGCAGTGTGGAGTCTATCGGAGACATGGCGCTTTCCTGCAGTAATTTAACAACTGTGATAAGTCTGAATCCGTCTGCGCCCGTATTATCATCAAATGCATTCTTCGGTGTAGACTTAGCTGCTTGTACTTTGTTAGTGCCCGAAGGCAGCGTTGCAGCGTATAGCGCGGCCAACATCTGGGGAGATTTTGGAACTATAATGTCTACGACAGAAACGTCGTTCACTGTGACATTCGATTCGCGGGGCGGCAGCGGTGTAGGTTCACAAACCGTAGTTTTCGGCGGCCTTGTGACAGAGCCCGCTGTCCCTGTCTTTACGAATTATATTTTCGGCGGCTGGTATACGGATACCACATACGCTGCCGTGCGGGATTTCCTTACCGGCACCGTATCCTCAAATATAACGCTTTACGCCAAGTGGACATTCGGCTGGGACTGCGGCGCGGTGCCGGGAACCGTTTTTGCCACTTTAGGCAATGGGGTACTTACCATAAGCGGTACGGGGGCTATGGCAAATTACACTTCCACAAGCTCTATTCCCTGGTATAATTATGTAAATTCCATTACCGATGTTGTAATTGAAGATGGAGTTACTTCTATAGGAAACAGAGCGTTTTTGTTCTCCACCAACTTAACATCCGTAACCATTCCCTCAAGCGTGACTTCTATCGGAGAGTACGCATTTTTGCTTTGCACCAGTCTGAAGTCCGTAACAAGTTTAAACCCTGTGCCGCCCGTTATAACGTACTATACGTTTGATGGTGTAAATCAGGCGGCCTGTACTTTAACTGTGCCGCAAAACGGCAGCGCCGCTTACAGCACGGCTGATTACTGGAAAAATTTCGGAGTTATAATATCTATCGTAGATACATTTACCGTAACATTTGATTCGCGGGGCGGCAGCGGAGTGGGTTCGGTAACCGTAGCTTCCGGCGGCCTTGTGACAGAGCCCGCTATCCCTGTCTTTACGAATTATATTTTCGGCGGCTGGTATACGGATACTACATACACTGCCGCGTGGGATTTTGGTACCGGTGCCGTGTTATCAGATATAACGCTTTACGCCAAGTGGACATTCGGCTGGGACTGCGGCGCGGTGCCGGGAACCGTTTTTGCCACTTTAAACAATGGGGTATTTACCATAAGCGGTACGGGAGCTATGGCAAATTACTCCTCTCCTGGTAATATTCCCTGGTATAGTTATGCAGATTCCATTACCGGCGTTGTAATTAATGATGGTGTGACAACTATCGGAAACATGGCGTTTCTGTTTTGCGATAAATTAGCATCCATAACCATTCCCTCAAGCGTGGCTTCTATCGGAAACTACGCGTTTCTGTTTTGCGATAACTTAACATCCGTAACAACCTTGAATCCTGTGCCGCTCGCCGTATCAGCGTCTACGTTTGATGGTTTAAATCTGGCGGCCTGTACCCTTACTGTGCTGCCGGGCAGTGTCGCGGCTTACAGTATGGCTGATTACTGGAAAGATTTCGGAAACATTAATTATCTCGTAAAGATCTTCACCGTAACATTCGACTCTAAAGGCGGCAGCAGCGTAAGCGCGCAATCCGTAAATATCGGCACTCTTGTGATAGAGCCAGCTGTTCCTGTCTTTACGAATTATATTTTCGGCGGCTGGTATACGGATACGGCATACGGTACCGCGTGGAATTTTAGTACCGGCGTTGTACTGTCGGATATGACCCTTTACGCCGGGTGGATGCTTGGCTGGGACATCGGCGTGATTCCGGGAACCGTTTTCGCCACTTTAGACAACGGGGTACTTACCATAAGCGGTGTGGGAGCTATGGCAAATTACTCCTCCCCCAGTAATATTCCCTGGTATATTTACGCGGATTCCATTACCAGTGCTGTAATTAATGAAGGCGTAACAACTATCGGGAAAATGGCGTTTCTGTTTTGCGATAAATTAGAATCCGTAGCCATTCCCTCAAGTGTGGCTTCTATCGGGGACTACGCGTTTATGTTTTGCGACAACTTAACATCCGTAACAAGTTTGAATCCTGTGCCGCCTGCCGTATCGGCATCTACGTTTGATGGTTTAAATCTGGCGGCCTGTACGCTGTTTGTGCTGCCAGGCAGTGTTGGGGCCTACAGCGCGGTTGATCCCTGGAAAAATTTCGGTAATATAAGATCAACGACCGGGGAGGTATTTTTTACCGTAACATTTGATTCGCGGGGAGGCAGCAGTGTGGGTTCGGTAAGCGTAGTTTCCGGCGGTCTTGTGATACCACCTATTAATCCGACTCTCTTAAATAATCTCTTTGCCGGCTGGTATACGGATACTACATACACTACCGCGTGGGATTTCCTTACCGGTACCGTATCATCAAATATCACCCTTTACGCCAAATGGTCGCTTGGCTGGGACATCGGCGCGGTTCCGGGAACAGTTTTCGCCACTTTCGACAATGGGGTACTTACCATAAGCGGTACGGGAGCTATGGCAGACTACTCCTCCCCCAGTAATATTCCCTGGAATATTTACGCGGATTCCATTGCCAGCGTTGTAATTAATGATGGGATTATTTCCATAGGACAAGCTTCTTTTGCTCTTTGTTCCGCTTTAACATCAGTAACCATACCTAACAGCGTAACTTCTATCGGAGTCGCCGCGTTTCAGAATTGTATCGGGCTGACTTCCGTAACCATTCCTGCCGGTGTGACTACTCTGGGATTAAATGCGTTTTCCAATTGTACCGGTTTAACATCAGTAACCAGTTTAAGTCCTGTACCGCTTACATTGCTGTTATCTTCAAATCTATTTTTAAATGTTAATACCTCACTCTGTACCCTGTATGTTCCGACATTAGCCAGTCTTCCTCTTTATGTCGCGGCTGTTATCTGGGGAGATTTTGGAACTATAATGGTTACGGGCGGACTTATTAAAAAACTTCCGGACGCGGCAGAGGCGGCCGCGCCGCTTGGTTCGATGACAAGTGAGTTTACCGCAGGCCCGAATCCGGTTGCGAAATCTGCGGGCGCCGTCAACTTCTACCGTCAAGGTAAGAGCGTTGAGAACGGCACACTGACAATTTTCAACGCGTCGGGCAGTGTTGTGAACAGGATCAGAATCACCGATAAATCCGCGGGGGAGCTGTCCCGCAGACAGATCGGGACATGGAACCTCAAAGACACTAAGGGACGTTCGGTATCTGAAGGCACATATCTTGTAAGGGGTAGTGTCAAGACATCAGACGGCAAGACTGAGAAAGTGTCGTTTATGTTAGGCGTCCGGTAAGTGCGGCAGCCGCGGAGGTTTAAACAGTACGGGCGGCCCGTTTGAGGCCGCCCGTATTTTTTACATTCAGCGTTTTTCTTTGGTATACCTCTTGCTACCTTAAATTACCCAAACGAGTTTTCCCGAATAAAGTTGCCAAATTAGAAAAAATGTACAGGTATGAGTTTTATAATAATTCAACTTCAAAATAGATGTGCGAACGCGGAAATAAAAGATCAGATCACCTCATTTCTGCATTCTGCCATCTATTTCTGCATTAATAAAACTCTTTTTCAAGTTGAATGACTATAAAAGAATAATACCTTAACCGTTTTTATTTGCAACTGACAACTAAATCCGAGAAAGGCTGCCGTTTGCTATGGATAATAAGCACGACGACGACATCGCCCTGTGGTACAAAGACGCTGTCATATACGAAGTACACGTGCGCGCTTTTGGAGACAGCAACGGTGATGGTATAGGGGATTTTAAGGGTCTTACCGAAAAGCTTGATTATCTTCAAAGTCTTGGGATAAACACGGTCTGGCTTTTGCCGTTTTATCCTTCGCCGTTAAAAGATGATGGTTATGATATCGCCGATTATTTCAGCGTGCATCCCGATTACGGCACCCTCAAGGATTTTAAGGAGCTGCTTAAAGCCGCTCATCAAAGAAACATAAAGGTGATCGTGGAACTTGTGCTGAATCACACATCCGATGAGCATGAGTGGTTCAAGAAAGCGCGCCGCGCTCCGAAGGGATCGGTCGCGAGAAAGATGTATATGTGGAGCGACACGGCGGAGCGCTACAAGGATGTGCGTATTATCTTTAAGGATTTTGAGCACTCAAACTGGAGCTGGGATCATGTGGCGCACGCCTACTACTGGCACCGTTTCTACTCCCATCAGCCTGATCTCAATTTTGACAGTCCGGCGGTACACCGTGCGCTGTTTAAAGTTATTGATTTCTGGTTTGAGATGGGAGTGGACGGCTTGAGGCTTGACGCTGTACCGTATCTATACGCAAGAGAAGGCACTAACAGCGAGAACTTAAAGGAAACTCACATGTTCCTTAAGAAGCTGCGGGCGCATGTAGACAGTAAGTTTGAAAACCGCATGCTTCTCGCTGAGGCTAACCAGTGGCCCGAGGACGCGGCGGAGTATTTTGGCGATGGCGATGAGTGCCACATGGCTTTTCATTTTCCGCTCATGCCGCGCATGTTTATGGCTATTCAGATGGAGGACAGTTTTCCCATTGTCGATATTCTGCGCTCTACTCCCGCTATTCCCCCAAGCTGCCAGTGGGCTTTATTTCTGCGCAACCACGATGAGCTTACTTTAGAGATGGTGACCGATGAGGAGCGGGATTATATGTACCGTGTGTACGCCAAGGACAGCCGCGCAAAGATCAATCTTGGAATAAGGCGGAGGCTTGGGCCTCTTTTATCCAATGACAGGCGCAAAATTGAGCTCATGAACATTTTGCTTTTTTCACTCCCCGGAACCCCGGTCATCTATTACGGCGATGAGATCGGTATGGGAGACAATTATTATTTAGGCGACCGCAACGGAGTTCGCACCCCTATGCAGTGGGGACCCGACCGCAACGCGGGCTTCTCTCACGCCAATCCCCACAAGCTGTTTTTACCGGTAATCATAGATCCGGAGTATCACTATGAGGCGGTGAACGTGCAGAATCAGGAGGCGAGCTACTCCTCTCTTTTGTGGTGGATGCGTAACATAATATCCGGCCGGCGCCGCTTTAAGGCTTTCAGCCGCGGGACGCTTCGGGTAATTTCGGGAGATAACCCAAAAGTTCTCTCTTTTATCCGCCAGTATAAAAAGGAGAATGTGCTTGTAGTGGTCAATCTTTCGCGGTACAGCCAGATAGTCAATTTAGATTTGGGCGATTTTGTCGGTTATATACCTGAGGAGGTTTTTGGAAGAAACAGTTTTCCCATCATAAAAGATACGCCCTACCTTTTCACCCTTGGTCCCTATGATTATTTTTGGTTAGAGCTTTACGAAGATGAGGAGACCGTAGGGGTGGAGGATAAAGTGAGTGTGTTTCAGGTAAAGAAAAACTGGGAGGAGATCTTTGAGGGCGCGAACCGCACCCGCCTTGAAGACACTGTTCTGCCCGATTACCTGCGCAGAAGCCGTTGGTTTGGAGCAAAGAGCCGGAAGATCAACAGCGTAAAAATTGAGGAAGAGGGGCGTATTGAGGATAAAAGCTGGTCGTGCAGGCTTGCCATTCTCAAGGTAAGCTACAGCCAGGGGGCTGAGGAACGCTACCTTTTGCCGCTCTCCTACAATCAGCGAAGTCTTCTGGGCGGGCTGAACGAAGACTTCCCTCAATCCGTAATCGCTGATATAGAATCTGACAAGGATGACGGTATCCTCTACGATGGTACTTATGACGACAGGTTTCATTACATACTTTTCAACGCGATAGTTAACAGACGTAAGATCAAAGGATTAAAAGGGGAGTTCAACGGCTTGCCGGCAAAAAGTCTCAAAACGATGATCGCCGGAAAAACATTGCCTATCCCTTCGAGGCCGCTTGTTGTGGAACAAAGCAATACCGCGATACTTTTCAATGAAACTTTATTTCTCAAGCTGTACCGCAGGCTTGAGAAAGGGATCAATCCGGAGTTAGATATTTTACGCTACCTTGGAGACCGGGGGCGTTTTCGCAACATACCGCCTTACGCCGGAGTTATTGAATACAGGAAGGGCAGCAACGAACCGCTTACAATAGCGATTATGCAGGGGTATGTAGAAAACAGCGGCAACGCGTGGAACTACTCCCTGGGAGTAGTAATCAAGTATTTCGAGCGGATTCTCTCCTCAAGCGCTAATCTGCCCCGCTTACCCGCAAGGTATCCTGATCTTATGTATATTAATATGAGCAAGATACCGGACTTTTTTATTGATCTCAACGGTGAGCTTTTTCTTGAAATGGTTTCTCTTCTTGGCAAACGCACAGCGCAGCTCCACATAGAACTCGCGGCGGGAGTTGATACCCCTCAGTTTGTCCCGGAAAGCTTCTCCCAACTCTATCAGCGCAGCGTATATCAATCCATGCAGGGGCTTGCGCAGAAAGCGATGCGTCTTTTGGAAAAAGAGCTTAAGAAAATGCCCGAACATGTGCGCTCTGAAGCTAAGGACGTTCTTGAACTTGAAAAGCGGATATTGCAGCGGATGAAGCGCATCGTTACAAAAAAGATAACCACGTTAAAAACCCGTGTGCACGGCGACTACCACCTTGGGCAGGTGCTCTTTACAGGTAAGGATTTTGTCATAATGGATTTTGAGGGTGAGCCCGCGCGCTCCTTAAGTGAGCGAAAACTTAAAAAATCACCATTTCTTGATGTCGCGGGGATGATCCGTTCATTTCATTATGTTTGCTACGGTGCTCTCAAGCTTGAATCGGTTTTTAGAGAAGAGGATAAGGAACTGTTGAGTTCCTGGATTGAACCATGGTATCATTACACCAGCGGTTTATTTCTAAGGGCTTATCTGGATGAAGCGCGGGGAGCCGAATTTATCCCCCAAAGCACTCAGGAGATAGATATACTTTTAAGAGCGTTTTTGCTTGAAAAGGCGGTGTATGAGCTTGGATATGAGCTTAATAACAGGCCGGATTGGGTGATAATTCCGCTTCTTGGAATAAAGAGTTTGCTTGGCGAAGAGTAGGGAAGGGCGCGTATTTAACACTTATTGCGTGCTTATAAAAGATCCACTGTAACGTTTGGTGAATAAAATATGCAAATAGGATCATTCTACGAAGGCAACGGTTTTAGTTCATTCACTGTCTGGGCGCCTCTGCGCTCTGAGGTAGAGCTGCTTATTGTTGATCCCCTCATCCGCGATATTAAGATGGAGCGCGATGAGATGGGTTACTGGCACGCAAGGCATGTTCAGGCAGGGCCGGGGTCTCTTTACATGTATAAGCTTGACGGCGGTATTGAACGGCCTGACCCCGCTTCACGCTTTCAGCCAAAAGGGGTGCATGGACCATCCTGTGTCGTAGATCAGGGCGAGTTTATTTGGAACGATTCTCATTGGAAAGGGAGCGCTCTTAAAGATGCCGTGATTTACGAATTGCATACCGGTACATTTACTAAAGAGGGAACATTTGAGGCTTGCGGTCAAAAACTTGATTATTTAAAAGAGCTTGGGGTAACAGCTATTGAGATCATGCCTGTAGCGCAGTTTCCGGGAGAGCGCAACTGGGGGTATGACGGCGCTTATCCGTTTGCGGTTCAGGAGAGTTACGGCGGGCCCTCCGGGCTCAAACGGCTTGTTGACCGGTGTCATCAAAAGGGACTCGCGGTAGTGCTTGACGTCGTGTACAATCATTTAGGACCTGAAGGAACATATCTGCGCGATTATGGGCCGTATTTTACAGAGGAATACGGCACACCCTGGGGTTCCGCCGTTAATTTTGATGAAGCGTACAGTTACGGCGCGAGAAACTACTTTACCGAAAATGTACTTCTCTGGTTCAGGGATTACCACATTGACGCTCTGCGGCTTGACGCGGTACATGGAATCTATGATTTCGGCGCTTTACATGTGCTTGCGGAGATGGCTCGGAAGACAAATGAGCTTTCCCGATCAACAGGTAAAAAATATCATCTTATCGCTGAGAGCGACTTAAATGATGTGCGGATTGTTACTCCTCATGAAAAAAACGGGCATGGGCTTGACGCTCAGTGGAGTGATGATTTTCATCACGCTTTGCATACTATGCTAACGGGCGAAGCGGACGGTTACTATGAAGATTTCGTTTCAATGGGTGATCTTTGCAAAGCTTATAATGAAGGGTTTGTTTACTCCTGGAGATATTCTAAGTACCGCAAACGCTTTCACGGAAGCGATTCCTCAAAGTTTGATCCTTCACAATTTGTAGTGTACATTCAAAATCATGATCAAACCGGAAACAGGATGCTTGGCGAGAGGTTAAGCAGCCTTGTCTCTTTTGACGCGCTGAAACTTGCCGCCTCCGCGGTGATTCTCTCTCCATACATTCCAATGTTATTTATGGGAGAGGAGTTTGCGGCGGCAACTCCGTTTCAGTATTTCATAAGCCATACGGATAAGGAGCTTGTCAGACTTGTAAGAGAAGGCCGCGCGCGTGAGTTCGCAGCTTTCGGATGGAAGGGTGACCCGCCTGATCCGCAGTCTGTAGAAACTTTTAACAAATGCAAACTCGACTGGGAGAGCGCGCGTACAGGGCGGCATGGACAGATGCTTGAATTTTACAGGGAGCTGCTCAGCCTGCGAAAAAGTCATCCGGCGTTAAAAGGGAGTGAACGGCGCGCGTTTGAGCTCTTTGGGGAAAACAAAAGCGGGGTATTGTGTCTTAGCAGATGGAATGACGATGTAAAAATGCTTGTTATTATGAATTTTAATAAGGAAAAAGCAGTTTCTTTTACAGGTGATGATGTCAGAGTATCAGGCGGGTCGAAAAAATTAATTGATTCTCAGGACAAACGCTGGGGCAGCGGTCAGGCGATGCCCGATGAGATCAATGGCGGCGCCTCTTGTAGTCTGGCGCCGTTATCCGCGGCAGCTTATGAATTGATGTAAGATGGCGGTCTGTAAAATTTCTTTGTAAATTTATCTTTCAATCAACCCCGAAACAAATACATAAATAAAACAAAGATGCGATATAGTTTTTGTTGTATTATAGCGATGTGATTATGTATTGACATGTTTATAGATTCGGAAACCGCTCAAAATATCATTTCCCGCGAATGTAGTCATTTAACTTAAAAAATAGCTTTACTAATGCTAAAATGATTGAATTTTGATGTCTTTATTTCCGCGTTCTGATTATCAGTTTTGAAGTTGAATTAGTATAAGTTGCTATATTTTTGCGTTGACCAAAAAACTACAGATAAGACTTGCATATCTAAAACAATGTTGTAACACAAAAGTACGCATCATCCGCTTGCCGGCGGTGATATGTTTCATATGAATATGGGTAAGAAGCGGTTGTCTGGCATAGGGAACGGTCACTGGTCATTTCGCTGATAGAAAATCAAAACCTTGTTTTTATAATTGATACTGGCAAATGATTTGATACCAAATATTCTGAAAGCGGTTCAAATCGTTTGCAAATATAAAAGGATGAAACAAGGGAATAGAAATGGGCGGTTTCAAAAGAGCCTCACTTAACCGGGGTAAATGGATATTTTTTATTACGGTCTTTTTTTGCTTTTGTATAGAAGACAGGTTTGTAACACCTAAGGTGAAACAATTTACCGTTACTTTTGATGCAAACGGAGCCGCTCCCGCGCCTCAAAGTTCGGTAGCGGTTGACAGCGGCGCTGTTTTCAGTACGGTTATCCCTGATGATCCCCAGAAACCGGACAGTACTTTTATCGGGTGGTTTGATGACAAGGGGAAAATGTATACAGCATCGACAATAATTGTCAGAGATGTGACTCTTACGGCCAAATGGATAATTACTACGTACACAGTTACCTATATGGCCAACATTACAGGCGCTGCAGCTCCGGCGGATCCACATTCACCATATCCGCGCGGCGCGCAAGTTACAGTTTTGGATATTGATTCATTGGAAAGGCCAAACTACGCGTTTGACGGTTGGAATACTGCCGCTAACGGAAGCGGTACGCCTTATGCCGCCAAAACTGTTTTTAACATATACTCAAATATTGTTCTACACGCTCAGTGGGTGTTGAGCGTCGGTGAGTTTATCGATACCAGAGATTATCAGGTGTACGCTACGGTAGAAGCTGGCGGCAAAAAATGGATGGGGAAAAATCTCAATTACGCGGCGGATAGCAGTTGGTGTTATAGCAACGACAGCTCTAACTGTGTGAAATATGGCAGATTGTACAACTGGGATTCAGCAGTGCAGTCCTGTCCTCCAGGCTGGCGTCTACCTGCACGTCAGGAATGGACGGATTTAATTAATGCCGCCGGCGGTGATAATATAGCCGGTACAAAACTTAAGTCAAGCCTGCCAAATTGGAATGGCGATGATGAATTTAGATTTTCCGCAATGCCTGGGGGCTGCCGTTATCCAGATAATACTTTTTACCACGCCGGTGACAGGGGCTTTTGGTGGACAGCTGATGAATTCAATGAAAACTCTTCATACCGCCTGTTCATGCGTTCGGACTCCGCGGAAGTTTTTGAGTATTATTACCAAAAAAACTATAGTTATTCCGTCCGCTGCGTCAAAGATTGAGCGCCGGTTAATGCGGCGGTTATACTCGGCCTGTATCTCCTCGTAAGGGTGAACTGCGGTTCACCCTATACCTCTTGCGTATACATCTGCGATGGGCTGCGTTTTTAACGTTTTGCCCCAAAAATGTAATTTTCTGTATCATTATATCAAAAAATTAAAACATGTGAACTCTCCGCAAGAAAATAATTATTTTACTTAAAATCCCCAAGATATGATCTTTTGCGGGAATATGCCTGACCCTTAACAATTAGGAGCATATAGATGCATTTACACAGAATTCTTTTTTCTACGGCACTGATTTTTTCGACCCTGTGTTTTTCAGCGGGTTCAGCAAATAAAGCTGTCCCTTCCGACAGCGTTGGGAATGTTATTGTCGATTTCTCTTTTGAACAGGGGGGGAAAAACTGGACTATCTGGGGCAGCGGCAGCGCTGTTAAAGACGTGGCTCGCGGCGGCAAATCCGGTCTTACGATTCATAACGCTGAGCCCAACTGGAATGGCGCGGAGCAGGTTGTAGTACTGCCGGAAGGGGCTTCTGGTGTTACTCTCAGCGGCTGGATCAAAACTGAAAATGTTGTTCAGGGGATAGAGAGTTGGGAAAACGCGCGTATATCAATCGAGTTTCATGATGAGCTTGGGAAGCTTGTGGGCGGTTATCCGCCGGCTGCCGGGCAGATGGTCGGCACCGCGGACTGGACTCATTTCACACGCGATTACAGGGTTTCCTCCGCCGCTAAAACCGTAAAGGTTCAGTGCGCGCTTGGAAACGCCGCCGGTACAGCGTACTTTGACGATATCACCCTTACGATTCGCAACCGTAAAGGAGAGCAATTAAAATCAGGCAGACTTTCGGGCATTATGGAAGAGGGGGAGTGGTATCCTCTCAATACCAAATTCAGCACGACCGGAAGTCATTATGTCGATTGGTCGGGGCTTCTTGACGCTCCCGCGGGCAAGCACGGCTTTCTTACTGTTAAGGATGGAAATTTCTTTTTTGAAAACGGTACGCCCGCCCGTTTCTGGGGAACAAATTTGGTGGAAAAGAACTGCTTTGCGCCGGATAAGGAGATTGATTCTACGGTGTCAAGGCTTGCAAAAATGGGAGTAAACATGCTGCGTCTTCACCACCTTGACGCTCCCTGGACAACGCCGAATATCTTCGGCAATGCTGAGGGGACACGCAAGTTATCAAAAGAATCTATGCGTCAGCTTGACTACCTCATCTCCCGCTGTAAAGAGAAGGGGATTTATATTTTTCTTGATCTGCTTGTTCACCGCGACTTTACGGAAGCGGATGGGATCGAAAACCGTCCTCCAGATCTTGGCGGCAAACAGGTGGGCTTCTTTTCAAAAAAGATCATCGAATTGCAAAAAGAATTCAATGAAAATTTGCTGAATCATGTAAACCAGTTTACAGGTGTGGCTTATAAGGATGAACCTGCTATCGCTATGTCCGGCATTATAAATGAATCAACGATCTTCGGCGCTTTTTCGGGTGATATTCTTACAGAACCCTACCGTAAAGAACTTACGGAGCTTTGGGAGAAGTCGGAGTTCAGCAAGCGTACTAACGGCCCTGCTGTCAATGCAGATAAAGAAGCTGGCGGTGATGACGGCAGCGGCGGTGATGTCGCAAATGTCAGTGATGGCGATGGTGCTGATAACAGAGATAATCACTATCTAAAACTGGCGGTGTTTGGGTTGGATTGGGGGAATGATCGTCCGAAATTAAGACTCAACTCAGAGCAGGGGGATGTGCTTGAGAGTATTAAGTTTCTTTCAAGTGTAGAGACCGCTTACTTTAAGGATATGTCGGAGCATCTGCGTAAAGTAGGGTGCCGTTATCCTTTGGCGGGGAGCAATATGCCGCTGCCTCTTCTGGCGATGCTGAGGAATAACGCGGAACTTGATATCATCATGTCAAATGAGTATTGGGATCATCCTCAAGTGTGGAAGATCAACAATGACTGGGATAATATGTTAAGCGCGCCGTTTCATAACCGTTCACAGTTAAGAGATCCTAAGGCGAGTCTCATCCAAAACAAATCATACTTTCGTGTTGACGGCAAACCTTTTATTATTACTGAGTGGAACCATTGTTATCCTAATGAGCATGTACTTGAGGGTGTGCCGTTTATGGCTGCGTACGCTTCGCTTCAGGGGTGGAACGGGGTATTGCAATTCGATTTTAATGCACACGCGTTTGATAACCATGCTCTCGGCGTAGGCAGGCTTCGCAACATTGTGCTTGCCGTACAGCCGGAAGATGTCGCGCAGTGGGTAGTGGCGGCTCCGCTTTTTCATAGAGGAGATGTAAAAGCCGCGCCGGGTCTGGTTGTTGAGGGGATAACACAAGAGCAGCTTGAAAGTATTCCCAATTATTCGAATATGCTTGAAACAAATTACCACTTGCCCTTTATAACAAGGGTGGCGAAAAATTTTGACGGTAAACACACTGGTAATCCTGAAGAATACGCAAAATATTTCTCCGCCGACAGCGGCATTATACGTTCTGAGACCGGAGAACTTCTTCTTAACAGTAAAGACGGATTTATGCGGATAGAAACTGAGCACGTACAGGGAGCAAGCGGTTTTATCGGCGGCGCGTCATTAGAATTCCCTCTCTTTAACGCAGAAATTTCTAACCGTCACGCTTCTGTTTACGCGGTTTCGGCGGATGGGAAAGAGTTGACATCCTCAAAACGGTTTTATCTTGTCGTTACAGGACCTGCCAAAATGAAAGGACAGGTTTATGCTCCTCCAAGAACTCAACTCGAAAATGAGGGTGAGGGAGAAGTGCTTGTACAGGTTGTTAACGGCAGGGTTACATTTAAAAATATCGGCGGCAAGAAAGTGCAGATTTTCCCGCTTGAGATAAATGGAAAACGGGGTAAGGCGATGTCAATCAAAAAAGTCAAAGGAACACGCGGGGCTCTTGAGCTTAGTAAAGGACGGACTTTGGTTTATGAGGTTGTGGTTAAGTAAAAGTTGTATCAGCAGCCATACTTCTGACAAATGCGAAAGTCGTTAAGAGGCCGTGATGTCTATACTCACGGCAATTCTTTCAGTCCAAGTTCCTTAAGAAACTTATTGTGGGTTCTTTTCGCCTTTGTTATTGTATTCTCGATTTTTGCCAGGTCTTTGCTGACCTGGTTAATATCAATTTTTTCTTCCGGCTTTGCCGTGCTCACATACCGCGATATGTTCAGATTGTATTCGTTCTTTGCGATTTCTTCCATTGAAACACAACGTGAATATCGCTCTTCATTTTTTCGGTATTGATAGGCGTCTATGATTTTATCAATATGTTTAGCTGAAAGGAAATTCTGCCGTTTACCCTTTTCAAAATATTCACTGCCGCTGGTATTGACAAATAAAACATCGTTGAATTTTTTACATCTTTTTAAAACCAAAATACATACCGGAATACCGGTAGAAAAGAACAGATTCGCTGGCAAGCCTATTACTGCATCAATATGTCCGTCTTTTAACAGTTTTGCCCGTATCCGCTCTTCTGCTCCGCCGCGGAAAAGAACCCCGTGCGGCAGAATAATCGCCATGGTTCCTTCATCGCTTAAAAAATGAAAACCATGCAGCAAAAAGGCAAAATCAGCCGCTGATTTTGGAGCGAGTCCATAGCTTTTAAACCGAAAATCTTCTCCCATTGCCTCGTTTGGTTCCCAACGCAAACTAAAAGGCAGATACACGCGGACAGTCTATGTCAATTGCTGTGGCAAAGTGGATAGGAACGTTAGCACCAGCTATTCTGTTTGGCGTTGTTGAAATGTTTAATATCTATATCATTATCACTGGTATTGTGTGCAGTATTTTTGATATTTTGTATATTGTGTTACTGCATAACAAGAAAAAGGAGAACAGAAAAACATGATACATTGGAAATGCCAACGTGCAACGAGGCGGTTTGGCGCAATGGCGGGTGTAGCCCGCTCAAAGTGCGGTGCGATTTTAGAAGTTTGCCGCCTGCGTGAAGTTGCCACTACGCCAAGCCGCTTGGACGTTATACGCCAGCGGTGGACAGCGCAGTGAATAACAACACTAAACAATAAGAAACAATGAAACTGATAACGACATCAATAGACTTAGAAAAAGAATTTAGGCGATTGACTAATCAATATGACAATTTTTATTGGGCAACCGCTTGGGCAAGTTCAGGCTCTAAACTCTTCAATGACCTTTTGAGCCATAAAGGGAAAATTCAAAAAATTGTTGTTGGCATTCATTTTTATCAGACACACCCAGACTTTATTGAGGCGTTCTTAAACGATAAAAAAGTTCGCTTTATTCAACAACCAGAAGGAACTTTTCACCCAAAACTCTATCTTTTTACCAACAAGTCAAATGAATGGGAAATGATTATCGGCAGTGCAAATTTTACAACCCAAGCATTTACAAGAAATACAGAAGCCAGTTTATTGCTTTCTCATAGCGACAGCAATTCCACTGATACATACAATCACGCATTAAAACTTGTTGAACAAACATTTTTAGACGGCAGGACATTTGATAAAACAGACCTTGATAAATATCGGATAACTTGGAGCAATCACAGACAAAAAATAAAAAGTCTTTCAGGGCAATACGGTAGTAAGAAAAGAAAACCAAAACCAATTTATGAAGTCCCAATGATAAACAGAAGTTGGGACGAGTTTATAAATGAAATAAGGAATGAAGCATTTCACGGACTTGTTAAAAGATTAAGAGTAATTGAAATTGCTAAAAATCTATTTTACAGAGTTGACCATTTCTATGAATTGACCGAAGACGAAAGAAAGTTTATAGCAGGAATACCTAACAAACTTGACATAGACGGTGCAGAAGATTGGGGTTATTTTGGCAGTATGAAAGGAGCGGGAATTTTTAAAAACAAAATAAAGGCAAATGACAAAAACATATCAAAAGCACTTGACCAAATTCCATTGACAGGTCAAATAACCAAGAAGCATTACGACAATTACATCAAATTTTTTATACAAGTATTTTCGGGCAATTATATAGCAACCGCAACAAGGCTTTTGTGTATGAAACGACCTGACACTTTCGTGTGTTTTGACAGTAAAAATCGTTCGGCTCTTTGCAAAGATTTTGGTATTATTCAGTCAGAAATGGACTACGGAAGATATTGGGACGATATCGTGGAGAGAATTTATGACAGTGATTGGTGGTTAAACCCCAACCCTAAAAATAAGGAAGAAGAAAAAGTAAGTGAAGCAAGAGCCGCATTTTTGGATAGTTTATATTATGAAGAAAGACAACAAACAATATAATAGAAAACAAATGCCGTCGCATAACGAGGCGGTTTGGCGCAATGGCGGGTGTAGCCCGCTCAAAGTGTGGTGCGATTTTAGAAGTTTCGTTCCCGCGCGAGCCTTTGTGAAACCGCCACCTGCGGCAAGCCGCCGGAACGTTGCACGCAAGCGGGCGACAGTGTAGTGAAAAAGGCAACTGAAGTACAACCCGAAAATGAAGTATAACAAAGGAACATAATGGAAATAAACGAACTTATAACCGATGCAGAGTCTGGAAATCCTTTAGCGCAAACAGATTTAGGGATCTGTTATTTTCGTGGATATGGAGTAGAACCTGACCCGAAAAAAGCCTTATTTTGGTATCTAAAAGCAGCCAAACAAGATGAACCTGCGGCGATGACTAATGCTGGAAGATGTTACATGTTCGGGATTGGTACTGATAAAAATATAGAAAAGGCAATCCAGTTGTTATCAAAAGCCTGTGAGTTTGATATTGCAGAAGCTCAAAGCGGTTTGGGAATTATTTATATGTACGGCGATGGAATACCAGCCAACCCCCAAAAAGCGTTTGAGTTATTTACTCGTGCCGCCGAGAAAGAATCCTCTGAGGCATTCAATTGTTTGGGACGTTGCTATCTTGAAGGTATTGGAGTAGAAAAGGATTTATCGAAAGCGATAGATTATTTTCATAAAGTACGTATGTGTGGCGCGATTGAACAAAACAACTATCGCTATATTTGTAGTAAAATAAATATTAACGAACTAACTTCGTTAGCTGATGGTGGGAACGCAAAAGCACAATATTTTTTGGGGAATATGTACCGTGATGGGGCAAATGTAAAACAAGATATAAATTTGTCGTTTGATTTAATTTATAAAGCTTCTTGTCAAAACGACCCATTAGCATTGCTTATGATTGGTTGTTTTAAATATGAACAAGAAAAAGACTATATTTTTGCTGAGATGATACTAGAAAAAGCCGTTGAGGCGGGTTCAATAGAGGCACAACACTATCTCGAAATGGCAAGAGAAAAAATTGTAGAAAAGGGCACATTTTTTCTTGTCAAAATAACGAAGAAACAATACGCAGATAGTCTAAGAAATGGAACTCTATATATGCAATCCCTTGAGAAGTTTGCCGAAACAGAGGCAAATATGAGCAATTCACAGAAAGATACGCATGAGGGGACAGTATCAAGAAAAACACCTGAATACCAAATCGGAGCAAAAGGCGGTGTCATGCAGGTCAGGAAAATATTTTGCTTATACTCTTTAGATTGCGATATTGAGCATGGCTATTTATCTCCGCCTAATCATAAACTGTTAGACAAGGAAAAAAGTTTTGGAGATACTGCTGTTATAATTTTGGATGTAAACGAATTTATCCGTAGAGTTAAAAGGGCTTTTTCTGAAAAATACGGCGATGCTTTTCGAGTTTCATATAAACGGGTAGTTTATGACGCAGATACGTTTTATGCAAACAATTCCAGTTACTGTGACGAGTTTCATAAAAAAAGCTCATACGGTTGGCAGAGAGAGTTTAGAATATCATTGGATTTGAGTAACGGGAAAGCTCCCCTAAAGGGTAAGACTGATTGGTTAGTGTCGCAAGGAGTTTCGTATGATAATGATCCGACTTCTGATTTCAATGCCGATAAAATATTTATAGATATAGGCAGTATTGAGAAAATTTCCATAGAAATGCCAATAAATGATTTTGTTACAAAAATTGACGAACTTATTGATGATAAATACTTCCCGCCCGAAAAAGTTGAAACTTTTTTTGATAAGAAGAGATATACGGAAGTTCTTTACCCTGTTTTTTATGGAGAGCAGTCTGATACTACTTATTGGAACGAAAATCCTCTTGAAAATCCCCGCCCAAAAAAAGAAAGAAGCGAAAAGATAGAAAAGACAAACTTGACTTTTTCTAGTAGAAGTTTATCGGAGATTAAGGCAAACATTGCAAAAGGTATAGAAAAACTCCGCACCCAAGTAGATGAAAGTCAGGAATGATAATAAACATTTTGTGGAATTTTTTATCAAAACATCTACTAAGCTGTATTCAGTCCACTCCCCCTCATTTTTAAACTCAGGAAACCTCAGCTCCGGCGCCAATTGCCTTCTGCTCTTATCTCTCATTTTTTTATCAACACGCATAAATCACTTATTTCCAATTTGTTTGATTGCTTTATCGAAATCCGATTCAAAAAGGCGGTCTTGAATGGGGCGGAATTTTTCAAATTCGTTTTCTGCTTTTTGTTTTGCAATGTCGGCAGTTATCTTTCCTGCATTTTGCAGCAACTCTTTTCCGTTTGCTTGTAAAATCAAGTCTAAGTGTTTTGCCCAATCTTCCATTGTAAGAGGGGTTTGCCGTTTTGCGTATTCTTCGGCAAGGTCTAAATAACCAGAAACAATACGCCCAAGAGATTCTAATTCGCTTTCAGTCAAATAATTTTTTGCAATTGCCACATCGGTTTTTACGATTTTTCCGTTCGGCGATTTTTCCCACGAGATTAATCCCATGTTATCTTTTGTATGGTCGGCGCGTTTGTAAATTAATTCGGCGGCGGTGTTTTTATGAATAGCATAGTGCATTTTGTTTTGAATTTTCGCAAAAAACTCTTTTGTAACCGGCGATTCTGAATTATAATCCATTGCGGTGGCGTAAATGTCTGTAATTTTCTGATAAAACCGGCGTTCCGACAAGCGGATTTCGCGGATTTCCGCTAAAAGCCGTTCAAAATAATCTTCACCGAGAAAAACGCCGTTTTCCATTCGTTTTTTATCTATCACATAGCCGCGCAAAGCAAAGTCTCTCAACACAGCCGTTGCCCATTGACGAAATGTTGTTGCGCGTTTTGAATTTACACGATAGCCAACGGCAATAATTGCGTCAAGATTGTAGTGCTTTACTTTTCTGCAAACCTCACGTTTTCCTTCCTGGCGAACTACCGAGTAATCCTCGGTAGTTGATTTTTCGTGCAATTCATTTTCGTCATAAATATTTTTCAAATGCAGTCCAATATTGTCTGAAGATGTATCAAATAATAGAGCCATAAGACGTTGCGATAACCATATCGTTCCATTTTGAACACGCACTTCAATACTTTCAGCATTTGCCTGACTTGTAAATATCAAAAATTCAGCGGTACTGCTGCGAATTTGGACGTTGTTTTTTTGAACTTCTTTATTCTTCATTTTCAATCACCATTTTCAGTTCTTTTTTCAGTTCTTCTTCGGTTGGCAGGTAAAGCAAGTATTTTGAGGCGAATTCTACCCTCATTATCAATCTGTAATGTGTCCAACTCAATTCGGGACGCACTGCGCCCCGAATTGGAAAAGCCAAATAAAACTGTCTGATCTTTCGCAGCTCTCTTTCCTCAAATCCTTTTCCAAAATCCTGCGTCAGCCGTTCGGAAAGGTATTTCAGCAACGAAGACCCGTATTCAGCGCGTTCGTTATTGCCTTGCGTTTCCACTATTTGTTTGCCGATCGTCCAGTAGGCTTCTACCATCGCAAAATTTACCGCCGAATAGGCTTTTGTTCGCGTCGCTGTTAATATTTCTTTTATCTGATTGTAAATCAAATTCCCGGACATATCTAATGCGGTTATTTTCTTCTTCTTACTCATACGCGCTTAATCCTGTAATCTCACGTCCGCCGGCAAGTTTTTTCAGGAGCGGAATCAAATCTTCCATTAATTTCAGTTCCTTTTTTGTTCTGTCTTTCCAGCCCAATTCAAGCGGCTCCATCAAACCGCTGAGTTTCTCGCCGTCAAATATCATGCGGTCAATAATTTCATCTGCAAAAGCCTGCAGCGCTTGCGGCTCCAGTCCGTGCTTAAGCGCCGCCGCCGCCATCTCGTCAGCGTTTTTTTCAGACTTGAATTTTTGGTAACCCTCTTTTATTTCAGTTTCATTTAACGGCACACCGGCTTTAAGTGTTTTTATATAGGCGACAAGGTCTTCATGGTCTTCCATCAAATTAGAACTGGAGCGAATTATGTTGATTATATCTTCGCGGCTCACAGTCTGTTTTTTGGGGTTTTCCTGAGTGCTTTTTGCTATCAGCGACATGATGTAATCATAATCAATAGTTACGGAGGAAAACAGGATAAACTCAAAATCAAGCTGCTCAACATCTGGAGGCGTGTCGGCGTTATCCGTACCTTGCTGAGATTTCAGGCGCTGCGCTGTTTCGATGTATGCGCCGCGAAAAGCCCGCATTGTATCTTCGGGCAGAAGCTCTTCAATTTTGGCTTTTTCCTCTTCACCCAGGTCGGTGTACTGGTCAAGCTGGGTTTTGAGCCGCTGTATTTCCTTAAATTTATTGATAAATGCGGCCCGCGCCAGATCGCCTTTAAGATTATATACTTCTTCCGGCTTGCAGGGCAGCCCCTGGGATTCCATAAATTGTTCCAGTTCCCTGATTGCAGCATCAAATTTTTTGACAACATCGGGAGCAGGATCAACCAGCCATATCTCTTTTTCCCTTTTGTTATTCTGCCCGGAAAAAAGCTTAATGGCTTCGTCAACCTCTCCTTTTTGCTCTCTGAAGTCAAGAATATTTCCAAAAGGTTTTGTGTCATTCAATACGCGGTTTGTTCTGGAGAAGGCCTGTATCAATCCATGATGCTTTAAGTTTTTATCAACATACAGGGTATTCAGATATTTTGAATCAAATCCGGTTAACAGCATATCTACAACAATAACTATATCAATTTTATTTTTATGCGGATAATCGGCATTTGAATATTTATGATCTTTAATTCTTTTTTGTACATCCTGATAGTATAAATCAAACTCATTTATACTGTGATTTGTGCCGTACTGCATGTTATAATCGGCAATAATCGCTTTCAGGGCTTTTTTCTTTTTATCGGGTTCCTGTTTGTTATCATATTTTTCCTGAAGTAAATCTTCCTGAATTTGCTGAACGTCTTTATCTCCTTCGGCAGGGGGCGAAAAGACACACGCAACATTTAACTGAGTAAAGCTTTCATCTTTTTGTCTGCGCTCTTCCCGCATTTTTTTGAAAAGATCATAGTACTCAATAGCGTCATTTATGGATGCTGTCGCTAAAATTGCGTTGAAGCGTCTTGCGTCAGTAACGGCGTTGTGTTTATCAAGAATCGAATTTACAACGGCTTTTTTTCTGACGGCGCCTCCTGTTTTATCCTGTTTCTTACTATCCGGTTTAAAATAATCAACATGAAATCGCAGGACGTTTTTATCCTCAATCGCATGAGTTATTGTATAGGCGTGCAGTTCTTTTTCGAAAATATCTATTGTTGTCTTATAAGAGCTTTCTGTACCATCAATTTTTGTGTAAATTGCGTTGCTGTCAAAAATAGGCGTTCCCGTAAAACCGAATAGCTGCGCCTTGGGGAAAAACTCTTTTATCAATTTATGATTATCGCCGAATTGTGAACGGTGACATTCATCAAAAATAATGACAACTCTTTTATCACGAAGCGGCATTAGTTTTTCTTTAAAGGTTAGTTTGCCTTTTGCTTTACGTTTTTGATTTTTTTTACTGTTTTCGTCAAGAGCGAGACTAAGTTTCTGAATGGTAGTTACTATCACCTTGTTCGCGTTGAGTTCTGATTCTAACTTTTGTACCAGCGCTTCCGTATTGGTATTTTCTTCAACGCAGCCTTTCTGAAACTTGTTGAATTCATCACGGGTCTGCCTGTCAAGATCTTTGCGGTCAACAACAAACAGGCATTTTTCGATATTTGGATTGTCTTTCAGGAGTGTTGAAGCCTTAAAAGACGTAAGAGTTTTTCCGCTGCCTGTAGTATGCCAGATGTAGCCGTTTCCCCTGTTTTGATGAATACAGTTTACAATAGCCTCGACCGCGCAGATTTGATAGGGACGCATGATCATTAATTTCTGTTCGCTGACCACAAGCACCATATACCGGCTGATCAATTGTCCCAGAGTGCATTTTGCGAGAAAATGTTCGGCGAAGTCGTGTAAATGAGTGATTTTTTTGTTTTCTTTATCCGCGAACTGATATATGGGTAAAAATCTTTCATCTGCGTTAAAAGCGAAATGGTCTTTATGATTATTTGCGAAATAATATGTATTGTTTGCGTTGCTGACAATAAAAAGCTGTATGAAACAAAGAAGTGAATTGGTAAAACCATTACCAGGATCGTTTTTGTATTCAACGATCTGCTCCATTGCTCTTTTGGGCGTTATCTGAAGAGTTTTAAGTTCAATTTGAACGACCGGCACGCCGTTAATCAATATGATGACGTCATAACGGCGGTGACTGTTTTCAGTATTAATTCGCAGTTGATTGATGACCTCAAACTCGTTTTTACACCAGTCTTTTATATTAACCAGAGTATAATAAAGGGGAGTGTCGTCATCTCTGCGAAATTCATTTTTTTCCCGCAGTCTTTTTGCGGCAGAAAATACATCGGCACTAATAATTTCATCTCTGAGACGCGCAAATTCAGAAGAACTCAAATTTACTTTATTGAGTTCTTCAAAGTGTTTTTTAAAATTCGCCTCAAGCGAATCCTTATCCCGGATATCATCGCGGTATGTATATTTAAGGTCTTTGAGTTTATTGAGTAAAGACTCTTCTATTTTCTTTTCAGATGTCATTTATATCTACCTTTCAATCCTCCTGTTTAAAGCTGGTATTTCACATAACTTTAAACATATACGGTATATCGGTTCATCCGCTTATTTCTGAAATAAGATAAAAAATCTTTCGTAAACCTCATATTTCTGTAAGAGGTATAATATTTTTTATGCTCAGAGTTTTGACTCAAATTTAAATGCGGCGCAGATTTACGGTGGGGACTGTTATAACAGGCATTCAAACTGAACGGCGCGGAACAATTAACGTAAACGCAAAGATAAATGTCCAAATTGATACGCCCGGGCAGAAAGGTTAAATTGAAAGTACTCTCAGCGGCAGTTGAAATCTTTTAGTTTTTTTAAAAATGCCGAAGCCCGGGGTCGAACCGGGATGATGTTGCCATCGCTGGATTTTGAGTCCAGTGCGTCTACCAACTCCGCCACTTCGGCTTTTTTTAGTAGTGATTATGCCTGTGCGTGTGTCATCTTACTTGCAATATTGGTATTTGGTATGATGAATCAACGTATTAAACCTGTCTGTCGCATCCGGCAGCATAAACACCTTTAATAACAGTTTAAATTAATTAAATGTGAAGGGCGGAAGCAAGGGGAAAGTTGTTTTTAATCGGTAATCTGTTCACAGAAGTTGGTATACTAAAAAATAATAATGCAGAAATAATAATGCAGAATGCAGAAATATTAAAAACTCTTAAAATACGATAGATAAACGATTCAACTATCTTACTTGTTTTATTTCTGCATTCTGCCATTTTATTTTTGCTTTAAACAAACTAAATTACAGAAAATAATTTACACTCTCACAAATAAGAACCATCCCGTAGGGAACGATCATTGATCGTTCCGTTTTTCAGTCTTTTTACACGGTTTTTTAATGACTTGAAAAGTTAAATTTTACTTTGCAAAAAAATATGCGAAATGTATATTGTGCATAGTAGCTATAGTAACATCAAGTCAAGTTATTAGCCGTTGTGATTTATATAGCTTATACTATCACCTTTGTGATTTAGATATGGAAACAGTTGTGATAAAAGCAACCGTAAACTCTGATAATGCAATGCCGCCGGAAGCATATCTGAACTGTCCTGAGTTGGCACAGAATTTGCTCTCTCTCTCTCTCTCTCTCTCTCTCTCTCTCTCATGTAAATACCGCTTTTGACGGGTTGTTTTTAAATCTTCGTGTAAGTAAAACCTTTGGAAAATTGTCAAATTATCCGCAAACAGTTTTTTCGCTGAGTTTGTCTTTTTTGACTAATGCGTCAGAAAGCGCGTTTGCCCGCAGAGTTATTATAACGCCGTTATTAGTTGTTAATATGTATATCAATAATCTTAATCATTGTTTTAGAGAAAGGGTTTCTGATGTTTATCAAAATCATCAAAGATACGAAGCGTTTTTTTAGCGTAATTAGCGTAGCGTTTTTTGTATTTTTTTCCGCGAACAGTGTTTTTTCAGAGAATGATACCGCGTATATTCCGTTTATTGTTAATGTAAACGCGAAAGTTATCGCGTGGCATGGTTATGATACCGTATCAATAGATGTGGAAGCTGAAACATCAGATACGCTTGCCATCTATTTAGGCTCGCTCACGTCCATTTCCGCAAAGCATGACGCAGTGCGTATGCAGGGGAGCGCTCCGGTGTTATTGTCTGATTCACGGGGAAATGTAACGCTGCGTCTGCCGCAAACATCTTATCAAAACGCGCGTGTTTCGTTGTATTCAGTAAACGGTAAACGCATTATCAGTCATAAAGTAGACGCTTCGGCATCCGCAAAGCGTATCTCAACTCCTAACGCGGCTTCCGGTATTTATATACTTTCGGTAAAGGGTATAAGCGGGGGTTCTTTTTCAGGCCGTCTGTCCCATAAGGGCGGTAAGCTTAATATTGGCGTGTCGTTCGGAGCAGGCGAAGCGGTTTTTCCTTTAATGAAAGATGCTTATGCGGTTGCGCAAAATGATAACGAAGACGCCTGGACTATAAGAGTAACTGCTGTTGGATACACTGATTCTACGTATCAGTTTACTCCGGAGATAGGTATGAATTCGGTGCATAATATAACGTTGCGGCGGGAATTGGAGACGATGGGTTCATTTACCGATTCTCGTGACGGCAAAACATATGGTTGGGTATTAATGCCTGATGGTAAGAGGTGGATGGCGCAGAATCTTAATTATGATACTCTTGATGGTACCGGTTCCTGGTGTTATGAAAACTCGGCTGATTCCTGTGTCAAATACGGTAGATTATACAATTGGGCTGCTGCGATGGATATAGACGCATCCTTTAATAACACACCATGGAATGGCAGTGATGAAAATCATCAGGGAATTTGTCCTGTTGGTTGGCGTTTGCCCAGTCATGCGGATTGGAATGCTTTGATGGCGGCAGTGGGTGGTGAGGAGACAGCGGGTACTAAATTGAAATCACAAACTGGCTGGTATGATGGGGATAGCGATTACATCCCTGGTACGGATGATTACGGGTTCTCGGCCTTGCCTGGCGGCCGCCGTTGGAACGGTGGCAGTTTCGGCGGTGCCGGCTACCTCGGCCACTGGTGGAGCGCTTCAGAGGACAATAGCGGTCGCGCCTACGGCAGGGACATGAACTACGGCATCCAGGACGTGTTCTCGTACTGGCTCTACAAGAGTTTCGGCTTTTCCGTTCGTTGCCTTAGGGACTGAAGCAGACATGGCATAGCGCAGCAATGCCATACCTGACGCCGGTAGCCGCAGGCAGCCGGCGTGGGAATTCCGGAGAATTAGAAACGGTTGATTTGACTGTTTTATCACAATTAAAACCGCCGTAAGGCGGTCGCGGGAAATTTTATGAAAACCGAAGATATTTTAACAATCGAAGAAAACAGCGAAAACCGCATTAATAAAACTCTTTTTCAAGTTGAATGACTATAGTTCACTTTTAGGGAGTATGCGGAATGTATTTTGATTTACAATTTCTCAATTTCAGCTTCACTTAATTTTGTAAATTTTACAATTTGTGCTGTCGTTATTCCCTCATATTTCATTTCTTTAGCGATTTTGCGTTGGGCTTGAGTTTCCCCCTCCTCTCGTCCTTCCTCTTTACTGACTTCCAAAGCTTCTTCTAATTTCCATTCAGTTAATAACATGTTTACAACCTCGCTTCCCTGATTTTCTAAAAATCCCTTTAAGATATCACGATTCAGACACTCTTTTATTGCCTGCTTTACGGCGGAATTCAAATTACCTGCCATTTTCCCGTATTCGCGAATAAGCTCAATAAACGTCTCATAGCCGTCAAGCGTCTTGCTTCGTTTGGCTAATTCTGTATTGCGTCCTTTATTAATATTGTAAATGGGTACGCGGAGTTCAAGTTCAACAGGAGAATCTTTACCAAAATTGTTAAACATATCCGATAGCTTTAACGTCTGTTTATCAGGAATATTAGCGTTATCGCCGTTATAGAGAACGAAAAATTCAGGCCGTGGGATCGTTATCATGTTTTTGCGATAAAGGTTTTTGTTTTCGCAGATTTTCTCATAGACTCTTGCAATGTAAAGCAGCATCCTCAAAGGTATATTTTTGTTGATGGTTGACTGATGTTCAATAAGGATGACGATTTTACCGTCAATCACAAATGAGACATCGTTTATCTGCTCCATAAATAAAACGTCCTCAAGAGTGGTTATCTCTACTTTTGTTTCCGGGCCGTAGTTTGTGTTTGCGAGCGCGTTATAAAGTTCGCGCGCGGCGTCTTCGTTGTTGAACAGAGCGGTGAAAACGCTATTTTTGAATTTTGTGTTTGTGTTAGTAATAGTGCGAGCGGTCATATATCCTCAAAAGCGTTTAGGTTAAAGAATGATAATAAGAAAACGCAATTCAGGGAATACTGCCGTGAGTTAAACAAATAGTAAGAGATGCTGATCAGAAAAAACAGGTGAGAAATTACTATAAGACCTATTAATATATGTTACGCGACAAGCTGTATACAAGAGTCAGGTGCGTGGTGTTGAAATCCACGTTTACAGCAATTATGAGATTTTCAGTATATTTTTTAATTTTCATGGTTTCGGAGACAGCTGTTCACTGAAAATAATTCAGCGCCTCCAAAACATCAAATGAGAACCAATGCCGCGCTTTTGCGGTTCAGTATCCTTATTTGAGAGGGGCGTAACGCTCTCCTTTAACTGGGCAAAATTTAATGGAACTTTAAGAGTAAACGCGGCGTTCTGATTTTTGCCGCTTAGGATCAGAGTGTCTGTGCCCGTGAGCATCTCCTCTGGAAGCGCTTTTTTAGGAGTTACGCTTATTACTGCCAGATATCCGCCGTTTCCGGTTGCGTTTTGATTCCACTCTCCGGTAATTTCAAAAGATGATGAGCCGCCCTTTTGCAGACTCGCTGACGGGTCGCTTATTTGGCCGTATGATACAAGGGTAAAAGTTTGCGGAGATATTTCGTAATTCTCTTTTGTGCGGTATGAGAAAGTTTTGTTTTTTGGCAGAACATCAACCTTGTTAAATTCTGCGTTGAGATAATATACGCGGGCGCTGTACCAGTTTTTTAATCTTAAAATAGCATCGCCAAAAATGTTTGGTTGGGCTGGTCTTGTGTCGGTAAACGGGGCGTAAGTCTTATACCACCAGTTTTCGAAATTCATATTTGCGGATTTTTCTAATTTTTTCGCTGTTTCGTCTATAAACACAGGTATGGAGGCGATTGTATCGTATTTTTCGTTCCAGCGCTCCTTGTACTTGACAAGAAACACCGGATCTTCATAAAACCTGCTTAAAAAGAGATGCAGCGGCGGCCGCCTGTCCGGGTAGTTGAAGTGGTCGTTAAAACCCGATTCCATCCAGTTCCTGTAATTCCAGCCGTATCCGCTGTCAAAATCCCAAAGCGGCCCCATGCTTATCGCTCCGTCCTTGTCTTTGTACAAAAACGTAGACCGCGGATGCGAAAGATCGGTGTTTGCCGCGAGTTCATTTATCATCAAAAAATCTATGAACGTGGTGATATCTATAAGTTCCCTGTAGCCGTTTTCGGGAAAATCTGGGCTAGCAAGCGCGTCCGCAAGGCCGTTAAAGTCGTTTTTTACAGGAATATGAGCGGGATTTTCCTCTCCGCAGGCGGTTTTGCCGCCCTTTGGCCATTTTATCATTACTGGAAGGTTGTAGCTTGCAGTCCTGAACTTAGGCTCATCATCGTAATACTCATCTATCTCCGCAAACCATCCCCCTTTTTCTATATTTACCCGACCCGGGCCAACCTGATTTTGTTCGGTAAGCAGATAGTTACCCCTGTATTCTCCGTTAATGTAAAGGTCAATAAAATTAAATGAGTGGTTAAAAGGGAACGCGAAGCGGTTTCCGAGTTCAAACGCGACTGCGTTAAAGAGCAGAGTTTCGTCGCGGTGCTGACCCAGAAGAACCCAGTTTTTTGCCGCTTCCAATCCGAACAGCGGTGTTTTATCTTTAAAATTTATCCGGTAAGACTTCTTTTTAGCCCTGAAATCATTCCAGCTGTTGTTCCCGCGCCCCCGGATTCTATCGCTCATGTCCGTCTTGCCGGTAATGTTATAACGCGGATTAATTGAATCGGTCAGCTTAAACGTCATAAAGACGTACTCCTCTTTGCTGACGATCCGCGCGCTGTCTTTAGTATCTATCTCGATTACCGCAATCCCGTTAAAAGTTGTCCCGGTCTGCGCCAATGTAAACGGGCAGGAGATTAAGACAATCAGAAATATTGATAACAAAAACGCGGGCGGCATACTTATAATATAATATTATACATGTTATACGCGCCCGTATTTACGGAACCGCAGCGCGGTTTGATAGTGATTCCGTACAGACATTCGCGGGACTGGTGTGGACACAAGTCTAAACGCCTGTCTTTTGATATATTTTACATTGCGCGGTTTTAAATTTTCTTGAAATACCGCAAGTATTCCCGCAAAAATTTGCCTTATCCAACATAAAATTTTTTCAGACAAAATCCAAACATTTCGACTTGTGTACACATCACCTGTAAAAACAGCTTAAAAAACGGACATTTTATTTCCCCGTTAATCGGAACCCTCCACAGTTTCACGCTCTTCTTGCGCGACTTCCTTCTCACGCCATTTTTCAATGTCTGAAAAGATGGAGTAGCGCAAGCCCCCCCCGACAGAATACACGGAGTTAGAACCCATTAAACGCACATAGTTACTGTTCCAGTCAGCGCCGGTTTTACCGATGCGCAGGATACCTGCCGCGGAGCCGCTGTTAGAGGTGAAGACCGCGACAGAGATTCCGTTTGCGCTGTCAACTTCAAAGGTTGATTGATTCGCGGGATTGTCGGAGACAAGATCGCCTTTTTTCATTGATACGATTTTTTCAATCGCTATTTGCACGGACGCGCTGTCGGCTTTGCAGGAAATCTCTTCATCCGCCCTGTCGGCTGAGGCCGCGAAATTGCCCTGTTCATCCTGGGCTGAATTTACTTTGCTTACCATCCACGCGCCCTCTTTTTTGTCGAGTTTGACGGAAGTTTCCCCCTCTGTTATGATGAGGGCGGTGATTGACCTCTCTTCAAGGTGCGGGAAGAATTTTGTTTTGTAATCGGCAGGTGAGCGGGAATCAAGCTTTCCCGCTGTTATAAAGACCGCGATTACAAGCGCAAGGGCCAGCAGGCCCGCGGTTAGTTTTTTACTCATGACTGTGTTCCCTCCTTCTTTACTGTCGCGGCGGTATCGGATATTCTTTCACGGCGCCGCAGTGAGATTGCGATTCCGGCGCAGGCAACAATTACAGGCATAGCCAAAATGTTCGTAAAACGTATTATATCAGGTTTTCTTGAGCCCTCTTCAAGTACGTTCGCGTTGATGGTCTTATCCTTGAGAACGCGGGAACGCACCGCAATCAGATTGTTGTCAAGAGAGAGCCAGTCAACCATATTTAACATAAAGATAATATTTGATCTTGTAGCGTTCTGAGCTGTCACGAAATTCGCATCGCCCACCACAACTAGTTGGCCGTTTGTGTTAGATGTTTTCACCGCGCGGTCAGGATCGCTTGGCGTCAGCTTTATCTGACTCATATTATTTTCGTCAGTTTCCTGTTCGCGCACAGGCGGTACCGGCATGCCGTCAAAAAAGCTTTTAAACTGGCCGCTTAGGTGAGAGGCTAATATGTGGGAATTCAGGTTATTGGGAATGTTATAATCAGGTTTTGGATTAATGTCAAAGTGTTCACTAACCCCCCACGCCTGTTCTGAGGAGGTGACAAGCGCGCTTGCGGATACATTACCGATGCTCTCTTTATGTGTAAGGGAGCTGGCCCACGCAAGTATGAGTTCAGATTGGTCGGAAACAGCTGGATTTGTTTTGTCAAAACCGTTTTCAACTACTCTTATAAAGAACGGGTAGGGTACCATTTCGTTAATGGTAAAAGGGCCCAAATTTCTTGGAACCTGTACATGGCCGCAGGAAGCGTCCATAATCAAATTGCGTTCGACTCTTACGCCGTAATGCTCAAGCAGGTCAAGGATTTTTGATTCCTGAACCGAGGCCTGAGGCCCCTGCTGAAATGAGACGCCCACCGCGTTTGCCAAAACGATAAGGTTTCCGCCGTTCATAAAATACTGGTCGATTTCAAAGAGAGTGCGGTCTGTAAAATGAGTTCCGCCCGGAATAATAAGTGTACGGATGCCGCTGTCTATGGGGATCCCTTCCGAAACGTCAACAGTCACAATCTGGTAATCGTTACGCAGACTATTAAAGAGGGGAGTAAACCGTTTCTCGGTAGTCTCTTCACTCATACCCATACGGCTGCTGATTTCAGGCGGAATAAAGTCCGCTGTCTGGGTTTTGAGGATACCTACTTTGGGAACTGAATTGCGCTTGACTTTCATAATAGCCTGAGTCAGATCGTATTCAAGGGTAGCAAGGTTCTGAACAACAGGGATCGATTCTTTTCTGTCCGAATACATTACCCCTATCCCCATGTAGCCTTTCATCGCCTGAGCCTTATCTTTTTTAAAGGTTTGCAGGGTAATTTCAGGGACATTGAGACTTCGGGCGGAAGCCTCAGCCTCCGGATTTCCGGCGGGGTCTTCCCAGGTTACGCGAAGTTTGCCGCCGGCGATAGATTTATACTCATTAAGAAGATCGCGTACGGCGTTTACGGTTATATGCGTCTCCGGCGGCAGCTCTTTTGAGAAGTAAGCCTTGATATTTACAATATCGTCAAGGTCTCTAAGAATCCGTTTCGTAGCGTTTGATACAGTGTACTGCCGGTTTTCGGTAAGATCAAGACGGGTGAAATAACGGGTTGAACCGTAGTTCACAAGCGCTGCTGCAGCTATCACCGCGGCTATCACCACCGCGGCCTCCGCTCTGTTTTTCAGTTTAGTTTTTTTCATTTTTTTGTAATGATCCTTTTTTGTTATCGGGTAATGTCTTACCCGCGTGCCGTTGGGGCGAATGATTATTCGCCCTTACTGTCTACGCCCTATATTTTTGCGTGGATGAGATCATCGTCGCCTACTCATACTTCCTGCTTCCTAATGACTGAGTATTAAGAAACAGAAAGACTCCTGTCATCGACAAATAATAGATAACGTCTCTGCTGTCGATAACCCCGCGTTCTATGCTTTCAAAATGAGTGAACAATCCGATATAAGAAAATACAGGAACTAACATTGAGGGCAGTTTCATTGTAACCATCGGATGGCCTATTATCATCAGAATAAATACAGCTACCCACGCGAGAATAAAGGCGACGATCTGGTTTTCGGTATGTGAAGATACCCACAGGCCGATAGAGAGATACGCCGCGCCCATGAGAAGCGCTCCCGCGTAACCGCCGATGATAGGGCCGGGATCGGGATTACCTATTATAAACAGTGTTATCGGGATAGTGAGAGAGAGCAGCGCCGCGCTTGCTAAAAAAGCGAAAGAGGCGAAAAACTTGCCAAGCACAACCTGCGTGTCGCTTATAGGCCATGTAAGAAGAAGTTCCATTGTTTTGCTTTTCTTCTCCTCAGCCCAGCTTCTCATTGTGATGGCGGGAACAAAGAAAAGAAAAACCCAGGGCAGAAGATTAAAGTAGTTGCGCATGTCAGCCTGGTTAATCAGAAAAAAGGGCTGAAAAAACATAAAATTCGTGCCTACTAAAAACACTATTATAAAAACGTAGGCAATGGGCGATATAAAGTAGGAGGTAAACTCTTTTTTGAATACTGCGGCCACGCTCTGTATCATTGGTTGCTCCTTGTAAGCTGTGTAAAAACTTCCTCAAGACTGGTCTGGTCGCGTCTAAGCTCACTAAGACTCCAGCCGCTTTTTACAATGCAGTTAAAAAGCGATTCGCCGATGTCATCTTTCGCGGTTGTGTGGATTTGTACGCTATGCCAGCCGTTCTTCAAAGAATCGTTTATATCGATATTTGAAATACCTTCTATAGCGGACAGGTTTGATTCAATCGATGATTTTTCTCCCTTAACGCGAAGCGTATAACGGGAGCCGCTTTCGTGTCCTTTGGTAAGCTCCTCAGGCGTGCCGCTTGCGACTATGCGTCCCTCTCTGATGATAAGAATACGGTCGCAGGTAGCGGATACCTCTGAGAGAATGTGAGAGCAGTAGATTACGGTTTTCTCTTCACCGATTTTTTTAATAAGATGCCTAATCTCAATAATCTGGTTGGGGTCAAGGCCGGACATCGGCTCATCAAGAATGAGAAGATCGGGGTTATGGATCATCGCCTGTGCCAGTCCCACTCTCTGCCTGTACCCTTTAGAGAGCTTTCCTATCTGACGGCTTGCCATCTTTGTGAGGCCGCAGACGGTAAACATCTCATCTAAACGGGATTTAAGCTTGGCGCCCTTAAGACTTCTCACTTTACCAACAAACGTCAGATACTCTCTGACCGTCATATCGCTGTAAAGCGGGGTGCTTTCGGGAAGGTAGCCGATTCTTCTGCGCACCTCAAGATTATTGACGGCTAAGTCTATCCCGTCCACAAGCACATTTCCCGAAGTTGCGGGAATAAAGCAGGTAATGATGCGCATTGTGGTGGATTTTCCGGCGCCGTTTGGTCCCAGAAAACCGAAAACCTCTCCCTTGCGGACTTCAAAATTTAGATTGTTTACGGCATGTACCTGTCCGAATTTTTTGTTAAGGCCATTTACCGTAAGCATAACCGGAGTGCTTTTGGGGTTCATGTATCACCCTTTTTAAGTAGTAAATAAAATGGCGGAATGCAGAAATAGAGGGTATTTCGATGAACAGGCCAACCTGTTCAAATCCGCTACTCTGCGTACACTGGAGGTACGATTACGGATTAAATGCCGGATTATTGCGAGAAAACTGATAAATCAATACAAAAAATACCGATTTATCTCTGCTATCCGGCTGCGGTCATCCTGTCAGGCGAGGAACGGTTAGCAATCGTTCCCTGCTAAGACGGGATACCGGACGGTCGTACCTCAAAGATAGATCAATACTTAAAATTACGCTAAATATCCGTAATACCGCGGATAAATCAACAAATTTAAAGATACAGACAGGGCATGCCCTGTCTATTTCCATTGAGCGGAACAATTAACAATCGTTCCTCTAAGCAGCCTCTTCGCCCTTTTTCGTCTGGATCGCGGTACGCATATCCTGAGCGATTTTTTTTATGTTCTGAAGACTTTTGCGGGCGCGTGTACCGGCGGACTTGTTGCCGCGTTCAAACTTATCGTATTCCGCCTTAAGAGTTTCAACTTCGTTTAAAAGATCCTGAAGAGACATGGGACTATTCCTCCTTGTAGCATTATGGTTGCTGGTTACGAAACCTTTTCATGTTTGAATTGAACTGTTTAAATATTATAATTTCCAACCCAAAAAGCAATGTTCAAATGAAAAATTTGTGACCGGGCCGTTTTACACTCCCACTTATTCATTCTCTTTCAAAACATCTCCCAACGATTCGATCATATAAAGCGGAATTGAAAATAAACCGTTTTCTGTACCAAAATTTTTCAGAGACAGGCGAACGGCATATTTTGGTTTTTCTAAATCGCGGAAAGCGTCTAAACTTTTTGATTTTGTATTTCTTGTTGATTTCACTTCTATGGGAACAAGGCTGCTTTTATACTGTATCATGAAATCAATCTCGGCATCACCCTTTTCCCGTCCCCAATAATAGATGGATGTGTGAGGCAGTGACTGTTTTAGTTCCTGCAAAACGTATTGTTCGGTCATTGCTCCCTGGAAATCTGAAAATATTGTGTTATCCGGCAGGTAAAAACTGCTTATGTCGATGTTTGATTTTGCGCAAAACAAACCTGTGTCAAGCATATATACTTTGAATATTTCCCGCTCTTCGTAAAAACTCAACGGTATTTTTGCGGTTAATGTTTTGGAAACCTTATAGACTAAACCGGTATTGATTAACCAATTCATAGCGTTTTCAAATTCGCTTGCTCTGCCGCCAACTTTTACATCTTTATATATAAACTTCTTTTTTTCCCGGCCAAGGTGCGTCGGTATCGAATCCCACAACATTTTTACTTTTGGAATATCTGATTTTGATATGTGTTTTCTGAAATCATTTTCATAATTCAAAAGCAGCTCATTTTGCTTCTGCCGCGTTTTTTGCAAATTCTCTGACTAACCATGTTTTGCCGACTTGCCGCGCTCCATATATAACAAGCGGTTTACGGTCTTGCGAGTTTTTCCAGGCGGTCAAATTGTCTAATGCGTTTCTTCTCATGTATCCTCATCCTTATGTTTTATATAGAGCCTACTGAACCAAAGGCCTATTTTTGATAATTCTCTTATCCTGTTGCAGATAGTGACCTTTATTAGAACCTGCAAAACAACTGCGCATAACGACGCTCAATCTCTAACCAGGGAATGGTTAAATTAGTCAGTTCTGTTATCGTTCAGTGAATATTATATAAACAATAGCATAAAAACCACATTTTTTCAAGGGGTATTTATGAGAAAAGTTGCATTTTTATTGGGGGTATTAGTGTTGAAAATTACATTTTTATGGGGGTAATAAATGTGAAAACACTCAGAGAGATGGGAAGCTCACTATAGAGCTTTCCGGTAAAATCAGGAAAAAAATACTAGGTGGAATTCAATAAGCCACTTGCTTTGAGATATTCCTAAAAAATAGGAACGTTAGAAAGCTCTCAATTTATGGAAGGTGTATTATATTGTTATATTATACATTTGAGCCAATGGTTCTAAACTTTTGGCGACCTTTGCTTGTGGATCAAAGCTTTTAACTTGCGCCTTGACTAAATGCGGTGAGCAGTGCACATGTATCACGGCTCATACAAAAAATAAAGCCCCGCGGGTCTTGAAATCGTGCCCAGAGCGCCGCGAAAATTTTTTGAGGCGGATTCAAGCAGCAGCTCTCTCCAGCCGCTCTGCTGCCTTTTTTCTACAGGCTTGACAGATTCCGGAACTCCGCAGATCATTCTGAGGTAGTCAATCGCTTGCGCGTAACCGCCTATGGTGTCAACAAGACCATGTTCATACGCTTGCTTTCCGGTAAAGATACGCCCGTCAGCGGCTTTTCTGATAACTTCAGCCTCAACGCCGCGGCCCGCGGCTACGTCGTTAATAAACTGTTCGTGGGTGTTGTCAAGCAGGTTTTGAAGCACCTTCGCCTCATTGTCACTCATACTTCTGTATGGGCTTCCCATATCTTTGAAAGCGCCCGCCTTGAAAACGCGAAACTCAACGCCTACTTTTTTTGCCAGCTCCTGATAGAGCGGGAGAGTGAATATTACGCCTATGCTTCCGGTGATAGTGCCTTGTGAGGCGAAGATTTTATCAGCGGGACTTGCGATGTAATATCCCCCTGAGGCGGCCATGTTGCCCATGCTCACAACGACCGGTTTTTGGACCGCTTTGTAGGCGGCAATTTCATTGTAGATCTCCTGCGAGGGCGCTACCGCTCCGCCTGGGGAATCTATTCTAAGGAGAACTCCAGCGATGTTTTTGTTATGACGATATTCACGCAGTGTTTTTACATGCCAGTCGCTGTCGGTTATCACCCCTTCCATACGTATAACCGCAAGACGTTTTAAGGAGATATTTTTTAAGTCTCCCCAAAAAAGCGCTGCCGCGAGAGCGAAAAACAATATAAGCGCAGCGGGAATCGCTATTATTCCGATTGCTATCCATTTATGGTTCTTTGCTCTCATAGTCTTAGTTGCCTCCTTGGCGTTCGATTTTCAGCGTGTCTCCGGGCCTTATCAGCGAATCGGCGGAGAGATTATTGCTTTCTCGTATTGAGTCTACCGTTACGCCGAATTTATTGGATATCTGCCAGAGATTATCGCCCGGTTTTACCGTATAGTTAACCGTTTGTGAATTTGTATTGCCGCTTTCAGGAGTTACATTTGTATTTGCGTTTTTTTCGGTAACGTTTTTAGCGGCGTTTTGCTCTTGCGTTTTTAAACTTTGATTATGATTGGGATTGGGTGTGTAGACAAGTATATCACCGGGAAAAATCAACGGTTTTCTTGTGTTAAGGCCGTTTACGCGCGCAAGTTCATTTACGCTGATGCCTAATTCCTTTGAGATTGAGTAGAGGGTTTCGCTCTGCTTTACAAGATGTTTTCCGGTATGCGGCTCTGGGGCCCCGTCAGCTTTCGGCTGCTGCTGTCTGTTTACCGTTTGGACGCCTCCCGCGCTTCTTTTAGTTTGGTAGATAGTAAGTTTTTGACCCGCTCTGAGGTGCTGTGAGCTTGTCATATTGTTCCAGCTTAAGATGTTTTGAACGGTTACTCCAAAAAGTCTCGCGATTCTATAAGTGTTATCGCCGGGTTTTACCTGATAAGTAATTTTTCTGCTGTTTTGCGGGATAGGGCGGTCGGGTTTTTCGTTGTTGAGAACAGCGGTCAGCGCTGCGGGTACGGAATCATTCACGGGGATAGGTATAATAAGAAAACGGTTTGCGGTAAGATGATTGTTTTTCATCTTGTTTATATCGCGCAGCGCGTCAACCGGTACTCTGAAGCGGCGCGCGATTGTTACCATGTTATCGCCGCTTTGAATTCTGTAACGGTAAAATTTTGTCTTTTTTTCATCCGGCAGCCCGCTGTAAAAAGTTTCAAATTCCGGAGCCTTTCCCCTGGGTAAATAGAGATGTACCGACTGTAAATCGGGAGGCGTACACCAGTGCAGGATGTGGGGGTTCATTGCGCGGAGTGTGTCAAGCGGTACGTCAATTCCTTCGGCGATAGTTGAAAGCTCTATGCAATCGTTTACCAACACTATATCAGGATCAAAAACTGCGCCGTTTGGAAAAACAAAATCAAAGACATCCGGATTTTTTGCGATTATTACAGATCCTAAATAAAGCGGTACGTAATTGTGAGTCTCTTTGGGCAGCGTTTTTAATTCCCAGTAGCTCGCCGCGTTATCTCTTCTCATCGTTCTTGCCATTCCGTTTTCGCCGCAATTGTAAGCGCCCAGCGCAAGGTGCCAGTCGCCAAAATCTTTGTAGAGTTTGCGCAGATACCTGATAGCGGCGTCAGTCGATTTTAACGGATCGCGCCTTTCGTCAAGCCAGTAATTTTGGCGCAGACCATAGGCTCTTCCGGTTGAGGGGATAAACTGCCAGATTCCGGCGGCGTGAGCGCGTGAGTAGGCGTGCGGGTTAAAGCCGCTCTCTATGATCGGCAGATAGGCAAGATCCCTTGGTAAACCGGAATCCGCAAACATCCGCTCCATTACAGGGAGATAGTATCCGGCGCGCGAAAGCCATCTGTCAAAAACACCCTTACGGGTTCTCATAAAGAAAAGCGTTGATCGCCTCACACGTTCGTTCCATACAACCGGAACATCGTAAACAATCCCTCTTTTATTTGACAAACGAAAGAAAAAGACGCTGTCCTCCGCGGAAATTTTTAATGTGTCGAACAGTGATTCGAGAATATGCAGTTTGAAGATAAGGGTTGATATTTCTTCAGGCGCGCTGAAGCCTGGCGGCATCCGCTCCGCGTAGATAGAGATTATCTCAGCAACATAATCCTGTAAAGGGACCCATTCACTCTCAACCGTGTCACTGCGGCGGTTAAGAGAGGCCGCGGCGTGTCTTAAAAGAGAATCGGCCGCGGAAAAATTTTCTATCTGACAAGCGGCGCGGGCAAGATTCATAAGAGAGTCTATGCTTATACTTACAGTTTCAATTTCGTCATCGGAAATTTCAGGCTGGGTTAGATCCGGCTCCGGTTCCAAAGCCGCTTCGTAAACATAAATGCTATAATCATCTTCAGGTATGTTCTGAGAAATATCATCCGGAACGCTTTTTAAAGATGAGGCGCATCCGGCAAACATCATACAAAGAGAAAACAGAAAACAGACAAAACCGCGTTTTAAAATTACATGTAGATTCATAAGATTATTTTAAGAACTAAGCGTATGGAGAAAGGTTGATAAGTTGATAAAATGTAAAAAAGATACTCGGAACCCCGCGCCTTTTCCGCGGGCTCCTGAGTATTAAAATTACATTATGCGGCTGTTAAGGCAAGACTTCTTAGCTCGCGGCGTTTAAAACGAGTGTTTTGGGTTCCGGTGTACTCAAGAATCCCTGCACCCGTTTGAAAGAGTGCCCCTTGCGGTTTATGCACTCATTTTGAGCGTCACGTATCTGATCCTGAACTTTGCGGCGGTTTGAACCGCAGTAGTTCACGAACATGCGTGTCTTCTGAGAGCACTGGGCTTGCTGAGAGCAGTGTGCGCAGGAAATTTTCATAAACTGCATTCAACGCTCCTTAAAAATAGGTATGTAGGACAATCCTACTATATAAGATAATACTCAATCCGTTGTATGTCAATAGAAAAACACCACTATATTTGGGGCTATGTATAATTTGTTATAAATTAGTGGATTGTGGGTTGAAGTTGTGATTAATATTAATCATATATGAATAGTATAATTATTTCAGAGATAGAAACTGCGGCTGATTTCAGATCTGCACATTGCATAATTTATATTAATTTCAACAGTAACATAGTGAATATGGATATATTATTTAAATGTTTTGACAAAGAATCTTACGTCATAAATGAACAAAAAAATTATGGATAAAAGCAGCTTATGAGACCAGAACTGACCAAAATATCCGAAGCGCTTTGGGAGATTCCTGTTTCTTATAAGCAGGGGATGCGTGTCCCGGCGCGAATAGTTGCCACAGAAACGCTGCTTGCCGCAATGGATGATGGAGTATTTGAGCAGATAACAAACGTGGCGCAGCTTCCAGGAATAGTAGAAGCCGCTTACTGTATGCCTGACGGGCATCGGGGTTACGGATTTCCAATCGGCGGAGTGGCGGCTATGGATCCGAATGAGGGTGTGATATCGCCGGGCGGGATAGGGTTTGATATTAACTGCGGCATGCGGTTAGTCATGACTAATTTAACTGTTAATGATATAAAACCTCATCTTGAACGTCTTATCGACCGTTTGTTTGTTAAGATACCGGCAGGCGTTGGGGGTCATGGTAAAATTAAACTCAGCCGCTCAGAGTTTAGTAAGCTTGCGCAGCAGGGTGCGGCCTGGTGTATAAACCAGGGGTATGGCTGGGCTGAGGATCTGGAGCGTACGGAGGAGAACGGATGCTTTAGCGGCGCGGACGCAAAAACCGTAAGTGACAAGGCCATGGAGCGTGGTATCTCTCAGCTTGGGACACTTGGGTCAGGCAATCATTATCTTGAGATTCAGGCCGTTTATCCGCATAATGTTTTTAATAAGGAACTGGCGAGTGATTTTGGGATAACGCTCGATAATCAGATCGCTGTTATGTTTCACTGCGGCAGCCGTGGTTTTGGTCACCAGATCGCTTCAGATTATGTGCAAAGTTTTTTACGTGTCATGGAACCCAAATATAAAATCTCAGTTTCCGACCGTCAGCTTGCCTGCGCTCCGTTCGAATCGCCTGAAGGTCAGGCTTACTTCAGCGCCATGAAATGCGGCGTTAATATGGCATTTGCAAACCGCCAAATTATTTTGCATAATATAAGAGAAGTCTTTTCTCAGGTGTTCGGCCGGAGCGCTCATGATTTGGGGATGCGTCAGGTATATGATGTATCACACAACACCGCAAAGCTTGAAGATCATGAGGTAAGGGGAGTGAAGCGCAGGCTTCTTGTTCACCGTAAAGGAGCCACACGTTCTTTTGCTCCTGGTATGCCCGGAATACCGCAAGTTTACGCTCACGCGGGACAACCGGTAATTATAGGGGGCAGCATGGAAACCGGTTCGTATCTGCTTGCGGGGAGCGCTGGCGGTCAAAACAGTTTTTTTTCCACCGCGCACGGCAGCGGCCGCGTTATGGGACGAAAGCAGGCGGGTAAAGGGGTAAGCGGCAAAGAACTCCTTAAAGAGATGAGAGAGCGTGGTATATATGTGAAAACAGCGTCGCTTTCCGGGCTTTCCGAAGAGGGGGCAAACGCCTATAAAGACATTGATGAAGTAGTAAAAGCGGCTGACCTTGCGGGACTTAGCCGCCCGGTGGCAAGGTTTACCCCGCTTGGTAATGTGAAGGGGTGAGAGCCAGAGTTTACCCAAGATAGTGTTTAAAACTTATGCTGTCCGGCAATATCATAAACGATGTTAGATTTGCCCTGATGATAGAGTTAATCCCCTCTCATTGAGCCATTTATAGTCGATATAATCTCTATCAACTGTCAAAATGCTGTTCGGCGGCGAATCACTAATACCAAACTCACTGTTTCCGGCTGCGCGTATATCACTGCATTTACCATTACTCATAACTATAAAACTTGACAGGTAACCATCGTGATCTAAAAGCATATTAAGTTTTAACCCGCCTTTGCGTTTCTTGTATTTTGCCTAAGGAAAACTATTCAAACACAATGGGATTAATGTCGAATCCAAGCTGAAAACTGACTTGTTTAAACTAACCACTAAATTCCTCCCCATAAAACTCCACTCTGTTGCGTCCGCCCTCTTTTGCGCGGTAGAGCGCCTGATCGGCGTGTTTTGTGGCTATATCGATCTCTTTGATCACAGGCGTGGCGTAGGCTATGCCAAGGCTTGCTGAGACCGGTATCTGCATATCCTCAAACTCTACCGGCGCGGCGCAGATCTCTTTACGTATGCGTTCGGCGGCGGCTAAAACATCTTTTTTATCAAGTTCGGGCATAAAGATTATAAACTCCTCGCCGCCGTAGCGCCCGAAAACATCATACGGTCTGATTACTTTTTTAACTCTTTGAGTAGTTTCCTTGAGTACCTTATCTCCTGCCAGATGTCCGTAAGTATCGTTGACTTTTTTAAAATGGTCAAGGTCAAAAATAATTACAAAACTTTCGTTTTCAGTGCGCAGAGATCTCTCGATATGGGTGAGGCAGACTTCCAGAAAATGGCGGCGGTTAAAGATGCCTGTAAGCGAGTCGGTGTTCGCGGCCTCTCTTAACTTAGCATCCATTTTAAGGGTTTTTATAAATAAAAGTATAGTTGCGCCGAAAAACGTCAGAATGATGCTTAGTGAGATAGTCAATATCATAGCGCGCTGTTCGGTGAGCTTTTTCGAGTAGTCGAAAGATTTGCCCATCCATGCGGTTTCTATGGCGTTTGTGTTTACAAAAGCCTGCGCTTTATTTATGATGTCCCGTAAAATTTTCTCCTCTTTGTTAAATCCAAAATAGGAATCAAGAGTTTCGTCAAGCTTGAAGTTGATCCTTAACCCGATTTTTTCGCGGTAGTTTGTTTGGGCTAAAAGAGTATATTCCGAACCCATAATAAGATCGACCTCACCTTTTTCAAGCGCGTCTATACAGTCGAACTGATACGGGAAAGTTACAAGATTATCACTGCCGAAAAACCGTTTAAAGGCGTCTATCCTGCCTGTTCCGGCCATTATGCCTACAGGCGTATTCGCTACCTGGTAGCTTGACACGTCAGGAAAATCCGATCTTGATACTATAGCGTAGTAGCAGCTTGCGTATGGAATATCGCTGAATAAAAACAGTTTCTCTCTTTCGCCGGTTCTTAGAAACTGTCCGCTCATCTGGAACTCATCTTTTTTAAATCTTTCAAGCAGCTCTTTCCACGTATATTTTCCGTGTATAGGTTTAAACTCCAAATCTGTGAGTTTACTTATTTGCGCCAAAATGTCAACCGCGATACCCTGAAACCTTTTCTCTTTTGAGTTATAGAAGTTTGTGGGATAATTATCGTACTCATAAGCTATCGAAACAGGCGCGGCGTTTTTTAAGTACTCCTTTTCATGATCTTCAAATAAATTAAACAGTTTGTTTTTTGCGTATCTGAAATCTCCCTCGTAGTAAAGCGTATGAAGTTTTTTCATACCTCCGGCGGCTAAGTATTTGTCAAAAACCGAAACTATCGATTTTAAGTCGGGGTTTAGGGTCGTGAGGGAGACGGGGGAATTTACAAGAGTGAAAAAAAGCTTTGAACGGATATTGCGGTATTCATCAAAAGCGGGGTCCGCGGGCGCTTCGTCTACAAACGCGTCTATCCCGCCGTTCTTTGAGCCTAAGTTTATCAAATCCACAGCCATTTTGTAGTTTGCTACAGTGTTTATACTTTTAAATGTCAGCTTTGGATAAACTCTTCTTATGTCATCTTCTGTAGTGGTTTTCTCTAAAAATCCAAGCGTGAGCCCGTTTAAGTCTTTTTCAGTTTTTAATATCAGTTCCGGATTTTTAAAAATTCTTAAAAGCCGCTCGGTAATGGGAAGCGACATGATATACCCTTTTTTTACGCGCTCTTCGGTTGGCGTAAGCTCTCCTGTAAAGTCTATCTCAATTAACTCTAAGCCGCCGGGAATATGCTTTCCCTTATCATCCTCATATCCCATTATCTCATCCCACTCCCGCAGGACCACTTTAAATTCCATTTCAAAAAGTTCTGTCAAAAATTCACATAAAAGCGGGGTAAACCCATTGTAAGAGCCGTCTCTCGACACAAACGCTTCAGTTGACGGCAGGGCTGCGTATGTAAATGTCCTGCCTGATTTTTTCAGGTTTTCTATCGCCTCTATCTCTTGCGGCGAGATGTCCGGTATATCGCGATATGTTTTAATTTTATTAGTCTCAGCCGAAGATACGCGCAAAAAACCTGAGGAAGCGAAAAGTATTACAAACAGTAATGATAGAATAACGGCGGTGAATATGCGTTTCATTCCTTGTTGATCCGATTTTTGCTGATAAGGTTAGAATAAAGCTTTATATCTGATAATTCTGATAATATAGTATATCGCCCGGAGCTACGGCTCAATATTTTCAAACGACAGTGTTTTCTGTTTTTACCCTTTTCGGGACAACCGGCTGTATCTTGGGGCAGTTTCGCGTTAAACATGGCTGTCGATGTCGATGTTAATCGTATCTATCCAGAGCCTGCTGAACCAAAGGCCTATTTTTGATAATTCTCTTATCCTGTTGCAGATAGCCCCCGATTAAAAATAGCCAAAGAACCTTTCTCAGGTTCAGCACCAGTATTGACATTGCCACGCGATGAATGAGGTTTCTTTTAGTCGAGTTGTAATCAACCCCAACCCACATTTTTGTTTTGCTAAACTAAAGCGCCGTTCAGCTTCTATACGTTGGCAGGCATCTTGATAGGCCAGTTTCTTATCAGTAATGCCGCTTTATCTTCTTTATCAAGTAATTTTATCATACTGTCAATCCGATCTAAACAAAGGGCTTCTTGGATAGATTGATAAATTAAAGCAAGCCTCATATTTTGGAATAAAGAACTTTACCTGTTTTTTGAACTTTATGCGCGAACCCCCAAGGATCATCGTCTAATTCCATCAAATGCGGTTCTATCACAGCATTAACTTTGCGACACAAAGAGGTAAGGCGGGCAGCCCCGTCCCACCAAGTACCAGGGCCGGGGTATTTGTCGTAAATAACAGCAATATCTATATCGCTCCACTCATGAGGAGTTCCATCATTATATGAACCAAAAAGTACTATCTGTTTAGGATTAAATTCTTGGACTACTACCTCAACATATTTTTTAGCTATTCTGAAAGCTTCTTTTTTATCCATGACAAAAACTCCTCCGTCCGTGAAACTAATTGCCCGCAATATTCAGGCGTTAATTGAGACAGTATCATAGTTTTGTAATCAGAATACCTTGCCTCAACAAAAAGCAACTATGCAAAAGAAAGTTGGGTAACGGATACACTTGTTACCTGCAGGCATTTTTATCTTTCACTTTGAATTTCATCTTTCTGATTTTCGACTCTTTTTCGTATATAATCTGTTTGTTTCTGATACGAAAATAGAAATAAAGCAAAAATAGAAATAATTAACAAAATATAAGTTACAGTGTCATAGAAACAAAATCTGATAGAAATATAGTCATATAATTTCAACACCAACAATAAGAAACCCATTGAACAAATACGTAAATACATGGATTAATAATATAATCGTTCTTTAAATGACAAAAGAGTTCACAAATTTATCTGATACCCCGCCATAATCTGAAATGAATAATTACGAAAATCTTCGTTGATATTAAACACTTCTATAAACCCCCATTGAAAGCGCAGATCGACAACTATCTCTCCCGGGCCGGGGACGGAGGCTATATCCACATTAAAACCTGCGATAAGTCCCAGATCAAGTGGATTTACACGGCTGCCGATATTTTTCCCCCAGTTTTGCATGGAGTGGCGGTGTATTTCAGGTATGGAGGCTATATTTTTAGCGCGGCTCTGCAGTTTTAATGAGAGAGCGGGGCCTGCGTAAACACTTGAAGAGAGCGGAACGCTTTCGAATGGAATTATTAGTTTTGCGGCTACAGGCAGAGTCAGATAATCGGTATATACGCTTACGCTTGTTTTGCCGTTTACATCGTGCAGCTTCCAGTTTTGCCCCTGTCTGATATAAAGAAGCTCGGGCTGAATTGACAAAAAATTGGGGATAACATCAAAGCGAAGAAACACTCCGCCATTAACAAAAAGCAAACTGCCGTTATTAATTTTGTCAATGCCAAAAACCTCAACTCTATCTCTGTCTCCCAAAGCGTCTATGCCGTCTCCCCATAAGTATGAAAACGATAATCCACCCTTGACTCCAAAGACGTTGGGGGAGAGGGCGGTGGTTTCTGTAAATATTGTAAATTGCAAGAATGCGAATAATAACCATAGTTTTTTGTTGATTTTAATTATATAATTCATTTTTGACCGCTTTCCTGTGCTTGACGCGGAAACTATTCCGATTCGTTCCCTACGGGCATTTTTTCTTCAGCGCATTTACCTGATGTAAGACAGATCTCAGCGTATCGTATTTTTATCAATCAACCTGTCTATAAACCGGCGATTAATTGACCTTATCTAAATTAACGCTCTCTGCCGTTTGAGTTCCGCGCGTACATCTTTAAAGCTTACATCTCTGCTTTTTACATTTTTCATAGCCGCCAGAGCTGCGCATACCCCGGCTCCTTGACCAACCGCCATTGACACAGGCATTACCCTGTAGGAGGAGTGCGCTTCGTGTGTTCCGGATATGCAGCGTCCGGCTACAAGCACATTGTCAAGTCCCACAGGAAGACAGCATCGCAGCGGAATACAATAGGCATGCCCGGCCTTTACACGTTTTATAACCGTACCCCGTCCCGTTGGATTATGAATGTCAATGGGATATGTGCTTTTGGCGATTGCGTCTTCAAAGACGCGGGCCGCGATAACATCTTCGGATGTGATGGTATAATCGCCTTTTATCCGTCTTGTCTCTCTCACTCCTACTTGCATTCCGCTCTGAATAACATAAGTTTTTTCAAACCCTGGGACATAACGTTTGAAAAACTCCTCAATATGCTTCATTTGACGACGGCTTTCCCACTCTGCAAATGTCAGATCCCAGATATCGGTGCCAAGAACCCGGATCACACGGGTACTGTTTACGCTTATCTCCCTGTCATGAGGTGTTCCAAAAATAAGCACATCTTCGCGGGGAAGGTCAAGCTTGCCCTCACCATGCGCTTTTTGTACAAGATCCCAAAGCCCATGCACTCCGCGCCACTGGTCAGGATGTTTCTTTATGTAGTTTTCAAAAGCTGTCTTTTGGAACTCCCCCAAACGAAAGTAAAGGGTCATTGGCTGGACAAGTCCATCGTCGGATCTGCCAACATCGTAGAGAGCGCCAGCTTTTGCCGCTACATCGCCATCTCCGCTGCAATCTATAATTATTTTTGCCTTGATGATAAGCGGTCCTGATTTACTTTCAAACACAACGCCGGGATACTTGCAGTCACAGATCACATCACTTGCGAAAACGTGGTAGAGTACATTCACCCCGGCTGCGTCAAGCATCTCCATAGCTGTAAGTTTAAAAATTTCGTGGTCAAAAGGAACTACATAGCCGGTTGTGTATGAGGGCGGTATAGCGCCTCCCGCTTTTACAAGCCGCTGCACAAAATCCCATACCGCACCGCCGATTGCGATATCGCCGGTACCGTGATCAGTAGGAAACATGGTAACCGCGCCGTTAACCTGATCGTGGGAGTGCTGAGTGAAAAATGACATGATAGGTGTAACAAGAGCGGCTGTAGCGTTGCCGCCTAAAAATCCGTAGCGCTCGGCAAGTATAACGCTTGCTCCTGCCTGCGCCGCTCCCATAGCCGCTCCCATACCGGCGGGACCGCCTCCGACGACAAGCACATCGCAGGTATCGGCCAAAATAGCCTGACGTGCCGGTAAAGTCACATGTTCATAATTTTCGGGGCGGGGAAGCGGCGGCATTTTTAGTTAAATTGTTTTTTTTGTTGGATGGTTTTTACCAGTTCGGCCAGAGCGGCGCCATTTTGCTTTGAGCGCTCCTTTAGCTGAGGCATATATTTTTTTATCTTTCGCACCACGAAACTTCTGTTATCCCACGCGCGGTCAATATGCGCGATGAGCCTTCCGGCGTTTACTAAATTAAGGGGCGGCATATCAAGACGCAGCTCCTCAAGGAATCCGTTGACTTTGGGAGAGTAGGAGAGCCCCACAAAGGGTACATGGCTAAGCGCTGAGAATATAAGAAAGTGAAGCCGCATCCCTACCGCAAACTTAAGATGGCTTATCACGCTGAGAAGCTCCCCTGAGGTGTAGTTGCCCCGCAGAACAGAGGCATTTTGCGGATGGTGCATAAGGGAGATGACAGCGTGGGAGTGCTGCAGATCAAGTACGTTGCGTTCCATGGGGATAAACAGCACATCCGCTTTAAAACGGTCGATTATGTAATCCGCGGTGTTGGCTAAAATCTGGTGATAAATATCTTCCTTTATGTCGGGGGCTGCAACTCCCGGCTCCCGTACCGAAATTCCCACAAGCGGCCGCTCTAAATTTATCCCTTCACGTATAAAGACGTCTTTACTTATGGCAGAACTCTCAAGCAGAAGCGCCGGGTCGGCGTTTGTATGGATTTTTTGTCTTACACCCGCATCCTCAAGCACACGGCGGCTATGATGGTCGCGTACGGTAATAATGTCCACTTCGTTGAGACAATCCTTAACAAGTCCCTGCATTACCGGGTCGTGAAGCGGTCCCGCGCTTATAGCATAAACCATCACAGGTTTTTTTTGTTCAATGGCGATAAACGGTTCTCTTAAATACGTCTTTACATCAGCGTCGTACAGAATACCCCCGCCGCCAAGTACCAGAAGATCCAACTTGGAGATCTCAGAGGCTGCCTGCTCCCTGTTAAGTTTTCTTATACCTACAACTCGCTCTATGCGGTGACGTTTCGCGGTATCCTTCGGATCGCGGGAAAAAACCGTGATCTCGGCATTAAACGCGCTTCGGATCTCAGAGATGATACCTTGTAAAATCGCTTCATCCCCCAGGTTAAATCCGCCATAGGAACCGCTGATCCCTATTTTCACCATGTTTTTCTTTAAACTACTGGCCAATTTTTTCCCCCATTAAGCAAGTGTACAGCGTACAGATATCGCAAAACCGTGCCATATCCTTAAATAGGCATTATGGTAAAGGTGAGAGGCAATAAATATACCAGTGAGGGCAAGTTAAAAGTTTTCAGTTACTGATTGTCAGTTTCCGGTTATTAAAAAACTACAAGAAAATTATATTGTCCCGGCAAACAGGTAACTGGAAACTTGTTTGGTATTCCATTTGCAATTTTATCCATCTGTAATCTGTAATTTGTAATCTGTAATCCGGGGTTAACTTGTGGCTAATATGAGAGTAGTGGTGGATGAGTGTTGCAGCGGCTGCAGGCTATGCGCAAGCATCTGCCCGGATGCTTTTGATATGGGAGAAAACGGAAAAGCGTTGCCGCGCCACAAGGCAATTCCAACGTGGCTTGAACACGCGTACGAAATAGCGGCGCAAAGCTGTCCGGATAAGGCAATAAAGATTTTTTGTCAGGTTTAGTTGTGACCATCAGTATGCGTGGTAAGCGGGCGGCAGGTTGCCGCCCTACGCAATAAGGATTATTTTTTCTTTTTAGAGGTTTTCTTAGGAGCGGCAGTTTCCTTTATGACGCGGTAAGTCTGAGGTATGGAGATATCATATTTCTTTGCGATTACCGCAATACTCTTACCTGCGTCACGCATTTCTACTATCTCCCGGTTACGTTCAGGATTTGAAGCGGTGCGTGATTCGATTCCATACTTTTTACGAAGCTGATGAATTGCCTGACGTGTAATACCGAATTCTTCGCCTATACGCGCGTCTGTGCCAAATTTCTTTTGGAGGCGGATAAGTTCCTGCTTGCTGATCTTTGCCATTATAGATGGCTCCTTTCTCATATGTTTATGTGACGTTTCGCACTTGTATTGTGTGCATATTTACGATAGTTATAATATAAATTAACATTTACCGTAACAAAAAGCAACAATAAATTAATAAATCAGTTCACAGTTACGATTGACATAAATATATAATAAATAATTTCAACAGGTAGTGTAGTCGTAGATCAGGTGTCAATGCTGCGGCTATGATTTGGTATTCAAATTGCGCCATAATTGCTGTTAGTTATTGGTTGATCCATTACTCACTTAGTTATATTTATCTATTTGCGCTCTTGTCTGCAAGGCAGGTACGCTAAACCTGAACTGAGCAAAGTTAATGGCTAAGTATCTCTCTATACATTTGTTATGTCTGATTCTCCTGTTTTGTCCCGGCAGTTTATGGAGCAGAGGGCAGACAATCGCCCCTGCTGAAACTGATCCGTCAATAAGCCGCGCTTTGGAAGATCACTATGTGACTGTAAACCCCTGGGTTATGCAGCGCGATGTGCTCTTTCTATTCTTTCCCGGCACAAAATCACGTGCGACAAATTACACGTTCCTTTGCGAGGCTGCCGCGGATCAGGGATTTCACGCAATCAGCCTGCAATATATGAATGATATATCTGTAAATTTTACATGTTCAAAATACCGTAATCTCGACTGCTATGAAAACATGCGGCAGGAGATACTGTTTGGGTCCGATTTTTCACAGCATTTAAATGTAAACCGTTCAAACAGTGCCGAAAACAGACTTGTCAAGCTTCTGCGCTACCTCTCAGAGCAGTATCCGCTTGATGGATGGGAACAGTATCTTACCTCAGGGGGGGTGCCCCGCTGGTCTAAAATTTTAGTCGCCGGGCATTCACAGGGCGGAGGACACGCCGCGCTGCTCGGAAAATACTACAGTACAGCGGGTGTGATTATGCTCGCGTCAATGGATTACAGTTTTAACCGCGACAACGCCGGCTCATGGATACATCAGGAGGGCAACACCGCTATTGAGAAATATTTTGCAGCCGCGCATATGGAAGACCGCACAATGCCTATCGCCGTAATGCGGCGATTCTGGAACTCAATGGGGTTCAGAAGGCTTGCCCCAATAATAAATATTGATCACGCAGGTTTTCCATATGGAAACTCCCATACCCTAATTACCTCAATAAAACCATCAAATGTCGATAAGGATAAATCAAACTACCACAACGCCCTTTGTATGGACGCTGATACGCCCCTGTCAAAAGAGGGGAAGCCGTTGCTATTGCCGCTTTGGAATTATTTGTTAAACGCACCTTTTGATAAATAGCTTTAGTTGACTGCTTGACACCTAATTCCAAACAATCCAGGATATGACGAGAAGTGCTCAGATAAGGATGTTTTGCAATTTGGAGATAATATGATTGCTATACCAACTGCCAGTTTATGGAGAAAATGAGGGGGAAATCATTGATTATTATTTACTTATGTCATGCTTCTTCATGTAATCCTCAAATAGAAAAAAACCAAGTCTTGCCTGTAAGGATGTACTTTGTTTCTCAGCTTCGGCACGCGTCATCAAAACAGTGGAGATATGTTCGTTTTCGCTTGCGCAGCCTGTTTTACGGTTAGTAAATGATTGGAACTGAGCGTCATCAACCTCAATAATACACCCGAAGTAAAATACAGCTTCATCGCTTGCTCCGGCGCTGCTGTAGAGCTTGGTTTCACAAAGAGGGAAGAGGTCGCCCTCTTTTACGGCCAGACCTGTTTCCTCATCCATCTCCCGAACAGCTGTACCTGCCGCGTCGCTGTTTTGATCCAGCATTCCGGCGGGAAACTCAAGACTCATCTGTCCATTGCCGATACGCCTCTGACGCACCATGAGGAAGCGTTCTTCACCGCTGTCCCGGTTGCGCAGCAGCGGCACGACAATACACGCGTCTCCGCGAACAAACAGTATGTTTGGCAGCTTATAACCTTCAGGAGCCACGACACTTGTATGAAGAAGCGCGAATAAAAAAGCCCCGTTCTTGCGCCGTATTACCGCGATAGGCTCGCTTGATTCCACAGAACAACCTGCGGACTCGACTGTTTCTTTCCAGGAACGGATTTGGTATTCATCCATAAAAACAAATTCCAATGTACAATGTGCAAATTACAAATAAAATCAAAACATTTCCGATCTCTTATCCGTCCTTGTTTTTATTTGTAATCTATCCTTTTACAATTTCCCCCAAATACCTCAAATATCCTTTAGAGCGAGGAGTTGCCAGTATGTTTAGGGCTGATTTGGCGTTTTTGCGTACAACATTATCTGTGTATAGAAGGCACGCGCCGCAAGCGTCTTCTACTCTTTGGCTTTGAAACTTTATTTGTGAAATGACCCACAGAGCGGACGCTTTCTGAAGCGGTTCCGGGGCGTTTAGCATCTCGATAAGATCTTCCTCAATGTCTGTGTAGCCTAATTTGTAGAGCGCTTTGAGTACGTTGCCGCGTATGCGGTTGTTTGGTTCTTTGCGGTATCTGGTCAGGAGCGGTATGGAGCGCTGAAATCTCAGGTACTCAAGCGCTTCGACGGTATTTGCTCTTACGCGCGCGTCGGGATCGCTTAAGAGCGAGATCACCATCTGCTGATCGTTTGATCCCATCATCTTGCCCATAAGACTTATCGCGGTGGCTTTGATTTTGGGATCCTTGTCCCTTAGAAGCTTTGTGAGAAACTCTTCGACCCGGGGGTGACGTTTAAGGATACCAAGCATCTGCAGCGCGGAGAGCCGCCGCGCGTCATCGCTGCAAAAAAGATCCTTGCCTATTTCGTCAATGATTTTCGGATCAAGAGTCTGCATTATAGCGGCAAGTTTCTGGCGCATCTCAGCCGTAAGGTCGCCAAACCTTGTGATAAGGCTCTCTTTGATTATGGAGCAGATAGCGTCTATGGCGAGTTTTTTAATGATTTGATTATTGCCGGAAGCGTGCGGCATAAGCGTGGATACATCTGAAACCGTGCCTGTTTTAGCCATAAAACGCATTGCGAGAAGAACGTTTTCGATGCTTTTTGGTTTTTTTATCTCCGCGAGAGCTGCTTCCCTGTTCATTTTTTACCACCCTTTTTCAGCTCTGCGATCTGGTCGCGAAGCTGTGCCGCCCTTTCAAAATCAAGATTTCTGGCAGCGTCGTTCATCTCAGCTTCAAGTCTTTTTAATTTAACCTTTGGGCTCTCTTTGGATGAAGAGGTTTTTTTACCGTAAGCGGGGGAGGCTCTCTCAGCGGCCTGAAGAATTTCCCCGGGCGCTTGCCGCTCATAGGGTGTGAGTAGATTATCAATGCGCCTTACCGCGCTGCGGGGGGTGATGTTATGCTCTTTGTTGTAGGCAAGCTGCTTGGTACGCCGCCGCCCGCTCTCATCTAAAGCCTTGTTGATGGAATCTGTCATAGTATCCGCGTATAATATTATCCTGCCGTTAATGTTTCTCGCGGCGCGTCCCGCTATCTGTACAATGGAACGCACGGAGCGTAAAAAGCCCTCTTTATCCGCGTCAAGTATTGTTACAAGAGTTACTTCCGGCAGGTCAAGACCCTCTCTTAACAGGTTTATCCCTATTAATATATCAAATTCCCCCTTGCGAAGGTCTCTTAGAATATCGGTTCTTTCAATCGTATCTATTTCAGAGTGCAGGTACCGCACACGAAAGTCAAGAGTTTCAAGATATTCGGTCAAGTCTTCAGACATCTTTTTAGTCAGAGTGGTTACAAGAGCGCGTTCGTTTCTTTGCGCCACACCTCTAAGCTCTTCAATAAGATCATCAACCTGATTAACAGCGGGACGAACCTCTATGGGAGGGTCAACCAGGTGGGTAGGCCGGATCACCTGCTCAACGATAAGCCCGCCGCTCTTTTTCATCTCATAATCACCGGGAGTGGCGGAGACAAACACTAACTTGTCCATAAGCCCCTCAAACTCAGGAAACTTAAGCGGCCTGTTATCAAGCGCGCTGGGGATGCGGAACCCGTGATCAACGAGAGTCTGTTTTCTCGCGCGGTCGCCGTTATACATCCCCTGAATCTGAGGTACGGTCACATGAGATTCATCAATAAAAGTAAGAAACGGCTGCTTAAAAAAATCAATTAAAGTAAAGGGGCGGGTGCCCACGCCTCTGCCCTCAAGAATACGTGAATAATTTTCGATCCCATTTACAAAACCCACTTCCCGCAGCATCTCAATATCATAGCGCGTTCTCTGCTCAAGCCTCTGCGCCTCAACGAGTTTTCCCGATGAACGAAAGTTTTCAAGCTGCTCCTCAAGTTCCTTTTCGATCCCATTTATGGCTTCATCCATTGTGACATCAGTGGTCATGTAATGCTTTGCAGGAAAAAGAATTAGCTCCTCAAGCCGTTGTATAGTTTTGCCTGTAAGCGGGCTTATAAGAGTAAGCTCCTCAAGCCGATCACCAAATGTTGAGATACGCACCGCGTGCTCCTCATAAGCGGGCTGAATCTCGATTATATCCCCTTTAACCCTAAACATTGCGCGCTGAAGCGAAATATCGTTGCGGTTGTACTGCATCTCTGTGAGCGCGGTCAGAAATTCCCGTCTTGGCAGCTCCTGCCCGACACGCAGTTTTATAGCGGAGTCCTCATAAGCTTTCGGCGAGCCTATACCGTAGATGCAGGAAACGCTCGCCACGATAATCACATCACGCCTTGAAAGAAGGGAGCTTGTGGCTTTGAGCCGCAAACGGTCAATATCATCATTGACCATCGATGATTTCGCTATATATGAGTCGGTACTCGGAATATAAGCTTCCGGTTGATAATAGTCGTAAAAACTGACAAAATACTCGACCGCGTTCTCAGGAAAGAACTCTTTAAACTCCTGAAAAAGCTGCGCCGCCAGAGTTTTATTGTGAGAGATGATAAGCGTAGGCATCTGCGTTTTTTCAATGACATTAGCCATTGTAAAAGTCTTGCCTGAACCCGTGACTCCAAGCAGTACCTGGCTTGAGATGCCGCGCTGTATCCCTTCAGTCAGCTCTTCGATAGCCTGAGGCTGGTCGCCGGCGGGAGTGTAGTCGCTTTTTAGTTTGAATTTCATTTAGTTACCAGTTTTCAGTTTCCAGTCACCAGAAAAAGAGGAAATTGTCTTTTAAGATTGGCAATTGGTAACTGAAAACTATTTCCTAATTATTAAAAAACATTCCCGCTGACAATACAGTCATAAACGTAAACCATGCGTATAGTAAAAAAGTATTCAATACGTATTCCGTTTTTGACTGTTCCGTTCTTTGTCCGGCGCTCTTTTTCGCCCGTTTGTCTTTTATGTGCTTGTAAATAGAACGCATGGTGAACGCAAAAAGCACGATTCCGGTAATTTTGATAAGTACTGCGGGTAGATCCATCTGTAAATATGTCTCCCTTAAGATTTATTAAGTATCAAGCCTGTATTAAATCCATTGATAAGATTTTTTTATTGACACAATTTTCAACTTTCCGTAATACCTTAACTCGTATTCCTGTTTCTAATTTCATTATAATATAATTCCGCGTGTTAATCCATACGATCATAATCATCACGCGGAATCGCGCCGGAAACCCCGGTTATCACATCTTCAATCATAATTGATTAAAGTCTTCTGATGACGGATCAAAATCCTCCGGTGGTTCTTCATCTTCCGGCGGCGGCTGATTCTGCTCATCACCCATTTTAGAAGCCCTTAGCCTTCTATGCGCGATTTCCATTCCATTCCACAAAAGTACGAATTCGTATTCTCCCTCTTCAGGCAGAGGCAGCCCGTTTATGTTGCCGCCTATCTCCACAACCGCCCGCCTGTTCTCAGGACTCTGCACACTCCAGGGAGGAAGCGACATGGAAAAACTTCCCATCTCCTGGCGGAACACAAGCTGAGCTTCGCTGTTTGCGGCCACATCGGTCAGGGCTATATATATAGCGCAGTTGCCGTGCTTTGTGGGAAAACTTGCGCTGTTTATCGAGCTGAAAGTGCCGGATAAAATGCTCTTTCCCGTATGCGCGTCACGGTAATAATAATCGCATATAACCATAGCCAGAACTATCGGTTTCATAAATTTAAGCCGTTCCTTGAAATGAAATATTTAAAACATTTTTATTTAATATACAATTTGGGATTTATTATATTGCATAGCATAAAATTGTAATGACTTAATTTAAGCTTATTGCCTAATTTATTAATGCAGAGCTGATTCAAATATGGTTTTCGTCCAATTAAGCCGCCTGTTTTATGTAATATGCCTGCAAGTTCTTTTTCATTATACCAAATACTTGCAAAAAAGTCCAACCGAAACAACACATTACGCAAAATCAACGAAGAACTTGTTTCACTTTATTGGAACATTGGAAAACATTTGAGCCGCGAGACACAAAAACACTCCTGGGGAGACAAATATATAGATAACGCCGCAAATTTCCTCAAACAAAATCATCCCGATTTAAAAGGGTTTAACAGGTGCGGGCTTTATCGGATGAACGGTTCTATGAGATCTATATGGATGACCAAATTGTGTCAGCACTGCTGACACAATTAAGCTGGGCGAATCATCTGCTTATTATGAGCGCCGCAAAAAGCCCCAAAGAACGGCACTTTTATATCAAAAAAGCCATCGAAGAAAGATGGACTTACAGAGAATTGGACAGGCAGCTCGAAAGCGCGTATTTCCAGAGAGTTTCGTTGTCCGAAAACAAAGCGCTGCCCGCAAGTATGCCCAAAGATAATGTACATCAATTTTTAGGTACCTGCGTTTTAGAGTTTTTAAATCTGCCAAGCGGATACACGGAAAACGATTTGCAAAACGCTCTCATTGAAAACATGAAAAATTTTCTTTTGGAAATCGGCAGAGAATTTTCATTTCTCGGCAAAGAAATTAAGATACAGGTTGGAAGCAGCGATTTCTTTTTAGATTTGCTTTTCTTTCACAGAGGGTTGCAATGCCTTGTTGCGTTTGAGTTGAAAAGAGGAAGATTTATTCCCGAATATATAAGTAACTGAAGTTACACACTCTATGTTTACCAATTGATATAATTTGGGATTAATCTCATTGCCTCTTTACATGGATTTTTGTAATAAGTGTTTAGTGCTGATAGGGAAAATTTTTGCGATGGTTGGTAACAGTCATTTTTATATATTATTTTAATATTAAACGATTAAGGAGGAGGTAATTATGGAAAAGAATAACATTATCAATAGAGAACAACTTTTTCAGAAAATTCATGCTGCTGAAAGGCGCATTCGTATATTAGGAGCGGTTGCATTTGATTTACCATATGACGAATTTAAAGAAGAATGGTTAAAAAAAATCAACGCGGGGGAATTAACAGTTGAAATAATTTGCGAATCGGAATCGTCACTTAGCTATGATGCGCTCATTGCTTCTGATCGCAAGGTAAGCGGAGAGAACCGCAGCTATGAAATAGGCGACTTTCGTAATATAGCAAAAGAAGCTTTAATGAACCTGAAGCATTTTCTCGAAAGAGAAAAATGTAAACATCTTGAACCAAATTCTGAAGGCGGACAAAATCTTTTTATCAGAACTTACTATTTGGCCCCAAAAATTCCCGTGATAAATGTTGATGGTGATTATTACATCGGGCTTGCTTTGACAAAGTTTAATCATATAGAAAGATTTGAAAAAATTACTAAAGATCATATTTGGGCAACGGAACTTTACAGATATTTTAACGCATTTTTGGACAGTGTAAATGGGGCAAGAAAATATTCAACAGAGGAAACTAAATCGGGAAATAAACTTGAAGTTATACAAATGTTTAATAACGACAGGGTTCCTCAAGGCCAGCTTCCACGAGATTCATTTTTAGACTCTACACGAATAAAAGTGGTTGTTTGGGGACTGATTTTTACAAAAGATGGATATATGTTAATTCATCAACGCAGCAAAAACGCCAAAGATAATCAAGGCTTGTGGGATAAATCTATTGGCGGTCATGTTGATATTGAGAGAGATATTGACACTGTCAAAGCGGCATCAAGAGAACTTCTTGAGGAATTATACAAAAAAGAAGACGATGAACAGGGTGGGTACAATAAAGCTGATTTTTTTAAAGCAAATGAAGATAAACTTGTGTTTTTAGGAGAGTGGCGACCCAGTTACAGACTTGACAGTTTGTTTGAGGATACAAAATATAAACCGGATGAGAGTTATTTTTGGCGCATGAATTATAAATTTAGCAGGAAAGTTGTTAATTCACCGCGCATTTTACCTGATGGGAGTAAACAAACTGTAAAAGCTTTTGTAGATTTGTACATTTGCATTGCATCAGATGATTTTGCATCAAAAGTTGCAGATAATAAATTGAAAAACTCAAAATACAAACTGTTAAAACCGTATCAACTAAAAGATTGGTATAGGGGTGTGGCTTATTTTGATGAAAAAGAAAACAGAGAAGCTGAGTATCGGGAGAAAGATGATAATACTAGAGAAATGGTCAATGCTGAATTCAAAGTTACGCCTGATTTGGAAACTATTATAAATTCAGATATCTTTGAAGATGATATAAGCTCTTTTGCTGCTTATCTTGAGACCAAAAATAAAAGCAAATAAGAGATGCAAGAATAGGATTTTGCGCATGAAATATATAATCGCAATCATGGGACCATCTTTAAGCGGGAAATCTTTTGTGATACGAAGGATTATGGCCAATGTTTGTGTTGGGTTTACTCCAATACTCATTAGCAAACAAACAAATAGAGAACTGCGTAGAGAAGAAAAAGACGCAACTGAGCGGGGTGAACAGATAGACGTTAAACCGGTTCTTCAATTTACTGCGGATTTAATGTATCAAACGTATGGCAAACGAACCGGTACAACAATTTCCGAGTTGATTGACAAAACAAACGATGGGAAGACACCTGTAGTTATAATTAACGACATAATGGCGATGTCAAAGTTGAAGCGTGAGTGTGAATCTCGCGATCCTGATATATGTGTAATTTCTATTTTTTTGTTTCGGCGCATTCCCGTAAGAAATGATTTTTTTGAAGAATCAAGAAAACGTGGTAATGTACCTGATGAGGAAACAGAACAAAGGTATGATAAAGCCAAAACGCTGTATAGAATTTACATAGAAAATATGCATGTTTTTGATTATGTGATATTAAACGCAATAACATATCCCGAAGAAGTGATTGAAGATGATGGAAAAATCAGAAACTCAATTATTGATAACCAAATTAAAGCTATTCGGGATAACATAATCTTAAAAGGAATACGGCCATTTAAAAGGAATAATCATTATAAACCGCCTTTATATGTTATTACCGGAAATGCGGCGTCAGGCAAGGATGAACTTATAAGAGCTACCATTGATTTAGGAAAATTATACGCGGAAGCTGTGCCTAAATATACTTCACGTAGTCAAGGTTCGGACGATGGGCCGGAAATGATATGTAAATATATTATTGATGAACAGGAAGTTTTAAATTTTAAAAAAAAGCTGAGCTGTTTAAACAAGAAATAGTAGCAAAATTAACAGATATTAACAAATTAAATGTTAAATATGAAGAATGGCTGAATTATGATGATACTGGCAACGAGAAAAATAAAATAGGCAAAAATGAGCTTTATGATGTTGGTGTTAAAACATTTCTTTGGTGGGAGCTACTTGATAAGGCCCAAAAAAAAGTATCCGATATTCAGGAAATTTTTCCATGGGCGCATAAAACTGATATTAATCCTGTCGGATATATTGAAAATCCAAAATATATTGAGTTGCAAAATTTACTTAATACACTTAAAGCAGAAGAAATTGAGTCAAGATTTATTTATTACAAAGCTCACAGCAACCAGTTTGAATATCATATTGATTTGGAAACTATACGAGAAGGTTTAAAAAGAAATAAGGCACAGGTAATAGTACTCAGCGATTGGGATTCAATTGATAAATTAAGACAGGAATTTGGGGAACAGGTCATAGTTGTTTTTTGCCATTCTCAGATAGATGAAGTTGAGTATCGTAAAAAGGCTATGGGAACAGCTACTGAGGCAAAAACTCGAAAATTTCATCAGCAGTTGAATGATTATGTTGAACATTTTTGTGATTACAGGCATGTCATCATATATGCCGAAAAAGAACTTGGACTTGCTAGTTGTGGAAGGCAGGAGGAACTTATTGATCAGTTATTTAAACTATTTTGCGCATACGAACAAAAATGGCTATAGGAGGGGATTATTATGTTGTATATCTTATTTGGGAGAGATCATATCGGCAAAGGAACTGTACGTGATCATTTAGCAGAAACATATGGTTTGATTATTATCCCTAAATTTACTAATGATAAACATAAGGAATGGAAAATACGATGTTTGCGAAATGATTACGAATATGAAGATTCAGAATCATTTAAATTGAACAACGAAAATAGCGAATTTAATCAATTTGCATATAATAAGAAACTCGAACATAGAATATCAAATAGTGGAGTACCTTTTAAATTGGACGACTGCTACGATAAATTTGTAGATAAAAAGAAAAACGAATATAAGAGCATTTACAGTACACAAAATGCTTATGCTTGTGCTAAAAATGATGATTATCTATTATATCGCTTTGAAAAACCCAAAGGAGATGATTTAATATATGAGATTTCTAAGAGCTATAAAACAAGGCGGCCATATAGTGCGAAGTATTATATAAAACGCACTCATGTTAAAAGTGCAATCGAAAATTTATCTAACAACTATATTTTGGTTTGTACTTCTGGAAAAGTCATTGATGAGATTGAAGTCATGTGTAAAGGTAAAGATGTGGTAAAATTGATTTTTGTTGATGGAACAGAGAAATCAAAAAGCGGGTATCAATCGCAATGGGTTGTAGAACCAAAGCTTGGCAGTAAAACTGAACAGCCTGCATATTACTTTATTAGAAATTCTTATAAATTTAAAAGAATTACAAATGATACCTATTTATCTGCGAACAACAAATTTGATCGCGATAAGTTTTCTATAGAGATAAATAAACAATGGGAATCCATCTGCAACACATTGCCATTAAAATTAAACGCTTTTTTAATAAGGCCATTTAAACCATCATATGAAGATTCTGTTTTAAAACATCTTGATACAGAAATCAATATTAACAATTTATTTCAAAATGCGTTGGAAAAGAAAGTGAATAATATTCTAGAAAATCGAGTTAAATTTGTCTATCTATCAGATTTTAAAGAAGGTGATTTATTAAATCGCATTAAAAAAGCTATTGCTTATAGCCATATTGTTTTTGTAGATTTAAGATATCATCGTAATAATTGTTATTATGAATATGGTTTTGCGAATGGAATTAGAGAAAAATATGGAAAAAGGGTATTTTGTTTAATCGGTATCAGAGATAGCGGTAACGAAACTACCGATATTGAAGCCATTAATGATGGTATTAAAAATGTTTGGGCAGAATTAGAAGAAACTACAGAAGAAATAGCTTTTGATGTATCTAAATTTTCACATTATAAATATTTACTTAGAAATATTACATCCAATGATGATGGATCACCTCAAATAGATCTACATTGGGTACCAAAAACAAATCAAGAAAAATCTCTCGAAATGGAATTACGTGATTTTTATAGACCAATTACTGTAGATGTTGAGATGTTAGTGAAGGAGAATTTTAAATATGAATTTTCGGGAACGGCAAGAGCTTTATGAATACAAAAAAGGAAATAAAAAATTATTCAAAGTTTACGAAAGAATAATATTATGGTTTGCAATTAAAAGATATTCCAGTATATCTCAAGGCAGCGAAAAATGGCATATTTGGCAGGAAAAATTATCATACACACCCGATGTGGGAATTTTTGCTAAAAAACGTGCATTGTTTTATTATTTAACAATGACCTGCGGCGATCTCTTTTATCCGCATACAGGTTTAATAATTTATTATCCACAGAATGTTGAGATAGGTGACCGGGTTTCAATTAACCGCAATACTATTATAAGCGCTAAAGAAAAGATAAAAATTGGGAACGATGTATTAATTGGACAAAATGTATTAATTAATTCAGGCAATCATAATTTTAACAGGCGGGATATACCGATTAATAAACAAGGCCACACATTAAAACCAATAACTATTCACAATGATGTTTGGATAGGCGGTGGGGTCATTATTCTTGCTGGTGTTACAATAGGACAAGGCGCCATTATAGCTGCTGGCGCAGTGGTGACTAAGAATGTTGAGCCATATACAATAGTAGGCGGAGTACCTGCAAAAAAAATTAATAATCGCATCTAATATATTCCTGTTTTAACGTTAAGAAAGATACTTATGAAAAAGTTATTTATAGTTGATGGAGCAATGCGTCCGGCTAAAAATGAATTGGTACGGCATTTAACTAAACTCGAAAAAAATTTATCAGGCGGACATTTTTCAAATGTATGTTTAGCGAGAAAATACTCTACTAAAGATGGAGGTATTGATCAAGACTATGAGCAAAAAGAAAATTTGGAGACAATTATTGACAATGATAAAAGGCAATATATATCCTATACGTATGAAAACTCGACTTATGGTTTGGAGAAAAAATATTTAGATGACCTAATTGAACGGCATGAAAATGTTTTTCTTCTTATTGGAAGTACTGAGTTAGTTTTTGAATTAAAACAAAAATATAGTAAGCATAATTTCCCTGTAAAAGTTGTGACTGTTTATGTTTATAGTGATAAAAAAACCATTGAAGATTCGTATAAGTGCCAAGAATCAAATCAACCCTCAGTTCCTTTGCCAGAACGTCAAAAACGTCTTGAAAAAGCGGATAACGATTATGAAAATGCTATGGCAATGCTTGATCAATACGATGAAACTATCATTTATAATAAAAAGGATGGGTGCGGTTCCGGCTCTTTGGCGATAAAAATTAATGCTTTAATTGCAAAGTATAGAAACACCATAAAGCCTTATAGCATATTTTTAATTCATTCATTTTGCAATGAAGTGAATAACGCTGGGGAAATATACAGGCAATTGCAAAAAGCAGCCGAGGGTGCATTTGGTGATGAATGTTCCACCGTGTGCACTAGCTTAATAAATGGTAAAGGGAGCTATAAAATAGGTGATACAATTTGGGACGCATTAGAGACTAACGATTATATTATCTGTGATATTACACCCGATAGACGCTTAGGTTGCGATGCGTCAATTGGTACCTCACCTAATATTTGGATTGAACTCGGTTATGCGCTTTGCGTAATGCGTTCCCGTAACATTAAAATAGGCCAAAGGCTTATTATTACATGTAAAACAAATGAAAGCGTTAAAATCAAAAAGCCAACAGATATTAATGATTTAAATATAGTTTACTATAAAGATTATGATGAGTTTTCAATAAAAATAGCAGAACATCTGAAAAAACTCAAAGATAATTGACACAAAAACAAACGGCAAAAATGATTTTGCGCAAAAATATTGACACTACCTTACCGATAAAAGGAAAGCTAACATAAAAAGTATCTTACTACTTTTAGACAGAGGCGCTAAAAATGCGACAAATGCAACAAACGCGAAAGTAAAAAGCTGAAGATACCCTACATCCCCCATCAAATAAAAAGGTATGGTGATAAAATTCATAACAGGTAGCGGAGATGCGGCCTGTCCCAGATGCGTACGCGCCAAGTAAGGATATTTTCCTTCAAAAAGATAACTGATAAATCCATGCAATGCCGACCATCTGTCAACATCAATCGAGTATGGATCAATCTTAAAAAGCAAGATAACCGCAGAAAATACAAAAAATATCAGTATACCAAAATATAAAATTACAAAATGCGTATTTTTCAAAGTTTCGATTTTTGCGCTCAAAAATTTCAAATAGAACGGCAGCGCGGTTATCAGAAATACAGTATACAAAAGAACCGAACCGTAAAAACCGAGCTGAATTCTTGCTCCATATTTGTAAACAAACAGCGCGTTTGCGGAAAAATATAATAGCAGCAGGGGCGCAAATTTTTTGAGATTATTCATTTTGTTTTTACCATGCTATTATAGGTGTTTTTAATGTTAAAAAGTTTGACCCAAAACATTTAACCGAGGATTTTATATTAAACCAGCTAAACATAAAAAAACATTATTAAAGAAGGTAATGGAAACTTTTTGCGTATTTAGTTGATTTTTGACAGCCTTACCAACTCTATATTAAATCTTTTTATGACTTAAAGCTACAGGACAACCAATTTTAGTTTGCCTGATTGTATTTTTTTAGTTGTGATTATCGTTGCGCGTATTTTCATCCCTTCACTGCAAAATAGTATGCAAGTGAGAGGAATGAATATGCTGTTTCGTCCATAATAAATAAAGCGAACAAAAAATGCCTGGATTATTTGGATATAGCGATCAAAATGATCTATCCCGCAATGGCTTTGTCCAAAAAAATGCGGGAGCTGATGATTTACAGGAAAGAGTACAGATCTGAAACTTTCTTCCATAAAGAGAACGTTCACGCTGGGTATTGCGCTCCGGATTTTGAAACTTTAGATGAGGCCGCAACCGAAAAATTCGGCGTAACATGGCGGTTCGGTATTCTTTGTGAAGACAGAACCTGGTTTAACGGCGTGCATCTGCTTAATCCCGCCGAGGTTTTGACGTATGATATTGAATCCGGCTCAATCGAAACTGAAAAATACTGATCTTGCGATGAGATTATACTTTAGCGGAGCGGCTTTGCCACAGTAAGCGCGGCGCTTGAACGGACAGCAGCCGCTCCATACGATTCAGAGCGTTTAGAATTGGGAATTGAGGAGGAAAGAGGAAAAAATACTACACGCACGCTATTTTCCGCTTGATTTTCATCTTGTAATAACTCATTTTATAAATCTGCTAAGCGCCCGGGTGGTGGAATAGGTAGACACTGGGGACTTAAAATCCCCTGGCTTGAAAAGGCCGTGCCGGTTCGATTCCGGCCTCGGGCAATAAAACTCTTCTCAAACTATATTTACAAAAAATCAAGTACATAAGCGTCATAGCGGTTAAATTGTGGAATGTGGTTTGCTGTTTGTTCTCTTCTTCACATAGATCTCACTCAAAATGGATTGAACAGAGGGGGGCTCATGGATAAAGCTTTCGTGCCGGCGGCGCTTATCCGGTTTCTGGCAGTTGTTGGCGCGGTCTGTTTACTTTTGGTTCTGCTTGCGTTTTCGGCTGGCTTTTATCTGCGCTCAAGCCAAAACAGAATCTCATCCAAAACTATTTTGGAGATGGATTTAAGAGATGGTGTGGGGCAGAATTACCCTTCCGGCGCCGGTAGTTTATTTTTAAAAAAACAACCTGCCGTAATTGCGATAACTCAGGCGATTGACGCGGCTTGCCGTGATAAGCGGGTAGTGGGTCTTATAGGCCGTATTGGCGGTTCACAGATCGCGTTTGCGGATGTTCAGGAGATCAGGGACGCGGTTAAGCGGTTTCGCGAATCCGGAAAAACAGCGGTCGCTTTTGCGGAAAGTTTTAGCGAAACAGGGTCAGGCAACAGTTCTTATTACCTGGCAGCTTCTTTTGATTCTGTTTTCATGCAGCCATCGGGCACTCTTGGGCTCACGGGTATTATCTCCGAAGCCGCGTTTTACAGAAAAGCCCTTGATAAACTTGGTGTAATTGCCAGATTAGGCGCGCGTAAAGATTACAAAACTTACCGTAATCAATTTTTAGATACCGCTTTTACCCCTCAGCATAAAGAGTCAAGCCTGTCAATTATAGAATCGGTCAGTAAAGTTATGTCAGCGGATATAGCTAAAGACAGAGATATGGATGAAAGTAAATTTAATGAACTGGTAAGTTCAGCTCCTTATACCGGCCCCGCCGCCTTTGAAGCCGGACTTGTTGACGGACTTGCGTACAGGGATCAGGTTTTTGAGCGTATGCGCCGGGATGCGGGGAAAGGAAGCGGCTTTCTTTACTTAAACCATTACATGCGGAAGATAAAAAGGCCAAAAGAACGCGGTAAATCAATCGCGCTTGTTTATGGAGAGGGGGCAATTGTCAGCGGTAAAACAACCGTTAATCCTATAAGCTCAAGTATCTCTATGGGCAGTGAGAGTGTGTCTGCGGCGCTTAGAGCTGCGGTTAAGGACAAGAGTGTGGGCGCGGTAATTTTTCGTGTCAATAGTCCCGGAGGATCGTACAACGCTTCCGATGAGATCTGGCGTGAGGTAAAGCAAGCGCGAAGCTCCGGAAAACCGGTAGTGGTTTCGATGGGAGCGGTGGCTGGTTCCGGCGGATATTTTGTATCTATGGACGCAGACCGGATAATTGCGCATCCATCAACAATAACCGGATCTATTGGTGTAGTAAGCGGTAAATTTGTTGCAACCGGGCTTTTTAACATGCTTGGAATTACATTCGACGATGTGCTCACAAGCCCAAATGCGGATATCTGGTCTCCGCTGCATGATTACAGCGAAGAACAGTGGAGTATGATGCAAAGTTGGCTTGATACAATGTATAATGATTTTGTTACACGTGTCAGTCAAGCCAGAAAAATAGATATGGAAGAGATGCTTTCGCTCGCTCAGGGAAAGATCTACACAGGCGCTCAAGCGGTCGAAAACGGTCTTGTTGACACATTAGGCGGCTTTTATGACGCGGTCGCTTCAGCCAAACATCTTATGGGCGTAGGGGAAGAGAAAGTTCTGCCCATAAAGGTTTTCCCGCGCAGAAAATCACTCTTGGAGCGCCTTTTTGGGAACAGGGCCAGAAGCAGCGAAGATGTGGCCGAAGTATCAGCGATGAGCGCATATCCGCGGTTAAAAATGGATAATATATTTAATCCGGTTGGGGATATTTTAATGATGGATGTCCCAAATGTCAGGTAGGGTAGGGGCGGATCCTGTGTGATTGCCCATTGTCACGTATCCGCATATTGTATTTATTTGGCATGATATACGGATCCATTTTTTCATATGTTTAAATATACTTGTGCGGTATGATAGAGCGAACTCGCAGGTTCGCCCTTAAAACAGATATTTTATTTGTCCATATGTATTTAGCGCGAATAAATAGGGCTGGCCGCGAGTGCCGCCTGTAGTAGGAAGGATACATTGACGGATCCGCTTGCCTAAAGTCCCAATTTTTCTTTAAGGGCCTCAGGAGTAAACGGCTTAATAATATAATTATTCGCGCCTGATTTCAAAGCTTCAACAACTCTGCTTTTTTCCGATTCGGATGTACACATAATAATCTTGACATCTTTGAAAGCGGCGTCGGCGCGAGCAGTCTTCAGGAAAGTTATCCCATCCATAACAGGCATATTCCAGTCAAGCAGCACCAGATCAACAGGCATGTTGGCCTTGAGTTTCTCCAGAGCTTCCTGGCCGTCCCCTGCCTCTAAGATATCTGTTATCCCCAGAGTGCCTATCTGCGTCTTCTGGATTCGGCGCATTGTTACCGAATCGTCAACCAATAGTACCTTCATATCGTCTCTCCTGTATTAATTTGTTTTCAAAGATACTTCCATAGCAAAACTACCCAGAGGGCACGTAAACGGGACCACAATTGTAGGCGCGCCGCTCAGACCGGCAAGTATATGATTACTAAGTATAACATTGGGGAGCGAAATAGACAAGTTTAAGTGTGTAAGATCCCGCTTGGCAAATCCGGCCACAATGTTTACTATCTCACCGATTGCGTCAATGAGATCCGCGTCATCCTCTTTTATTGGCGCCTGTATCATTTTAGATACAATAGCGACAGCGGATTGCATAGGAAATCCAAAAGAGATTGATCCGGCCGCGCCGCCCGATAATCCGATAACTCCGGAGATATCGTAGTGGGGGAAAGGCGGCCTTTTCAGTTGCGGCGCCAGTGTTTTAGCTTCAACACCAACCATGTTTTTAACCCAGGTCAGTGTCGCGTTAATGAAAGGATTAACGTAGGATACATCCATTTTTAAGGCAGCTCCTTCTATAGGAAACTTTTTTAGTAATGTTTATATCAGTACTGATGCGTATAGGCAATAAAGAACTTAACCGGGCGTCTGCCTGTTGCGTACAACATACATTTCTTAAATAACGTGTTTGGACGGAAGTAATGGCGAATAATTATCCGCCCTTCAATAGCCCCTGTCAGACAGATCTAAGCAGCTGATTCGGTTCAGCTTTTCCTATCGCCAGAATCAGATCCGATTTTTCTACCTCTTTTTTCGCCGCATTCAAATATGCCGGCAAACTTTCCACGCTGATTTTCATCCCATCGAGAATGTTGCCGCTATTATGAATCATAAGGCCTTCAAAAGAACCAAGTCCTGAATTACATAAAATATATTCTGAAAGATGCACCGCGTAAGGAATTGCTTTAAAATTTGAAGGCGCCTTTTCCGGAACATGGTGAAAACGCACGCCGCTTATTATTGTACTGTCAAGTTTCCAGATCTCAAGCAGCGCCGCTCCTATAGCCGCGTGTGTCTCTTTCGGGGCTACGGCGTTTTCAGCTTCAATATAGGATAATTCATTTTTAATCGCGTAGTCAATAATAAAATTAAACTCTTCGTGAAAAAACTGGTCATATATCAGTATGCCGATATCATGCAGCAATCCTGATAAGTAAAGCGACTGGCGCTGCTCCGCGTTAAAGGCGTCCGCGTTCATTTTTGCGGCAATATCGGTAATGTACGCGGCAGTGAGCGCATGTCTCCAAAACTGTGTATAGTCTAATATTTTGGATTTTTTTGATAACTTTTTTATGAGACTGGTCGCTATGATGATCTGGCCTATCTCATTAAATCCCAAACGTGTAATCGCAATGGGAATAGATAAGATGCGGTTTGCCGCACTGTAAAAGCCCGAATTGGCCACCTGCAGGATCTTAGCGCTCAGGGAAGGATCCTGCTGGATAAGTTTTGCCAGTCTGGCCGCGTCACCCTCATCAGAATATATAAGCTGCTGGACTTTTATCGCGATTTCAGGCAAAGTCGGCAGATCTGTAATACCGTTAAGACGCTTTAATATACTCATATTTTTCTAACTGTGATCATTGCCGCGCGTGAGTTTATTACTCAATGCGGTTCTGTCCCCTCTTCAACCCCTAAATATAAAATCCTGAGTTTTGAATTGTACAAAAGTTTTAATCATCCTTTATTTAAGTATATAATATAGGTCGTTTCAGGTCAATAACATTTATTTAAAGAGCTTGAACGCTTTTAAAAGAAGCGTTGGCTTAGTCGCGAAAGTTCTGGTAAATACCCTGAGATAACTGATTTTTTCAGGATTCTCTCTTGCTAATGAATTTGCTATTCTGTCTAAAAATCCATCTCCGACATTCATAATGAACTCTTTAAGCGCAAATGAGCGGTCTTGCTGTTTACCAAAGTTTTTTGCCCACTGTTTTTGATATTTTAACAATATTTTGTGGTTAATGGTACCTTTATTTAAAGCTTTGGCCGCTGTTTCTCCCGCAAGCTTACCCGCGTAGAGTGAGTACGCTATACCGGCTCCGTTTATCGCGTTGACCTGTCTGGCGGCATCGCCCGCGAGCATAACCCCCTCTTTTACAAGCGGTCTTATCCAGCGTCCTACAGGGACGCCTCCGCAGTGAAGGTGTGATACTTCTGAGTTGGGGAACCGGAGCTCAATAAAGCGCGTCAGCAATTCTTTAGGGAGGCCCGCCTTACATTTTGAGCCTATGACCCCAAGCCCGACATTGGCTTGCGCGCCGCCTCTTGGAAAGATCCAGGCGTAGCCGCCGGGGGCTACTTGTCCGCCGGTGTAAAAGCTGCAGCACTCCTGATCAATAAGCGGGGATGTTACACGCGCGAAAGCGCATGTTTCTATATCGCTTAGTTTGAGGGCGGTATCCCATCCAAAGCATCTGGCAATACGGCTTTCCACCCCATCAGCCAGAATCAGACAGTTTGCGGTGAACTCTTTATCTTGACCTATGCAATGATACAAACCGTTAGTTTTTTTTTGAGCCGATACGATAGTGGTTGAGGGGAAAAAATCGGCCCCTGCCTTTACAGCCTGTTTTACCAGATCAAAATCCATTGTTTGCCTGTCAAGTATCCAGCTTTGATCAACGTTGCCGATCTCTACCTTTATTCCTGACGGCGATATCATGCGGGCGCGGGTAATACCGCTTTTGATCCACTGTTTTTGCGGCTCAAGCGTTGTGGCAAGTCCTTTTCGTCCAATGCCCTCGCCGCAGCGTACAGGCATTGAGGGCTTTTCGTTACGCTCTATAAGCGCTGTTTTTTTTCCGGCCGCCGCCGCCGCTTGCGCGGCCATGCTTCCGGCAGGACCCGCTCCAATAATTACGATCTCGTAGTTTTTCATATAAATTCCTCCTCAACCGCCGCAAGCGCCCCGAAAGGACAGACGGTAACGCATTTTTGGCATAATACGCACTTTTTATTGTCAATATGAAGCTGCGCCGCGAGCGTAATTACATCCGCGCCGCACACGCTTACGCATGTACCGCACCTGTCGCAGTTGGAGAAGTCTATTTTTATCCGTTGATTTTTTTTCGTCAAATTTTTCCTTTTATTCTTTAAGAGATTCATTTTTTCTCCGCTTTTTCTAATAGTTTTTGAGTATCTTTAACTATTGAACGGGCGCGTTTATCATTTCCGCGTTCAAGTATACGTTTACACGCGTTAATTGCCGGTTCCGCTTCTCCCGCTTTACTGTGAAGATGCGCCTGTTTGTTGCGTGTTACGATGCTGTTGTATGTTCCGTGAGGCTCCTTTTCGTAAGAATCGGCAAGTTTACCATAAGTTAAAGCTGCCTGATTGTGCATGTTCTGATCTTCAAAATATTTCGCTTGCGCCCACAGTACAAAGCGGCTGTTCGGCAGCGTTTTTTTTAGTTCATCGATGATAACTCGTGATTTTTCCGGCTGTTTTTGTTCAAGGTAGATATCGGAGAGCGCAAGCTGAGAGGCTATTTTTGTAAGCGTTGCGCTTTTTGCCCCCTCCTCAAGCTGACGTATTCCGCTTTGTTTATTCCCCGGAAACCAGAAAAGCACCCACCAGAGTTTCTTTTTAATATCAGCTCTTGCGTAGTCGTAAAGTCCCAAGAAAAAATTTACATCAGTGTTTGCAGGATCAAGCCCGCGCGCGTTTTTCATAAGCGAAAGAGCGTCAAGGCCGGTTCCTGCCGCCGCAAAGTAAGATTTATTATTGAGGTGAAATGACGCGTGAATCCCAAGAGTAAACCCTTTTAATGTTGACGAATAGGAGCTTACGCCATTTTGTTTCTCATATTCATCAACAACGGTTTTTGCCCGTTCAAAAGAACGAAGAAACGCCAATGTGTCTATTGTGCTGTCAAAATCTATATCCCGCATCCCAAGGGCCACAAGGTGAAGTACAGGGCCGATAGGGTTTTTGTTGTCTGCGGCGTATGCGAATTCAGCGGTTTGCATGGCGTTTTCAAACCGGCATTCGAGGATCTCCTTTATTGTGAGCTCGGCGATTTTGCGGTGGTTGTCGGGGATTTGGAGGGCGGGCGCGGAGATGGTAATGGTAAATATCATTATGAAAAATAATACTATGGATAGGGATAATGGATTATGGGTATGATTTTCCCTGTTGGGACGAACCGCGTCCGCCCGTACTTCGCGTGTCTCTGTTATATGCGTGTGCCTAGTGTGTGCGGGCTGCCGCAGGCTGCCGCTACGGGGGATTTTGTGTGTTTTTGTTTTGTGTGGGTTTCGCGTATGCGCCGCGTTGCAATGATCATTATCTGAAAAAAACATTATGGTGATATATTCCCGTCTTACTTACTTTTTATTACAGTTTTAGTCATTGATATAATAATTCAACTTCAAAATAAATGTCCGAATGCAGAAACAAAAGATCAGATCACCTCATTTCTGCATTCTGCCATCTATTTCCGCATTAATAAAATTCTTTTTCAAGTTGAATGACTATATACTAAAATACTACATGGTACTGCCGTAATTGCAGTGAATGTGTATTAGCTGCTTTGTAAACGCAGGGTTTATCTTGGGTATTGTAAAAAGCTGCCCCTCCTAAGATAAAAAATTTGGAAAGGCAGCTATTTCTGCGAGGGTAGTAAGCTTTCTGAAACTACCGTAACATTACCGGCGTACTGCTCATACGCTTTCCTGTGTTTCTAACTTCAACGATGTAACGTCCCGCGGGAATTTTTGTTAGCGAAAATGAGTTATCAGTACCGTTGACTGTGTTGAAATTAGACACTGTTCTGCCGCGCATGTCAACCACGCGTATTTGCAGAGTGGCTGATTGTAGGGAGGACGGTAATTTTACACTCAATGTGCGTCCTCTTACCGAAACAGCGGGCAAAGATGAATTCGCGCGTGTAAGGGGAGAAGTGAGTACAGATACGGACTGTGTCCACTTCGCGAAAAGAGTTATATCCGATGTTACGATGTCGGTATCAAAATCCCAAAGAGGGTTATCTTGGGCACAGGGAAGCACGTATCCATTATTACACGGGGCGGTTCTGTGCCAGCCGAAAGTGTAGCCGTCAAGCAATCCCAAGTCTGCTGGTTTTGTCACTCGATTGCCTTCTCCCACTATCTGCGAACTCACAACGCTGCCCTCTTGCGAATCAAGAAATGTTACGGTGAAAGCAGATTTGATATATACAAATTGACCCCATTCATCAGCTGCCCTATAAGCATCGACGCTACCATTCGGGACATACAGAGTACAGGCAGCTTTATCTACGCCATTGAAATAATATCCTCCATGATATGCGTATAATAAGGGAGGTACAGGATTTAAACTGATTATGGACGTTAGGTTGCTGCAGCCGTTAAATATCATATCCCCGATAGAGTCCACACTGCTGGGAATGGTTATGGATGTCAGACTGTTATTATTGGAAAACACCACGGGGCCAATGGCAGTTACGCTGTTGGGAATCGTTATAGATGTCAGGCTGCTGCAACCGTAAAATATAGCGGGTTGAATAAAAGTTACACTTTCAGGAATTGTTATGGATGTCATTGCGCGGCAATCGGAAAACGCATAGGTTCCGATAGAGGTTACGCTGTTGGGAAGGTTTATGTCCGTCAGTTTGTAGCAATTGGAAAAAGCAGCGTCTCCGATAGAAGTCAGCCCGTATGGAATGGTTACGGATGTAAGGTTTTTGCAATCCATAAAAGCCCTCATTCCGATAGAAGTCACACCATTGCCAATGGTTACGGATGTCAGGCTGGAACATGCATAAAACGCCTCATATCCAATACTATCAATACTTTCCGGCATTGTTACGGAGGTTAGAGCGCCAAGGCCGTAGAACACCCGGTTTCCGATAGAAGTCACTCCGCTTTCAATTACCACGCTGGTAATAGTATTTCTGACGGTACTATCGCTAACCCAAGGAGCGCCGGAGTGAGAATTGTAATGCTTCATAACCCCGGTTCCGCTAATGGTAAGCGTCCCGCCGTCTAAAGAGGCTGTGACATGGCTGTGGTTGCCGATCTCCCACGGCCCTTGCGCTGCCGTCCCCTGAGCCAACCCGAACAACGCGATTCCTAAAACCGCCGCGCATCTTTTTGACATTACCGTTTTTCCGGTCAACAGCTTTACTCTGATCATAGATCCCCTCTTTTTGTTATAATTAATTAATAATAAATATGTTTTCATCGGACGCATGCGGTTGTAAGATAGTAAATTAATCTCTATATGGCAACAACATGTGTAAAATAGTGTGGGCATATTGACCATATCAACTTCAAATAATATAGTCATTCAACTTGAAAAAGAGTTGTAATCACAATACCGGTAGATATCTATATGGTTTTTTATCGGCATGGTTTTACTACTTTAAATGTTCAAATTCGGTAGTAAGAACATATCCGTAATTTAAGTTTTCCGCTGTCGTGAACGCGGTTTCCGTTAAAGTAACGGTATTCACTATATGGGGCTCCCAAATACCTGTCTCCCAGTTTGTATAATAAAGCGAATTTTCGTTTTTGTCAACCCATCTCCACTGGCGCAGATACGTGAGTGTTTCCCCAACTTAGCCGGTTTGTTTTGCGCGGACAGGTTCATACGTATTTTCTTTTCATTTTGATATTTTTGGATACTGCGGGACCTGGTTATGTACCTTTGCAGAACTAAATATAATTGTTACACGGCTGCTTATTATCCCAAATTGTCCATTAGACAGCAAATGTCCCGTAATCCTTGTATTCGCAATTGATACCTTACAAGATAGCGCATCCGGATCTGAAAGTCAAGAATCTATAAAAAAAAGTGTGGGTAATTTGACCATATGCTGCCTTTTAACTATCCGGTACTAAAGATGGGTAAGAGACGTTGTGGCGTTTGCGGAAATATAGCCATGTAAAGAAAAATATTAAAAGTCCAGCGGGGACAATTAATGGAGCGGCAAGGGCAGCGGCCATCATGGTAAGAGTTCCGCCGGCTTTGTAGGTGAGTTCCATTGTGAGGGCGGTTGTATGAATCAGATACAGTATGTAAATCGGCAGAACAAGCAGTGCGCACCACAACGCTAAAGGGTCGGAGTTTAATGCCGCCGCGCACGCGGCTGTTACAAGAGCCGCTGTCGCGATGCAGTGTGCGGGTTTTGCCCCAAAACGCACGGCGGTTGTGATTTTATTATGTTTATGGTCTCCTGGCATATCAGGCAGAGTGGAGCTTATGGAACCTGAGCACATCAGCAAAAAGTAAGGGGCTGCCGATTTGAGAAGTAAGGGGTCGGTTATATTACCGCCAATAATGCACCAACCTGCGGCAAACGCAAGAAACGCCTCAAAACCGTTTGTCAGAAAATCAAAAAACGGCCGTCCTGAAAGCGAAAAGGGCTTGCAGCTGTAAATATACCCTGCCGTTATTGCTAAAAGCGAGAGAAACGCCACAGAGGCGTTTTTCATAGCAAGCGGCCCTGTAATTGATAAAAAAGCGCAAACCGCGGCAAAAACACCCGCTGTTTTAGTAGAAATGCCGCTGCGGGCGAAAAGGGGGAACCCGCCGTTACTTTTGTCTACTTCACAATCGGCTATCTGATTTATGATATATACAGATGCTACTGATAATGAATAGAATGTCATGAGAAGATAGCGCGAAAGACCAAGGTTTAAAAAAAGCTCTCCCTTAAAGCGATAGATTCCAAACGCGCTGAACCCCCACACAGGTACAAGCACCACGGGGCGCGTGAGAAAAAACAGGTCAAGCATCAAAACAACAGCTTTCTTCATACCTTCTACTTGGCGCTGAATGTTGGATATGTTATGTTAAACCGCCACTTGTAGTACATCCTGCTTGCCACTAATATAAAAATTATGAGCAGACCGTAAACCGGAACAAAAAGCGTTACAAAAGTTGAGAGGAGAACAACCGGCCATTTAAAGGAGTGAAAAGCGGCTTCTCTTTTAATAGTCACGGCAAATTTTATAAATATTCCAAGCGAGAGAGCGGAGGGCAGAGCCATTACCCAGAAGTGATTTTCCATAAAGAAAGAGAAGCCAAGAGCTGCCGCGCAAAGCAGCGTTGCGGTAAATGCGGTGACCCTCGCTCCGTATGTTACGCAAAACGTTTTTTTACCGGCCTGACTGTCTCCCGGAGCATCGGGTATTGTGGACGCGAGAAAGACCGCTCCATTTGCGAATCCAGGAGCAATGGAGGAGAGCAGCCCCCCGTAAAACAGATCGGCGGACATATTTTGACCGCTTTTCGCGGCAAGCCATCCTACTAAAAATGTTATAATACCATGTCCGGCAATGTTTGCCGAAACTCCTCCTACAGCGCGGTTTTTTAAAACAGCGGGCGGTAAATTATACAGTACGCCTACAATAAATCCACACAGAAAAACAGCGAACATCCAGATAGATTGGGTGTACGCTATGGCAAGGCCCGCCGCGGTACACAGAGCCGCTAATGTCCAGGCAGCCGGAATCGAAACGTGTTTTTGAGGCAGGATAAAAAGCTTGCCGTTTATCCTGTCGCTTTCCACATCCTGTATCTGATTTACAACATATATTGACGCGACAAGAAGGGAAAAACCTAAGATGCTGATCCACAGTGTTTTACTGCCGGCAAGCTCGCCTACGCGTGCCTGAGGGCTGCCTGTTATCCATCCCAAAATGAGAACAGTCCACACCGGAACTAACAGCGGCACTCTAAGCAGGAAAACAGTATCGAGAATTTTTTTTATGATAAACATAATAAAAGCAAATTATAAATTACAATGTATAATGTACAAATAAAAAATCAAAGTCAAAATCTTTATGTGAGAGCCGGCCTTTACGGGGGACATTTCCCTCCCCGTAATATCCCCGGCAAAAACATCTAATAAAGATACACTATGCGAAGATAAAATAGGCAAATTACAATATACAATGTATAAATTTTAAATAAAGTCAAAAGCGGATAAAACCTCTACGTGCCCTGTTTTATGATGAGAGGTTTTATCTCCCTCTTTTATTTGTAATCTGTACAATTGCTTTAAATCGGGTATTTCCCAACCGGAAATGGATTTGAATAGATCCACGCGCTTGAGCGTTTGTAAACTTCTATTCTGTATACCCCGGGTTTGGCAATGGGCCATTGAGCTTTATTTGTAAATATTTCCTGTATGGTGCTGCCGTTGCGCAGCAGACGGATTTTTGCTTTGTGCGGCAGATTTACGTTGATAGTTGACGGTGGGTTTATGGCAGCGGACGGATATCCCGGATATTCTAACCTGCCATTTTCGTTTTGCAGAAAAATTTGAGTTCCGCGGGCATCTCCCAGACGAAAATTGCTGATGAACCCTTTTCCGTCCTTAAGAGCGCGCAATACCGCTTCACGCATCTTTGTCTCATCACCGCAGGCCGGTTTCTCAACAAAAAGATGAGTACGTATCCCTTTGAGTTCTACTTTGATGGGAAATACACGGTAGCAGAAAGGGCCGATGGAAAACAGCTTACGGCTGTGAGCGTCAACCCCGCCTATTCCGCTTATAAAGCCGACGCGGTTCAGCTCATCCCATCTGTTAAGAAGCTCCTGATCCACATTGCCAAGAAAACGCCTCGGGTAAAACAGCCTCGTAACGCTTTGCCAACCGCGCAGCTGCTCCATCCAGTCCGACATCTGATTCCACAATTCTATACCGTCAAACCCTTTAACATCCCACCGTGTCCAAGGGTAGGGGGGCAGTTTTCTTATATAGTCGCGCTTTTCTGCCGGATGAGCCAAAAAACCTATTCCGCCCATTTTTTTTATCTGATTAATATACTTTTGGGGGTCTGTCATATTTTTAGCTGTCTCATTTGTCCCAAACGCCAGATAATGGTTAAGGTTGCGCTCGTCATTGTGTTCATACCCGACAATCACAAAAACGCCCTCACGCAGTCCCTGATAACCCTCGCTGAGTCCTTTGAGGTTCATATGGTCTGTCACGCAAACATAGTCAAGCCCCGCCTCCGCGGCAGTCTTTATTAGCGTGGGATAATCACAATCACCATCAGAAAAAGTGGTGTGAAGATGTATGCACCCGCATATCTCTTTGAGCGCCATGTTTAGTAAGCTTTCATTTTTGCGTGAGCGTTAACGGTTTTAGATCAGCGGAATCGTAATAATATAGTAAATTAAGATTTTTGTCTTTTGGGTTTCAAGTTTTTTGGAGGTTTAACGGTTGGTACGTTGTTCCATAAAAAAGCGCAATACCCGCTTACCCTGCATTCACTGCACTTAGGCTTTACAGGCAAACACGTATGCTGCCCATAGGAAACAAAATATGAATTAAACGTGATCCAGAACTTTACCGGTAAAGTACGCCTCAGTTCCATCTCCGTTTCAAATGGGGTGCTTGTCTTTAAATAGCCAAGGCGGTTGAAAATCCTGTGTACATGTATGTCAACGCAAACGGCTGGTTTTTTGAAAGCTACGGCAACGACAAGGTTTGCTGTTTTGCGCCCGACTCCGGGGAGTTTGGTCAGTTCATCGACGTCAGCCGGAATCTTTCCGCCAAAATGTTTTTCAAGTACAAGCGGCAATTCTTTTAAATGACGCGCTTTCATCCTGTAAAATCCAACTGGAAAAATTAACTTTTGCAATTTATCTTCAGAAATATTTTTTAGGTCTCGCGGATTTTTCACACTCTCAAAAAGTCTTTTTGCGGCGGCGGCGGTAGTTTCATCTTTCGTACGTGCGCTCAGGATTGTGGTTATAAGTACCTTAAAGGGATCTTTTGTTTGAATTTCTATAAGGTCAACCACAGGGGTACGGTTAATTTTAAATTCCTGCGCAAAAACTTTGTAGACGAGCTCTATCTGCGGACTTCCAATCTCCACTGCTTAACTCCTGTACACTTGTCTTTTATTCTGTCCGGTCTTCTATTTTCGAATTATGCGTTATTATTTCCGCGCCGGTATTTCTTATTGATCTGAGTAAAGTCACTCTTAGTTCAATTTTACTTTGAAGAAATGATAAATTCTTATCACTTTCATTTTCAGCTGTAAAAATTTTACTTTTAGCTATTCGTGAACCTTTATTATAAAAGAGCGCGTTGTACGAACCGCCGTAAAAAAGTCCCGTCTCAAGCCCTCCTTTGTCGGAGTAGCGTTTGAGAGTTGTAAACCCCAACCGCCATGAAAGCGAGCTTCCGTTTGCTGATATATATGAAAACTTTTCCCTTACGCTGTCTGCGACAGAGTGTATTCTCTCATCATTTTTTGGGACAGATGTTTTAACGCTCCCGTTTCGTTTAAAGAAGTTTAACGGGCTTGCGGCAAGATATAAAGAAAAAAGTGTTTTTTGCGACCCATCGATACTGAAAAAAGCGGGTGAGATTGCTTTTTGATAACCGGCTTCAAGCGAGAGAGAGTAAAAATGCAGTTTTTCATCTATGTTGACTCTGCGGTTAAGAGTGTCGAGATAAGGGAAAATCATAGATTGAAACTGTTTGCTTGTGTAGAAAAATGAGAGTCCCAGAGTAGCGATGCGGTCATTTTTAATATTATAGACGCTCAGGTTTACAGGCAGAATAACGTTAAACTCCTCAGGAGAGTTGGTAATGGTGTATCTTAGCGCCGCGGTATCGCCTGTAAGCTCATTTTTGCCGAAATCTATCGGTATTCCCATATGTACTATGGAGTCAGGCAGAGAATTTTTCCACATTGTGAACAGCGGAATGCTTCCGATTGACATACCCGCTCCAACTCCCAGAAGCGTTTCGCTTCCCTTAAATTTACTTTCCCGGGTTCTGAGTTCTGAGTTCTGAGTCATATTTAAAAGCGCATTGTCTGCCGGCGGTATAATAAGCGCCGCGCAAGTATCATTATCTTCAGATTCATTGAGAGCGCTTTGCCGCTCATCGAGTTCATCATCAGGTATCGAACCATCTGAGTTTGAGTGCGCGCCCCAAGCTTCATTTGTTACCGCTGAGGCTTTTGTATCGCTATTTTCAGCAAAAACAATTGTACAAAGAATAAGCAGAATGCCAGTAAAAAAAATATGATTTTTCATGATGAAATTTCTTCCGCGCTGTCTGTGTTTTGTACAGTGACAGCGGTAGATTTACACTCACTATGTCCGCATATCTCAGTTATGATAAGCGTGTAATCGTCTTCATGTTTAAAATTAGTCAGTTTTTTCTTAATAGTTTGGATCTGCTCCTCAAACGGTTCGTCTGAGGTTTGCCGGATGAACAGCATAAACTGTTCATAGTCAAGAATTGCGTTTCCTTCATTCCTATTTTCGCGTACTGCGTCATAAATACCATCTGTGAACAGGAAAAAACGATCGCCGGATTCGAATTCAAACACTTTTTGTTCAAAGTCTACGTTTTCCATAATTCCAAGAAGAGTACCTTCAGCGTCTAATTTGTGAAGAGTCCCATCTTTACGCAGTACAAGTTGTATCGGATGTCCTGCCTTACTGTAGGTAAATTTGCCCTCTTCAAAATCAAAAATGCCCCAGAAACAGGTAAGATAATTACTGGAGTGAATGTTTGCGGTAAGATCTTGATTCATGCGTACCATAAGTTCGGAAGTTGAACAGGTATTGTTAGTGTGGTGATACAGCGACATTTTAGAGAGTGTGGCAATAAGCGCCGCGGAAAAACCGTGTCCTGAAGCGTCTCCGATAAAAATACCTAATTTGTTGCCGTTTATCTGGAAAAAATCATAAATATCACCGCCAACCTCTGTAATAGGCTGATAAGTTACATCAAGCCGCATCTCTTTGATTTGCGGTATCTGGGAGGGGAGTAATCCAAGCTGAATCTGGCGAGCGATCTTTAGATCGGCCACAGTGTTCCGCCTCATTGTTCTGAGCTTGCCGACTATGGCGTTTAGAAACCTGTTTTTGTGCTCCAAATTGTTTTTGAGATTTTCAAGCATGGTAATGTCGCGGATATGTTCAATAATACAGACTTCCGTAGAGTTGCAGTAAGGCATTTCGTAGGGGGAAAATGTGATGGAAATGTTTCCCGCGCCGTCTGGATGCGGTGAGAAATCTATACGCTGGACAATGGCAAGTTTTATCGTATTATTAAGTTTGCAGTCATCACATGGTGAGGTGCGGTTTCTTAGCAAAGCGTAACAAAAAGCTCCTATGGATGCTTTAAAAGTGCGGCCTGTCATAGCGGTATAAGCTTTATTTACGCGTTTTACTCTGAAATCTTCGGAGATAACAGCGAGAGGTTCATCCACTGCGTCAAGCATGGACTGCAGGTTAATTTTGCTTTTGTAAATAAGATGCATCGGAAATCTGCGGTATACCAGAAGAATTACTATCATGGTAACAGCCGCGATAATAAGCAGCACATAAATAGACATGCTTGGCTCAAAGGAGAAACCTAAACGCATAGTTTCTCCTGAGCTGCCGACATTTGTAAGTAATTCGGAACCACCTCGCTGCCTCTCTTCCAGAGAGATTTTTCATCAAGTCTGTAAAAACCCAGAACCGCGCATGATACAGCCCGCTGAAGAGAGTTTTTTGATACATCAATAATTTCCGTTTTACCATCGAACCGGCCGAATACTGTACTTCGTGTATATCCCATTGTGTCGGTTACAAGAAGATCATCACCTTTCAGTTCGTTTATAAGCTCTTCGGGGGCGGAGAGCCTGTCCTCAGTGAGGCGGCTGATAATTCCTTTACTGCAGATAAAACTGCTCCAGTGTATCCGGCCTTGTCTGGCGTCAAGAGCGGTGAAAACTCTTCTTTGGGTATGGCAGTTAACCGCGTGAGCCAGTACCATAAGTGAGGAGAGTGGCAATACTTTAACATCGCTATTTAGGGATAAGCCTTTAACGAATGATAATCCGATGCGAAGTCCTGTAAATGACCCCGGACCCGCGGATACCGCTATGCGGTTGATTTGGGAGATGTTTACGCCAGCCAGGTCAAGCGTGGTTTTAACAGCTTGAGTTATATGCTCCGCGTGGGAATTAGCTACATAACGGCATACGGATGAGAGGGGAGAGCCGTATGCGGCCACACTTACTCCCAAATCTGCGGATGAAGTGTCTATCCCCATAATAATCACTATAATGCGCCTCCTCAGCGGTTGCTTTTCAGTGCGGCTGAGATAAGAATGTCAAGAAGTTCCGGGTATGTTCCGCCGATAGCTTTAAAAGCTTTTGGCAGAAGGGAAGTAGCGGTCATTCCCGGAAGCGTATTTGTTTCTAAAATGTAGAGTTTTGAATCGCTGTAAATCATGTCGGTTCTTGAGACTCCGGAACATCCAAGGATCTGATGAGCTTCTTTTGCGGCCAGCTCAACCTTTTTTAAAAGTTCTTCAGATTGAGGAGCGGGCACAAGCTCAGTTGAGGCGCCTTTTGTATATTTGGCGTCGTAATCGAAAAATTCCGAACTGACAGGACGTATTTCTACCGGCGGCAACGGCTTTAGCGTCCCATCAGTCATCTCTATCACTCCGCAGGAAAACTCTATCCCCTTAACTTCCGTTTCAATTAAAATATCAGCTGCTTCACGCTGAAGCTCCACAAGCAACGCTTCAAGTTCACTCCTGTTTTTAGCTCTTCCCATCAGGCGGCTTGAGCCTGATTGAGGGCATTTTACAAAGCAGGGAAAACCGTGTTTTTCTATGACGCTGTCAACTGTTACCTTGGGATTGTTTACTCCAAAAATAGAATAAGGAGGAACATCTAATCCATGAAGAGCGTAAAGAAATTTGGAGGTGATCTTGTTCATCGCCACAGCGCTTGAGTAGACTCCTGATCCATAATAGGGGATAGAAAGCGTTTCAAGATATCCTTGAATAATACCGTCTTCCCCAAACTCACCGTGCAGGGCCAGAAACGCAACGTCGCAATCATCCCACACCTGCGCACAGTTAGCCGGAGCAAACGGCCCATTAAACGATCCATGCGGATTAGCTATTGTTTGAGCGTCGGGCAAGGTCTCTTTTACGTCCATATAGTAGAACTTTTTATCCTTAGTGACTACTACTGCGCGTAAATCATATTTATTTTGATCAAGATTAGAAAGCGCCTGCAGACCGGAGTTGAGTGAAACCTCATACTCCGCTGATGGCCCGCCCATACATACGTTTACTCTCATTTTGCCACTCATTTCATGGAATCTTTCATTTTCTTAGTAATCAATTCCACAATACTGCCGGCGCTGACTCGGTACTGCTCGCGGCTGTCGCGTTCTCTTACAGTTACGGTTTGATCCTCAATGCTCTGACCGTCAACAGTAATACAGTAAGGTGTTCCGGCCTCATCCTGACGCGCGTAACGGCGGCCGATTGACGCGGTGTGGTCGTAGAATGATTTTATAGAGTTGCCAAGCAGGTCTCTGTAAATCTTCTCGCCCATTTCAGGCATTCCGTCACGTTTTACAAGAGGAAGCACCGCCGCCTTGATAGGCGCAATTGCCGGATGAAAACGCAGCACCGTGCGCTCCTCCTTGCCTTCACCCTCAACATTGTAAGCGTCTACTAAAAACGCGAGAGTGGCTCTATCCGCCCCAGCCGCGGGCTCTATGACATACGGGTAATAGTGCTGCTTTGTTTCTTCGTCAAAGTAGGCAAGACTCTTACCGCTGAACTGAGTATGCTGCTTCAAATCATAATCGGTACGGTTAGCTATACCTTCAAGTTCGCTCCAGCCAAAGGGGAAGAGATATTCCACATCCACGCAAGCTTTGGCGTAGTGAGCGAGCTCATCGTCAGTATGATCTCTGAGCCGCAGTTTCTCCTTCTTGATTCCATAGTCGCTGTACCATTTTAACCGCGCGTCGCGCCAGTATTCGTACCACCGCACATCTTGATCGGGAGGTACGAAAAACTCCATTTCCATCTGCTCAAACTCACGGGTACGGTAGGTAAAGTTTCCGGGAGTGATCTCGTTACGAAATGACTTGCCAACCTGCGCGATGCCAAATGGCGGCTTGAGGCGGGAAGCCTGCTGAACATTAAGAAAGTTGACAAATATACCCTGAGCGGTTTCCGGGCGCATATATACAGTCGCGGATTGGTCTTCAATAGGTCCCATGAAAGTTTTGAACATCAGGTTAAACTTGCGGATATCCGTAAGCTGGCCGCCGCATTTAGGACATTTTTCCAAATTATCCAGATGATCCGCTCTGAACCGCTCGTTACATTTTTTACAGTCAACCAATGGGTCGCTGAACCCGCTTAAGTGTCCTGAGGCTTCCCAGACTTTTGGGTGCATGAGAATAGAGGCGTCTATACCGACAATATCGCGGCGGTTTGTGACCATTGAACGCCACCAAGCTTCTTTAACATTTCTTTTAAGTTCAACGCCAAGGGGGCCGTAGTCCCAGCAGCTATTCAGCCCGCCGTAGATTTCGCTCGACTGGAAGACAAAGCCTCTACGCTTGCTCAGGCTAACGATTGTACTCATGAGATCTGGGGTAGCAGCCGCCATCATTAACTCCTCCGGAAGTTTCTTTAAATATTTATCAGCTATTTTAAGATTCTTATTTTAATATAAGATACTAAAAATACGTTCAGGATTGCAGCCTGGGCAAATTGGACTTTTTTTTGAATGAAATATGGCTGCGAAAAGCTTATAAATTTTGTTTACGGTATAAATAAGCGGTTGAACGAAAAATACCTCTTTTACAGCTGCACGGGCCGATACTATGACAATAGTTTTGCCGCCTGTTAATAAGTCAAAATATGGCACTCGTAAATATTTATTACATAGTATTCTGTTTATTCACAGTAATACAAATTTTATCATATGTCTATCATTTCCGTGACCTCGCGAAAATGATCAGACACATTGATTTTAAAAGAGTTATCAATGTTGATAGTTTGACATGTAATTATTTGAAATATTCTTGTAGCGCAATAACTTTTTTATTATATGTCTATCATTTCCGCGACCTCACGAAAATGATCATGTGTATAGATAATCTCCTGCATTACATAATCTCTTTAGGTAATCGTTGGGTCGTTTTTTCAATAGATTCTATATCGTTTACCACGCGCCGCTCTAACTTTTTAATGTCTTGTGCCGCAGGAAGCTCTTCAGGTTTTATTCCCCGCTTTCCCAGCGTCTCACGAACGATCTTATTATTTTGTACATGTTCCTCAGTAATGGGGCGCTCACCGGATAAATCTTTTTCATTTACATTGTAGTTGGTCATTTCAGTTGCCAGGTTTTTGGCGGCAATGGTCAGCGTGGGTAAAAAATCAGCTAACGGACGGTTCTGTTTGATACCTAAACGCTTCTTCATATCATCAGTAGTGTAGCCTCCAAACAATGCCGTATCACCCTTTGAACGAATACGCCCAAAACCCTTATCGTCAACGCCTCGTTCATAAATATTTTGAGAAAGTTGTTTCTCAGCGATTCGCAGCTTTTCTCTGGTCTCCATACGGGATAACAGTTTAATACGCTCCTCTATAAGCTCGGTTTTGCGCGTCTGAATGGCAAAATAACTCTGCGCAAAAGCGATCTCTTCTTTTTTGGGATCACCGTTTTGCGCTATCAGATAACAGGCATATCGGGTGAGCATAATGTCAAATATTTCACGCTTCGCGCTTTTTCCTATGTCTATCATTTTCGTGACCTCACGAAAATGGTCGTTGACGCTAATATTCTGCGTTTTGCAGGAATCTACCGCACGGTTAACGGCAATAATGAAGTTCTCCCAGCGGGTATATCCCAATAAAGTTTGAAGATCGCGCGCAAACCACACTTCGATTTTCTCACCGCTCTTTTTGGCATTAATGAGTTGCACAGTTTTATCAAAAGCGGACTGGTATTGTATAATACGCTGTTTATCCATATTGTATGGCTCCTTTCTCATGTGTCTATCAATTTCGTAAACTCACGAAAATGATCAATGTATTGATTTTAAACAAATTATAAGAATGTATAATTGCGAAAAGGTACTAACAAAAAACACCTTATGTCAACTATATTGTATAACGCGCCGCTTGCTTGCGTTGTAATTATTCCTTTCTTACATGTCTATCAATTTCGTAAACTCACGAAATTGATCAATGTGTTGATTTTAAGCAAGTTATGGAAATACGACATTGCGAAATGGCACTAAGCAAAAAAACCTCATGTCAACTATTGACTTAAAAGACGGTATCTTCAGTAAATGAGAAATGAGAGCAAAAAATCAGAAAATAGCGGGAAAGCGCATCTGTAGTGTATCATAATAATATGTTATAACGAATATTTATATATTTTGCATAACATCTGATAAGATGATAAAAATACATTCAGGATTGCGGCTTGGGCAATCTTGACTTATTTTTAAATATGCGCATCAACGACTTCGACTACGATCTTCCTCCCGAACTCATTGCTCAAAAGCCGCTTTTAGAGCGTGATCAATGCCGCCTTTTATACATGAAACGCGAGACGGCGGAAGCAGTTCAACATCTAAAATTTAGAAACTTGGCTGATATTTTAAAACCGAAAGACAGGCTTGTTTTCAACAATACACGGGTTATCCCCGCACGGGTTTTCTGCCGCAAGATTACAGGGGCGTCTCTTGAATTCTTTTTTACTGAGCGGGTGGATGATACTCACTGGAAAGCGTTAATAAAGCCGGCAAAACGCGCGGCGGCCGGGAGTGAGGTTTACATAGACAATTTTCCGCAAGTTAAACTTTCTGTTGAAAAGGTCATGGAAGATGGTTACGAAAGGCTTATAACTCTTATCTCCGGCGCTGAAAGTCTTGAACAGGTGATTGAAGCCTACGGCCATATCCCTCTGCCTCACTATATACGCAGAAGTGATGAGGACGATGAGAGTATTGACAAAGAGCTTTATCAGACTGTTTACGCGGGCGTTCCAGGAGCCGTCGCCGCACCTACGGCAGGCTTGCACTTTACAAATGAGTTTATCGATGAACTTAGCATTCGCGGAATTGACAAAAGTTTTGTTACTTTGCATGTTGGGGCAGGCACTTTTAGACCTGTTCAGGTTGATGATCCACGTAAACACGATATCCACGAAGAACGCTTTGAGTTAAGTCCGCAAAGCGCCCGGGAGATCAATTCAACATGGGAGCGGGGGGGTAGGGTAATCGCAGTGGGCACTACGGTTGTACGGGTATTGGAAGCTTGCGCGGTATCAAAACACAAGGTAGCTTCAAACAGTTCCAGAACAAAGCTTATGATCCTGCCGCCATATGAATTTAAAGCTGTAGACGGCCTTGTAACAAATTTCCATCTTCCCCGTTCGACACTTTTGATGCTTGTTTCCGCTTTTTCCGCAAGAGAGCGCATACTTGAGGCTTACAGGGAAGCTGTGGAAGAGAGATACCGCTTTTACAGCTACGGCGATGCGATGGTGATAGTTTAACAATGCGGAAATAATAATGCAGAATGCAGAAATAAAACAACGGATACATGGAATAGGTTTCTCTTTGTTTTAATGTTTCTGTATTTATTACGACTCGATAAATACACTTTTCATTATTATTTCAGCATTAATACTTTTTAGTTGAATGTTTATTACCAATATATTTATTATTTGGATGTCCGACATTAAAGAATTTTGGAAATCCGGCTCCCAACGCCCGGCATAAATTCTCGGCAGTCGCAGGTTCCGCAAACAGTTCTTTAGCTAATGAACTTTTTACAAAGAACGCGTTAACCCCGTTTATGTTAGTTCCAACCAATCTGTAACCTAATTTAGCGCCGAGCAGCTCAAGAGATTTTAAGGAAGTGCCGAAATTATCGGTTCTATCCCATATATGGCCGGGATTATATTCCATGATCCATTCGCAGTCCGGAGGAAATTTCGCGTTATACTCTATTACAACAACTCTGGGATCAACGCATTTTATCGCTTGCCATACCCAGTAATCGTTTCCGTCAATATCTATACTCAGTAAATCAATTTCGCCGTTAAAACCGTTTTTTCCAATTAAATCATTAATATTCTCAGCTGTTACCATAGCGTTGACAGCAGTCAGCTGTTTAGTGGATAAAGGCTGAGGGAATTTTTTCTCTATTTTCTTAATGTTTTTCTTACTGCCATCAATCCACAACCCGCGCCATCCGCTGAATAATAAGAAATGACCATTGCTTTCAAGACCATCCTGAACGCCGAATTCAACGAAAGTTTTGTTAGTTGTTCCTATTCTTTTAAAAATTTCATTTATGATACCGTCTTCGTCATTTTGCGAATATACATTATAACCAAACCCGTCTAAATATGGCGGGGGGAGAGGAGCGGTTGTTTGCGAACGGATCATTAAAACAAATTTTACGATATATCTGCGGTAAAGTATTCGTAAGTACGCACTCATCCAGAAGTTTTTATTTTTTCCTAAAAGTTTGCTTATCATAATACGCTCAATAAATTTATAAAAGGGGTGGCGCTGGCTGATTAATCTATAGATAATAATTTATTCCAAGATAAAAATGCAATAGAAAATTAATGCGGAAATAATAACGCGGATCAGAAGCATTGCTGCCGCCCCAGTTATCTACCATCTTTGTTATTACCGGTTCGATCTTGGCCCATTGGCCGACTGTTAAATCATGCCGGTTTTGTAATGTTTTCATAGGTAATATCTCCTTACATATGAAATTATAACATCAAAAATCAAACTGGCGATATCTTGCGCAGATACTGTTTAGTATAAAACCGTCTATTGTCTTGATCAAAACGTACTTGTTGAAAATCAGGCACATATTTAAAATTGCTCAACCCACAAGTCTTTAAATCTATTTAATTGGTTTTACAGTCCGGTTTATTGTAGTTTCTATATTGATACAAAAAGCGGAAGTATTGATGATTGAAAGTATGAGGCTATTTGATTATGAAATACCGCAGCTGCAATTTTTTCTTAATCAGTTGTTTTTTGCTTATTTCGTGCGGACAAAAATCGTCTTTATTTAACGGTGATTCATCCCTGCGCATCATCTCTTTTGCTCCAAGCGTTACAGAGATATTGTATGAGCTTGGGCTTGGAGAAAATGTGTGCGGGGTCACGCAATTTTGTAAATATCCGGAAACCGCTGCTCAAAAAAGTAAAGTTGGCGGATATACCGATCCTAACTATGAAGCAGTTTTAAGATTGCGGCCTAATTTGGTTATTCTTCTTAAAGGTAATCCGGTTTTACCGCAATTTCTTGACAAACATTTAATACCTCATATCAGCGTAGGAAATGATTCCGTTGATGAAATTATTGAATCTGTATTGACAATTGCAAGTAAGTGCGATGCGGCTGAAAAAGGTGCTTCTCTTGCGTCACGCTTGCGGTTGCAGCTGGAATCGGAACCCGCAAACAATCGTAAACCACAGGTTTTGCTTTGTGTTGGCAGGGATAATATCGCAAGCGGTTCTGTGAACAAATGTTTTGCGGCAGGAACCGCAAGCTTTTACAATCAGATTATTGAAGCCGCAGGAGGTGTAAACGTGATAAGCGGCATTTCTCAGTCGTACCCATCAATCGGCGCGGAAGCAATACTGCGGTTTAATCCCGATATAGTGATTGACATTTCAGCCGCTTATATTAATAATGCCGCTCTTGAAGAAAATTCTATTTGTAAAGATTGGGAGGTGTACAAAACCGTTTTGGCTGTAAAGAGCGGGGAAGTACACTGTCTTTTTGGTGATTATCTTACGGTTCCGGGTCCCCGTGTAGCCTTGATCGCGGAGCGCTTCAGAAGTATTTTTTCTGCGTGGAGTGAAAAGCGGATATCAGAAACCGGTAAAAATGGGTTTGACAATCTCTCTTTATGAAAAAACGCATAGTTCGGGGCCGAAGATCGGTTGTTTACAAATACGGCGGTATCATAATCAAAAAAGCGCGCGGCAAGCCCGGTACAAACGATTATGACAACTACATAAAACATCAGGTCAGCGGATACGAGGTGATAAAGCGGCTCTTAGAGTCAGGGGAGCCCCTTGGCGTAGGGTTACCTGAACTTGTGTCCATAAATGCCGATACGCGCGAGATAAGGGAACGCTTGCTTCCTGGCGTCAAGTTCACCGGAAAACTTTACAATTCGCTTAGCAGGAGGTCTAAGGAAAAGGCGGCGCAGGATATGGCCGAATTTCTTAACGCCATGCACCAGCTTCAGGAACCCCAACGCGCCGGCATTACGTTAAGAAAATATTTCAATCGTTTCAAGACCGTTGAAAACCCGAATCTTGACGCGGAAATCATATCGGAATTCATCGGCAAACTCTCTCCAAGTTCCCTGCGCCTTATAAACGCTGCCGAAACATATTTCTGTGATTGCGCGTATAGCAGCCGCGATGAAGCGGCTGCCATCACTCATCATGACCTGAGGGAAGACAATCTGATTTACGACAAACGGTCTCGAAAACTTTTTGTTATAGATTTCGAGGGCGCGAGTCTACTTAACATTTACTGGAATTTCATTCCCCGTTCTCCAACGAGCGTATTTATAGGTGATTTTGCACGCAGTGTGATCGAACGCTATAACGCTTTAAATAAAAAATACCCTGTTCTTATTGATAATAACAAGATAAAACACGCGTCTGTATATTCTATGACAATCGAGTTTTTCCGGCTGTTGTGTCGGGATAATATTGCAGGCCGCAGCCCCAGCCTCAGCTTTCGGGCAGTTCAGTTTGATTCGCTGCTTGAACGGTTTTGATATATATTATTTTTGAGTTTTCAGGAGAAGTATCTTCATGCCGTCACCCGGCGAAGGCTGGAATCCATTGTTTCTGTTCTTTATTCTAAAATTCACAGAGAAGAACAGTAGCCCCCGCCGGCGCGGGGGGGGGGTGGCGGAAGCGCTGATTTTTTTAAGAGGATCAACAATATAATAATCAGGTATAAAAGCAGACATGCAGGCAATCACAACAAAAGAACTTACATTTTCGTATCAGGGCAAAACTATCCTTGAAAATATCTCATTTTCTGTCAAGCGGGGAGAAACATGGGCGGTCATAGGGCGTAATGGCGCTGGTAAATCAACGCTGCTCAAATGTCTTTGCGGACTTCTTAAACCCTCCTCCGGTAATGTTTTTATTGATGGAAATTCTGTAAGTAAACTGAAAACAAGAGATATTGCAAAGAGCACCGCTTATGTACCGCAGGGCAGCGGCAGGCTTGCTCCGCCGTTTACAGTGCGGGAATATGTGTTGATGGCCCGTTTCCCTTATAGAATTTTTGGATCATTGCCCGATGAAAATGATAAAAAGCGCGTTGATGAAGCGCTTATCCTGACAGGCACCGGACATCTTAGTGAACGCATAATGGGTACTCTGAGCGCCGGAGAGTTTCAGGCTGCGCTTTTAGCGGGCGCTGTAGCTCAAGATACGCCTTTTCTTCTTCTTGACGAACCGACCACATACCTTGATCCTTGCCATCAGGAAAATGTGCGGCTTGTAATTGAGCGGATACACGCTTGTCGGCACACGGCGGTTATTACCGTGACTCATGATATAAATTTCGCTCTCTCCTGTCATAACAACGTACTTTCGCTAATCGATGGAAAAACCGGATTTTGCGGTAGTAAGGAGTCGTTTTGTGATCACGCCGCGGAGCATCTTTCAAAAGTGTTTTCTGTAAAATTCGGCAGCGCCGCGCTCAGCGAAGATAAAATTTTATACTTCACGCGGGGTGTTGGCTTATGAGAGCGGGAGTAGCCGGCCTTTTTCCGCTGTTTATCTGCTCCGTAGCCGCGGTCGCGTTTTTGCCGTTTGCCGGTATGGAGATGATAAGCGTATCGCAGGTTTCGGGAGACGAGTTTCAGCGGAGCATATTTTTTACGCTTCGGCTTCCGCGTGTAATCACCGCTTTTACAGCTGGAGGAGGACTTGCTGTATGCGGACTGATTTTTCAGGGAGTGTTCAGAAATCCCTTAGCGGATCCTTTTACTTTAGGTATAGCAAGCGGAGCTTCCTGCGGCGCGGCGCTCACGATTCTTACGGGCTTAAGCGGTACGCTGTCTGGTTTTCCCACAGTCGCGCTTGGGGCTCTGTGCGGCGCGTTTCTATCGTTTTTGCTTGTAATTATCTTTTCCGGCGCGGTTCGCGGCGGTACTTCGTACACAGTACTTTTAGCCGGAATAGCCGTAAGTTTCTTCTTTTCAAGTTTACTTATGCTCTCTCAATACCTAAGCAGTATGCGGGATTCCTTCCAAATTGTACGCTGGCTCATGGGCGGAGTTGAGGTTTTTGGTTATGGGCCGCTTATCTCCATGCTCCCCTTTGTCACTATTGGCATTTGTTTGGCAATTGTTAATACATCCGCTTTGGATCATTTTCTCACAGGTGAAGATATTGCTCAGAGCCGGGGCGTAAGAATCGGTTTTTCACGCAATCTGCTTCTTGGAGCCGCTTCTATAATGGTGGGTGGAATAGTTTCTGTCTGCGGCCCGATAGGTTTTGTGGGGATGATGGTTCCTCACTTCTGCCGCTCTTTCTTTGGAGCTGCGCACATGCTGCTTCTTCCAGCCTCTTTTCTGGCGGGAGGTATTTTTTTGACTCTTTGCGATACATTCGCACGGGTAGTTATCGCCCCCGCGGAAGTTCCTGTGGGAGTAATCTGCGCGCTTCTTGGCGGGCCGTTTCTGATTTATGTTTTGCGCAGACGGTCAAAATTATTTTAGTAGCGTTAACATCGCGGGTACTGTAAGCGCCGTCACCTCCGCGAAGGCGGGGATTCTTTGTTCCGCTTTTCTCTTAAACTGATTACGTAATTAAGAACAGCAGCCGTCAGCCTTCGCGGAGGTGACGGAAACAAATTAAACAGGAAGATGAAAAAATGCTTCAAGTATACACAGGAAACGGCAAGGGAAAAACAACTGCCGCTCTTGGCCTTACGCTCAGAGCTGCCGGAGCAGGGTTAAAAGTTTTTTTCTGCCAGTTCATGAAAAATATTGAAACTTCAGAATCAAAGACGCTTAAGTTACTTGGCGAAAATGTAGTCTTCAAACAGTTTGGCAGCGGTTCCTATATTATTGATACCCCAACAGAAAAAGATTTTGAGTGCGCTTTGGCTGGATTTACGGAAATTAATCACGCGGCGCAAAGCGGTCAATTCGATATGGTAATAGCAGATGAGATATGCACCGCGCTGCGCTATAAGCTGCTTTGTATTAAAAATGTTATGAAATTTGTGCGCAATTGTCCAAAACAAACAGAGCTTGTGTTTACAGGGCGTTGCGCGTGTGACATCCTTATTAAAACAGCTGATCTTGTAACTGAGATGATCGAGATAAAGCATTTTTTCTCTGATGGCGTCTCCGCCCGCAGGGGTATAGAGTTTTGATGCGTCATATATATATGTTTATTTTATCTCCGCAAATTTGATATTTCTGTAAAAAGATGTGTATTTTATTATATGCGGTATACTTTAAATTACGTCTGACCGGCTGTGGAACACAATACTTTTCACTTTTGGAAACCTGACTAAAAATGTTCGTGAAAAGCAAAGCTGCGCGTTTTGTGACTTTTTTCTGCGTATTGCCGCTCATTACTATTATGGGCTTTGCAGCTTGCGCTCCCAGGGTTTCCTATACTGTGAAGACGCTTTACACAGATCCTCAGTTTACAGGACGTATGTTAAGCGGTTTTCACGTTGCGTTGCTGCCTCTTTTAAACGCAGGCTGGCCGGTAGAATTAGATGAACTTGAAGAGCTGGAGTTATTTGAGATGTTTCAGACAGTGCGTCCTGATATAAAATTCGTATCAACTTACGAGTTTGAAACCGATTTCACATTTAAGGCGGGGGAAGCGTCTCTGTTTAATTTCTACAAATTGCTTTTCAATGAGGAGATGCTTGCTCTTAAAAACGCCGATTCATTGTGGAACTCTGTGCGTCAGCATTATTTACTTGTGTACAGCATAAGGAACGGCATGTCGGTTCGCAATATAGATACAAGTGTTTATAAGAAATTTATTGTCGAATGTGAATTATGGAGCGTTGAGCATAGAGCGGTTGTGTGGAGGGCTCAGTGCGGAGGGGTATCTGAAGACAAACGCAGTAGAGACAAACAGATGCTCGCTGAAAGCATGAAATATCTTGCGCAGATGGTACCCGCGGTTCAGCCGGGCTACGGCCCTGAGAGTTGGTAAGAATGAAAGAATCCGCCGAAAAGTTAATAAAAGTGGGTTTCAGAAAAAGCTCCAAAAAAATTTTTGACGAGATAGAACAAATTACCGCGGATATGATCCGCGCAGGTTGGTCTTTGAGCGGTTCTCTGATGGAAGATGGGTTGGGGTATGCGCATCTTTTTTTTGAGAGAGAGATAAATACAGAGCTCAGGCATAAATAGGAATACCTTTTGGGAATGTTATAATTGATACACAATAGTACGGGCGCGGTTTATCTCACCCTGAATTATAATGAATATCATATTAATACAATCATTTTTTTGATTTTTCTGAATTCTGAGTTCTATTTTTGAAGGACAAAGCCTATGCGATATGAGATCGAAACAGTTAAAACATTCAAACTCATATGCATTGACGGCGAAGTAGAAAATGAAGAGGATGTGAAGCTTCTTAATGATGAAATTTCAACTTTGACAGAGCGGGGGAGCCGCCGCTTTGTTTTTGAACTTAAGGATACGCGGTATTTGAACAGCGCCGCAGTAAGCGTAATTTTACAGTGTCTCTGCAGTGTGGAGAGGAAAGACGGTTCTGTGTTTGTCATTGCGCAGGATGAGCGTATGCGCGCAGTATTGGAGATGGTTGGCCTAAACCGTGTAATTAAAGTATTCAACTCTAAAAATGAGTTTTGGAAAGAGCAGGGGGTAATGTGTTGAGACGTTATTTGAGTTTCGCATTTTTTTGCGCTGGTTTACTGCTCATGATATCCGGCTGCGCGTCTAGGGCGAGAGTTGTGGATATCAGCGGCTATTCTTTCGATGTATCTCCGGTTTATTTTTCAAAGAGCCCAAACATCAAAGTAGACTGCGGCGGGTCGAGGATGGAATTTCCGCTCTCTGCGCTCAGGAACGTAAAAATTGACCGTACACGAATAACTTCGATAGATGGCCGGTTATATTTTGGCGCTGAGATTGAGCTTAAAGATGGTAATATCTATGGTAAGTCACAGGATAAAGGACGCTGTTTTGTCTGCGCGGATAACGGAATCGCGGGAAGAAGTTCGAAGAGCGACTACTTCGTATCTTTTGACAAACTGAACGGTTTTACAGTTTTGGACAAAGATGATAAATGAAAATAAAACGCGTAAAAACTAAAAAAAAAGGATTATCGTTTACGGTCATCCTTATAAGCGGTATTTTTGCCTCAGTGCTGATCTTTGCTTCCGTTGTAACTCTTCGTTACATTCACGACAGCTTTACCCCAACAGTAAGCAGCTCCGAGCGCCTCTTGAGAAGGGGCAAGCCGCGGGAGGCTATGAGGGTTTTAAACAAATCAACTGCCGCAAAGCAAAATGACAGCAGGACACTTTTGCTTAGGGGTAAGATTCTGTTTTCTATTCTTATCGAGCAGCTGAAACAGGAGAAGTGGGGCAGTTATGGGGTTAATCCAAACAATTGGATCTCCCATCCGATGGCTGAGGAAGCGGAGAAATGTTTTCTTGAAGCAATGGAAAAATTACCCGATAACATAGAAGTCAGACAGGTGCTGGGAAATCTCTACAGAGAACAGGGACGGTTCGGCGAAGCGGAACTCGTGTTAAGGTCTGCCCTTAATCTTGACGAAAATGATGCCGAAACATATTTTGCCCTCGGACTCCTCTACGCCGAATCTGAGCGCTTTACAACAGCGGAAAAAACACTGCTAAAAGCCTGGGAGCTTGATAAAAACAGTTCAAAAATCGCCAAAAACATCGCTTATTTCTACCGCTACTACAAAGAAATCCCGGAATCGTCCATAGTATGGTTCAACCGCTACTTTGATTTAAACCCCAGAAGGGATACAGATATAAATCTTGCAAGAGCGGAACTTAATAACCTTCTCGAACGTTATTCTGAATTTGACAACCGTGATCCGCAGAGTACGCAGAGCGGGCTTAACCGAGGGGCTAACAGGAAGTTTTCTCCGAGGTTTAGCAGGTGAGGCGGAGCATTGCCAGAGGAGGGGGGTTTATGGATTCCCGCCTTCACAGGAATGGCGGCGCAGGAGATACCATCCTGCGCATAACATCAGTTAATAATTAATGAATTACGAAAAATAATCGTTTTCATAAATATAATTGCCTCAGAGTTTGATAATGATAAAACTATGGGATTGATAGCCATAATTCAGCCAAATGGGCAATTGTGGATAAAAATACCATGGGCTTTTTGTTGTATTACTGAGTACTTTTCATTTATGTATTAAGCCATCTATTTCCGCATCGCTTTTTGGTTGATGAGAGATAAATTTACAGATAGACTTTGCGGATCCTCATAAGTATCTTAAAATTCTCTCATATACTCCGCCAATAAGCGCCCCTCTCTGGCCCGCGATTTGCAAATCTTCCATTGTGGGATTTTCGAACCTGTTTATTTCGGCCAAGCCTGCAAGTTTATTATGGCGAAGCCAAAAGGGAGCATGTCCGTTTATGAAACACTACGACCTCTTTGTTATTGGCAGCGGTTCCGGCGGTTGTGTGGCTGCCAATATCTGCCGCCGTGCGGGTTTTCGGGTGGGGATTGCGGAGAAGCGCAGCATCGGGGGGATTGGCGCTGTAGCTCACAATAGTCCTCAAAAGAATTTGGTTGCCGCCGCGGAGATTGCGTACAGAGTTGGTTTGATGAATGGCAAAGGAATAAAGGGTGAGATTTCCGTTGACTGGGAACGGCTTAAGGGAGAGCGTTCCGAACAATCCGGTCTTGAGGAGGAATTACGCTCCTCAGGTATAGAAATTTACCGTGGATTCTGCCGTTTTAATGCCATGAATGTGCTTGAGGTGGCGGGAGAAAAGATTTACAGCCGCTTTATCCTTATCGCTGCGGGAGCCCGTCCGGTAAAGTTTTCTTTTGTCGGCAGCGAGCATCTTATTTCAAGTTGGCAGTTTATGAACATGCCCTCACTTCCCTCATCTATTGTATTTGTCGGCGGGGGGTATATCTCTTTTGAATTTGCTCATATTGCCGCGCGCGCAGGTTCCAAAGTCACTATTATTGAAGCGGCGCCGCGTCCGCTGCGCACGTTTGATGACCAGCTTGTGGACATTCTTGTGCAGGAGAGCCGCGCTGCCGGTATAGAAGTTTTTACCGGCGCCCCGCTCACTTCCATTGAAAAGCAGGGTTCGCGTTTCAGAGTTCATGCCGGAGCGAACCGAATAGAGGCGGATCTTATTGTGCATGGGGCCGGCAGGGTGCCTGATATAGAGGAGTTGAATCTGGGCGCCGGCTATGTCAGTACAAATGAACAGGGGATAGCGGTGAACCGCTACCTTCAGAGCGTAAGCAACCCGGCTGTATATATTGCGGGCGATGTTAATTCGACAGGAATACAGCTAAAGCCGGTGGCTGAGATGGAATCTGCCGCCGCAGCCAGCAACATGCTTTTAAGCAATAACGAAATGCCCGATTACAGCGCTGCCGCAAGAGCGCTTTTAACATCTCCGCCGCTTTGCGCTGTGGGAATGGGGGAGAAAGACGCGGCGCTTGAAAACATTCCGTTTGATATCAGTTTCTTTGATAATTTTTCAGACAGCAAAGCGGCTTGCGGAACCGAGTGCTCCCGTTTCGCCTTCAAGATAATTTCCGAAAAAGGCACGGGCAGAATTTTGGGGGCTCACATTTTGGGACATAACGCTCAGGAGGCGGTTAATGGATTTAGCATTGCCATCAGGGGAGGCTGTACGATAAAGGAGCTGAAAACATCCGCGCTGGCGTTTCCGTCCGTACTTTACAATGTGGTGAACAGTATTAAATGATAGTTGGCGGTGACTAGAGAACAATTGAAAACAAGTTACTAATTGTCAGTTTCCAGTAATCAGCAAAACAAAAGAGAATGGTTTTTTATGACGCCTTACAACTGGCAGCAGGAAAGATATAAAGTAGTAACCCAATATAACATTGTTTTTTATATAGATGTTTGCATTTTCGGCTGATACGTTTTTTAACTTTACTTTTAACTTTTTAAGAGGAGTGGCAGTATGAAGAAGTTACTATGTGCTGCGGTTATGGTTGCTTGCGTGAGTTTTACGGCTGTGAGGGCGGATATCAGTTCTAACGCTCTTGGATTACGTGGTATTTTGGGAGATGGTTACGGCGGCGAGCTTAACTATCAGAGAGCGATGGATCTTTACGGAGCGAAACGTCTTGAGGTTGGAGCAAGTTGGTTTGCGGATGATTTTGCTTTTAATGTTGTAGCTGCCGCAGCCCCTCAGTGGCACTGGAATATCAGCTCTGCTTTTGCCAGAGGCGGATTTAACTGGTATACCGGCCCCGCTGTTGCAATGGGCCTTTATGGTCTCAAAGAACAGAAAGCCGGTGGTGAAGTCACTGTAAAAGGGAAAAATGAGATGTATCTGGGTGTTGGCGCTCAGCTTGGGGTAGAATACGATTTCAAAACTCTTGGCGTTCCCCTTAATCTGTCGCTTGATACACGTCCCATAATCGATTTCTTTCATCTTAAAGGTATGGGTGTGGGAGATATTCTTTACGGTTCCCTTTCTCTAAGGTATACTTTCTAAACTCTCCTACTATTAGTTTTGTACCGCAGTCCGTTTCTCTCTTGCCTTCCTGAGGAGTTGCCCCGGGAAGGTTTTTTATTGTAAAAACTCATTCATAAACTGTATGACCCATTTTCATTTATTCCGCCGCCTGATAAACGCGCCCAATGTTCAATGTGATCGTCCGCGCGCTGCCCTGAGGTAAAACAGGTAACCGAAGGTTCTTGAATTTTTATACTTGCCTCCGCGGTACGCTAATTTTTCTTTGACTCCAATAAGTACAATAATTTATGTTATATAACATATTACTCTGTTTCTCAATGTTTCTCAATTAAAAACCTTGTACTCTTGGAGGGTATCTCATGAATGTCAGGAAGTTTGTTTGTACTGCGGTGTTGGCGGCGTTTACCTGCGTCAGCTTAAGCGGTTGTTACGGCAGCAATCAGTTGTTTAACAAAGTGCATACATGGAACGGTTCTTTGGGGGATAAGTTTATTAACTCCTTGGTTCATTTTGTTTTTTGGATTATTCCTGTTTACGAAATCTGTTTATTTGCCGATATCGTCATTTTAAACGTCATTGAATTTTGGACGGGTTCAAACCCTGTTGCGATGGGCGATACCTATGAGGAAACCGATGTGAACGGAAATAAAATATTTGCTGTAAGGAACGAAGATGGTACGCTTTCTGTAAACATGCTGGATGTTAATGGCAATAAGGCTGATTTTATATTGGAACGTGATGGAGATCTGATCCGCGCTGTTAATACTGAAGGTGTTGTTATAGCTTCACAAATAGTAAAATAAACGAATAAGGCAGCGGCCAAGGGCTGCCCTTCAAGTCAACATCATAAATCATGATTTTTTATTGTGGGACATGGCTCAATTCCGTGTTCCACTTTTTTAAACCATCGTGTGTTTTTATTTTGTAATAAATTTAATCTCCAGGGTCAAATTCCCCGAAGCTCTTGCTTCAGCTTTATTATTTTGTGATAAGATACAATATATTGCGCAAATTATTTATTGCCGTATTCTTTGTGTTTGACAGTTTTTCAGTGTCTTTTTCAGCGCTGGTTTTGCTGAAAGTAATATTCTTTTTTCTATAAATTATAGCAACAAATCCTGTCCGCATTTCAAATTTTGGTTCCGGTAGAACGAGATCTCAATTCTCGCCCACAAGTTTTACCATCAACTGATCGGAAACTTTCTCTTTAAGATTTTTCTCGACTACTGAAATAAGCGTCATAGATGAGAACGCGCACCCTGAGCAGCTTCCCTTGAACCGGATATAAACATCATTTCCATCAATATCTTCAAACTCACAGTCTCCGCCGTCGCGGGCTAAAACCGGACGTACATCCTTTTCAATAACTTTGCGTATAAGGTCTATTTTCTGCAAAGTGGTGAGTTTTGCGGGTTTCCCCTGTTTTTTCTCACCGTTTTCTTTTTGCGAGATGTCTGTGATAATCAGCTGAATCTTTTCGTGGCAATGACCGCACGCTCCGCCCGCTTTGGTAAAGTTTGTCACATCTTCAAGTGTGTCCAAGCCGTTTTCTTTTACCGCTTTTTCTATCTCAAGGTCTGTGATATTGAAACATGTACATATAATCTGTCCCTCTTTTACTTCAGGAATCCGCTTCTTTCCCCCAGACTCATAATATGAAATAGCAGCCTGCAGGGCTTCCTGACCCATGACGCTGCAATGCATCTTTTCTCTTGGCAGTCCGCCAAGCGCGTCTGCGATCTCCTGATTGGTTATTTTTTTGGCTTCGTCAATGTTTTTACCCATGCACATTTCGGTGAGTACGCTCGCTGAGGCGATAGCGCTCCCGCATCCGAAAGTTTTAAACTTAATATCAGTTATATTTTTCTGTTCATCAAGCTTAAAGGTAAGGCGTAACGCGTCTCCGCAGCTTATGTTGCCAATCTCGCCGAGCCCATCCGGGTTGGTTATTTCACCGGTATTGCGGGGATTAAGATAGTGGTCTCTGACTTTGTCCGTATACTCCCACATGTTTGCTTCCTTTACAGTAAAGATTCCTTGGGTGCGTCTTTTATATTAAAAATCTCTCTTATCGAGAGTTCGAGTTTCGCCAGAAGAATATTTATCTCTGTTTTGATGGGCAGCTGCCCTGCTGCCGCTCTTAAACGTCCGCCTCCGTTTCCTCCCATCGCGGCCGCGAGCCTTTGAGCCATAACCCCGGCTGAGTTACTTTTAGACCGTATCGAAAAGTACAGTTGATTTTTAAAAATTCCTGTACACACAGTCCATTCAAGTTTTTCAAGGCTGTGAATGAGGTCTGCCATTTCACTGATGTAATCAGGAGCTGTTACATTTCCAAGATGAGTGTATCCTACATTATCATAAGTTACAGCCGCGCCGGTTGCTCTGTTTAGCATGCGGAAGAATTCTACTTCACGGTCGGGATTCTGTATTTCGGATAAGAGCCTGTAATCCATAATGTCAAACATTAACCTGTAACACTCGATATCCCTGTCGCTTACGTTACGGCGCATGCCTCCTGTGTCGGCGTTTATGCCGTAAAAAAGCGCGGTGGCGAGTTTGGGCGGTACCGGGCATTTCGCTTCAATCAGATAACTGGTTACTATGGTGGTAGCAGCGCCGTAATTTTCGCGGATATCATAAAAAAACGGAGCGTCCGGGGGAGGAACATTATGGTGGTGATCGATAACCGCGTGAATGGCTATGTCCGGCGGCAAAGAGACGTTGCCCTGACCCGGATAGCAGTCAACAAGGACTATTTTGTCAAACTCAGTGATCTCGGTAAGTACAAACGGTATAATGTTGATATTCAGTAAACGGATCATCGCCCTGTTTTCCGCTCTGCCGATAAACCCCCCAAAAGAGATCACTGAAGAGGTTACCCCCCAAAACGAAAGCAGCTCGGAAATGCCGCACGCGGAAGCTAAACAGTCCGGATCAGGATAATCATGAGTCAAAATAAGAACCGATGAGGCTGGCATAACAGCCTCACGGAACCCCCGCAGCTTATGGTTGTAACCGTATTTATCCCGCATCAGTTCTCTGCCCTCTCCGTGCCCTGAAGGAACACCATATCTTTGCCCCGCCTGTTAGGTGCGGGGGTGGGAGGTATATATACATTAAAAATATGTAACTCCAGAGTAACACCCGCGTCCCCTCTCCGAAATATACGAGCGGCTCGAAGTGTCAATGGTGGTTTTTCCCCGCCGTCTGAATATATTTTAAAAGATTCGATTCGGTAATAGTTAATAATATAATTAATGATAAACTGGGTACTTACACAATTATCAGCTGACTTTGCCGTCCGCTTTTTGTTTTGGGTGACGCGGCTTTTGGCGCGTCTGCCTTATGTAAGAGATTGAGAAGATGTAGATGAAATATGCTGTTATCTCCGATATACATGGTAATTTTGAAGCTCTTAATGCTGTACTCAAGGATATAAAAAAGCGCCGCGCCGATATTATTATCTGTTTGGGAGATGTTGTAGGCTATTACTCCGATCCAAAGTCCTGCATCGAATTAGTCAAGACCCACGCGGCTCACTGTGTGGCCGGAAACCATGACTGCGCCGCTATAGGGATGACCGATACGAGCTGTTTTACCTACTACGCTTTTGCCGCAATAGAGTGGACGAGACAGCAATTGGCGCAAAACGAAAAAGAATACCTGTTGTCGCTGCCTTTGACTTTTGAGCGGGATGACATGTTTTTCACTCACGCCTCACCGGCCGATCCGCGAAAATTCACCTATGTTTTTCCGGACAATGAAGATTCAATATCCGAAGTATTTAAAAATCTGACACACCATATAAGCTTTATCGGTCACACACACTGGCCGTTTATTTTGTTAAAGGAAGCGGACAAGGTAGTTCTTCACAGCGGATCAACTATAGAAATACGTGAGGAGTGCTCATATCTGATAAATGTCGGCAGCGTGGGCCAGCCGCGCGATTATGACCATCGATCCTGCTACGCTCTCTACGATACCAATAAAAGAACGTTGACGCTTCGCAGGGTCAAATATAATTACAGGGTAACGCAGAAGAAGGTACGGGAGAATAATTTGCCTGTGTTTCTTGCCGAACGGTTAGAAAAAGGGAGATGATGGTCAAATTACAAATCACAGATCACAAATTACAAATAAAACAGGGAGACCGAATTGCGGGGGCGGTCTGTGACGCCCGCACATCATGCGTCCGTACCTATAAGTATGGACACATCCGTGTAAGGACGGCGGGCAGTCTGCCGCTCGCAATTACAATAAAAACACAACCATGACAAATCTCTTCGAACGTATACAAAAACAGTTCCTTCCAAATGTCTCGAAGCCCCTGCGTTATACGGGGAGCGAACTGAACGTGGTTCGTAAAAATTTATCTGAAATCTCGGTTCACGGCTGCTGCTGTTTCCCCGATCTTTACGACATAGGCATGTCTCATCACGGGTTGCAGATTTTATACCATATTGTAAACGCTAATCCCGCCTGGGCGCTTTCAAGGTGCTTTACGCCATGGACTGACGCCGAGCGCGTTATGCGTGAGGCGGGTTTGCCGCTCTTTACTCTTGAGTATTGTACTCCTGTCAAGACTGCCGACTGGATAGGCTTTTCAGTGCAGTATGAGCTCCAGTACTCAAATCTTGTCAATATGCTTGATCTGGCCGGACTTTCCGTTTTGTCATCACAGAGAAAAGAAGATGATCCTCCCGTAATAGCGGGGGGGCCATGTATGGCAAACCCGGAACCGCTTGCTCCCTTTGTGGACGCGTTTCTTATCGGGGATGGCGAAGAGGCGGTTTCGCGGTTTTGTACAGTAATTGAAAAGTACAAAGGAGAAGGACGAAGCAGGATACTGGAACAGGCTGCCCGCATTCCCGGCTTTTATGTTCCGTCAAACTACGCATTTTCGTCTAAGGGAAAATTTGTTGTACCTGAGATTTCCGGGGATGGGCTCGCGGCGCACACCCGTGCGGATTCAAATTGCGCGTCAAATTCAAATTGTGTACCTGTAAAGCCTGCCAGGATAGCTGAATTTAAGGCCGAATATCTGCCTTCGGCGCCCTTAGTTCCGCTTATGGATGTGGTTCACCACAGGCTTGCGGTAGAGGTGATGCGCGGTTGTACGCGGGGGTGCCGTTTCTGCGGAGCGGGGATGTATTATCGTCCGGTAAGAGAAAAAGAGATAATGCTTATCAGAAAGCAGACTGAGCAGGGGGTGCAGGCAACGGGTTGGAGAGACGTCGGCTTATTAAGTTTATCAACAGCCGATTATTCTCAGTTTACCCCGCTTCTCGGTTCAATGCGCGCTCTGAAAGAATTATCACATCTAAAAATGTCGATCCCTTCAACCCGTATAGACGCTCTTACCTGCGGGCAGCTTGACGCGCTTAATTCGGTCTCTCCTGTCACATCGTTTACAATAGCGCCGGAAGCGGGAAGCCAGCGTTTGCGTAGAGTAATCAACAAAGACTTTACCGATGAGACTATATTCGATACTGTCCGGCTGCTTCTGAACCGTAATGTCCATACTCTCAAACTTTACTTTATGGTTGGCCTCCCTACCGAAAAGCGGGAGGATATTCAGGCCGTTATCGATATGGTAAAAACTATCTCCTCTATGATGAGAGCAGCCTTGCCGGGGTCAAATCTGCATGTGGCGATTTCACCGTTTTCTCCTAAAGCAAATACGCCTTTCCAGTGGGAAGGTATGGAAAATATGGAGACAGTTGAGGAGAAGGGGCGGTTTATAAAGCGCTGTTTACGCGATAAAAAAAATGTAAAAGTCTCATACCGCGGAAGCTCAATGGCATTTTTGGAAACAGTCATGGCAAGAGGAGACCGCAGGGTAGGGGAACTTATACTCGAAGCGTGGAAAGCCGGAGCGCGTTTTGACGGTTGGGACGAACTTTTTAAGTTAGAATTATGGGTATGCGCGGCGCAGCGTCTTGGGATAGATCTGAATCTTTATACAGAATGTATCGACGCAAATGAGAATTTGCCGTGGCGCGCGGTTTCAGCGGGGGTAGATGTTGAGTTTTTGCTCAGAGAGCGCGCGCTCGCGTTGGAAGAAAAATCAACGCCCGATTGCAAAAGAGGGCCTTGCGGCAATTGCGGCGCGTGCGGCGGACCGGTTTCGACGCGGCTTTGCGCTCACCAGGAGAGAGAGCAGCCGCAAGCGGCCGATACCGCTGTAACTTATGGAAGACGTCACGCCTCTGTTTCTCAAAAGCAGCCGACATCTTATTACCGGTTTATCTACGAGAAAAAAGAGCAGGTGCGGTTTTTAGGACATCTTGACATGGTTGAGGTTTTTCGCCGCGCCATGACAGCCGCTAATTTCCCGCTTGTGTTTTCTCATGGGTTTAATCCTCACCCTCGTATATCTTTTGGGCCGCCTCTGCCTTTTTCCGCCACCGGTCTTGCGGAAGCTTTTGATATTGAAACAAGCGTCCCCCTGCAGGGAGATCCTCTTGAACTGAACCGCTGGCTGCCTGAGGGGCTTGAGGTAAAGGGTTGTCTCAAAATGGACAGGCCGCGGGCAAGCCTCAATTCCGTAATCAGAGCGTGTCATTACAGAATATATCCTCCCCGTAAGTTTTCGCCGCAGCAGATGCTCAATATGCTGGATACGGTTAACGCTCAGAGTGAGATCATTATACAGCGTGAGAAAAAAGGTGTTATTACTTACAAAAATATACGCCCCGCAATCATAAGTACCGATTTGGGTGATACGGACGGAACCGCGTATTGGGCCGCCGTACTTTCACTTGCTCCGGGCGCCTCATGTAAACCATCGGAATTTATCTCCGCGCTTTGTCCGGGCGAAGATTTTAGCGGCTTTTTAGTGTGCCGTGAGAAATTTTTTATAGAATAATAATGGGAGGGCGTTCTTTGCCCTGTTTTATTTTGGTCGTAACCGGGGGGAGGCTTCCGCCTTTTATTATATTAGTTTTATATGAAAAATAAATTCGCCATAGTATTTATCTCTTTATGCGTGGCGTTCTTCTCCTGCTGTTGCTGCGGTGGCTTTTGCTGCGGAGAGGAGATAACGTACAGGGTTGATGGTATGTCGTCAACCTCGGCGGTTAGCGTTGAGTTCAATAATGACTTTGGCGACACTGAACGTTTCAGCAGTGTCAAGCTTCCCTGGGTATACCGTTTTAACGTAAAAGAACGCGCCTCAGATTATTACGGGGGAAAGTACCATAATAATAAGTATCCCGCGTACCTTAAGGCGATAACAAATGACAAACGCGCCGGTTCGGTTTCCGTCGCTATCTTTGTCAATGGGAAAAAGGTCAGGACAGCGACAAATACCGAAAGCAGCCCGACAACGGCCACGGCCAGCTATGATGTAGATCTTTAATCAACAGCATGTGGCCTTGCACCCCTAAAGGGCGCGGAAAAGGGATAACGGGAGATTCGGAAATTATTTGTTAAGCCAGCTGGTTGAACGTTTCATCAAGAGTTTCGATAATTTTACGGGCGGCGATAATGTTGCGCGGCTCCGCTCCCTCGAGCAGATAGTAGCAGCAGGCGTAGAGCTCAGCAAGCACTTTTGAGTTCTCATCTGTTTTGTCAAGAGCAAGTTCAAGCTGAAATATTAGATTCTGCGCTTTTTCAAGATCGCGTTTAGATCCCTCCTCAATGCCGCTTTTGATCAGGCTGTATGCTTTACGGTGCATAAAGCAGATAAGCCGTTTGAGCGGAGAGGTCAGTATCTGCATGCTGCTGTAGCGCGAGGCAGCTTTTGACATTATTGACACCGGCTGCCTCCGCTATCTTAACAGTCCGATAATATTTGCGCGGTCTATCTCCTGAAACCTGCCGAAGGTTTTTTGAGCTCCCTCGCTCAGGAGCAGCTCTTTTATCTGGTTTGAGGCGTCAAGCGCGGTTTCGTGATTTGGGGAGGAGTGGCTGCTTTCATTACCGGGTTTGGAATTACCGCTTTGGTTTGCTCCAAGTTCAAATATCTTTACAATCATCTCTTCAATATTAAGAAATGTGCTGACCGCCTGAGCTGAAGAGGCCACAGAAACATCCTCTTTTTGCGGCTGTTCGCTGCCGCTTTGCAAATACATGAGTGTCTCATGGCAATTTTCATTGAGCTCCTTGACAATCGTCTCAAGACGCGTCATGCAGGCTTTACGCTCAGCTGCCGGCATTTTGGTTTGTGACGCGTCCGCGGCAAGGCTTCTGGCTTCTTTAAGAAGACTTAGAGTTCTGGTCTGCTCACCGCTGAAATTGAGTGTAAAAGGAAGAGGTATCTCGGCGGCCTCATCTTTTGCCGAAAACAGTTTGAAACTTCGTGCGGCGCTTCCGCCGCGGGGGGTATCAAGAGTATCCTGATCCTGCCGGCTATCGTGTCCGCCGCTGTTGTTTTTTGGGGTTTTCTGTATGGCTTCAGAGAGCGCGTTAAGGAAAACGCCTAACCCTTTAGCGGTTTTCCGTAAAGGATTAACCTCTTTATTGCTGCGCTGCGGCAGTTGCTTATCAATTTCATTAATCATCATCTTTTAAATCCGAAGCAAAAACCTTAGGTTGATCACAGTTTAGATAATTCTGGATAAACCATCCCCTTAATAATATCGGTCAAAACCGCAAAATACTTTAGTACTTTTTTTAAAAAAATGTAGATAACAACGCGGAAATAAAATGGCGGAATGCGGAAATAAAATAAAAATGTATGAATATATAAACCTCTTTTGTAATTTTGCTGATCAGCGCAAAAATAAACCAGAAAAACAGGGTATGCCATGTTTGTACTTTTGATCTATTTCACGCTGCCAAAATAAAAATGCAGCCGAGGGTTAACTCAGGTTTAGTCATTGTTTTTATTGCTGAATAGTTGAATAGTTAATAAGTGATATTATTTACAGTATTATATTGTAGTTTGTGTACCGTTTTTGAGTACACTTTCTGATGATTAATCAGGGCAGTATTGTAAAATAGACGATTGTTTCGTGAAAAAAATATATATATTTTGAGAGTTGAGAGTTAACAGCTAATAATCAGACTGATATATAAAACGCGGTGAAAGGATGGCAGCTGTCAACTGCTTTGGTTATGACGCGCTGTTTTGATGGAATAATCATAAAAGCCATGTGAAAGGATTGAAAAATGAGGCTTATTAAAACAAAAATTATAACCGCTGTAACTGCGGTTGCGGCAATCATGATGATGGCTTCACCGGTGAATGCGGATATTTGGGATTGTGGGGAAATTCCGGGAACGGTTACCGCTAGAGTAAATAACCAAACGCTTACTATTAGTGGAATTGGAAACATGAAGAATTATTTGAATGATATGGTTGATTTCCCCCCCTGGGGTCTTAGTACCTATTATTATTCCTACGTTACTGATGTAATTATTGAGGATGGCGTAACTTCTATCGGTAACTTCGCGTTTGTCAATTGCCCTCACCTTGTTTCCGTCACCATAGGTAACAGCGTGGTTTCTATTGGAGATTATGCATTTTCCGGTCTTTATGGACAATCCAACCTTACTTCCGTTATCATCGGTAACAGTGTGGCCTCTATTGGAGACGAGGCATTTAACATGTGTTCCAACCTTACTTCCATCATCCTCCCCAACAGCGTGACTTCTATTGGAAACGGTGCGTTTGAGCGTACCGGCATAACTTCCATTGTCATACCCAACAGCGTGACTTTTATTGGAAATTGGGCGTTTTTGGGTACCGGCATCACTTCCGTCATTATCCCCAACAGCGTAACTTCAATCGGAATCGCTGCGTTTATTGGAGTGACTTCAATAGAGGTATCATCAGATAATGCCAGTTACACTTCTGAAGATGGTGTACTGTTCAATAAAGATAAAACTATCTTGGTGCAGTGTCCGCCAAACAAACAGGGCGCGTACTATATTCCAGGCAGTGTGACATCTATTGGAGATTATGCATTTTATAATCGTGCCGGTCTGACATCCATTACCATTCCTGACAATGTGACTTCCATCGGAAATGGCGCGTTTTCATATTGCAGTAGCCTTACTTCCATTACCATCCCTGACAATGTGACTTCCATCGGATATAGCGCGTTTTCATATTGCATTAGCCTTACTTCTATTACCATTCCTGACAATGTGACTTCCATCGGATATCGGACGTTTGAAAGTTGCACCGCCCTTACTTCTGTAACCATAGGCAGCGGTGTGACTTCTATCGGGCATAATGTGTTTTCCGGTTGTACCGGCCTGACTTCCATAATCAGTTTAAACGCTAATCCTCCCGCAACCGTATCGGGTACATTCGCGGGTACATTCGACAACATAGATAAATCGGCCGTTTGCCTGTACGTTCCGCAAGCCGGCGTTCAAAATTACAGCTCTGCCCCCGGTTGGAATGAATTCAACTGTATTAATGATTACTCTTCCGTACAACTCACTGCCCGGCCGCGCACGCAGTCATCTTTTGGTATGAGAATATCATCCGCGGGCGGCGGAGTATCCGCCATATCCTATACGCTCGCCTCCGACGCTTCTTTGAAATTATCAGTTTATGATCTTAAAGGGGCGCGTGTAGCTTTCGCCCCGGAGCGGTTCATAAGGGCAGGCGCTCATAATTTCAGGTTCAGGGCTTCCAAGGGCTTTTATATAGTTGAGGCCAGGGTTCGGAATAATTCAGGTGAAACAAAAACTACTCAACGAATCGTGATTCGGTAGACCTCTGAAGCCACTTTTTTGTGAGGGCGGGGCGGTTTGCGCGTTTTTCCGTTTTATTTTCGCGTTGTATTTCCAATTCCCCTTTACCTTTTTATATTTTTATATATTATGGATCAAACCGGAAAAATAAATACCGCCGTATCTGTTTTGCTGCTCTGTTTAGCGCAGTTTGCCTTTGCCTCCGGCAGCTACAGCGTTTACGGCGATATGGCGGGTGAGGTTCTTGTGTCTCCGCGCTCCTCAGCTCTTTCATCCGCGGACCTGGCGGTGAATCCTGCCGGGCCTCTTGTTTCTAACCCCTCGCTTGCCGCCGCCGCCGGGGCGCTTCCAGCTCTAACTCTGAGTTATTCATCTTATTATGGCGATGTTTTCAGCGCTTCCATGCTTAATTATACGGGGGCGGTTAGTAATACAAGCGGAATCAGTGTAACTGCCGCTTACCTTTTGATACCCGGTATAGAGGATACGCGCAATGTTGATACCGCAGCTGTTGATACCGATAATATCGATGTGTTCACCGCGTCCGATGTCTGGACGCGCCTCTCTTATGGCCACCGTTTTGAGACGGATATCGCTGATTTGCATCTGGGAGCCGCGATTACCGCCAGGCGCCGCAGACTTGAGACTGTAGGGGCTTATGGTTTAGGGGCTGATCTTGGGGCTATGGCGCATTTTAAGAAACAGTCGTTTTATGCCGCGCTTTTGTGGGAAAATGTCAGGCATAGCGTTGTTCGCTGGCAGTCGTCTGATTATAACGAAAAGGTGCCTCAGCATCTCAGGTTAAGTTTCGCTTTTGAGAGGGAGAATCCCTATTTTTACGGGAAATTAGCTCTGTATTATACAACGCCCGATCTCCTTTTTAATGAGGGGATTAACCATCAGGGGCAGGGCGGGGGAATGCGGGAAGAGGACAGAGTTCCGGAAACGCTCACATTTTCAGATGGGTTGTCGCCTCTTTTTTCCGCCGCCCGTTTTGGGGTAGAATATACTATAATGAATACTCTTGCTTTGCGGGCCGGGTTTAACAATCACAGCTATTCAATGGGAGCCGGGTTAAATCTGTTTAACAGCCGCGCGGGCGTCGATTTTTCTTATGTTAATCATGAGCTTGCGGGTACGGTAAAAATGAGCGTTGTGTACAGATGGTTATAGCGGCGGCAGCGCCGCGGTTGTTTTTCACTTGCGGAGAAGCTGTCCCAGATATTTATTTTATCTTTAGGTAAATAATCATTAGCCCATACTTCCTGTGCTTCGAGGTGACGGGGTTTGGGGGTTGGTCATGCCTTTTTTGTGCCGTTAATTGTTGGGGCAAGTCATTATTTAACTTTACTCTCGACCGCAAGGATTATAAGGTTCGCCGTTACTTTCCGTTTGGGTATTAATTGCCTGGGCGGATAAAAGTTCACACAGATATTTTAGTCAAAAAGAGATAATGAACAATCCGCAAACTAATATAGTACTGCTTGTTGAGGATGAGGAGGAACTTCGTTCATCCGTTACTGCCTTTTTGAGCGGTGTTGGGTTTAAGGTCATCAGCGCGGTTGATGGTCTTGAGGCTCTGCGTGTACTTGAACAGGTAACTCCTCATGTGATTGTCAGCGACCTTAAAATGCCCAATATGGACGGCATTGAGTTTCTTGACGAGCTAAGGCGGAGTAAAAGCGGCATCCCGGTAATTGTAACGACAGGATACCCTGACATCGATACCTCTATAAAGGCGATTCAGGCTGGGGCGTGCGATTATATAGTCAAGCCGTACCATTTTGAAGCCCTCAATCAGAAAATACATCTTGTAATAAAATCAAGTAATCTTAAAAGAGAGAAAGTAGTGCTCTCGGAGCTGGTTTCGCTTCATGAGATTATCTCCATGCTTACCTCCACGCATAATCTTGAGGAGCTTCTTGACGTTACCATTGAGCAGTGTTTGCGCACAGCCGGAGCTCAGAGCGGTTCTATTCAGCTTTACGACAAAGAGAACAACGATCTTGTAATAGTGAGAGAGCGGGGGATTAAGGTCAGCAAACACCGTTCATCTCTTGATAATACTGCTGAGTGGGTCATATCAAAAAAGGTTTTTAACAGCGGCACCCCTATTCTTCTCGGCAATGAGGCTGATATTCCCGAAGCGGATGTAGAGCTGCGGCGCGATGATATCGGTTCCGCGATATCGGTTCCTCTTAGAAAAACCAATGAAGTGATCGGAGTTGTAAACCTCAACCGCGATAAGGGTCAGGATCCCTTCTCCGCCGTTGACCTCAACGTAGTAGGCGTACTTGCGTCTCAGGCGGGAATTGCGATAAATAACGCCAACCTTTACACCTCTATAAATCAGAAACTTTACGAACTCTCATTCATAGGCACCTATTCCGAATCGCTTATGGGGCTTGTTGACACAACCGCCATAATTAAATGCCTCTTTGATACGGTGCAGAAAAATTTCCCGATAGATTTCATAGGATTTTTCAGAGCGAATAAGCGTAATTTTGAGTTTTTACACTGGTCGCGCGGCGCGTTGGCGGAAAACTCTCTGCTTGATATCGTCGGGCGGGTAACAGCGGAGTACGCTAAAACCGCGAATATTAATATACCGCTCAAAAAGGTGATAAACAAACATCTTGACCTCAAAAGCCATTCACACAACAATGCTGCGTACCCGTTTATTTTTGAACACTTGATGCAGATCTCCTTAGGGGACACAAATTTCGGAAGCATTGTGTTTGGAGCGGCAAGGGAGCTTCCCGATTCCCACGAAAAAATATCGCTTTTGTCAAGTCTTGTCAGTCAGACCAGAATCGCGCTCACAAACTCAAAGCTTTACAATGACATGAAGGAAAACTACATTCGCACAATTAAGGCGCTTGCCATTGCGGTTGACGCCAAAGACAGGTACACTCACGGCCACTCCGAAAATGTGCAGCACTACGCAGAAGAACTCGCGCAGGAGATGAATTTAGACGAAAAGCTTGTTGGGGTTATCAGGGACGGCGCTCTGCTTCATGACATAGGCAAAATCGGAATTCCGGGTCATATCCTTAATAAGCCGGGACCTCTCACTCATGAGGAATTTAACGGCATCATGAAGGATCACAGCGCTCTTGGCGCTAACATTGTAAAAGATGTGCCATTTTTAAAAGATCTGTACAAGTTAATTCTTCACCACCACGAGCATTATGACGGCAAAGGTTATCCGCTTGGGCTTTCGGGAGATGAGATCCCGATAGGCGCCCGCGTTATCCACCTGGCCGACGCTTTTGAAGCGATGACCTCAACAAGACCCTACCGCTCAAGCCTTGGCGCGGAAGAAGCTATCAGGCGTATTGTAAAAGACAGGGGCAAGCAATTTGACCCGCAGATTGTTGATGCGTTTATGGCTGTCGCGAACCGCAAAGGGTGGATCTCCGAAAAATTCGGTTCTGAGCTTAGAATTCAAAGCTCAGAGCTCAGAACTCACAACTCAGAAAAATAACCGGAATACCCGCATACATTTTTTATTGCCGGTTTTATGGCGTTCCGCTCTATCCGGCGTAAAGAGAGCCTCTGTTCTGACTGAGCTCTGAGTTCTGAGCTTTGAGCTCTCCATTATCAAGCTTCTCCTGCATCTGCTTAAAAAAGTCGTCAAGATAATCCATTCTCTCCTTATCCTGCCGCTGTCCTATTTTGCCGTCAAGAAACTCTTCGGGGATTTCGCTTAGAAACGGGCAGGGGGTAACCGCTTTCATGTTACCTCTAAATACTTTTTGACCGGGGTATGTTAAGTAAAGCTGCTTTCTCGCGCGTGTCATTCCTACGTAAAACAGCCGCCGTTCCTCTTCTATGCTGCCTTGAGCGGCAGCTCTTGGCGAGGGCATATACTCACTGTCAAGTCCGGCCAGAAAAACAACCGGAAACTCAAGCCCCTTTGACTTGTGCAAAGTCATCAGAACAGCGCCGTTTTTCTTCTTGCCGTCATTTTTCTCATCCTCCTCAGAAGATACAAGGGCAAGCTCATGAAGATATCCGCTAAGCGTCGGCTTTTTACGTATAAACTTATGCTCGTAGATCTCAAGGCCGTGAACCATCTCCTCAACGTTTTCTATACGCCTCCGCGCTTCTTCCTCCTCTTTGTAAGCGCGCTTGAGCAGTTCAACGTAGCCGCATTCCGAAAGTAAAGCTCTCATGGCGGATGAAAGCAGCCCGCTTTCAAATTTTCCGGTATACCGTTTGTGAAAATCAATAAACTCGTCAAGCTTTCCGCTTTGTTCACCCGCTATACCCTCAATTTCGTGATGGCGCAGCATAGCGTCCCATATGCTTATTTTTCGTAAAGACGCCAGATCATCAAGTTTCTCCATTGTAACGCTCCCCAGGCCCCTTGACGGAACTTTGAGAACCCGCTCCAAACTCAGTTCGTCATGAGGGTTTGCGAAAAAACGCATGTACGAGATTATATCCTTAATCTCCTTGCGTTCGTAAAAACTTGTCGCGCCTACTACCACGCACGGAATTTTCTTGCGCCGCAGCTCCTCTTCATACCTCCTCATCATCGAATTAGTGCGAAGGAGAATAGCGTGGCTTGTGTAATCATATGAAGTGTGCTCATTATTATCAAATATCTTCTGCGCTATCCACTCCGCCTCGTCAACTTCATCATCTCCCTTATAATGAAATATCGGATCGCCCTCTCCGGCTGCCGCCGTGATCTCCTTGTTTTTGCGGACTCTGTTTTTAGACACTACCGCGAGAGCCCCGTTTAGTATCTGGCTGGTCGAGCGGTAATTTTTGTCAAGTACAACCGTTTTACACCCTTTATAACCGCTCGAAAACGAGATAATATTCTCAATCTGCGCCCCGCGCCACGAATAAATCCCCTGATCATCATCCCCAACCACCATTATATTATTTGCGGGCGCGCATAAAAGAGAAGCAAGCTTCATCTGAACCGCGTTCGTATCCTGAAACTCATCTATAGATATAAACCTGTACCGCTTGCGGTACTCAGCTAAAACGGATGGACTGCTGTTTAATATTTGAAGAGGCATAAGAAGCAGGTCGTCAAAATCAACCGTTTGACGCTTAAGCAAAATCTTATTATACGAATTGTAAACACGAAAGAGTTTGCGCTCTTCGGGATTGTCTTTGTAGTACTCATCAGGATTCAGGGACGCGTTTTTTGCCAGGCTTATACGCTGGCCGAACTCATCCGGGTCTTCACTTTTTAGCCCCCTTACACCCTCCCCCCGCATAATTCCTTTCAGCACAGCGCCGCGTTCATGTTCATCAATAATCGTAAAACTCTTCGCCAGCCCAAGAATTTTCCCATGCTCGCGCAGTATCTTCACCCCAAGGCTGTGGAATGTGCAGAGAGTCATCTTTTCCGCCGCCGCCTTTGAAGTCGCCTGGCTGACGCGCTCCTGCATCTCCCTTGCGGCCTTATTCGTAAAAGTCACGGCCAGAATCTCTTCCGGCTTACATCGCTTTTCCCCCACAAGCCGCGCTATACGCGATGTGAGCACACGCGTCTTACCGCTTCCAGCTCCGGCAAGCACAAGAAGCGGCCCCTCATTGTGGAGTACAGCCTCTTTTTGACTGGCATTCAAGCCTTGTATATATTTAGACATTTTTAGTCAGCTTTCTTTCATTTGGTATAGATCAGGTATTGGGAATATAATCTATTAATTTTCTGTCAGGCGAAGTTAATTAAGGTGATTGACTACGCGCGCAAGATGTGGGGAAGTTATTCAACCGCTCTTCTGCTGTGCGGTTATGTACTCTTTCACAGCCGTTAAGAATTCCCGCGCGTTTTCAATTTGAGTGGACACTTCATCTTTTGAAACAATGTAGAAGTCTTTATAATCGCTTTCAACACGGATTTCAAAAGCGTCTATGATAATATCAGAATATTTCACAGGGAACGTACCGGTATTTATGTATCTTTGGCGGAAAGCGGAGATTATGCCGGAATGCCGTTTGGAATCAAATCTCTCAAAAGCCAGAACAGCCCGCATTGAGTGAAAAATGCAGTAATATGAACGGTTAGCGGCGTCTTTGAAAAAACCCGCGTTCATATTTATCTCCGCTACCTGCAAGCATTTCATTGCTTGATCAAGGCGGAAAGAGGCCAGATCCGAAGGGTCAGTATCCTCAGGCATATAGTTCCACCCCCTCTTTTTGTACGTTCATATAAAACGGCAATACATTTATCCAATTATAAAAATTACTACTGCATGTTACACTCAAACAGACAAGAACATTATATTCCAAATCTATATGATCCATCAAACCGCGTATTTTACGGCGTGTCTTGCTTTCTTCTTCCAACGCGATATCGGCAAGTATCATAATATCAATATCTGAATCCTCGCGGTAGTCTCCACGGGCGTAAGAGCCGAAGAGTACTACTTTTTCTAATTTGCCGCCCAACACCTCTTTGGCCGCGATGCAAATCTTTTTTGTTATAGTCTCAAGTACTGTTTTATCACACATAGGATTCTCCGGTGAGTAAAGGCTCCGCGTTAATGTAATATACCGCATTTTGTGAGCCATGGCAAGAAAACATTGAGTTCTCCCCACTCTCATCCTGTCAGGCGGATTCTCAAGACTAATCGGTAACTGCTGCGGGTAGGGTCAAAAATTACGGCGGCAATTCATAAACGTCTCGGGTTCTATGTTTATTATACGGTCAGGCATTGGAAGATAAGGTTGATAATATATAAGAGTAGTAGTATTTTCTTGTTCAGGTATGGTTTTTATAAAATATAAAGTGTTTTTAGCGTCTGAAATGTATAGTTTTGTGAGTTCCGGCCGTTTAATGTTTTGGTGGAAATAATTCAGGTAAAAGCCCCTCTTCTTCTTGATATCCGCAATACAAAATATGTTCGCGTTTCTCCTCTTAACTATTTAGATTGTGTAAAATAGACGGAAAAAGGAAAATCGCGCCCTGAGATTTATGCTGAATTGTATCTGGATTTTATAGAAAATAATATATGAGTATATATCATTGTGTTATCATTGTATATTCAAGTATTTTTTTCTTGTAATGGTATTGTGCGATAGTTATATTGTATGCTAAGGCTGTTACATATAGAGGGTGCGGCGCAACAACTGTCTTGACGGGGATTTATATGATTTGTGTGATTTTTATGATTAGGAGTATCAGGAGTAATTAGTTAGTGATGGTTAATGAGCAGTATAAGTATTCGGAGTTGACATCTAAGATTATTGGGTGCGCTATGGCTGTTCATAAAGTGTTGGGTAATGGGTTTCAGGAAGTGATTTATCAGAGAGCCTTAGCAATAGAATTTGGGTTGGTGGGTATTCGGTTTCAGAGGGAATTTGAAATGCCTGTTTATTATAAAGAAAAACGAATCGGTACGCGGCGGGTTGATTTTCTTGTTGAAGAAATAATCTCAGTAGAATTAAAGGCCGCTACAAATTTAGAAGATAGACATTTTGCGCAAGCAATTAATTATTTAGAAGCCTATAACTTAGAAATTGGATTGCTGATAAACTTTGGGGAAATGAGCTTGAAGTTTAAACGGCTGACAAATAAAAAGTTTAAGGGTTTGCAGTTGAAATCATAGTAATCATAAAAATCAAATGAATCATAGTCAGGACAATGGTAGAAAGTAGAATATTGTAAACAATCTGATATGATAAGAAGCAGATATTAACCGAAAAGAGAGTATTTGCAGCATCATCTTCTGAAGCTAAACAAGAAGACCTGTTTATTAGGGTAAGGTATAATATATTGCGCAAAACTATTGACACTATCGAAAAAAACTAATAATTAAAACTGTTCAGAGTACGCGGAAGCAGGAATATATTTACTATTCTCCCACGCGCCAATAATAGCCTCAATAAGCCTGTCCTCCGCCATATCGATCTGCCTGCGCCGCGGGTCTTCCATAAACCAATCTACAGATTCTTTGATTGCGGCGGAGAAGCTTTTTTCGCACTTAAACCCGGGGGCAAATTTTTTGATTTTAGAGTTATCAAATACCCCGGGTTCTCTTTTGTCGCCCATGAGCATTCCTCTGGCGTCGGGGTATACTTTCGCTATGAACTCAGAGGGGATGTGTACAGGTTTTATACTTGCGCCGAGAGCTTTGCCAAGCTCTTCGTAGATAGCGTTCCAGCTGAGAGTTTCATCACTTGTGATGTGGAACGCTTCTCCGATTGCGTTTTTGTTGCCCACAAGACCAACAAAACCTTTGGCAAAGTCTGATGACGCGGTAAGCGTCCACAGCGATTCTCCCTTGTCGTGAATGATGAACGGTTTACCGTTTTTTATTCGGGAAGAGACTGTAAAACCGCATCCGTTAATGGGCGAGGGGATCCAGGTTTGGCCGAAAGTATGCGATGGCCGTACAATCGTTACGGGAAAATCATCCCCGTGAATTGACTCCAGATACTCTTCACAGGCGATTTTGTCCTGCGCGTAAGGCCAGAACGGATTACCCCTTGGTGTATCTTCGGTTACAGGGATTTTTGCGTGCGGTTTCTGATAAACCGTAGCGCTTGAAATAAAAATGAACTGCTCTGTTTTCCCGCGGAGCGCCCTGTAACCGGCGCGGCAGTGCGCGGGTGTAAAAGCCATAAAATCTATTGCCGCGTCAACACTTATATCTTTGAGGCAATTTTGCAGTTCTCCGTCATTAAATTTATTCGCTTTTATGTGACGGCATCCGGCCGGAACAGGACGGCTGCCGGAGCTCAGAATTGTAATCTCATGCCCCATTGAGTAGAGTTGTGAGGTAACTTCTGACGATATGTTGCCTGTGCCGCCAATGATTAGAATCCGCATAAATTTAATATAAAACCGGCGCTTGAGGCTTGTAAATGTTTTTTAGCGGAGATTATCACCGTGCGGCAGGTATGTTGCAAACCGGCGCGTCTGCTCCATATAACTTTTAATTAAGGTAATTAAATGACGGTGAAGCCGGCGGCTGAAGATACCTCACGCAAAAATACCATTCAGGTTGGAGTGTTCACGATTTTTTTCGTATTATAATCTGTTATTAAGCAGGCGTTTATTACTCCCCGCGGCGTATTGGCCGTTTCTTTCTCCTCCTCATAAAACACCGCTCTGTTGCGTCCCTCTTTCTTGGCGCGGTAAAGCGCTTTGTCCGCGTTGCCGGTAGCGGTATTAATATCTTTAATTTTAGGGGTGACAAGCGCGATTCCAAAGCTTGCGCTGACCTGTATTTGCGTCTCTTCGAATTTTACGGGGGAACGGCAAATCTCCTTGCGTATGCGTTCAACCGCTGCCAAAACATTTTCCTTGTCGATGTCCGGCATGAGTATTATAAATTCTTCTCCTCCGTAGCGTCCGAAAACATCATAGGGCCTGATTGCGTTTTTAACTCTTTGAGTGGTTTCCTTAAGTACCTTATCACCCGCTAAATGCCCATGTGTGTCGTTGACCTGTTTGAAATGGTCAAGGTCGAAGATGATCACAAAACTTTCGCTTTCCGTACGCATCGACCGTTCGATATGCGTGAGGCAGAGTTCGATAAAATGGCGGCGGTTGCAGATATCGGTAAGGGCGTCGTTGTTGGCGGCATTTTTTAATTTTTCGCCCATTCGCAGAGTCTTTAAAAACAAGAATACGGTGACTGCGAGGATAGCCAGAATAACACTGAGAAAAACTGTCATTATAAGAGCGCGCTGTTCCGCGTACTTTTTTGAATAATCAAAAGATTTACCTGTCCAGACGCTCTCAATGGCGCTTGTGTTCACAAAGCTTTGCGCCTTGTTTATAATGCCCTGTAAAACCACCTCATCTTTGTCGAATCCAAAGTAGGAGTCAAGCGTTTCGGCAAGTTTGAAATTTACTCTTAGACCGGTTTTTTCGCGGTAATTCGTTTGCGCTAAAAGCGTATATTCCGATCCCATCACCAAATCGATTTTCCTGCTCTCAAGCGCGTCCATGCAGTCAAACTGAAAGGGGAAGGTTACAAGATTGCTGCTGTTAAAAAACCGTTTGTAAGCGTCAATTTTGCCGGAACTCTCCATTATGCCCACAGGCATATGCGCTATCTGGTAGCTTGTGACTTCCGGAAAATCCGCCCTTGACAAAATGGCATAATTGCAGCTTGCGTATGGAGCGCCGCTGAACAAAAACGGCTCTTTTTCATCCTCTGTTTTTATAAGATGCCCGATCATTTGAATCTCGCCTGCTTTAAACATCTCCAAAGTTTCGGACCACTTGCCGCTTTGCGATTTGACAGGTTTAAACTTCAAACCTGTAAGTTTGCTTATTTCTGTCAGCACGTCTATTGCAATGCCCTGAAAGCTGTTCTCTTTTTTGTTGTAAAAATCAGTAGGGTAGTTATCTGTCTCAAAGGCGACTAAAATTGTGGAAGCGTTGTTTAAATAATCTTTTTCGTGAGCCTCAAAAGAGTTGTATAATTTATTTTTGTTGTACCGGAATTCTCCTTTTTTGTAAAGTTCATACAGCTTCCTGGCTCCGCCCGCCGCTAGATATTTATTAAAGACCGAAATGACCGGTTCAAGATCTTGGTTAAGGGAGGTCATGGAAACCGGAGAGTTTACAAGTGTAAAAAAAAGCTTTGACCGTACATGCGGGTACTCGTCAAAAACGGGATCCGCGGTAGCTTCATCGACAAACGCGTCTATTCCGCCCCGCTTTGACCCAAGGTTTATCATATCAGCGGCTGATTTGTAGTTTGATATTGTATTCACGCTTTTGAATGTAAGCTTTGGGTACGCCCTTCTGATATCATCTTCAGTAGTGGTTTCCTCTAAAAAGCCGAGTGTAAGTCCATTTAAGTCCTTTTCAGTTTTAATAACTGATTCTGCATCTGTAAATATTCTTAAAAGCCTCTCCGCGATAGGTTCCGACATTATGAAACCTTTTTCCACACGCTCGTTGGTCGGCGTCAGTTCTCCGGTAAAATCGATCTCTCTTAATTCGAGGGCGCCTTTGATGTGATTCCCATTCTCATCCTCATGGCCCATTATTTCATCCCACTCACGCAAATGTACTTCAAACTCTATCCCGAAAAGCCCTGTCAGAAGTTTACACAAAAGCGGGGTAAAACCGTCAAAAGATCCATCCGCCGATTCAAATGCTTCTACCGACGGCATAGCGGCGTAAATGAATTTCCGCCCTGATTTTTTCAGATTTTCAATCGCGTTTATTTCCTGAGGCAAAACACCCGGTATATCTTGATATTTCTTAATTTTTTCGAATTCAAACAGCGGCGCTGATGATGATAGACCCACCAGTAAGATTATAGAAAGTGATATCAGGGCGAGAGCCGCCAGGAGGTGTTTCATGCTTTTCTCTTGTTGTCAAAATGTTACGCGTGAGAGCAATTTGCTGTATGGATAATAGAAATATAACACGGTTTGCATTGGTTTCGCAAAGTTAGCAGGGTTGAATGAATGCAAAGGGTGTGCCGGGGTACTATAATAATTCAACTTCAAAATAAACTTCAAAATAGATGTTCGAATGCAGAAATAAAAGATCAGATCACCTCATTTCTGCATTCTGCCATCTATTTCTGCATTAATAAAACTCTTTTCAAGTAGAATGACGTTATATATATAACGGGGAGTAAAAAAAGTCGAGCTGCTTCTTATGCTGAAAAATTCCGGTGAAAAATGAGAAAGGCCCTAAGGAATTCTTTAAGGCCCTTTAAAATTATCCAACCGTTTGCACCGCGAACCCTGTTTCAGCCGTTTGAGAGCTTTTTCTTTTATCTGTCTTACCCTTTCGCGTGTCAGGTTGAATCTTAAACCGATCTCTTCAAGCGTGTATGCGGTTTCCTCGCCGATTCCAAAGTAAAGCTTTACCACTTCCCGCTCTCTCTCTGTGAGCGTTTCCAAAACTGTATCTACTTCAGAGTGCAGGGAGATGTCAAGCATACCGTTTTCGGGGCTTTCTATCTGCTCATCCTGCAGGATATCAAGCAGCTTTGAATCGTCGCCGTGTTGAAGCGGAGCGTCTAAAGAGAAGTGGTTGTTGCCGATTTTTATCGTTTCATGCACTTCGCTGCTGTCGATTTTAAGCTCTTCGGCTATCTCATCCGCGCTTGGGGGGCGGTTGTATTTTTGCTCAAGTTTGCCCTGAACCATCCCTATTTTATGAATGGCGCCCACGCGGTTAAGCGGCAGTTTTACGATTCTTGACTGCTCCGCCAAAGCCTGTAAAATAGCCTGACGGATCCACCATACGGCATACGAGATAAATTTGAAATTCTTTTTTTCGTCAAATCTTTTGGCTGCCCTTATTAATCCTAAGTTTCCTTCATTTATCAAATCTATGAGAGGCAGCCCCTGATTTTGATAGTTGCGGCTGACGCTGACCACGAAGCGCAGGTTTGATTTGACTAATTTATCAAGCGCCGCGCGGTCTCCGCTGCGGATGCGAACCGCAAGCGTTGCTTCTTCTTCGATGGGCAGAGCTTTAAATCTGCTTATCTCCCTAAGGTAGAGTTCAAGGGCTCCTCCGTCATTTACTATCACACGTGATGTATTCTGATCTTTTGATGCCATAATAGTTTTTCCGAGATAAATTCCGTAATATATATTTATTATAATCTGTTTCCAGACAGGTTTGCGGTCAAAAGTTAAGCTGAGCTTACCTTTTGACCGCAAAACACTCTTCCACATCCTTAATGGTATCACTTCGCCGCCGTTTTTTCAACAAGACTATAAAAAAATGGTAAAAATTATAGTGGAAGGCGGATTTTTTAATTATGATCACATGTATGCGTGTGTTCATACTTCTGTAAAAACCGGGAATAATTAAGCGAAGGAGAGCGGGAGTTCAGGTAAACCGTAAAATCTGGAAACTTGTAATTGGAGCTGAAAACTAAAACCGGAGCGCATAAATAATGGATCTTATTGTAAGTAAATTTGGCGGTTCTTCAGTCGCTTCAAGCGAAAAGATTGAGCAGATTGTAAAAATTATGAAACTTAACAGGAGCAGGCGTTGTATTGTTCTCTCCGCGCCGGGCAAAGCTCCCGGTTTTAACGTTAAGGTTACCGATCTGCTTATAGATGTTTGCGGCAAGGCTCTTGGTAATCAGGATTACAGCGCGCCTCTTGCTGATATCAAAAGCCGTTTTTTTGCCATCTATGAACCTCTCGGCGTCCGCAAAGATAACCTTTCCAAAGTACTTTTGGATTTGGATGAGAGGCTTAAGAGCGCCTCTGAGCAGCCGGCGAAGTTTCGTGATCTTGTCGTGGCTGCCGGTGAGGATATTAACTGCCGTCTCTTTGCCGATTATCTTAATACCGCCGGTATAAAAGCGCGGTATGTTTCCCCTAAAGAGGCGGGGCTTATTGTTACCCCGGTATTCGGAGACGCACAGCCAATCCCTGAGGCGTCAATGAAACTTGCGGCGTTAAAAAGCGTCTGCGCCGATAATGTTATTGTTTTTCCCGGTTTTTTTGGCGTTACGGAAGCGGGCGATGTTGCGACGTTCAGCCGCGGCGGTTCAGATCTCACCGGCGCTATTCTTGCCGAGGCTATTGACGCTGTAGAGTATGAGAACTGGACAGATGTTGACGGGATCCGCAGCGCTCATCCGTTAATGGTTGATTCACCGGCGCAGATAACAGCGCTTACATACAGAGAGATGCGTGAGCTTTCTTACATAGGATTTAACGTGCTGCATGAAGAGGCGGTAAAGCCTGTTATGCGAAAGAAGATCCCGATACGCTTGCGCAATTCAAACAACATAGATAACGGCGGAACGCTTATAGTTGCCGAGCGGCTTCCGGGAGAGCGCGATGTTGTAGGAATCGCTTCAGGGAGCGGCTACTGCAGTTTTACACTTCAAAAATTTCTGATGAACCGCGAAAAGGGGTTCGGGCGAAAGCTTTTATCCATATTTGAGGAGATGAACCTTTCTTATGAACACTGCCCATCCGGAGTAGATAACATATCTTTGATTCTTGATCAGGAGCAGTTAAAGCCGGAAACGCCATCTGCAATCATCAGGGCAATTAATGAACAGCTTGTGCCCGATGATATAAAAACAGAGTTTGGAATAGCGCTTGTTTCGGTTGTGGGTGAGGGGCTTGTCCGTAAAATCGGGGTGCTTTCTTTAGCCGCAAGCGCGCTCTCTAAAGCTGGGGTAAATATAAAGATGATAAATCAGGGCAGCAGCGAGATAAGCATCATTTTTGGTATTGACGCAATGGATGAGAAAAAGGCGGTTAACGCGCTTTATAAGGAGTTTTTCTGAAAAAGAGCGGCTAATGGAGAAATAAAACAATAGGAATTTATTGGATAAGTTTCTCCTGCAAAATAAGTATTTTTGATATTTCTGCGTTCTGCGTTATTATTTCAGCATTATTGACTGGAGATAAGATAAGAGATGAGCACCCGAAGCGATATAACTCAGGAAATAGGTCCGGTTGTATTTGACAAGATAGAGACCCCTTCGCCCGTATCAGGTTATTACGGAGTAAATACATTTAATGAGCCGTTAATGCAAAAAATGGTTTCCAAAGAGACTTTCAAGGCTTTTAAGAGATGGCAGGAGGGAGGCGCCGTTATAAGCGAAGCTCACGCCGATGAGATCGCGGAAGCGATGAAAGCCTGGGCGGTAACACGCGGCGCCACTGCTTATTCTCACTGGTTTCACCCTTTAACAGGTCTTACGGCAGAAAAGCATGACAGTTTTATAAGCGCGGTCAGCGAGACTCAGGGCGTTATAGAGAAGTTTACCGGCAGTAAACTTATTTTAGGCGAGCCGGATGCCTCATCTTTCCCCTCCGGCGGTATACGGGCTACATTTGAGGCGCGCGGCTATACAGCGTGGGATCCCTCTTCCCCCGCTTTTATTACTGAGGTCAGCCTTGGCAAGACGCTCTGCATCCCCTCAATATTTATCTCCTATACAGGCGAGGCGCTTGACAAAAAACTACCTCTTCTGCGAAGCGACGCGGCAGTAAACAGGGCGGCTGTCGAGTTATTAAAGCTTTTGGGCCAGGATGTAAAGAATGTTTACTCTACATGCGGGCCGGAGCAGGAGTTTTTTCTTGTTGATGAGGCGTGGTATAAAAAACGCTCAGATTTAATGCTTACAGGACGTACGCTGATCGGCGCCCCCTCTCCTAAGGGGCAGCAGCTTGAGGATCAGTATTTTGGTTCTATCAAGGAGCGGGTGCTCAATTATATGCATGATGTTTGTACGGAAGGCTTTGGGCTCGGTATTCCGGTTACCACTCATCATAATGAGACTGCGCCCGGCCAATATGAGTTTGCGCCTGTATTCGAGAGGTCAAATCTTGCCGCGGATCACAATCTGCTCCTCATGGATATAATGAAAAAAGTTGCTTTACGGCACAATATGGTTTGCTTGCTGCATGAGAAACCGTTTGCAGGTGTAAATGGCAGCGGAAAACATGTAAACTGGTCGCTTAGCGACAATAATGGCGTCAACCTGCTCAACCCTGGAGACACACCTGAAGAAAATCTGGTATTTTTAACTATTTTAGTCAGTGTGGTTCACGCGGTGATGAATCATGGTGATCTTTTGCGCGCTGCCGCGGCTTCCGCCGGAAATGAATACCGTCTTGGCGCAAATGAAGCGCCTCCTGCGATAATGAGTGTTTTTCTGGGAGAACAGCTGACAAAAATAATTTCTATGATTGAGAGCGGCAAAATTGAGAAAGCAAAAAAGCGGGATTTTATCGATCTTGGCGTTGGGCTTCTTCCAAAATTTATTCGCGATACTACAGACCGCAACAGAACTTCGCCTTTTGCGTTTACAGGAACGAAATTTGAATTTCGCGCGCTTGGAAGTTCCATGAATGTATCTACTACCATCACGGTCATAAATACTATTGTTGCGGATTCAATGGATATTATCCGCAAGCGCATAAAAAGTGAGATAAAAAGTAAACAGAACCTCCGGAGCGCCGTACTAAAAGTTTTAAGCGGCGTCATAAGGGAATCCAAAACGATTCTTTTCGAAGGTAATAACTATTCGCAGGATTGGGTGAAGGAAGCGCAGAAGCGCGGGCTTCCCAATGTAGCTTCCTCACCGGAAGCGCTGAGAGCGTTTATTACTCCAAAAGCTATTGATGTTTTTGAGCGCCAAAAGGTACTTTCAAAAGTCGAGCTTACTGCAAGGTATAATATTTGGCTTGATTTGTACGAGAAAACGCTTGATATCGAGGTAAGGACACTTTCTGAAATGGTTTATACGCAGATACTCCCCAACGCGTATGAGTACCAGAGCGATATAGCGGCAGGTCTTGAGCTGCTCAGGGATTTATCCGATGACATGACGATAAATATGGTAGAGGGCGCTCTTGAGGATCGTAAAGAGGTGTTTGAGAAGCTTACGGCGGATATTTTTTATATACGTAAAAATCTCAAGGAGCTCTCAGCGCTGCTCCAAAAAACAGGAAGCCTTGATTCTGAGACAAAAGCCTCTTTTTTCTATACTGACCTCAAACCCCAAATGGCTCACATCCGCCGGCATGTCGACGCGCTTGAGTGCGAGATGCCCGATGAGTTGTGGCAGCTTTCAAAGTACAGGGAACTTTTGTTCATTTCCTGACAACAGAGGTATCTGCGAGCCGCAACCCTGCGCTGTCTTATCTCAAATGATCCGGCAAAGTTAGCGCCGAACCGAATCCAGGCAGTTTGCCATCTTCTGTAGTCCATCCATTTTCAAGGGTGAACAACCCTCCAAACGTTCCATCGGCTTTGATCTGTTCTTTGGTGATATCAAGGCCGTCTTTGGCTTTAATTTTTCCTTTATCCGTTTTGTTAAGCCATTCGGCGTTGCCGTCTTTATTCATCATGCCTATGAACGCCGCGTTTTTTAACAACATTTTTCCGTCACTGTGGCCGCGCAGGCGACCCGCTACTCCGACAGTAGCCTTTACGCTCTTGTTGAGAGCTACGCAGTTTGAGAGGGTGTCCGCTATTTGTCCCGCTATTCCTCCGATATAAGTTCTTCCGGTGACTTCGCTTGTCGAGTAGCAGTTTTTTATATTGCCGCCCTGAATCACAAGTCCGGCAATGCCGCCGCCTTTGGAACCGCTCTCAATTTTAGCTGTGCTGTAGCTGTTTGACACTCTGCTGCCTCTGCCCTGTATGCCGCCGGCTACTCCTCCTACAGCCGCCTCACCGCTGACTTTACCTGCGCTGTAGCACCTCTCCACGATACTTCCGCCATCGAGGTCTCCCGCTACACCGCCGATGTAGTTTTCGCCGCCAAGTGAGCTTTCTGAATAACTGTCCGACACTTTACTTCTTCTGTAAGAGTATCCGACAACGCCTCCAATAAACCCATTGCCTTTTACAGTACCGCTGCTGTAACAGTGTTCTACACTGCTGTTGCCGATACCGCCGGCTACAGCGCCGGCCCTGCTGTGAGCGGTGATGTTTGCTTCCGTCACACTTAAGTTTTTCACTACGGCGCTGTCAAGGCGGCCGAGCAGTCCGGCATAAAAGAGTTTTGGGTTGTTTATGTATAAACCGCGCACAACTTTACCGTTGCCGTCAAATGTACCTTTAAACACAGACCGCTTGCTTCCGATAGGAACCCATCCCCTGCCTTCGTTAAACGAACTGTTTGCGTGGTAGCCGCTGAGATCTATGTCGGCTGTGATGATGATTGTCTTGCCTTTAAAACTGTTGCCGCTGTTTACAATTTTGGCAAGCCCTGCCAGTTGTCCGGCTTTGGAGATTTCAAACACTTTACTTTCAGGATTGTACCAATCCTTAACAGGGTCTTCAGTGCGCGCGGGAGGAGGGGTTGCGGCTGTTCTTTGCCTCTCAGCCGTATTGCCTGCGGCGGCAGCGGCAGCACTGCCGCCTGAAGTTTTTGTTTTGTTGCAGCCGTAGAGAGCTGTCAGCAAAATCAGGGCGGTTGTGAATGCAAGAACCGTTTTTTGAGATATATGTTTCATCGCTTATCCTTTCTCCAATTGTGGTCGGTAATTCTAAATCAATAATAAATTTTCAAGGTCACTCTTTTAACTGTTTAGGCGCAATTTAATAGAGCGTGTAAATGAATTTCTGTAATTTTGTTGATCAATGCAGAAATAGATGTCCGAGTGCAGAAATAAAAAACAAAGCTATGTTAGATTTTTTTTGTTGTATTATTAATTGTTTTTTATTTCTGCATCTGTTTTTGGCTGATTGAAAGATATATTTACAGAAAAATTTTTACAGGCACATTTATATAGTATAATATGCGCGATGTTAATATGGCAAATACATCGTAGATTATATGGAGATTGAAAACGAACCGCGGGAAGATGCCTTTGTACTCAATACGTGCGTATCATATATCCTGACCGATGCTATCCAGTAAACATTTGTCAAATTTTTAATTCGTAGCGCCGGCTGTCTGCACAGTCTGTACTGCCTCAAGTTCCATCTTTTTTGCCCGGCGCTTGTCACGTAGCGCGTATACATACAGATAGCTGCATCCATAAAGAACTATCATAAAAATGACGATATTGCGCGGGGAGTGCAAAAATTTGCGGTAGCCAAGTACCCGCTCGCAGTACATTGTTACTATGGACATAAGGGGGATGTGTATCATGTAAGGATAAAACGATGTGCGCCCCATTTTGCGCAAAAAATGGAAGGAGAGAATACGGGCTGTAATCCCTTTTTCGATTGCGACAATGTAAAGAATCAGCAGATAAATGGGAACCATTAACACATGATACGAAAAGAATGTAAGCGTCGGTTTTCCCATGTACTGCAAGCCTAAGTTTTGAAACACAAGAAAAACACAGAACACAATCGCGAGATCGCAGCATAAACCCTTGAGGCAGTATTTTTTGTTTGATGTCAAATTACTTACGGCAGCGGGAGTTTTCTCTTTGCGCAAAATGAAAAGCTTAGCCAAAAGAACCCCAAGTCCGAATTCAAAGAAACGTACCGGCGCAAATGTGTGGAAGAAATGGTAATATTCGGTTGACGGCCCTAAAATACCATAAAGATATGCCCAAGCGGCAATAGGTACAAAGAATAGCGCAATATAGAAAATCACAGTACGTTTATTTTTGATTGACACAGTCCACCTGAGCAGCGGACCAAACAACAGATAACAAAAAAACATCGCGGAAAGCGCCCACGATGGGGTATTGAGGTTAAGGCTTCCAAACGGCCACAATGACCACAAAAACGAGAGGTGCATAAAGATAGAATAACCAAGTTTAGACCAGTCGATGCTTTCTGTTCCCCATCTTTTGATTACAAAAAGTGAAGCCATGATAAGTGTTGTAATAAGATGCAGAGGGTAAAGCTCAGAAAAACGTTTTTTGAGAAACGGCCAGTTTTTGAAAGTTGCTATTTTTGGGGCGAATTTTGTCGCGAATATAAATCCGCCCAGAATAAAAAACAGGCTTGCGTGAAAAGCCGGCCCTTTAAGAATACGGAAAAACCACCCCGGATTCCCTCCCATATTATAAAATCCGCCGATGTATTGAAAATGAAACAGCACTATATTGACTGAAGCTATAAGACGCAGTCCGTCAAGTCCGCTAAAGTAAAGCGCTTTTTGGTTGTGATTATCGTTGTGCATGAACTCTCTTTGAGTATATTTTCCCAAACGTCATACCTGTTTAAACTTACCTGAAAATTTAAAACAGTGTTCCATATGATCATCCGCCATTCCAGTTGCCTGCATAAAAGCGTAACAGATGGTGCTTCCGACAAATTTAAATCCGCGTTTTTTTAAATCTTTGCTCATTGCGTCGGATTGGGGAGTGGTTGCCGTAAAATCTTCAAAGCTTCGCAGCGGTTTTGCGGGATAAACGGTCTTATGATCGGTAAATTGCCATATATATTTATCAAAACTCCCGAACTCATTACGCACCTGTTCAAATAAAGTTGCGTTTTTTATAGCGCCCTCTATTTTGAGGCGGTTGCGAATAATTCCCGCGTCACCCATGAGCTGTTCAACATCAGCCCGCGTGAATTTTGCTACTTTTTTCCAATCCCAATTTGCAAAAGCTTTTTTAAACGCCGCTCTTCGTTTGAGAATTGTCAGCCATGAAAGCCCCGCTTGAAATCCTTCGAGGATAAGCATTTCAAATAATTTACGGTCATCATGTACCGGTACGCCCCATTCGTTGTCATGATACGCGCAGTAGTCGGGATCATCCCCGGCCCAGCTGCACCTGTTGATTTTTTTCAAGCAGCGCCTCCGCTATTTTGAGATCAGATTTAGTCGTAATTTTAAAATTTATCGGGTCTCCCCACGAATATCCGACAGCTATTCCAAGACTTTCAATAAGCGCGGCTTCATCGGTTGGGGGAACAACCATCTTTTCTACCTGTTCAAAAGATAAAACAAGAAGTTCTCTTTTGAAAAGCTGAGGAGTGCCCACGCGTAAAAGTTTCGACCGGTCCACAGTTACCCCGCAGCGGTCTCCCTCAATTGTACGGATAGTATCTACTTCAGGTGTGGCGGTTATGACACACTCAAACTCATCTCGTTTTCCAAGTACCGAATCTATAACTTCATGGCTTACAAATGGACGCGCCGCGTCGTGGATAAGCGCCCATTTACTATTTGAACATGATATACCGTTTCTTACAGATTTCCACCGCTCATCTCCGCCTGCTGTTATTTTTACTTTGTCAATAAATATTTTGTTTTCGTTTACGGTGATGTTTGCCTGGTCAATCATATCTTCGCTGACAACCAATATCACAGAACCGATTAAAGGATGTGAACAAAATGTGTTGAGAGAATAATACAATATTGGCTGCCCCGCAAGCGGAACAAAAGCTTTTGGTATCGAATGTCCAAGCCTTGTACCGGATCCGGCTCCTACAATCACAGCGTCAATTCCACAGATATTGTCGTGCAAATTGATTACCTATGGTGAAAGATGGTTTTGCTGGGGGTGTTGCGGGGGAGTGTCCCCCGTCAAAGGGCGGGCGTTGCCCGGCCCCCATATATAGATTTTGACTTTATCTTTTGACTTTAAAAATGGGCAACCGCAAGGGTTGCCCTTACAGGTGGATGTTAAGTTCTATTTACCATCCCCGACACTTTCATCGGCAGCCCGAACAATTTAATAAAGCCTGTCGCGTCTTTCTGATCGTAAAGCTCGGTGTCTGTGAAAGATGCAAGGTCTTCAAGATAAAGTGATTTCTCAGCTTTCGTTCCGGCAGGGACGATATTACCTTTATATAATTTCAGTTTCACAACGCCGCTTACATTGCGCTGGGTTACCTCGATAAATCCATCGAGAGCTTCTCTTAACGCAGAGAACCATTGACCGTTATACACAAGCTCCGCGTATTTAATAGCAAGCATCTCTTTATAGTGGCTTGTGTCTCTGTCAAGTACAAGACGCTCAATCTCCCGGTGGCCGGCGTAAAGTATAGAACCTCCGGGAGTTTCATAAACGCCTCTTGACTTGATGCCGACAAGCCGGTTTTCGACCATATCCACATGCCCGATTCCGTGTACGGCCCCAAGTTTATTGAGGGTAGTGAGGAGTTCGGTTGCGCTCATTTTTTTTCCGTCAACAGCAACCGGAACCCCTTTTTCAAATGTAATTTCAACATATCCGGGAGCGTCGGGCGCTTTTTCTATCGTACTTGTCAAAGTATAAACATCATCGGGCGGTTCGGTCGCGGGGTTTTCAAGCACGCCGCCTTCGTGGCTGATGTGCCAGATGTTGCGGTCTTCGGAATAAATACGTTTTTTGGATTGCGAAATAGGAATGTTGCGCGCTTGCGCGTAGGCGATGCAGTCTTCGCGGCTGTGAAGATTCCATTTAGGGTCTTTCCATGGAGCGACGATCTTTAAATTGGGAGCGAGCGCCATTACGGTAAGCTCAAATCTCACCTGGTCGTTACCTTTTCCGGTAGCTCCGTGAGCCACTGCGGCTGCGCCCTCTTTAAGCGCGATCTCTACGGCGCGTTTTGCGATAAGGGGGCGGGCGAAACTTGTACCGAGAAGGTAAGAGCCTTCGTAAACCGCGCCAGCCTTAAGAGTGGGGTAGATGTAATCGGTAATGAACTCTTCTGTGAGACGCTCAATATAGAGTTTGCTTGCTCCGGTTTTGAGCGCTTTCTCCTCAAGCCCGCTGAGTTCTTCCTCCTGGCCCAGGTCCGCGCACATCGCTATAACTTCATAATCATAATTCTCCTTTAGCCAGGGGATCATTATTGATGTGTCGAGGCCGCCTGAGTAGAGGAGTACTATTTTTTCTTTCATTTAAGGTTATTCTCCTTATACCGTTGTGATTTTAGTTATAACGAAATCTTTTATGTTTTGCGCAAAATGTATTGCTGATTTCATATCGTCTTCACATATTTGTAGTTCATTAGGATATTTGGGTATCACACCAAAATTAGTCAAAAAAGCGCATTGCTTTGTAAAATTTGAAAAATCCTGAGATAAAATTAATAATTTTGACAAATCGTGAGTCCTTGGCGGTTCTTTAGAGTTATTAAAAAGATACGCCTTTAAATATTTCTCTGAAGATTGCTGACACTGATTACAAATAACTTCATATGGAGCAGGATGCATGGTATCCGCCAAATGCCGCGCAACGTGCAAATTTTGTTCGGCAAGAGATAGCCATTGCCTTAATTCGCCATTTCTATCCATATATTTTTATTCCATGTTCGGTAATTTTTTTTTCCATTGTAGCGTTATTAGCTCTGTCCCAAAAACGGTTTTTACGCAAAGCCAGTACGTCAACGGATCTTCTTAATTTCCGCTCTGTACGTCCGATATTTACCTCCGTCATGGCGTCCATTTCACGCATTTTGGCGTCGTCTTTCATTACGATGTAAATGTCAATATCAGAATCATTGCGCGGAGTTCCATAGGCGTAAGAGCCGAAAAGCCAAATCTCTTCAGTTGGAACTTTTTCTAAGATTATCTCTTTTAATATTTCAAGTTCGCTTTTTATTTCATTGATATGCGTCATGATTATTAATACCTTGATTTTAGGATTTCCAGGATTTCCAGGATTTTTCTCTTCATATAATCTTTCTTTATAATAATCCTGTTCATCCTGTTAATCTTTCAATCCTGATCTTGATTTACTTGATTTAAGGATTCACAAGATTCTTTCTTTATAATAATCCTGTTCATTCTGTTAATCTTTCAATCCTGATATTGGATTATATTTTGAATTAAATATTTTTTTAAATTGTAAACTGTTTGCTCCAAAGTTGATAAGTAAGCCTATTGGAAAATCATAAGCTACTACATAGTTTTTAGCTTGCGCCAAATGAACATCTTCCAGATTCACAGATGCTTTTAATTCTACTATCACCTGTTTTTCTACTATAAAATCGGCTCTGCGCGTGCCAACTTCAATACCATCATAATAAATAACTTGCTGTATTTCTCTGCCAAAATTTAATCCGGCCCTCCCCATTTCAATAGCCAGGCATCTTTGATAAATGACTTCCTGAAAACCATTACCGAGTGTATTGTGCACTTTCATAGCGCAACCGTTTATTTTATATGTTATCTCGTCTAATATCATAATCTTGTTATCCAATTTTGCTGATTTAAGGATTTATTGGGTATTCCTATTCATCATAATTTTGTTCATCTTCCATTATTCCGGATCAGGATTTTCAGGATTTAAGGATAAACAGGATTATTTCTCTATTATAATCCTGCTTATCTTGTTAATCCTTCAATCCTGATATTGATTTTAGGATTTTTCTCTATTATAATCCTGCTCATCATTTAATCTTGAAAATCCTGATCCGGTTTAAAATACTATACGTCACAGAAAAGACGGCAATGATTCTTGAATTTTAATATTTTCGGCGATATCAATTATAGCTTGTTGAATAAAGAAAATTTTTTCGATGGTCTGACACATTATCGCAACCCCAAGTTTAGTATATTTGCGGAGAGATGTTTTTATGGGAAATACACAGTCAGTGGATAAAATGTTTGCTCGAATGCCTCCTGCTTTTGACTTTTGCTGTTGATAGAACGATACTGTTTAAACAGGTTAAGCGTTTTATTATATTATAGGAATTATTAAAAACTATAATAACTGAAGAAGTGAAAGATTATATGAATATAAAGAATATTGCGGAAAAAATAAACGAAAAAGCTTCAAGCTATAGAATGGGTAATTTTCAGGATATAAGGGCAGAGACTAGAGAATCTAGGAAATACACTTCAAAAATATTTGCTAAAAAATCAATCTTCGAAAAAGATGGTTATGCGTATCATTGTGGTGGGAGAACAGAAATACAATATAATATTGGTTTCGAAATAAATAATTTGTTGCGTTATGGCCTTGCATTTTCATTAGAGCGAAGTCATACATTACCAAATGTATCTGATTTGTATCCACAAATTTTTAGATTAAATTATTTAATTCGAGAGCACTCAAATTTATTATCTGGGTACAAAATGATAGTCTATGCTCACAATAAGGGTAGAGATGAATCATTTGTACATGAGATACAATCATCACTAATCCATGACTATAAATTTATCTTTTTGGGGAAAATGATGGCAATCCCAAATATTGATTATGACAAAATATTGTTGACATTTGACGATATGTTGTCGATATACAGGTATGTAGTCACTGATACCACTCATAAATTAACAAATGTAAAACATTCTTCTCAGTCAAACCAATTCAAATTTGAAAAAACTAGTGTTAAATTACCTTCAAAACGTAGTTACGATTATACACGGGAACAAATATGTATTGATATTGATGTTCGACATTCAATTATACAAGAAAAATTAGTGAATGTGTTAATAAATGAATATGGAAACGATAACGTTTCATTAGAACATCCATTATTTGGAAATCGAAAAGTTGATGTTGTTGTAAATGATAATAAGAAAATCTATTTTTATGAAGTAAAAACTGCACCGGCGGCTCGATACTGTATTAGAGAGGCTATGGGTCAAATTTTAGAATACGGTTTTTGGCATGGGAAAAAACATGCCGATAAACTCTTTATAGTGGGTACGGAAAAACTTGATAAAGATACAAGGTTATATTTAGACTATATAAATAATGAATTTAATATACCACTAGAATATTTTAAAGTAGACATATAAGAAATATACATTTTCTGTACACTGGAATAAAAAAATGGCAGTTGCTTTGGACAACTCGTTTTTCAAGACGCTGCCGTCGCTTCCTGAAGTAAAGAAAGAGGATGCCGATATTGCATGGTTTATTTATGATTTAGTTCACCAATCCGATAGAAACGTGTTTGAGCTTCAAAAAGTTGAAACGAAGTATACAAAGTTTAAAAATGCATTGGACAAAATAACAACACCATCGCCTGGTGATGTGGGTAATTTTGTGAATATTTTGCAGGATAAGTTAGACGAAAAACTTGATAATTACCCGCCTGAAAATCATACTCTTATGGATATACAAAAAATTTAGAAAGAGTTATGTATAATTATAATCTATTTGGAGAGATAGTTGAAACTCCGCAATGTATAGTTAATGTTGCTTCTGTCCGGCAATTGAGTCCATTTCGGTATCCGGGCGGTAAGACATGGTTTATTCCGCAGATTTATAAGTGGATGCGAAGTTTGAGCATACCACCAAAGACTTTTATAGAACCGTTTGCGGGTGGGGGGATTGTCAGTTTAACTGTGGCTAATGAAAATTTGGCGGATCATGTCATTATGGCGGAAATTGACAATGAAGTGGCCGCTGTGTGGAAGACAATATTTTACGGCGATGTGGAGTGGTTGACAAATAAAATATCAACATTTAATATAACGGTTGATAATGTCAATAAAGTTTTGGTAGGTGATTATGCTACGGATGAAGAGACGGCGTTTAAGACTATCATAAAAAACAGAACTTCCCATGGCGGGATATTGGCTAAGGGTTCGGGATTGATTAAGAATGGGGAAAACGGAAAAGGGGTCGCTTCGCGGTGGTATCCTCAAACGATAGTCAAAAGAATAAATCACATCAGGCATTTGAGAAACAAGATTACGTTTATTCAGGCTGATGGGATGGAAGTAATCAAAAATCATATAGGCAGTGACAGCGTTTTCTTTTTTGACCCTCCATATACTGCCGGAGGAAAAAGCGCCGGAACGAGATTGTACAATCATCACGAGTTAGATCACAATTCATTATTTTCGTTGTGCGAAGGCATTAACGAGTTTTTAATGACGTATGATATTTCCGGCGAGATTGAAACTTTAGCGAAACAGTATAATTTTAAGGCGAAAAAGATTCCTATGAAGAATACGCATAATACTAAAATGAAAGAATATGTGATAAGTAAGAATTTGGCATGGGTATGAAACAATTTACCGCTCAAAATTCCACTTCAAATGTTCATCAATAAATTCACTCCCGTCAAACTTCAACCCAAAGCGTTTATTCATTTTTTCTACAGAAAACAGATACGGATCATCGCCCCAGCCCTTATCCTCTTCTTCAATAACCGCTTTCGTTCCAGGACACATGGCGATTGCGCGCTCTGCTATGGTTTTCCAGCTTATCCAGTTTGCGGCTAATCCAAAGAAAATCTCCTCATTTAAATCACTCTCCAAAACAGCGGTGTAAAGTTTAGCAAGCTGAGAAGCGTGAATGAACTGAGTGCCGTCATTTTTAATCAGCTTAATAGGTTTACCTTCCTTTGCCGATTGGGCGATGTTAAAAAAACGGCGGTCGGGCTGAGTAACTCCGTCTGGAAATGCAAGATGTCCAAAAGTATAGCCAGGACGGATGATATTCCGTTTCATTTTAACTTGCGGGAAATTATCGCCATATCCTTTTGAAAATCCCAGTACATAAGCCTCGCCCGCGGCTTTTGTCGATCCGTACAGGTCTTGAGGCAAGCAGACCATATCTTCATTGTTTTCAGGACGCATTTTGCCGAAAGCGGCGGTGCTTGACGTATAAATAAATTTTTCGCATCCGTTTTTCACGGCCGTCTCTAACAGCAGAACTGTAACGGCGGTATCGTTGGCAAGCATTGCGGCGGGGGTATCACCCCACCCAAGGGCTGCATGAACGCATGCTTCGCAGCCGTCAAGAATATTTTTCATCCCCGCTAAATCCTGCAAACCGCCCTTTACCATCTCAATATCTTTATGAGCGGCAAGACTTGGGATTTTATTTGGATTCCTGGCTAAGATTTTAAGACTATGTCCGCGGTCTAAAAATTCTTTGGCGGCAAAATGTCCGATAAATCCTGTGCCGCCTGTTAAGAAAATTTTCATTTTGGCCTAATTTGTATCCTTTGTCAATTAAATAATTTGTTCATGCGGTAGTCCGGTCGCGTTAGATACGGTTTCAATTGGTATCCCCTGTTTTAGCAGATTCAGGGCGATTTCGATTTTTTCCCTAGCTCTTCCTTTGGCTTCTCCCTCGGCTCTTCCCTCAGTCCTTCCCTCGACCCTTCCGTCAAATTTTCCGCTTTCGTATGAAGTTCGTATTGAGTTCTGCTCAAAACGGGTTTGGCCTATGTAGTAACGGTAAGCGCTTTTTTCTTCTTCGGTCATATCGTCGTAAAGCAGTTTCTCACGAGCTTCGGGAAGTCCGCGCGCGGTAAAATTTTCGGGTATCTCGGTATTTTTAAGATAGTAAATCCACTCGTCGAGGCTGCTTTTTGCGACATTGTCAAACTCATTAACGCAGAGAATATAATACTCAGGGTATAAATCTTTCACCGTTTCTTTTGCGAAAAACTCTTTTTGCTTTGGGGTAAGCTGCAATATTGTGTTGTTGTGAATTCCGCGGTATTCCGTAATGCCGTGATACACGTAATCGGAACCATCGCCCATGCTGAAATAGAGAATATTGATATGATAAACTTTGCGAACCTTATGATAACCATCGCTTATTGCCATATGTTCAGTTATCGCTTTTGAGACGCCGTAGAGCATCCGCAGATAGTAATCTACCTCGGCGCTGTTTTGCAGTTCTATTATGAGGAGTTCCCTTTTGGCGTTTTCTACAAGCATATCCACACGGTTGAACTTGTCCGCGGCGTGCTCCTGATTGCTTTCGCTTTCTTTAATGTTGATTATTTTTATATCATCATTCAAAAGAACAGACAAAAAACCTTCTAAAACCGTATAGTCGGCCTTGTTGCGAAGCAGCCGCTTTATAGCCCAGTCAAAACGGATTAATCTTTTCTCTTTCATATATTTATAGACCCCTGTCATAAAATATATCATTGAAAAGGAAGGCGGGCGTACTTTTATTAGAAGAGGGGGAGACTTCTCCCCCCCTTAAAAATTTCTCAGAAAAGAATTAATCATTTTTTGATTTCAACACATTTTCAAAAATGTCAACAGCCTTGTCAATATCTTCCAATCCCGCAATAAGAGGCGGCAGGAACCGCAATGTGTTGAGATTTGCTCTCGCAACCAAAAGACCGGCTGTTTTACAATCGTCAACAAGTGTTCCAAAGTCCTCCTTGAACCGCAATCCAAGCAGCAGCCCTTCGCCTCTTACGCTTCTGATTGAAGGATACTTAGACCGTATCTCTTCAAGTTTACTCTTAAGATAATTACCATTTGTCTGCACCCGCTTTAGAAATGTTTTGTCACTCACAATGTCAAGAATCTGCGAGCCAAGAGCGCAGGCTACAGGGTTTCCGCCGAATGTTGTCCCGTGGTCTCCGGGCGATATACTTGCAGAAATCTCCTCTGTACACAACACCGCCCCAAGAGGCAGGCCGCCGCCGATCGGTTTTGCTATTGTCATAATATCGGGCGTTACTCCGGTTTGTTCATAGTACCAGAGAGTTCCTGTCCGTCCAGTTCCGCATTGTATCTCATCAAATATGAGGGATATCGAATGTGAATCAGCTATTTGCCGCAAAAATTGCAGAAACTCCGCGTCAGCGGCGTTTACTCCGCCCTCAGCCTGTAAGGGTTCAATGATAATGGCGGCGAAATCGTGCTTGTCAAGAATATCATTTGCGCTTTTAATATCATTGAAAGGGGAGTAGTGGAATCCTGCCAAAAGCGGGCCGAATCCGCTGTGGATTTTTTCTTGCGCCGTCGCGGTCATAGCGCCGTAGGTTCTGCCGTGAAAGCTTTGCGAAAAAGAGAGGACATGAAATTTCTCTTTGGAAATTTTGGCAGCCTTTTTTCTGGCAAATTTAATGGCGGCTTCATTGGCCTCTGTGCCGCTGTTACACAGAAATACTTTTTTGGCGAAACTGTGCTTAATAAGCCGTGAGGCAAACTCAATCTGCGGTTCGCTGTAATAGAGGTTAGAGGTGTGTATAAGCTTTGCGGCTTGCTGCGCAATAGTTTCCACAAGAAGCGGATGAGCGTGCCCAAGAGCGTTTACCGCTATCCCTGAACTAAAGTCAAGGTATTTTTTGTTGTCGGTATCGTAAAGATACATCCCCTCTCCCCGCACAAAGGGAGCGCCGCTCCGCTTGTAGGTGGGGACGAAGAGGGTTTCGGGGTTGATATTTTTATTGTCGGTTGTCACTTGTGCTTCTCCTATAAGAGTATATGTTCATATGTTTTTGTGCGTCCCAGCGCGTTGTCGGGGCGCGTGATATGCGGGCGGCAGGTTGCCGCCCTTACACAGATGATCTGCGATATCTACACATGGTACGTATGCAAGACCGTGCGGGCGGCAGATTACCGTCCTTACAAAGATCATTATCAGCTGTGTATCACTGTTCCCGCGCATTCGCCGCCGGTTAGTTCATTAAGAAGAGTGCGGGAGCCGTTCCATCCACAGATATGCACCCTTTTAACACCTTTATGAACAGCTTCCGCCGCGCTGCGTAATTTAGGAATCATGCCGCCTGTAACGTGTCCGGCGGAAATCAGCTCCTCAATTTCGGATGTCTTTATACTTCGTCGGACTTTTTTGTCAATCATCACGCCTGGTACATCGGAAATAAAAATCAGATCATCCGCTTTGATTGCCATTGCAAGCTCGCTTGCGGCCAGATCGGCGTTTACGTTGTAAATAGCGCCGTCTTCACCCCTTGACACAGGTGAGATCACTGGCGTTAGTTTTGCTTGTTGACAGAATGTAATAATCTCTTTGTTTACAGAATTAATTTCACCCACAAACCCGATATCCTGTCCCTTTATAAGCATTTTTGAGGCTGTAAAGAGTCCGCCGTCAACTCCGCTGAAACCTATCGTGTTAACTTTTTCCATAAGCAGAGCATTTACAATGCGTTTATTCACATCACCGGATAACACCATTTGAACAACATTTACCATCTGAGCGTCTGTAACCCGCATACCCTCCACAAAGGTAAATTCTTTATTTAGCAAGTCAAGCTGACGCGCAATATCTTTGCCGCCGCCATGCACTATCACAGGAAAGTCATTGTGAATGATCTCTTTTATGCTTTTCCCAAGCTCTTGCAGAAGCCCGCTTGCGTCTACCGTTGATCCGCCTATTTTTATGACTACTGTTCCCATTTTTTTCGAAAATTTCCTCTGATAATTATATCTATCGTATGTTGTTAATCATCCGTTCGCGTTGTACACGCGGACGGCAGGCTGCCGTCCCTGCACTGATAATGAACCGTCATCACCCAACAATATTTATTTCCTGAATAATTTGTACATTATACATTATACATTATACATTGCCTTACCTCATCAGGCCCGTTGTTTCCGTCAGACCAAACATAATATTCATGTTTTGGATAGCCTGTCCGCTTGCTCCTTTTACTAAGTTGTCAAGGGCTGATACAGCAATTACCGGCCGTCCATCTTTGCCGTCAGTAAAAGTGATATCGCAATAGTTTGTGTGAGCGACAGACGCAACGGTGGGCAGATCAGACGCTTCACGTACGCGCACGAACGGCTCGCCTGTATAAAAGTTTTTGACGATCTCCGCGCACTTTTCAGCGCTTAAACCTGTTTTTATGTAAATCGTAGACAAAATTCCGCGGTTTACAGGGAGCAGATGAGGCGAAAAGGTTATCGTAACTGGTTTACCCGCGGCAAATCCGAGTTCCTGTTCTATTTCAGGAGTATGCCGGTGTGCATGACCTATCGAATAGGCGCTGAAGTTCTCATTTGCTTCCGCGAACATTGTATTAAGTTTGAGTGTCCGCCCCGCCCCGCTTACGCCGGATTTTGAATCTGCGATAATCCACTCAATAGACGCTCCGTTTTTGTAAAGAGGAAGCAAAGGCAGAAGTACGCTTGTAACGTAGCAGCCGGGATTTGCGATGATTGACGCGTTCGCGATCTCTTTTCTATAATGTTCACAGAGCCCAAACACCGCTTTTTCAAGAAGCTTGGGAGCGGGGTGCTCTGTTTTATACCATGCTTTATAAATATCAGGGTTTTTTAGCCGGAAGTCTGCGCTCAAGTCAATTACTTTTATGCCTCTCTCAATAACAGGCAGAATAAGCGAAGCGCTTACAGCGTGAGGGAGGCAGGAAAAGACACAATCAACATCTCCCCGAATTTGCGCGTCTTGCGGTGAGATAAGCACATCATCATTGATTCCCGAAAGAGCGGGGAAAATAGAGGAGAGCCGCTCTTGAGCGTGACTCTGCGATGATACATATGTTATTGTTGCATTTGGATGAAACGCTAAGATCCGTACAAGTTCCGCGCCTGTGTAAGAGGTCGCCCCTAAAACGCCGATTCTAATTTTATCAGACATAATTGTATACCTGTTTTTTGTGATTAAATAAGTTAGCCTATATAAAATAATTTAACCGCGGCGCAAGTATACTATATTATGTTTTTACTGCGGTTAGTTATCAGAAACGGTACATTCTCCCCGCCTTTTACTGGAAACTGACAAACGGTAACTAAATCACTTCTTACTCTCTTCCCAGTATACATCCATCTCCTCAAGAGTTGCTTCGGCTATATCTTTACCGTTCTCTTTAAATTTATCCTCAACAAACCGGAAACGTTTTTCGAACTTTTTTACGGCCGCTCTAAGCGCGTTTTCCGCACTTATTTTGTGATGTCTGGCAACATTTACCAATGCGAATAATATATCGCCAAGTTCTTCTTCCGCATTTTTGACATCGCCTTTTTCAACAGCCTCCCTGAACTCTCCAAACTCTTCCTCAACCTTATCAAGCACAGGTTTGATACTTTTCCAGTCAAAACCTACTTGCGCCACGCGTTTCTGCGTTTTTTCCGCTTTGAAAAGCGCGGGAAGCGCGTCTGGTATATCATCCACAATATATTTGCGTTTTTCTTTACCATATTCGCGGCTCTTGATTTTCTCCCAGTTACGAATCACTTCATTAGAAGATGATATCTGAAGGTCGCCAAACACATGGGGATGACGCCGGATAAGTTTGTCGCTTATCTCTTTTGCGACATCTTCAATATCAAACATTTTTGCTTCGCTTGCGATTTGAGCATGGAGTACAACCTGCATCAGTACATCTCCGAGCTCTTCTTTCATTTTGGCGCTGTCATCTTCATCCACCGCTTCAAAAAATTCATACGCTTCATCAAGAAGACAGTTCAAAATGCTGTGGTGAGTTTGCTCCCTGTCCCATGGACACCCGCCCGGAGCGCGCAATTTAGCCACAATGCCGATTAACCGTTTTAGTTGATTTTCCATAATTTTCCATAATTAATGGTGATAATTTGCAGGGAACGGCAGCTGAACGTTTCCGTTTAATGAGAAAATATTTATCAGACAGCAGAATAATATTAAGAAAATAACGGAACGGTAACAGAGGTATTCTGCTTTATTTGCGCCTCCAAATTCCGAATTAATCTCCGGTCTCCTCCCACACCCCCTTGCCTAATCTGACTAAAACAGGATTATCTTCCGTGAGGTCAATGATGGTAGAAGGTTCGGGGTTGTCAAGAGGCCCCGCGTCAAGCAGAATGTCTACGCTGTGCCGCATGGTTTGTTTTATCTCTTCAGGGTCACATACATTCGATCCGTTTATTTTTACTGAGGTGTTTGCCAGCGGTTCTCCTATAAGCTTTACAAGTTCAAGTACAGCGGTTGAAGACGGCATACGTATTCCTGCGGTTTTCCTTTTGGGCGCAATACGTTTAGGAACTAAGTTTGTGGCGTTAAGGATAAAGGTGTATGGACCGGGCAGATAGCGTCTCATAAGCTTATAGTGAGCGTTAGAAACCCTCACATAACGGCTGATCTGTGAAAAGTCGCTGCATATAAAGGAAAAAAGGCGTGTTTTATCTTTTTCGAGAATGCGGGCTATCTTATCTATCCCTTTTGGATTAGTAACACACGCGCCGATGCCGTATACCGTGTCGGTAGGATACACCGCAATACCCCCTTCAGACTCCAAAACACGAGCCGCAGCTTCGATAAATCGGTGCTGAGGGTTAACCGGATGTATATTGTATGTTATCATAGATATGGTTTCCAGCCGTTAGTTAACAGTCTCCAGCTGCCAGTTTTTAGAAACGGAGTATTTCTTGTGTTTTACCGGCAGCAGAAATTCTATTATTTGACTTTACTTCATTGTAAAAATAATATTTTAATAATTGAGTTATAAGAAAATTAACCTCTTTTTATAAATTTTGAAAAGGAGAGGATGAATGGCTCTTGAAGTATCTCTCATATCTGAAGCGGAAAACCCTGTTTTGGAGCTTACAGGTAAAATTATTGATATTGACGTAAAGAAGCTTCAGCACAAGATGGATCAACTTTACAAAAAGAAAGCTATACCGCGCATTGTTTTAGATGTATCCCTGGCTAATTTTATTGACAGCCACGGGGTGGGTACGATTGTTTATTACCACACTTTGCTGCAAAGAGAGAACCGCCGGCTTGTTATCCTTAACGCAAATCCGGATCCGAAAGCGTATCTCAATAACTTGTTTGAATTAACAAATTTAGATAAGGTTCTTAATATTGTAAAGTCGTTGGAATGAATAATCTAAAGCGCGAATCTCACACATTGAGGAACTGTATACTGCCTGTACGCCATTGCCTTTGCAGGAGGTACGGTTGATCATATCAGGCGTAAAATTGAAATTATGCGCGACAGTCCATTCCGCCGCTGTCTTTTCTCTGAGCTCCTGATCATCGTTTCGCATAACTTTGCAAGCGCCGCGTTCCGAACGGTCAATACCGTGGTAAGCGGTCATTTTTTTATTAAATTTTCTTCTTAAAGTCTGAATTAAAAATCGAGGATATCAGATTAAAAAATTCAGAAGAAAATTTAAAATTCTATTATACTTCATTAACTGGTATGTTATTTGCACCATTTTTTCATCTTGTTTCTGTTTTTCCGTTTAAATATTAACTATTTTATGAACCGGCAGTTTCAAAATTGCGAAATTAAGGCAGCGGCCAGTTATTAGTGAATAGTTGTTAGTTTAGTTAAAAGCGTACAAAAGAATTTTCAGTAAATTGATCTCACTAATTACTGGCCGCTAACCACTAATCACTAAAAAAACAGTGCGAAAGGAAGCGGTTGATGAACAGGGTGGAGCTTGCGTTGCGGACATTCTTTTGGATTTTCTTCAAAAAAGAGTTTAGAGATAAGATTGCGCCTTATTTTGATTATAAGCGGCAGATTGGCGTTGAGGAGGAAGCTGAGGAAAAGGCCGTGCCTGTTGTTTTGCCGCAGGAGAAAAAGACGCGGCGCAGCGATGCTGTCGGGTTATTAGCGCTTCTTCAGCGTGAGGGGAGGTTAGTTGATTTTTTTAAAGAACCGATTGACTCCTACAGCGACGCTCAAATAGGGGCTGCTGTGCGTGACGTACACAAAGATTGCGCAGCAGTATTAGAACGCGTTTTTGACATAATTCCTCTTGTCGAAAAAGAGGAAGGGACGCAGATGCCTGTTCTCCCGGGATTTGACCCTGACCAGATTCGCCTGACCGGAAACGTGGCTGGAAATCCTCCGTATAACGGAATATTAAGACACTGCGGCTGGAAAGCAAACCGTTGTGAACTGCCGCTTTGGCAGGGGGCTGAAGAGGCTGTTAATGTAGTGGCTCCGGCGGAGGTGGAACTTAATTAAAATAAAGCGGAAATAATAATGCAGAATGCAGAAATATTAAAACAATAGAACCCAATATCTATGCGTCAATTGGTTTTGATTTTATTTCCGCGTTAAACAAATAGGAGAAAATTGTAATATATGGCTTCTAAGTATGCTATAGGAATAGATCTCGGTACTACAAATTGCGTCCTTGCGTATAGAACCCTTGAGGAAGAAAACGCTGAGATAAAACTTTTGGAAGTTCCGCAGGCATCGGCAGCTTCTACTATTGAAAACAGATATTCGCTTCCATCTTTCTGTTATTTGGCGACAGAGGCTGAGAGCGCCGCCGCAGCATTTTCTTTGCCCTGGGACGACAATAAGGATTACGCTGTCGGCGAACTTGCCAGACGTCAATCCGCTGACGTTCCGGGCCGTACTGTCGCTGCCGCAAAATCGTGGCTTGCGCATTCCCGTGTCGATAGAAGAGACGCGATTTTACCCTGGAACGCGCCTGAGGATGTCAAAAAAATATCTCCGGTGGAAGCGTCAAGACGGTATTTGCGACACCTTGTTGACGCGTGGAACAATAAGTTTCCGCAAGAACCGCTTGCTTTACAGCAGGTAGTACTCACGGTTCCAGCCTCTTTTGACGCAAGCGCCCGTGAATTGACTATGGAGGCCGCGCGTCTTGCGGGTCTTCCCGAATCACTCGTTTTACTTGAGGAACCTCAGGCGGCGGTTTACGCGTGGCTTGCGGATGTGGGTGATGGTTGGCGAAAGAAGCTGCGTCTTGGTGATAATCTGCTTGTCTTTGATGTTGGCGGCGGCACTACCGATTTCACTCTTATCGGTGTGGAAGAGGAAAATGGTGAGTTGACGCTTAAGAGAATCGCCGTAGGCAACCATATTCTTGTGGGCGGCGATAACATGGATTTGACAATTGCTCACGTTGCACGTAATATCTTCGCTGATAAGGGGATCAACCTTGATCCGTGGCAGTCTGTGGCTTTGTGGCACTCCTGCCGGGCAGCTAAGGAACATCTTCTTAGTGAAGATGGACCGCAAGTCTATCCGGTAACAATATTAGGCAGGGGATCAAAGCTTATTGGCGGCACTGTGACTGCGGAGTTATCGGCTGAGCAGGTAAAAAGTATCCTGGCGGAAGGGTTTTTCCCTATTTGCAAAGCGGACGCTGTTCCAGTCCGTAAATCAGCATCAGGTTTCAGGGAGCTTGGGCTCGCGTTTGAATCAGACGCCGCTGTCACCCGTCACCTGGCCAATTTCTTAAGAGTACAGGGACAAAACGGGGTCTCTGTACAGCCGTCTCACGTATTATTTAATGGCGGAGTGTTCAAGGCGGATATCTTCAAAAGCCGTACTCTTGAGGCGGTAAAATCATGGTTTGGTGAGGATGTGGAGTCGCTTGAACAGAATCCTGATCTTGACTATTCGGTAGCGAGGGGCGCTTCCTTTTATGCTTTTGTTAAGCAGGGGAAGGGTTTGCGGATACGCGGCGGCGCCGCGCGTTCTTATTATGTAGGGATCGAAACAAGCGGCCCCGCGGTTCCCGGCATGGAGCGCCCGCTTTCCGCGCTTTGCGTCGTGCCTTTTGGGATGGAGGAGGGGAGCCAGATTGATGTACCTTCCGAAGAGATAGGGCTTGTTGTTGGCGAACCCGCTAAATTTCGTTTTTTCAGTTCATCGGTACGTCATCAGGATACCGCGGGAACAATTGTAGAACGCTTTAACGATACGCAAATAGAGGAGACCGATTCTTTGGAGGCGGATCTGCCTGCGGATGAAAAATTTACGGATATGTATGTGCCTGTACTTTTCCAGTCACGCATTACGGAGCTTGGGGTTTTTGAGTTATGGTGCAGGAGTACCATATCGGATGATTCGTGGAAACTTGAGTTCAGCGTGCGGGAAAATCAATAATGCAGGAACAGGAACGCGCTGAAAGCAGATATATCGTCGGTATAGATTTAGGGACTACGAACACGTCTGTATCGTTTGTTGATACTATGACGGGCGGGCGGCAGGGCGCTGCGGGTCGCGGGAACGGGCGGCAGCTGTTGTCCGCCCTTACAATAGAGGACTTTGCGGTATTGCAGGTTGTTTCGCCTGGGGAGTTTGACGCCAGAGAGTTGCTGCCCTCCTTTCATTATGAGGCCGCGCCGCAGGAGTTTACAAGCGGATCGCTTGACCTGCCTTGGAACAACGCCGGTAATCTCCTTATAAACGGCGTATTCGCCCGCAGTCACGGAAGTAAAGTGCCGGGGCGTTTGATCGCTTCCGCGAAATCGTGGCTAAGCCACAGCGGCGTTGACCGCACCGCGCCCATTTTGCCATGGCAGACTGCCGCGGAGGACGTGGAGAAAATCTCTCCTGTTGAAGCGAGTTCCCGCTTTATCAGCCATATCCGCTGCGCGTGGAATTATAATCATCCTCAGGATCTTTTGGAAAACCAGGATGTGGTGCTTACCGTTCCCGCCTCATTTGATGAGGTCGCGCGTGAGTTGACTGTTACGGCGGCCAAGGCCGCGGGATTAACGAATATAGTTTTGCTTGAGGAGCCTATCAGCGCGTTTTATTCGTGGATACACCGAAACTCCTCGGACTGGCAGTCGAAGCTTACGCCAGGACAGCGCATATTGATATGCGACATAGGGGGAGGTACGACTGATTTTACTTTGATAGAGGTTAGGACAGATGATAAGGCGGGGATAAGCTTTCACAGAATCGCGGTAGGAGATCATCTTATACTTGGCGGAGACAATCTGGATCTCTCCCTTGCCTATATGGTAGAAAACAGAGTAACCGGAGGTAAACGCCTGACAGCGCGCCGGTTCAGCGCGCTTGTGCGTTCCTGTCAATTCGCTAAAGAAACGCTTTTGGGTGATAACCCTCCGCAGCAAGCTACGGTGAATGTGCCGGGAGAGGGGTCTTCACTGATCGGCGGAGCTGTTCAAGGGCATATTTCACGGGATGAGGCGCAAAAAATTCTGCTTGATGGATTTTTCCCGCTTGTTTCGCTTTATGAAAGACCGGTTACCCGTCAGTCAGGTTTTCAGGAGTTTGGACTCCCTTACGCTCCTGACGCGGCGGTCACCAAATATTTAGCCGCGTTTCTTACCGCGAACGCAGATACCAAATTACAAATGAATACTTCGGGCGCGGGCGCGCGTCCTGATATCGTGTTGTTTAACGGCGGCGTACTGACACCGCGTATTGTTAAGAAAAGGATTGTTGATGTTTTAGAAAACTGGTTCAGGCGGGATGATCCGCAGTGGACGCCTGTTGTTCTGGAAAATGAGCGTCCTGAACTTGCCGTAAGCAGGGGAGCGGCATATTTCGGTATTGTACGCAGGGGGGCCGGAGTCAGGATATCAGCGGGGCTTGCCCGTTCTTATTATATCGGTATAGAAGTGCCGTCTGAAGAAACGCGGGAATCGGCTTACCAGCACAAAGAGGCTGCTGACGATTCTCCATCACCGGATAGTTATGAAGATCCTGCGCGGGAAAAAAACACCTTACCAAAAAAAGCGCTGTGTCTTGTACCTGCCGGGCTTCAGGAAGGGCAGACAATCAATGTTACCGGCCGCGCCTTTGAGCTTCTTATACGGCAGCCGGTAGAGTTCCCTCTTTACATTTCAAGTGTAAGAACTGTTGATAAACCTGGTGATGTAATAGAGATTGATCCCCTTGAAATGCACGCTGTGCCGCCTATCCGCACCGTACTGCGTTCGGGCAAGGGGATGGAGGCTGGAAGCGTGACGGTTACGCTCCACGCCGCTCTTACGGAGATAGGCGTTTTGGATATGTGGTGCAGTGAGCGGAACGGAAACCGCAGATGGAAGCTTCAGTTTGACATCCGCAGCGCAACCCGCACCGATGTGGCCGCTCACGCGGGAACGGGAGAGCAGGCCGGATTTCTTGACGCTGATACTGTGACCGCGTGCAATGATCTGATTATAAATACATTCAGAACCGATTTGGGCCGCGTTGGCGATCCGCGTGATCTTATAAAGCGTATAGAAGAGAGATGTGGTATTGAACGTTTACAATGGCCGCCTTCATTTTTGAGATCACTCTGGGAAACTGCGCTTGAATGTGAGCCCGGGCGCCGTATAGATCCCACTTATGAAATCCGCTGGCTTAATCTCCTTGGCTTTACTCTGAGGCCGGGTTTCGGCGTTGCGGTTGATGACTGGCGTGTAAAGCAGACTTGGCAGATTTTCAGGCTTGGAGTCGTACACCGCCGCAATCAGGCATGCATGGCAGAATGGTGGATTTTATGGAGGCGTATCGCCGGCGGATTAACTCAGGGGCAGCAGCGCGCGCTTGTTCAGCCTCTTGTCAGTTTACTTAAAAGTTCATGTAAGGATAACGGTGAGCCGGGACGCGGCAGGAAGCAAAATAAAAGCGGCGCGGAACGCTGCGGCATCCATGAACTTGCGGAAATCTGGCGTTTAGCAGCGTCTTTAGAACACCTTACTAAAGCAGTCAAAAAAGAACTTGGCGAAACAGCGCTCAAACTTGCCTGCCGCGCAAATCCTCTTACGAACGCGTCCGTCTGGTCGTTGGGCAGATTTGGTTCCAGAGTGCCTATGTATGGGAGTCTCAGTGAAATTGTAGATATTGAAACAGTGGAAGGGTGGTTAAAGTTACTCATCGAAAAAGCTTCCCCATCCGAAACCCTTGCCTTAAGCCTTATGCAAATGAGCCGCATGACAAAAGACCGCTACAGAGATATTGATGATAGTTTACGAAAAGAAGTCTCTGATTTTCTAAGGCGCCACGCCGCTCCCGCGCACTACGCCGATCTGGTGGAGAAGGGGGGAAGCCTTGCGCAGGAGGAGAGGAACGCTATCTTTGGTGAGCAGCTACCAAGCGGTTTACGTGTTTTTTAGTCAAGCAGGAGCGCTTCCCGCAATCTGCGCCGCGTATCAATGAACGACATGCGCGAAATAGCCTCTCTTACCGCAGGTATTGAGGACGGACGCATCGAAAGCGATGTGACGCCGCATCCCACAAACAGTGTGGCAATATATGGGTCGGAGGCTGCCTCGCCGCATACTGATACCGCTTTTTTGCAGGCCTGCGCCTCGCGGGCTATTCTTTTGATGAGCCTCAGCATGACCGGACGCATAATCCGGCAGTACTCTTGCAGGCCGCTGTCTTCGCGGCTTGCCGCGAAAAGATACTGGGCGAGGTCATTCGTGCCAATGCTGACAAAAGATATTTTTGGGAAAAATGAACGCATTGAAAACGCCGCGGATGGAATTTCGACCATTATCCCAACGTTAAGCCGCTGTTTGCTAACGTTACGCTCCTTGCACACCTCATAAATAAAATCAAGAGTACTGTGAAGATCATCGGGTAATGCCACGAAAGGCAGAATTATTTTTATATCGGCCGTTTTACAAGCACCAATTATTGCCGAGAGGTGCTGCCGCAGCAGTTCCGGATTACGCAGGAGGTAGCGGACGCCCCTGATCCCAAGCTGAGGATTTTCTTCTTCGTAGAAATTAAGAAACGAGGGCAATTTGTCGGCCCCAAGGTCAAGCAGGCGTATCGCGACAGGCTTTTCTTTCATAATGCACGATATGCTCCGGTAGAACTCCAGCTCCTCTTCTACCGGGGGTTTATGGTCTTGCGACATATAATAGAGCTCTGTTCTTAAAAGTCCCACACCTTCAGCTCCGTAAGCATCAGCCTCCCGCGCTTCTCTGACGGAGCTGATATTTGCCTCAAGACGTACTCTTCTGCCATCGGCAGTAAACAGCTTTTGGGGCCGCGTTGTTTTTGGGAGAGGTGTGTTTGACGGGAGTTCGCGCCGCTTTTTTGTATAAACGAGTTTATCATCTTCGTTTGGCCATATAAGAACTGTTCCGCTGTAAGCGTCAAGGATAAGAGAATCGCCGGTATGGATGAGAGACGCGGCGCCGGGGGCGCCTATAATAGCCGGAATCTTAATAGACTTTAACATTCCGGCTGCGTGCGAGAGGGCGCTTCCTTCTTCTATTATTATACCGGTTATCTTTTTGAAGTCAAGCAGAGCTATGTCCGAAGGCAAAAGTCTATTCGCTATAAAAATTACATCTGTTTCGATTCTCTTCAGAGGATCGCTTTTCATATGATCTATATTAAGCAGATTACGCAGGATCCGTTGATATGTATCTTGTATATCAAAGAATCTTGAACGCAGTACCTCATCGTCCATTGACGCGAAACGTGTTTCAAGAATTCGTATCTGCCGGGCAATCACATGTTCAATATTAAGACGGCAGCTCAGCAGCAGCTCCCGTGATTCATTAAGCAGCGAGACATCATCAAGCAGCTGTAACTGTATTTTGACAATATCCTGAGCGTTGCCGCTGCTTTTTTCGTTGAGCTGCCGGTAAATTTTCCTTAGCTGCTCCCGGCTTTTTTCCAAAGCGTTTTCGAGTTTGTTAAATTCATTCGGAATATCGTTTACCAGGTAGCTGTCTATTTCCAGAACGTCAAGAGCGACAGTCTCAAAAAGTAACGCGTTCGCAACCGCTATTCCCGGTGAAACGGGTTCTCCTCTGAGCTCTCCGCGTATTCTTTCCCTCTCTGAAGGTATGCTCATTGACTTACCGCGCTTTCCCAAAAGAAACGCTTCTCGCTATGAAATATCCATATATAAGTTGTGTGGGCAGTTCCCGCGTCCGTCTCGTCTAATGTGAATTAATACTATACCAAATCGCAAAAAAGGGCGCGCACACCGAAAGCCTACTTTACAGATCAAGCAATAATCAATCCTTATTTTAACCGCTATAGTCATTCCGCCTGAAAAAACCGGATCGTGTGATAACGCGGCTCTTCATCCGTAATTCCCGCGAAAGCGTGGGTCCAGTTGTTAATATTCACTATTTTAAAATCAACGGATAAGAACAGTAACTCCCGACTTAGCGGGAGTGACGTGAAACCAACTTGTTTACCTCAACGAAGCCAACTCTTTTTCAAGCGGATCAACTATATTATATAAAAATTATGGGACATAATACAAAAAACATGCCATCCCGCAAACTTATGGAACGTATGTTTGGTATTGGGCCGGTTGAGCATTGTACAAGCATAACCGCGCTTCAGGTGAAAGCGGTGTTTGATTTTTGGGAGGAGTGGGAGAGGGAGAGCGCTTTTGAGCGGGATGTTCCGTTTTGGGCGCTTGTGTGGCCGGCCGCGGCTGTGCTTGGCCGTTTTATTTTGGAAAATACTGAATGGGTAAAAGGCAAACGGGTTCTTGATATAGGGTGCGGAAGCGGGGTTTCCTCCATAGCGTGCGCGCTGGCGGGAGCCGCGCATGTTAAGGCTAACGACATTGATCCTGCCGCTCTTGAGATGACCTCCATAAACGCGGGCCTCAACGGTGTGAGTTTGGAGTTAAGCGGCGTTAATTTATTGACAGCTGATGAAATCTGTGAGGTTGACACGGTTCTTGCGGCGGATATGTTCTACAGTAAACATCAGGCTGATTTGCTGTCCGGTTTCTTAGAAAAAACGAGGCGCTGCGGAGCGCAGGTTCTTATAGCCGACGCGGGGCGTCCGTTTGCTCCGCGTAACGGAACGAGGCTTTTATGGTCGCGGACTGTTGACGTAAACAAAGAGGTTGAGGGTGTTGAGCGGCGTACCGTAAATGTGATTACCTTTGATAGTGTAAAATAAATCCGGCGGCGTGTGAGAATTGATATCAATTTTCTATTGCCCCCGTCTTGGCCCTTTGTTGAAATACGGGGCGGTGTGTTGGAAGGGCGTTGCTCGCAACGCCCGTACAGATTGTAAATAGGGGCAAGGGTTATTTCTGTGCATGGTTTTCAACCCCAGTGGGGTTGGAAAGATAGACCGGAGCAGTGTGTCCCTGCAGGGTGCCGGAGAGGAGTGGGACGAAGTGTGAAGTTCTAACGGACAATCTGAGATAAGTTAACCCGCCTCCTCCTGCTTTTGACTTTTGCTTTTAGAAAGATGCTATATCACTTTCTCAGTTTTAGTTCGTTCAACAGCAATTCGTATGTTTCAGCCCAATCTTTTTTGTAAAGTTCGGTTTCGATATCCGACAACTTATTAAGAGTTTCCGATTCAGAAAATAAATTTGTTGCTTTGTTTTCGTCAAGGTTAAAATCAACTATTAATTTTTTAATAACCGGTTCGGAAATCATTACTATGTCGTATGTCGGAGTATCGTCAATTCTGTCAATTGTTTGCAGTGAATTTATGTGCAAAAACAAACTTGATGCGTTTCTTCGTGGTGTGTGAGCATTTCAGAAATTTTGCTTTTGCGAATTTCCCTTTCAGATAAAGCCGTAAAGTACTTTGGATTTTATCGTTGGCAACGGGCCCTATTACAATGTCATAATCGTGGGCAGGAAATTTACTGTTTTTATCTCTGTTTATTACAACAAAATCAAGCCATTCTTCGTTGTAAGCATCAAAACGCTTAATTTTGCATATAGAATTTGTAAAATCATTTTCAGAGAATTCAAATTCACTTACAAATCCGGCTGTTCCGTATTTTTCGCCAATGATTTTTGCCCATTCTTCTGCGTGATTACGAAATTTTGTTACATAAAAACCTTTGCCGAAATCCTTATTCGGTTTGCACTTTAACAAATCAATTGTGTCAACTTTAATATAACCGCCATGATAAACTTTCATTATCGCATTCCTCCATTTTTATAACAAATTTCGTAAATGTCGTGAATAGCCCAAATGTCATTATCTGTATGTAAAGCCCACCAATGTTTGTTTATAAAATCCCAGCCGCCGTATTTTTTCAAATACTTAAAAGCAGCGGGAACCGGCATTTTGTAAGTTTCCGCGAATACAGGAATAATGAAACTGATAAAACTTATTTTATCGCTTGTCGCTTTATTTATTGTTTTTTCTTTCATTGTATTCCTGTTTTCTGTTAGTGTTTTTCGCTGGATAAATATATAGCAAATACTACATTTTCGCCAATGTTTTCACAATTCTACAAAATTATCCATTTTTTATTTTTCAAATATTCTGCCTTTTAGAGGACTGCTTTATTGGCTTTTCAACCATATTCAAAAATTCTTTGTTTCACTATTTGCAATGTTTTTTGTTTTTTCTGTATGCCTATGGGGAGCAAGCGTTTTGTTTTCATAGTTATATAATTTACAATAATGCAAGAGGATAAGGAGAGATTTTATATCAAGGTGACAAATGATTGGTATGTTTTTGAATTATGCAATTTGTTTCTATACCGCTATTCGCTAATTTTGATAGAATCCAAAAATTACATTTCAGACAATTTTCTCGTAAGGCAACTTTATTATCCATTCAGACTTTGGAATGGAAGAATAAATAAAAAGGTTCGATCTGTTTTTCTAACGTTCACTAATGGTATTTTTCATTTGCGGGAATATGAATTTACAGATGTAAATCATTATAATTCTCTTCGATTAATAAAAAACAAAAAATATATAATTCATGAAGAAACGTTCAATCATGAAGTTTTATCTGAAATTATAGATAAAACAAAAGTAGTTGAAGAACCGGAAAAAATACCTTTTCCACAAGCAGATAGTTTTGAAAGAGTTATTAATCTTTGCGAACTTTTAAATCAAAAAGATTTCTTGCCTAAAGAAGAAATTACTCAAAACTATGATTTTGACAGTAGGCAAACAGACTATTATTCCAATGCAGGAAAATATTTGGATTTGATTGAAACAGGAAGAGACAGCGTTACTAATCAAATAGGTTGTTTTCTAACTTCTAAAGGGAAACAATTGTTCGGGTTAAATCTTGCGGATCGACAAAAAGAATTTGTAAAACTAATCGTATCTCACATCGCCTTTAAAGACACGTTGAAACTTTCTCTTGAAAATGGAGAACTTCCAACAAAGGAGGTGGTCGTTGAGATAATGAAGCGTTCGAAATTGGTTAACATGGATTCAGAAACAACATATAATAGAAGAGCTTCGACAATCACAGGTTGGATTAATTGGATTTTAAGCCAAATAGAAGAATAACGCCGAACGCCGAGCGAGACGGTCTAACGCAAGCGCAGGAGCGTACTTCGATAAGCTGTAATAACCATGGTTCGTTTCAACTGGCAGTGCTCTCTCCCTGTTTAACCTTATTCGGGTTAAAAATGTCATAAATAACCAGAACGTTACCTGTCCGCGGATAAAATGTTGGCTCGGAAAACTCTTGTTTTTGACTTTGATGTTGATAGAACGATACTGTTTGTGCGGACGGGTACCGTCCGCGGATAGGGTGTTTGCTCGAACAATTCTTGCATTTGACTTTTGCTTTTGGAAAGATACAGTTGTTGCTGACAGGTTCCTACCTGTCAGCGGGTAAACTGTTTGCTCGACCACCTCTTGTTTTTGACTTTTACTGTTGATAGAACGATACTGCTTGCGCTGCAATATAAATTAAAAATCTCCCAATACGTTACTATTCTCAAAACCCCCGGTTTGTTATTTTATGGGTTTATTCCTTGGTAAAGTTTCCATAAATCAAATTCCAAATCCCAATTCTTTCCCCAAACAAGATTATTTCGTTCTATTTTGAACTTTCGGAAGTTATTTAATTTCCTGTATTTATTATGTTGAGGGTGTGGATGGTTATGCAAAAACTTAACGAAATCAATTTGACGAACAACATTGTCATCAAATTGCAACTCTACCCTGTAATCACCAAGCCACTTTGCGTGAATAAGTTTTATTATTTTTGTCGTATTCATTTTTTCCCTCTTTTTGCCTGTTTCCTGGATTTTGGATAAAAGCGTTCGTTTAGGTTCTGCATTTCGCCCAAAAATTTTTGCGTATCTACGGTAAGGTTTTCGAGTTTACGTATCGTTTCGGATTTAACGCTTTTCTGAAGCACAAAATATTCAAACCATTTTGTCACAATTTGCGCATAGTAAGCGTATATAAAAGCCTTTACAACACCCTGGTCTTTTTCGCTCATAGGTTTGTATCCAGCTTTATGTCTGACTTTAATATCAGCAAGTATCCCGTCTATAATTATCAGGTCAAAAACATTTCGGTTATCATCTTCATCAGATACGTGAACATGAGGCGGCAGATGTTCATTAGACAAAAACGAAAAAATGAACTTTAAATATTTAAAAATCTGCGGCATAAATACTGTCTCCTTTCAACAATTTCGATATTACAAAAGTACATAAATAGTCATGAATACACAAGAAATTTTTTGTGGAGATAGTGATGCGGGTCATATGTTTGTTCGATAAACTCTTGTTTTTGATTTTTACTGTTGGATAGAACGATACTGATGGCGCGGACGGGCACCGTCCGCGGGTAAGATGTTTGCTCTACAGCCTCTTGCTTTTGATTTTTGAACCCCGCAAACACTCTACTTGAAAATGTTGACGATTTTCAACTTATCATCTATCATCTGACTGTCGTGCATATCCTCGGAGAATACTTGCGCACAATCGTTTTCGGGAGCCGCAGACAGAATCAGACTATCCCAATAGCTGAAGCCGTATCGCTGCTTAACGGTATAAACTGATGTAACGGTTTGAAAACCAACGCTTTTAATTTCACAGAATGCAGCAATTTCGGTTTACAGCAGACACAATCCGTTCATGCTCCACCTTGTTTTTTGACATGGCGTTATAGAACTCGTTCAAAACCTGGATGCTTACAACGAATGGTTCGGCGGTTTCGTCCAATAGCCTTTTCACTGTTTGAGTTTTCTCGCCGCTTTCGGTAAAAGCTTAAACAAGTACGTTGGTGCCGAGAAAGATTTTATCGTTCATTAAGCTCATCCCGACTGAAAAGTCTGAGATTGTCAATTTTTACAGGAGTGATTATCTCAGAGGGACGTTTTCTTGCGGCGGCTGCCTGCTGTTCGCTTTGTGTATCCCGTTTAAAAACGTCAATATATGCAAGATCCTTAAGCAGAGCCAGTACATGACTTGCTTTTGATTCGTCCTTAACTGAAATCGTGTATTGTGTCATAATAAACTCACACCTTGACTCCAATGGTACCATCAAAATAGGTTCTCACGGACTTTATCATTAATATTACGCACATTGTGTGCCATAAATTAATACTCTTATTATAAATCTTTTAAAGAATGATAGCCACAGAAAACGGAAAATAACGTACTTTTGAACGATACTGCTTGTGCGGACGGGCACCGTCCGCGGGTAGGGTGTTTGTTCGGATGATTCTTGCTTTTCGGGGGTGGCGGCGCACGAAGCAGCCGCCAGGGGGCCGAGTGCGGAGCGACGTTGCTACTTTCGGCCCCCGCAGGATATATGGGAAACAACTGTTTGCCAATACCTGTTTTTGAGCAACACCTGTTTCCCGCCGTATCCGGTGGTGATGTGTTTTGCTTTCAGTATTGTTACTTCAGTTTCTTTTTTGTTTTTGCAGGCGGCAGAAAATTTTCTTTTGTGATTACCGGTTTTCCTGTTTTTGCTTCTAATGCTTTACGGGCGTTTTTGGCTATTCGTCCGCCTTTTTTGCCGGCCTGGGCATTTTTTGTGAAGCCTTTTGCGCGTTCGCTTTGAGCTATTTGCCGGGTGGAGAGTTCCGCTAATGCTGTGAATATCAGTTCCGCTTCCGACATGTGGTCGCGCAGGTTTTGAGTTTTCAGGTTTTTTAATCCTTTGTGCTCTTTTACGGTTAATCCTGTCCATTCCTGATGAATGATATTTGTTAATGCGGCGAATTCGGTTTGTTCATTGACGCCGGATTCTTTCCAATAGTCGGTCAATTTGTTACGGGTCTCCTGCCCGCTCATGCGCATTTGAATCCACTTTTCACTTCGTCCGAGACGAACCCAATGTTCACGCGCGCGGTCTAGGCTCTGTTCGGGATCAATGGTTTCCTGAATCCGCTCATAGCCGACTTTTGCAAGCCATTGTTTGAAAGGCTCCGCTTTGGGCGAGGGAATGGATTGGATGATACGCAAAAGACTCTTTACATTTGCACAATCGGTACTGTATCTTTTTCCATCAGACGCAAGTAGTTTCAGTTGTCGACAAAATGTCGACAACTCAATTCCGTCTTCAAGTTTTACCCGTTGTTTCATCCTGAACCAATAATCACGCGGATTGGCGCTGCCGGTTAAAACTTCAACGACATCCGTTACGGAGAAGTACCATTCTTCGGTTTGTTCGTCCCAATGTGTGCGGACTTTTCTGTTTTCAAATATTTTTACGGCTGTTTCCGCTTTTTTACTCATTATGCAAACCTTTTTTACCATTCTCCGCATCTGCCCCGGCAAGCGGCTTATCTAACAATATGAACTTAGGCGGATGCACAAGCGCATTCCAAAAAGTAAACAACTGTTTCTCTCCGCCGCTGAGATGAAAAGGCGTTTGTTTATGCATTAATCCTCACAGCATTTATTTGTAACCCACTTTTCATATTTAATAATATAATATTTTTTGTTTATTAATGTTTTGCTAAAAAAATTATTTTGCGAATAGTTGTGATAAATTGCTACGCGCTACGCCAGCGGGGTTCTTGTTTTTGACTTTTGCTTTTAGAAAGATGCAGTTGATGTGGACAGATTCCTATTTGTCCGCGGGTAGGGTGTTTGCTCGACAGTCAATACAAAAGCCGCATGTTACGGGAGGTTTATTTTGAGGATTAATGATTTATTCGTAAAAGCTCCCCTTTATTAGAATGGTGTATACAAAACGGGGAAATGAAAATTTTGTAATAAAAAAGGTTGTACAATAGGTACGCCCCAGTTAGGTGTTCGGCATTTAATATCCCTAAATAAAACCATTGACTATTTTTTCAATTCTTGACATATGAACCCTAAAAAAATCCATTTCATCATTTGTGATTTCTTTGGCGTGAGCATCTGTCCTAAATTTATTAATTGTTTCTAATGCTACTTTTATTTCATCTTTATTACTGCCGAAAATGTTTTTGAAAACTTGGTTGTAATGTTTTGAAATTATTTTTGTCAAATCAGAAAAATAAACTTCCGTTTTCTTGGCATCAAATAAATCGTTATAATCAGAACCGACTAATTTTGTTTTCCTTGGTTCTCCATAAATATCAACAACTTCTTTAAACGCATCTGGTTTTCCAAAATAAGCTTGCAATTGCATTCGCACTAATTGTCTCAACTTTGGTTCTACTTTATTTCTTCTTTCTGAAATTTCTTTCCATTTATCTTCTGTTGTATTGAGTTTTATTTTATACTTATTTTTGTTTTTTAGATATTCCTTTATTGCTTCAATTTTGAAATAATAATTGCCATCATTTTCTTCGATTACATTATAACCTTTTAAATGAGCAATCAAATCGGGAGAAAGATTTGCTAAGTCATTAAACGTATCAAAATCTTCTACCGCAAGATAATTTAACATTTCGTATTCTTCGGGATAAAAACGAACAAGCACTTCTAATACCATTTCTAAGTAGCTGCTATATCTTTCGTTAAAAAGAGTTTTGGCTTTTGCATAATGAGTTTTATCAACACTTGCAGGTCTGTGTTTATTTGTTAATTCATTTGTAATACTACATAAATGGCGAATAAGATATGGGTGTCCTCCATAATCGTCTCTTAATTTTCCAAATAATGTATCATCAAAATTTAGTCCCATATAACCGCCAAGTTTTGAAACCATTTCTGTTGTCTGTTCAACAGTAAAGCCTTGTATAAATTCAAAGGGAACATTATTGAAAATAGGATTTTCTGTATCATTAATTCTAGATGTTTCTATCGCTTTTGGATTGGTGCCAACAACCAAGAAAGAGAAAACAGCATTTTCTTCTCTTATAAATTTTTGAAATTTTGAGCGAACTGTTTGCCAAAACGAAACAAAGTCCAAGTCTTCTTTCCAATAAACATTAGGAGAAGTTATTGGCGATATATTTTCTATTTCGTCAAAAATTATCAAAAATGGTTTATTGTCTGTTTTGGAATACAATCGTTTTAAATCTTTTTCAAATTTGGTACTTGCATTTTCTACGTCATATTCAGATTCTTCTGCAACTTTACACTGGATATTATTTTGCTTTTTTATCTCTGAGATAATGTAAAACAATGCTTTATGCCACCGCTTTTGATTAAATGCTGTATCTTGACAATCAATAACAACACTGGGCATCTTATCAACTTTCAAAGCTCTTACAATTCCGTTAATTACCGAAGTCTTACCTGTTTTTCGCAAACCAAATAATCCTGAATTTTCATTTGATTTGTGTCGGTTTATTATTTTGTGTATTAGTGAATTTCTTCCAAAAAAGAAAAAGTCTTTTGTAATAGGAGATTCAAATGCAAATAAATCTCTTTCAAAAAAGAAATTTCTGAATCTGTTTTTAATAAAGTCGTTATTGGTTGTTTCTAAAAAATCATTATAAGAAAACGGTATAATAACTCTTGACTCTGGATCTTTTTGTAGCAGAGAGGATATTTTATCTTTTATATTTTTGTCTTGGCTAATTAATATACAACAAACATTTTCAAGTCTTTGATCTGGATAACGTTTATAGACTCGTTCAAATGCATCTAATGTTCTTGGCTCAAAATCTTTATATGGACTAAAGACAACAGCAATTTCTCTTTCAATATTAAACATTGTTTGAAAATCAACGCAAGGCTTTAATAAGAAATACCTGTAATTTGATTTTTCACTTAATTCTAAAGTTCCACCACCATTAGTAACATACCACTCGCTTGAAAGTCTCTGAATTATGAGCTTTTCTTCTTTTTCAAAGTGGCTAAGTTTTACACTCTGATTTATACCAGGAAATGTGTTTGCCATATTTTCTTATTTAATCTGTTAAATTTAAACATTTTCTTTTCTTGTTATACTGTTGCCCTGCTGATGCCCAACTCATAGCTATAATGTACTATGTTATATGTAGATTGTCAAGGGTGAAGCGTAATTATTATCCAAATAGCTAACAAATGATTGTGTGACGAACGCCTCTTGTTTTTGATTTTTACTGTTGATAGAACGATACTGCTTGCGCGGACGGGTACCGTCCGCGGATAGGGTGTTTGTTCGAACGATTCTTGCAGTTGATTTTTGTTGTTAGAAAGATGGTGCTGATGCTGACAGATTCCTATTTGTCAGCGGGTAAAACGCTTGTTCGATAAACTCTTGCTTTTGATGAGATGTAAAACAACTGTTTCCGTATTAAAGCAACAAGTGTTTATAGCTGCATAACGGCACAAACTAAACTTCCACGCCAGCGGAGAGTCGTGAGAATGCTGCCCGTGACGATTCGGCTTTCGGCGTGCTTTGGCTGTTCGGGGGGTGGCGGCGCACGAAGCAGCCGCCAGGGGGCCGAGTGCGGAGCTTACCTCTTCATTGGGGTAATCGAGGGCGCAGCGTTCACGTTCTTCATCATATTTTGATATGGTAAGATACCCGCTTTGGTACAGGACTGTTACGGCATCCATATTTTCTATGTCGAATTTACGTAAGTTCTCATATCGGATCCATTTATCGTTCAGGTTAACGATGTTTATCTTTTGTTTTGTAATGAGTTTTACCAAAAATGCGGGCGTTCCGGTTTCATACCAATAGGGCAGAAATTCACCGCCGCTGTCAAAGTGTTTGAGCAGGCCGAAGGGGTTATATACAGTGAGGGGCTTTTTGGAAAATCGGTATCCGTTGTAATACCGGGGCAGCTTCTCTATGTAATCTTCTCTGTTTCTGCTTGTGTCTTTTAGAATGGTTTCTATCTCAGAAACGAAATTTTGCTCTACCTCATTCTGCGTTAAGCCGCAAATATCTCCGTAGCGTTGGTCAAGGGTTAAATCTACCAGGTGGTTTAAGTCGGAGAATATGCTGACTTGGGAAAATTTGGTGACGCCTGTTAGAAATACGAATTGCAGGTATTCATCGGAAGATTTCAGTACGCTGTAAAATCCCTTGAGTTTTTCACGGTTTTTGAGATGAAGTTCAGTATCATTGATAGTGGTGAGCAGCGGTTTATCGTATTCATCAATAATTACTGCCGCTCTTTCGCCGCCCTTTTCGGATGCTTTTCGTATGAGGTACTTAAATTGACTGATAATATCCGCTTGCGGAAGCTCGATTTTGTGTTTTTCCGCCTGAGCTTGCAATTCAGAGAGCAGCGCATTATGAAGCGCCTCTGCTCCACCCTGCGAATAGTCACCGGCATTTAAATCTAATCTTATCACCGGATGTTTCTTCCACTGCCAATCAAGGGAATTTATTGCTAAAGAGGGGCGTCCCGCGATTTCCTGAAACAATTCCCGCCGTCCCTGAAAAACAGCTTCCAGGGTCGAACACAGGAGTGACTTTCCAAAGCGGCGCGGACGGGAGAGAAAGAACGCTCTGCCGGAGCCGGTGATCAATTGATGTATGCGCTCGGTTTTGTCCACATATACATAGCCATCCTCGCGGATGCTGATAAAATCCTGTATGCCTATGGGGAGCAAGCGTTTTGTTTTCATATTTATATAATTTACAATAATGCGAGGTGGGGAAGTTGATATTTTATGGTTCGCCGCTGTTCTTTTTGGTAAGAGGAATCAAAGCAGTTTATCTGAAAAAAGTTGGTGTGCTTGCTTGACCGCCTCTTGCTTTTGATTTTTGCTTTTGGAAAGATGCTGCTTGTGCGGACGGGTTCTTATTTGTCCGCGGGTAGGGTGTTTGTTCGAAAGATTCTCCAAACCACCAGATACACTTAAATAAAAAAATCAGAAAACAAAGACAGGTGACCGCGAGGTTTACTCTTTTTGAAAACAGCCCTCAATACAATAAACCGTGAGTTTGCCAACCTTGTTTTCATCCTGACAGCGCTGACCTAAATTGCATGATGGACATAGTTCACAAACCGTCTTATCAAGAGTTCCCTTTTTTTCGTGCAAGGAATAAAGATATTTGAGATACTTACCCTCCGCGATACGGTGGTGCTCGTCTTTAGCGTCAAGGCCGCGCCATTCGTACAGACGTTTGCCGCCCTTACTGCTGTTGCAAGAGGCGCAGACCCTTACTGCGTTGTCGGCTATGTCCTCGCCGCCGCAGGATATGGGCAGTATGTGCTCGGTTGTCAATTTCTTTTCTTCGCCGCAGTAAATACAAGTTGTTGGGTTTTCAAATTCCTTTTGCCATTCGCGTCTCGCGCTTGACCATGTAAGATCGCCGGAACATAGTTTTTTATAGGTTGACATTATCATGGCGTAGTTTTTCTTGCCGAAACCGGAAGAAGAGGATACGATTTTGGCGTATTGGTAGAAGATTATTTGTTTTATGGTTTTTATGGCTGGAGGGGGCATAGAATTAATTATTCGTTGGAAAAGTGAAAATTCTAAATAAATCTTTGCAAATTTTATACAAACAATACGCAGAACCCATCAAAATAGGAAAAACAATAGATTGTTTACCTAAATCTAAATAAATAAAATTCCGCAACAAGCCAATATTCCAAAATTCTGGAATTATGAAAATTAAAATAATTGAAGTCATTTCAAAAAAGATTGAATGTTTGTAGTAATCTTTTATCCGATGTAGTTCTGTTTCATAAGGTTTAACATTGTTTGCATCCCATAATTTTTTCCGTAATGGAGAATTAAACAAAATAGCCAAAGAAGAAATCTTAAACCCAATCATTATTGATAAAAATGTAATTAAATCAGAATAACGGTCAAAATTTTCATCAAACGTAAATAACCCTGCAACAAATGAAATTGTTACTATTATCAAAAATTTAGTTGAATCTTTACCCTTCATTTTCCAATTTCCTTAATAAATTGTTGCGTATATCATCATGGACAAATTTTCCATTAGAATCTTTTGCGCAATGAATACTAATTTTTTTCTGAAAAGTATCGGAATTGTAAACAGTTTCGAAACCTTTTTCATCTATTCCTTTAATAACTAAGGTGTTTATTTCAAAATTTCGTTTCGCTTGGAAAAGGCCTTTTATAAAATCTACTATTTCATTGTTTTTCTTATACCTTGCAGTAATTGTAAATTCATCAGGTGCATCTGTCCCAGTTAAATCAACCAATGCATGTTTTTTTGTACTATCATTGTTAAAAAGATTGTTTACATGAGTAAAGCTAATACTGCTACATTCTTTTAAGACGTCAATGAATTCATCTTCATTTTTGTAAATGTTTTTTATTTTAAAATCCGTTTGTATTTTTTCTTTCAAAATAGATTCAAATAAAATTTTCTTTTTGGAACTTGATACATATAAAAGTTGTTCTTCGTAATGAAAAAGAAAAAATGCTTGATTGTTTAGCTCTGCTTGTTCCATGGTTCTTTGATTTATAATTTTGTCACCGGTATTTACATTTGTTAGATTTTCATCTCGTGGTGCTGGATTTCCAAATGTAAAAACAAAAAAAGCATAATCATCGTGTTTTTCAACAGTAACGTTATAAAAAGAGCCATCCTTAGTATAATTAAAACTCTCTTCCAATTTACTAAAGGTTTCTTTGGTTGGAGTAACAAATCGTACTCCTGAATTTTCGGATTCTTCTATTATCTGCATTGTAGCAAATTGTAATTCTGCCATTACAATATCCTCATGTTATAGAAAATAGTAATTTAAAACCATTTAATTTTTTTCTCCCACCAATTCCCGATACCTCCCCATCAACTCCGCCACAATCTCCGACTCCGTCATATCCTTACCAAATTTGTATAGCTTCATAACCGCCTTATCAAGAGCCTGATGAGCTTTCAGCAATACTGTTGGCATTGTCAGCGGGTCGTACAGGTCAGCAAGACTGCTGTCTGGAAATTTTGTCCTTGCATCTAATACTACTTGCGCCAAATTCTCAATTGTAATTTTTTGCTCTTCGGTTACATTCGGCCAAGGGAAATTGTTATAAACAACCGTGTTTGAATATCTATAATCGCTTTTAAGCCGCCCACAAACTGCCCTTACCCATGCCATGTGGACATTTGAGGTTAAAACGCCAAAATGGTAGAGTGTCGCATTTGGAATGATTTTAACAAGATTGCTGCAAAGTATATCGGGTGTTAAAAACCCCATCGGAATATATTTTCGCCGTTCAGAAGATACTTCTGGAACAACAATAAAATTACCGTTGGAAATATTGGAAAACGCAAATTCCCGTGGAGTTTCAGCTAAATCTCTTGTAACTTGACGATTACTTTCAAGCCGAAATTGTTTTACTAACTCAACACGTTTAGAAGCTTCGGGCATAGCTCGAAGTTCAGCAGGAGAGCAATCTTTTAAGAGTAAAAAATAACGATAATAACGGTTAATAAATTCGTGAGAACCAACCCACGGACGAAACCATTTTTTTGCTTTAGGTTCAATTTTTAAAAAAGCATCTTTCTCTTCAGAAGAAAAAAGATAATGTCCTCCATCAATCGGTTGATTACCAAGGCTCATAATTGGCACGTCACACAACGGCTTACTCCGGCTCTCAATAAAAATATTCGGCGCATCCACAAGATAAGGATTAATATTTCTCGCCTTTATTATCGTCCCATCGTTTTCGTAAACGAAGTGATACCTGCCATAATTAACTTTTCGCGGTTCACTTACGCCTGTATTATTATCGTCACCATCATCAAAAAGAGATATTTCCTCTGTCAAACAGTCGGACGTACTAAATCCTATAATTACACAATACACTGCTGCCTTGCCTTTCGCTTCGTTACTCCAAACAAAAGTGCGGTAAGCGAAATTAATTTTTACACTATATTCTTCAAAAAGCGGTTTCCACAATATTGCGACTTGTTCCCCTTGCGTTATGCTGTTTGTCGAAACAAATGCACATCTAATATTTGTATTACGCATATAATTGACTGCTTTTTTGTACCATGCAGTAACATAATCCAAATTACCAACATTTTTGAATTTATCCCCAAAAATGCGTAATACATCATCTTTTTGCTCATGCGACATAATTCGCGCTCCCACAAACGGCGGATTCCCCAGTATATAACTCAACTCCCTCTTTTTCACCACGCCTTCCCAGTCAATCCTCAATGCGTTTCCGTGTACAATCGTTGCGCTTTGTACAAGCGGCAGCCGCACGTAATAGCACCCGAACAAATCAGACGCTTCCAGATTCATTTGATGATCTGTCAACCACATGCCGACACGCGCGATTTGACAGGGGAACTCTTCGTATTCAATCCCATAAAACTGTTCTACATTTACACGAAGCAGCCCCCACAAGATGTTAAATTCCAATTTGTTTTTACCGACTTTCTTTTTTAAAACCGCGAGTTCAAGTTTGCGCAACTCTCTATACGCGACAATCAAAAAGTTTCCGCATCCGCAAGCAGGGTCAAGAAATTTCAGCTCAGAGATTTTGGTATGAAATGCGTCAAGTCTTTTTGGGATATTTTTAACCCGCTCAAGCTCTTCCCGCAAGCTGTCCATGAACAGAGGATTTATCACTTTTAAAATATTTTCTTCGCTTGTGTAATGAGCGCCGATTTCGCGCCTGTATTCCTTATCCATAACGCCCTGAAACATCGCTCCAAAAATAGCGGGTGAGATGCCGCTCCAATCGAATTTGGCGCAGTCAATCAGAGTATTACGCATTTTTTCCGTAAAATCAAGAAACAGAAGCTGCTTTTCAAACAGGCCGCCATTTATGTATTTGAACTCTTGCAGTTCGGCAGACAGATTTGTCCTTGCTTTGTCCGGCGTATTCAGGAGCTGAAACAGATATGCGATTTTAAGCGACAGATCGGAACCGTCTTTTTTGGAATCTTCTATGTATTTCAAAAATGAGTGTTTAGGAAATATATCAGTATCTTGCGCAAAGAGGCAGAAAAGGAGCCTGACTAAGTAAACTTCCAAATTATTCCCCACGTAACCGCCCGCACTCAGTGCGTCATGTAGTTTAGCCATCTTCTCGGCAGCTTTAACATTCGCTTCTATTTGTTCTTTTTGATACGGGTCTTCCTGTTTTTCCAAGAGACAGTTAAACAGATGTAAATGTTTTCGCAGTTCCTTTGTTTTGAATGCAATTTTCTTTTTACCAAAATCAAGAATTATGGTTTCAAAATCGCATACCATAAAAATTTGTGGAATATCCTCTGGGGGCAAAAACAGCATATACTCTTTGAGCTGCTCAAAGGCTTTGTCTAAGTCTTTACCTCTGGCTTTCATCTCAATGGCAATTTTGCCCTTTATTAAGCAGTCAATACGCCCATGCTCACCGTTTCTTTTACGGGCATTAAACTCTAAATGCTCACTTGGGATAATCGTTATTCCAAAGACCTCTAAAAAATCCCTCAAAAATATCTGAGATTCTTTCATTTCAAAACTCGCGTTTTCCCACTTCTTTGAGAAAGCGATGGCAAGAGATGTGATTTTTTTGGGAGCGGTCATTTAGTTACTGCCTTAATTTTCTTCGCGTTCAACTTCTGCGATTTACCCTCTTTCACTTTAATCATCGCGTTAGATATTTCACACAAACGCTTTTTCAACAATTTTTTATCGGGCAGTTCCAACCTGTATTTAGAAACTAATGTCGGCGAAATGGTGCGGCTCATTGCGTATTCTACTACTTGTTCGTCTGCCGTGGCGCATAAGATGATTCCGACGCTTGGGTTTTCGTTCGGTTTTTTGTAATCTCTGTCCAATGCTTCCAAGTAGAAGTCCATTTTGCTGATATATTCGGGCGTAAACTTTCCTCTTTTCAACTCAAACGCAACAAGACATTGCAACCCTCTGTGAAAAAAAAGCAGGTCTAAAAAGAAATCGCTGTTTCCAACTTGTATTTTTATCTCTTTGCCAAGAAATGAAAAATCTTTGCCTATTTCCAACAGAAAGTTTTTCATGTTTTCTACGAGAGCGTTTTGCAAGTCGTTTTCCGTGTATCCGCCTGGCAGATTCAGGAACTCTAAAACGTAGGTGTCTAAAAATGGATTGGCTCTATCTTTGGGCATGTTTGCGGGCAATGCTTTGTTTTCGGATAAGGCAGCTCTCTGGAAATACGCGCTTTCGAGCTGTCTGTCCAATTCTCTGTATGTCCATTTTTCTTCAATGGATTTTTTGATATAAAAGTGCCGCTCTTTGGGGCTTTTTGCGGCGCTCATAATAAGCAAATGGTTAGCCCAGCTTAATTGCGTCAGCAGTGCTGACGCAATTGGGTCGTCATTGTATGTTTCATAAAATCTCCGCATTCTTTCAAGACCACGTTTATTAAATCCTCTCAAATCGGGATGATTTTGTTTGAGGAAATTTGCGGCGTTATCTATATATTTATCTCCCCAGAAATGCTTTTTGGTTTCACGGCTCAAATGTTTTCCAATGTTCCAATAAAGTGAAACAAGTTCTTCGTTGATTTTACGTAATGTGTTGTTTCGGGCGGTTATAATTAATTCAACTATATGGGAGAAGTTTTCTTGCCCGGCAAGCGCAGTCGAGTTTTTTGTTTTTACTTTTTTAGTCATAAAGCCTGTTTCACCGTTTCCAATTCAATTTCTTTGCCTGCAATACCTTCAAACAATTGTTTTTTATGTTCAAGAATCAAAAATATAACATTTTTTCTTAGAGTCAATACATTTGTCGTTTTTTGCGCCATATTTCATCCAGCAAACGGGGTTCTTGTTTTTGACTTTTGCTTTTTTAGAGATGTTGTTGAAGCGGGCAGATTCCTACCTGTCAGCAGGTAAAACGCTTGCACGACAAACTCTTGTTTTTGATTTTGATGTTGATAGAACTGACCGCTTGCGCGGACGGGCACCGTCCGCGGGTAAGGTGTTTGCTCGAACGATTCTTGTCGTTGACTTTTGATTTTAGAAAAATGCTGTTAATGCGGTCAGATTCTTATCTGTCCGCGGGTAAAATGTCTGCTCGAACGACTCCTGCTTTTGACTTTTGCTTTTAGAGAGATACAGTTAATGCGGACAAATTCCTATCTGTCCGCGGGTAAGGTGTTTACTCGATCGCCTCTTGCTTTTGACTTTTATGGTTTTGTTTATTGAACCGAAAGCAGATTCTCTGTATGCAGCTACAGCCCATTGTTTATATTTATACCATGAAAAACGAGTTCATTTTATACCGTCCTCACGAGCTTACTGAGCATATTGAGGTGATAATATACGCAGGATTATAAATTTAAGGATTATTTTATGAACAACGACATTATCCATAATCAAGATTATAAAAATTGGTCAGAGTTCATTTTAAACAAGATAAAACTTGCCCATACAAATGCTGCGTTCAAGGTAAATGTTGAGATGTTAAACTTGTATTGGGAAATAGGAAACTCTATTATTGGCAGGCAAAAACAAAACGGTTGGGGCAGTAAGGTAATCGAATTTCTCGCAGCCGATTTAGCGAAAAATTTCCCGGAGAACACCGGGTTTTCTGTGCGTAATCTCAAATATATGAGGGCTTTTGCAGAGGCTTATCCGCAGTTTCCAATTGTGCAGGCGCCGCTTGCACAATCAGAAAATCAATTCGTGCAAGTGCCGCTTGCGCAAATAACATGGTATCACCATATCAGCCTGCTAACCAAAGTAAAAGATACCGCGGAGAGAGCGTTTTACATAGCCGAAACCGCTAAAAATGAGTGGAGCAGAGATGTAATGCTTTTGCAGATACAAAGTAATCTATATGCAAGAAAAGGGAAAGCATTAAACAATTTTAAGAAACACTGCCTGAATACCAATCAGATTTGGCAAAAAGCATCTTCAAAGACCCATATCATTTTGATTTTTTAACGCTCTCCGATAAAATAAAGGAACTTGAAATTGAAAAGCTATTGATTCAAAAGATTACTGACTTTTTGTTGGAGTTAGGAAAAGGATTTGCTTATGTCGGCAGGCAATATCCTATTGAAGTTGACAATACCGACTACAAAATAGACCTCCTGTTTTATCACACTATATTACATTCTTATGTTGTAATCGAACTCAAGGCCGGAGAGTTTTTACCAGAATACATTTCTAAACTTAACTTTTACATTAGCGCTGTTGACGATAAACTGAAAACACCTGCCGATGAACCTACAATCGGCCTATTGTTATGCGCTTCAAAAAGTAATGTAAAAGTTGAATATGCAATGCGCGGCTTATCTAAACCATTAGGAGTTGCCTCTTATCAATTAGAACAATTAATGAGAGAAAATATTGAAAAACTTGAAGAATCGGGCAATGAAGAATAGTGAGAAAATAAAATCTGCACCTGGATAAGGTGTTTGTTCGACTGCCTCTTGCATTTGACTTTTGATTACAGAAAGATACAGTTGATGCGGGTAAATTCTTATTTGTCCGCGGGTAATACGCTTACTCGACCGGCTCTTGCTTTTGGCTTTTGATTTTTGAAAGATACAGTTGATGCGGTCAGATTCCTATCTGTCTGCGGGTAATGTGCTTGCTCGACTGATTCTTGCCTTTGACTTTCGATTTTGGAAAGATACAATTGAAGCGGTCAGATTCTTATCTGTCCGCGGATAAGGTGTTTACTCGACTGATTCTTGACTGATTCTTGCTTTTGATTTTTACTGTTGGTAGAACGATGCTGTTTGCGCGGTCGGGCACCGTCCGCGGGTAATGTGCTTGCTCGACTGATTCTTGCTCTTGACTTTTGCTTTTAGAAAGATACAGTTGATGCGGACAGGTCTTACCTGTCCGCGGGTAGGGTGCTTGCTCTACTGGCTCTTGCTTTTGATTTTTGTTTTATGAGCGGCACTGAACTTAGGATAGTGTTTTTGCGAAAATAACGATGTTTAGATGGATATTTTACTATATTGTAGAACATGTGTGGAATGAGGATGTTGTGTGTATTTGGAAGTTAGCGGCAAAGGAACATTACTGATAATATATGAACACAACAAATAGTAATAGCGACTATTCGCAAGTAGAGTCTCTTGAAACTGCAATTAAAGAATTTGCAGAGAAACTTCCCTATTGGGCAAAGTATCTTGCAAAGAAAATTTTGTCTGAAAATACTATTTCTGATAACGATATTGATAACTCATATTCATATTTACTTGAAAATTTAAAACTAAAAGAAGAGACTCAAAAACCTGATATTTCAATTAACTGCAATTCTGCAAATACAACAAACTATAAATCTGATTTATTTCTTACCAAACTTGAAAATGTAGAAGGTGTAAACGCATTAGTAGAAAATCAAACAATAGAATTTAGTCCCAACCTGACTATCATTTATGGTGCAAATGGCTCAGGAAAATCAGGATATGTTCGATTGTTAAAAAATGTGTTTTATTCTAAAGCTCCTGAAAAAATTTTACAAAATGTTCATATTGATAGTGGACATAAATCTGTTAGTGCAAAATTTACTTTTAAATCAAATGATACAGAGATTCCGTTAAATAATGCGAATAAAGATAATGTGGAATTTAAACAGTTTGCTGTTTTCGATGGAAAAAGCGCTATAAGCCACCTTGAACAAAAAAATGAATTTGAATTTCGTCCAAGTGGATTGAATTTTTTTGCAAATTACACAAATGCGATTAAGCGAGTTGAAGATAAACTCAATGTTGATATTCAGGGTAAATCAACGCAAAATGATTTTTCTATTTTGTTTGATGGAGATTCTGAAATAAAAACTTTTGTTCAAAATCTAAATGCTCAGACAAAATTTGACGATATTAAAAGATATACTCCTTTTTCTGACGAGGATAAAACCAAAAAAGAAGATATTCAAAAAAAATCTGATGACTTACGTTTGATTTTATCAAGGAAAAATGAGGAAATACTGAAACTTGAAAATATCAAAAAACTATTAACAGAAAACAAAACTGCAATAGAAAGACTTAATCAGATTTTCACAACAGAAGCTCTTGTAAGAGTTAAAGCAGCAATAAACGATTGCTTGACAAAAGAAGTCACTGCAAAAAATGAAGGTATTGAAAACTTTAAAACAGATAAAATTCAAGGTATTGGAACTGTTGAATGGAAAAATTTTATTATATCTGCTGAAACATTTGCAAAAAAACAAAATATCAAAAATAATTTATATCTGCAAAAAGAAAACAACTGTTTGTTTTGCCTGCAACCACTTTCGGAAGATGCTGAAAAACTGATTGCCAACTATTGGATTTTCATAAAAAGTGTTGCGGAGCAAAATGCAAAAAAAGCACTGGAAACGCTTAATAATATTAAACAAAAATTTGAACAATTAAATTTTGATTTATTTCCCGCAAATAACACGCTTACTACTTGGCTAACTGAAAAATATCCAAATGAATTAGAAACATTAAAACAAACACTATCTGAACAAAAAGCACTTGCTCAAAACATTATTTCTGATATTCAAAATAAAACAGTAAGTGAAAGAGTGGAGATAAAGATTGATATTGAACAACACACCATAATTGAAACGGCTATTGACGCTTCTATAAAGTCTCTCAAAGAAGATGAACAAAATAAAGAATTAGATAATCTATTGAAAACAAAGACATTTCTTGAACACAAAGAAAAATTCAATACGTATTTTTCAAAGTTTGAAATATATGTCGATAATCAAGTTTGGATAAAAAAGGCAAAAAAAGCAGATTTTGCTAAACGCAAAATAACAGACACTGAAAAAAACTTATCAAACAAATTTTTTAATCAAAAATATATTGACAATTTTAATAGTGAGTGTAAAAAACTTAATGGAAGTTTTGGAATTGAAATCAATCACACAGGTTCGGCAGGAAAATCATACAGGCAACTTAAATTAAAAGGAAATAGTCCCAATACCATATTGAGCGAGGGAGAGCAAAAAGTAATTGCTATTGCCGATTTTCTTGCCGAAATGCAATTGTCCGAAATAAATAGAGGGTTTGTTTTTGACGACCCTGTTAATTCATTAGATAATGATCGAAAAAAACAAATTGCGCAAAGGTTGGCATCGCAAGCCACTGCAAAACAAGTGATTGTTTTTACACATGATTTAGTTTTTGTATCAGATATATTAACTTATAGCGAAAATTCACAATTACCATTTTTATGCCATTGGATTGAAAATCGAAATAACAATCCTGGACAAATATGGTTAGAAAATGCACCTTGTTATGAAAAAAAATATCGAAACGCAGAACTTGTGAAAAAAATATACCTAGACTGCAATAATAATTGTCCTCCAACGCAAAGAGAAATGTTATTAAAGCAGGGATTCGCAGCATTAAGAACTTGTTATGAAGTTTTAGTAATCAATGAATTATTTTGCAATGTGGTACAGCGTTATAATGAACGAGTAAGCGTTGATTCTCTTTCAAAAGTAATTATTACTGATGAAATTAAGAACGAATTGGCTGATAGTTTTGCACAATGTTGTAGATATATGGAGGGACATACACATAGTGATAAGTACGCATACCAACAACCGGAACCTATAAATCTCAACGAAGAAATTCTGAGATATGAATCAATAAGGAAAATTATTAAAGATGCGAAAAAAACAATCAGTATCAATAAATAACGATAATGAGTTTATGAAACATATTATCAAAACTTCCGAAGATTTAGTAACCTCGAAAGAGCAAACGCGGGCAGGTTTCATTGCATTTGCATTAGAAAAAAACCGTCGTTCGACACCGATAATTGAAAATGCAAAATCGCTCAAAATCCTGGCTTCAAAAGCAAGAACAGCAACAGATCTGCTTAAAATAATTGAAATACGACCTGCACTTTTAACGGCCTCAGGATTATCCGATAAAGCTTTAAATCATTTTACAGAAGAAGATAAAAATAACGCTATTTTGGGCTTGATTGAAAAGTTTCTTGAGCCGGCAGGCAAATACTTTGTTGATGAAGTTGTATATAGATACCTGCTCATAAAAGGCGATTCGTTGGGCGGTTCTATGCGAAATATCGTTGGAGCTATTGCACATCAAAAATTTGTCAGGACGCTTTTGTCAAATCTTTCTATTTCCGGCGCAGATTACCAATGGCTTAATAACAAAACTAAAAATTGGGAAAAAAAACCAGCTGATGACTTAGCTATTGAGGAGCAGCTGAAAGCTTTGTCGTGGATAAATTCCAAAAGAAAAATTCGCGTTTTAGCGTTTAATCTGAATATTCCTATTGTCAAAAACAATATTGATATTTGTCTTTTTAATGCTGATATTGAAACTTATAATAATGGCGCAATTGTAAATGCGCCCGAAAAAATTCTGATGTTGGGTGAACTCAAAGGCGGTATTGACCCTGCAGGTGCGGATGAACATTGGAAAACGGGAAATACCGCGCTTAATCGTATTAGAGAATCGTTTGGTCAAAATGGTTTGAAAATCGAAACATCTTTTATTGCGGCTGCCATTGAAAAGAAAATGGCAACTGAAATTTTTGTACAACTTCAAAATAAAACATTATCTAATGCCGCCAATTTGACTATTGATGAGCAAATTGTGAGTTATTGTGATTGGTTGCTAAAACTCTGAATGGTGAAATATGGAACAACTGAATTTATTTGACATACCAGTTAATGCTGATAAGTGGCAGGTACAAAATTTTTCGGCAGATAATTTTGGTGAGCAATCCGTCCGAATGAGTTTGGAGCGGAAACTTATTAATATAACCGTTGTGTCAGATATGTTTAATCGGCAAAATGTTAGTTATCAATTAAGTAAAAATGATACTTTGCACCGTTGGCTAAAATACAAAGAAGGATTTTCGGCAGACTTGGTCAAAAGGTTATTAAAAGAATTTAATATAAAGCAAGGTGATACGGTTTTAGATCCTTTTGTCGGCTCAGGAACAACTTCTTTGGTCTGCAAAATGCAGGGTATAAACAGTATCGGCTTTGATATTCTACCTATGTCAAAAATTGCCATTAAAGCGAAGCAATCCGTTTTAGAATATGATTTGATAGAAATAAAACGAGTTATTTCGGAAATCAAAAATTTAGAAATACCTGAAAATTATAATAGTCGAACACCGCATATAACCATTACTGACGGCGCTTATTCCGAAAATACAGAAAAGGAGATTGCATTTTTTACTGAATGGAATAACGATAATGAATGTTCTGAAATAACAAAAAATCTTGTAACTCTCTGCATTTTAAACTCTTTGGAAAAAATAAGCTACACCGCTAAAGACGGGCAATTTTTGCGTTGGGATTACCGTAGTAAAAAAATGCTTGAATCTGCTGAACATCGAAAAAAAAATGGAAAATCGCCCTTGGTTATTCGTTTGGATAAAGGGGATCTTCCCGCTTTGAAACAATCATTGTTAGATGAATTAAACAGTGTATCTATTGATATTTCTTTTATTCAGAAAAGCGCGACATCTAACACAGGTAAATTAAATTTTATTGAAGGCAGTGCGCTTTATGAATTGCCGAAACTCGAAAGTAATTTGTTAAACGCCGTGATCACTTCACCCCCTTATTGCAATCGGTATGATTACACAAGAACTTACGCTTTAGAATTAGCATATTTGGGTATTACAGATGAAAAAATAAAGAAGCTGCGTCAAGAATTATTATCCTGCACAGTGGAAAACAGACCCAAAATTGATTATATCAAAGAAAAATACATTGCATTATGCAAAGAAAAAGACTTTAATCAAATAATGAAAATTGTTGAGAACAACCAAACATTAGCTGAGATTAATCATTCTCTGAATGAGCGAAGCAAGAATGGAGATATTAACAACAGAGGCGTTTTACGAATGGTTAACGGTTACTTTCAGGAATTGACTTTTATTTATGCCGAGCTGTTTCGTTTGTGTAAATCAGGGGCAAAAGTGGCTTTTGTGAATGACAATGTCCGTTATGGCGGTGAGGTTATTTCAGTAGATTTCATTTCTACGGAATTGGCGGAAAAAATCGGATTTAAACCTGTTAAAGTTTATTCTTTGAAACAGCAAAAAGGCAATAGCAGTCAACAAATGGCAAAATTTGGACGAGTACCCTTGAGAAAAAGTATAACTGTTTGGGAAAAACCATAATATAAATATTAAGAAAGATGCAATTTAAGCGGGCAGGTTCTTACCTGTCCGCGAATAAAATGTTTACTCGGAGAAATCTTGATTTTTACTGTTTACTGTTGATAGAACGATACTGCTTGCGCGGACGGGTACCGTCCGCGGGTAAAATGTTGGCTCGACCACCTTTTGTTTTTGATTTTTTTTCGGGGTGCCCGAAGACTATGGGCTGAGGGCAGGGGGCGGTGTTTCACATGACTTTTCTAAGCGGCGCCCCCTCAGATATATAAAGGCTGATTTTGAACCGAATGACTCTGTCATTGAGTTTTGCAAGAAGTCTGATATATCCTTATTCATATTACCCCCGCCCCTCCAGATCCAATAACACCACCGGAAAATACGGCTTAACCGCCTTCACAATATCATCCTTTTTGTCAACAGCCCGGCTCATCTGATTTCCCGGAAGCTGTATTCTCGCGGCCTCATCAAACACCCGCACGCGCAGGTCTGTAAACCCAAGCGCAAACAGCGCGTCTTCCGCCTTTTCCACACGCCGCAGCAGCTCCTCTTCAATCACGCGGCCATGAGGTATGCGCGTAGCAAGGCAGGAGTACGCCGGTTTATCCCATGTCCGCAGCCCCGCCTCTTTTGAAAGACGGCGTATATCGTCTTTCGTCAAACCGCACTCTTTCAGAGGCGAACGGACGGAAAGCTCGCTCAGGGCTTGCATGCCGGGACGGTCAGCCGCGCTGTCGGAAGCGTTTGTTCCATCAATAATGAGCGGCGCGCCGTCTGAAAAAGCGTGTTCCCGCAAAGCCTCAAAAATCGCTCTTTTACAAAAATAGCAACGCCTGGGCGAATTGAGAATAATCCTTCTATCATCCAAAATATTTTTTTCCAAAACGGCAATCTCAACCCCAACCTGTTTCGCAAACCGCAGCGCATCCTGCAATTCAAACTCCGGCTGAAAAGCAGTCTTTACAAAACAAACTTTCATTTCAGCACCGCACCGCATTCCCGCATATAACAAATAAGATGAGTCAACGCCTCCCGAAAAAGCAAGCGTAACGGTTGGGTTATCTTTGAAAAAGTCCTCTAACGTCAAAAGCGGCCCCGCTAAATCCCCAAAAACTGAATCGCCAGCCCGCACATCAAAACCGCAAAGCCTGCCAGCGAATGCGAATAACGCTCAATCTTTTTCGCAGGAATCATATCAATACCCTTCAACACAACGCCTGCGCAAACAAGCATTGTACCTACCGTACAAAAAGCAAAAACAGCCGCAACCGCAATCACAGACATCATCCCGCCCTGCGCCGCCGGAAACATCAGCAAAGGAATCAAAAGCTCGCAAGGCCCAAGCACAAACAAAATAAAAAGCGGCCAGAACGAACGCGACACACCTGTTCTCTCTGAATGCTCATCGCCGCACTCCCTGCCGTGAACAGCATCATGATTATGCCAAACCTCCTTGCCATCCGTCAACACATGCTTATGCGGCCTGTTCCTCACCGCATTTCTGATACCCCATAACATATAAACCGCTCCAAAAGCAATAAGAAACCACACCGCCACCTCACCGCGAAAGTCCTGTATGCCAATCAGCGAACTAACCTGCGAACCAAGCAAAATCCCGCATAACCCCAAAATAATAGAACTCAAAACATGAGCCGCACCGCACACAAAAACAACAACCATCGTCTTAGCGAAACTCCACCCGTTCGCCTTACTCATCGCAACAAACGGCACATAGTGATCCACCCCAATCGCAGTATGAAAAATACCGATACCCGCAGCCGTAGTCATAAGAGCAAAATCCACAATTTCTCCTCAAAGTTTACATTTCAAATATCCAGAATAATGTAGAAATAAAACAACCGTTATATATTCAAGGGGGGCCGAACTCTGAAATGCAGCTCCGCACTCGGCCCCCTGGCGGCTACTTCGTGCGCCGCCACCCCCGGAACAGTCAAATCCAAAGCATATTGCAAGATGGAATCGCCAGGGACAATATCCTCACGACTCCATTCGGACTTATGCCCGCGACAATCCTACTTCGAAATTCCTCTTTGCTGATGCAAATGTTCACCAACCCCCAATTGCTGCCTATGCCGTAGAATAATCAGTTAAAACCCATTGTTGGGCGCATATCCGCATTAAAATTCAACAATAAAATTTTCTGATGTCAATGAAAGATAAATTCTATCCCAAAAATTACCCCATAATACCATTTTTTGAGCTGTATCTATTGAGAAAAAACCTACAGTTCGACACTCATCATTGTTTTGTAAATTGCCATGAGAATAGTTGGCAGTAAAAAGGAAATTAAAAGTGTTTACTCTTAAATTATGAAAAAAACCTTTATAAATGACATTTTTAATATAAACACCTGTTTCTTCAAAAACTTCTCTGTGCAATGCGGATACTAATGATTCATTATGTTCAACTAATCCACCGGGTATTTCCCAACCGCGTTTCAAGCCATCAATAAGTAATATCTCATTATCTGCATTTGTTATTACTGCAGACACTGAAACTGAATGCGTTTGTATCACATAAGCCACCTTTATTTCATATATTGCATGACTGCAACAATAAGTTGCGAAGTTGCAATAAGAACCATTAAAATAGTAAATATAATTACCGTTATGTTAATTCCTTTAACAGAACGGGATAGGTTGTAATTCAGTGTATCAAGTTCTATTGACCTTTTAGTCGTTATAATCGAAGATATTGAAGACAAACGCTCTAATAAGCTAGAAAGAAGGTATCTATTTGATTTGAGGATCAATATTAAATCCAGTTTTATAAGAAGTTGTTCCATAAATTCATTAAAAAAACTGTGCTTAATATTCATTTGTACATAAAAATCATCGGAAAAAATATTAATAAAATTCGTCATTTCAAAAATTATTTTTTCTAGCTTATTAAATTCTTGAGGAATTAAATACTTGCCACCTTCTATGATTTCCTTAATTTCTGAATATTTATGAATACACCATTGATTTAGATACAACAAGGCTACTTTATGTTGAATAAAGATTTCACACCCTAAAACAATATCGTTAAAAAAACGTTTTTGAAACTCATCTTCTGCCTTTGGAAAATGCCTGATAACACGGTTTCTGTTTATTAGCCACAATTCATCTTTTCTGTATCCTATATCATCTTTCAGAAGCTTTTTTATACGATCTATATCATGATTTTTATAATTACTTAGTGACATTCGGAATAAACGAGCAAGTTGCCTTAGAAAATCATCATCTTTATATAAATCATGTATAAGCATTTTTTTATTATTATAGATAGTGTAATCAAAATCCATAACTTCAAAACAATCAACAAATTGATTAAATTTTTCAAATCTTATCTGATTATTGAATTGTACAGTTAAATTAGAACCAAGCATTTCAATTAATTTAACGACTATTGAATGTGCTTTTTCTTTTATTATGTTTATCTTATTGTTATAGATTTCAATAAAATTGTTAAAAGACAATCCTGAACTTTGATATGATAACCTTGAAGTTAGTGTAACAGAACCATTAATCCCAAGTTTAATTTTTTGAAATTTAACACTAATATTATGTTCTGTTAAGTGTAAAGGATTATCATCGTTAATAGAGAATGATAATGGCATTAAAGTTTTGTCATAATAAATCGAAAAAGTTGAACGCTCTCGCCTATCTGTACTAGAATAAGATGAAGATGCAAATTCAGGGTTTTGGAATATATAATTTTGTTTCGTTGTTTCTATTTTTTCTTTCAGATCTTTTAACCATTTTTTACTACCTCTAAAAGAATTAAATGTATTTTTTTGTTCATTATTTAATAAAATATGTCCTAAATCGAATCCAAATATAATTTGCAATTCGATTTTATTAAAAATCAATTCTTTGGGTTTATTCATAAAATCCATTTTTCTCCGTTCTTTTAGTTATTCTATCTATCCATTCAAAAGAGATTTTTTTTGCTTTGGCAAATTGTTCCGGTTGACACTTAAATCCATGATTACCGCCTTCAATTAAAGCAAGCTCTTTATTTCCTCTTGCCATTTCAAAAGCCTGCTTTGATAAGTTGACAGATGCTTTTGTGTCATCAGTACCATGAACAAAAAGTATTGGAGAAGGAATTTGGCTAATCGAATTGTATACATCCTTATTTTTTAAACTATCCAAAAAATCTTTTTTTACCTTATCTCCTTTATCTATGTATACATAACCAACTTTGTGAATTTCTGTTCCCAATGTTTTGCTATATCTTTGTTCTAATTCCGCCGATAAGCACCACAGTAAAAACCCTCCAATGTCATTTCTTTGAGCTCCTACCAAAGATGCAACACCACTTCCAAAACTGCAACCCCATATAATCAAATTGGTTTCTGAATAAATGTCCTTAACTACATAGTCAATGACACAATTTAAATCTTCAATCTCCGTATCAATTGTCATATCAGAGAAAGATAAATCGCTATACCCAGAACCACGATAGTCAAATAGGACGCAGATAAAATCATTAGCAGTCAGTTCATTAGAAAGTTCCCAAAAAAATCTATAACTTTCAAATCCAGCTACACTAAACCCATGTGAAAAGATAATACACCCACAAGTATTAAATGTAGGCTTTTTGATACATAAATGAATAGATGATTTATTATCAACAGCTAATCTTGTATTAATTGTTTCCATTTGATTCAGCCTCCATTTTATTGATAATTTTTTCTACTTCTGAATGATTACGGTAACGTATTAACCTAGCTGGTATTCCTGCCATTAATGAATATTCACAAGTTGATTTTAAAAGCACTGAATTCGTAGTAATATATGAAAATTTTCCTATAGAAATATCCCCTATAATAACGGCTTCTCTTCCAATAATAACTCCGTCATGAATAGTTGGTGCTGGTTCAATTTCACCTTCAATTCCTGAAGAATACTTATGCGATGTATGTCCTAACATTGACGTGTAGTTTCCAATAATTGTTCTAGCACAAAGAGTTCCATTAATACGACAATTATTTCCAATAGAAACATTATTATAAAAATAAGTACTTGGAAATACATAACAACCTTTTCCGATATTGCAATTTTCTCGAATTATAACATTATGGGCACAATCAAAATTATTCCCAATTTTTGTTCCATTATAAATTGTAGTATTACTTCTTATTATGCTATTACTTCCAATAAAAGTTTTACCTTGTGAAATAGTATCATAAACATCCCTTAGCTTTAAAGAACAATTAAATTCAATATCGCTTAATGTAAATGGAGAAGGATGCCCAATAACAACATTATTTTCAATAATTGCATTTTCAGCGACTTCAACCTCTCCATATATATGTATATTGTCACCAAATATTACTTTATTTGATATAGTTGCTTGTTTTGATACCCATACTGTTGGAGAAACTTCTACCATACAATTTTCCTTTCCACCCGTTCTCTGGCTTGCGCTTTTCGGATAAATCCCCGCAACATTCATTGTCACCCATTTCTCTATTGAAAATACTTTCCAACAACTCCCTTTTTATGTTCACCAATCAAAAATATAACATTTTTTCTTAAACCGCCAATATATCTTAAAATAAGTCTCCATCAAGCAATCATAGCGACACTTTGTACCTAACCCTGCATTATTTAACATGATTATAAATATAGATTATTTTTCAGAAAAAAGTAAAAAAGATTAAAAAACTCTGTTTTTAGCCCGATAAAACGGTAAATGCCCCCGTTAAGCTCGGCGGCAACCTCCCCCACCGCTCCAACCAATAGCCTCGCACCGCAGGCTTTACATATATGGATGATACTCTACTTTCGCCCGCCGGCTTAGAAAATAACGCATCAAACTCCATAGCATTCATTTGTCACCCACTTATTACTACGCGCTACGCGGATGTTGTTGACTTTTGATTTTTGAAAGATACAGTTAAAGCAACCAGATTCCTATCTGTCTGCGGGTAATATGATTGCTCGACTGCTTCTTGCTTTTGACTTTTGGTTTAGCAAAAGAGTTTATTTAACAGCTTATAGACAGCATGTATTATATTAATATTTATTATGGTATTGATATTGCTGAGATTGTTTCTTTAATATACTTCGAGGAGTGGGAATGCGTTTTACTGATGAAAGCCAAATCAAAGAGTTCTTTACGAAAGACACCGAGAGTACTTACCGTGTTTTGAGTGATGAGTGTAAAAGCATGAATGAGCATCCGAAAATACCTACAGAGGATTATTTAAAATCTGTAGAGGAGCTTGCCGAATCTTACGCAAATGTAATTGGTGTGCCTTATGTCGCTTAATGCCGAGGAGTTGGAAGATGTTAAGCGAATGAATGAAAAATTAGAGTGGCTTGCTAAGACGTGGCTTATAATGCGAAAAAGGTTTGCGTTGCCTGAAAAGGAAGCTTTTGAGCTGAATCCTGATATAACCAAAAAAACTGTTTTTCATTATGTAAAAGACTTGAGATTTTTGAAAAAGAGGTATCAGATAGAGGATATGGTTCAGCCGCCAAAAATAGCGGGGTTGATGGCAAATGCCATATTAAAGTATCGTCCCTTGGTTCCATTTTACGGGCCTCAGGGCGGTATTGAAAAAAATAAGGTTAACGAGTATTTTGCAATATATCATGGGATATGTGTTTGCGCTAATTACAAAGGCCTTGGGGTAGAGGGTAATAGCGCAATGAGGGCGCTGATGGCAAATCCCAAGTTTAAAGAGTGGCACGAAAAGTTTACGTTTCTTATAAGGGAGCGTAATTATACTGCAGAATCTCTTATTATGGCTTTCGAGACGCTTTGTCTTTTTGCATTCCCTGCTGCCAAATCATAGATTCTGCCGCCAATGGCGGCGGAAATTGACAGATGATGTTTGCTGTTGATGGGTTCATGCCTGTTCGCAAGTAAAATGCTTGCTCTACTGCCTCCTGCTTTTGACTTTCGATTTTAGAAAGATGCAGTTGATGCGGACAAATTCCTATTTGTCCGCGGATAAGGTGTTTACTCGCCCGCCTCTTGTTTTTGAATTTTGATTTTAGAAATGCTGATTAGCTCACGGTCACAATTTACCTCTATCAGCATTGCCCCCATTTTTTCCGCCCGGGGAGGGCTAATGGATGGAACACCGCAGGCAAATTTCACATTTAAATAGTCATAACAGACATTTGGTAAAGCATTAATGTATGAGATATTTTTAGTTATTCTGGTAATCAGCGGCTGCTATAGATTATTTCTCCACATTAAATATGAGCAATCATATTCGCCAGATAACCCGCCCCAAATCCATTGTCAATATTCACAACGCTCACCCCGCTGGAGCAAGAATTAAGCATGGACAGCAAAGCCGCAACCCCGCCGAACGACGCGCCGTAACCAATGGAAGTAGGAACCGCTATCACCGGACAATCCACAAGACCGCCCACAACGCTCGCAAGCGCGCCCTCCATCCCCGCAACAGCCACCACCGCCTTCGCGCTCATAAGAACTTCCGACTTATCAAGAAGCCTGTGAATCCCCGCAACGCCCACATCGAAAAGCCGCTCCACGCGGCTGCCCAAAATTTCGGCAGTAACGGCAGCCTCCTCGGCAACGGGAATATCGCTTGTCCCGCCAGTCGCCACAACAACATAACCCTTCCCGGTGACTTTTCCCGTAGGCGCAACAATTCCAAGCCTTGGCACGGGCTTGTATTCAAGGCTCACGCTCTTTTGAATCTCACCCGCAGTCTCGCCATCCAGCCTTGTAACCAAAATATTACTGCGGCCATTCTCAAGCATCTTTTGAATAATACCGGCAATCTGCTCCGCCGTCTTACCCTGACCAAATATAACCTCCGCAATACCCTGCCGCACCCCGCGGTGATTATCAATTTTCGCATAACTCAGGTCAGAATACGGCTCAAGCTTCAGCTTCAGCAACGCCTCATCGGGCGACATCTCACCACTCTTCACAGCCAACAACATCTGATATGTTTGCGCCTTATCCATTCGTATCCCACATTCTTAAAAGATAAACAGAATCTATAAAATAGTATAATCGCAGCACCAATTCCACGCGGATACTCTCATTTCATGCACAAATAGGAGAGGGCGTTTAGTTGTGAAAGGCTTTTGCTCATTTTTCAGCTGCAAACGATTGTTGCCATGCTTGTTGCAGACCTGGACTGCTAAATGAATATACATTTATTTTTTAATGCTCTTCTAATATACGCCCATTGTGTTTATCAAATTTTATTTAAGCATAAGCAAAACTAGAAAGTATAAACTCGCCCCCACTCATCAGTAACATTTACGTTTATGGCGGCATCAGCCGGTACTTTGTTTGTTTCGACAATGGCAAACCATTCAACCAGTGCGGCATGACCCCCTCCTATTGAAATGTGATCAATGTTAATGTTAAGTGTGCCGTCAGTGTATGTCGTTCCAGTCAATTTAAACTCATATGCACCGCCTGCGGCTGTAAGAAAAAAGGTGACAAGCTGCCTGGATTTAAAGAACGTATTGTCATACTTGGCAATACTATCTGAAAAACGTTCGTCACGCACCCAGCCATCTCCTGCTTCATTTAATGAAAGTGAATAGGTATCGGCAAAAAAATCATGTAACATGGCGATGTCGGTAATAACAATCTTGAGGGGAAGAAAATGTCTGTCTAAAGGCATATGGTCTGGAACATATCGGTCAGAGGGTAGTCCCTGCAATGATCCTCCCCAACTTGCACGCCAGAACATTCCAGCATCCTCTCCAACTGGGGTCGTAAAATCATCTGTTAGACTACAGCCGGCAAAAATAAAAGCAAAAAAAAGTATAACCAAACCTTGAGCTAAATTTTTCTCTTGTTCGCACATATTAATATCTCCTTAGGGGCTAGACTGGAACAGATATGGAAACCAGCCTTAAAACTTTCCATATCCGCAACCTGCACCATGCAAGCCTAACTACAATATACGTTTATTTTTTTTAAATAGCTTCTTTTTTTGAAAATAAAGGATTTTTCCTTGTGATTTTAAGCAATTCGTGGTAAATATCACATAAATCTGATTGGTTACGCCCCTGCCGAGCTTTCCTTTAATCCTGCGGGGGACGAAATAACTTTCGTCAATCTATGGCGTTTCTGTTAGACCTCGTAAAAAGTGATATACGGACAGCGTTCAAATCTTGCGAAAAACAAACCATAATATATTTCTAAAACTGTTTTCATTATTTACATTACCGCTGGCGCGGACGTCCACGTCCGTGTCTTGTAAAACAGATTATGTTGGCACACTGCCCGTTCTCCGTAAAGTTAATTGAGAATATGAGAAAAGCAAAGGGTTTGTTTATTGGGTAGTTTTAATAACGCATTGGCAAGTTTTTTATCTATATTATAAAAAGTGTATGGAATCAGGATGTTGTGTATAATTTAGGAGTTACTATGTTAAGAACAACAATACGCTTATTTCTCGCATCATCTATAAATGAGTTTGCAGATGAACGTCTAAGAGTGACTGATTTAATTAGTGGTCGATTAAATAACATCTACCGCAATAAAATATCTTTCTTTTTAGAAAAATGCGAGCATACAGATGAAGCTATTCATAAAGGTGGTAAACAAAGTCAGTATGACGATTTAATACGAGATAGCGATTTCGTTTTTCTATTGTTTGGAAAATCGGTTGGCGAATGGACAAAACACGAGTTTGATGTGGCATATGAAGCGTTTCAAAAAAACAACAATCCTAAAATTATTGTTTATATCAGAACGGCAACAGATGATGGTAAAGTGGTAATACAAGATGATTCAGCAACATCATTTAAAAAATATTTAAATGACGAAATCAAACATTTTTGGGGAACATATGCTCATATTGATACTCTGCTTTTCAAAATAATCATGAATCTTATTGCGCTTAAACTTTTCGATGTTAATATATGTGTGTCGGAAAATATGCTAAAAGAAAGCGACGAAGATATTCTCTCTTTGCAAAATGTTCCCGGATGGTGCAATAACCAAGTGCTACTTGATATTGAATCAAAAATATCTGAAACACTGGATTTTATTGTTGTTGCTAAAGAAAAATATGTTCTCAATCCTGATGACGATGAAACTTTTGAACAGTTGAAAAAAGCGAAAGAAACCTTATCTGCGTTAAAAGAGGATTTAAGTCGCAAGAAAGATGAAATTTTTAACACTTTTATATTTTGTGCAGAGAAAATGTTGTCCGGCAATTGTTCAGAACGTCTTTATGAAGCCAACAGACTGCTTGATGAAGGTAAATGGGCAGAAGCTATTGTTTTATTAAAAGAAACAAAAGGCGATATTGCCGAAATCTACAAAGAAGTAAACACGGCGAGAAAGTTTGAGGAATTAAGCTTACAACTAAGAGATAATGCCAATAACAAAGCCCAAGCGGCACTGAATGAACAATTACTTTTAATAAAACTTCTGTCTGCAAAAGCAAAAGGAATTGAGGCTTGGAATGAAATTCAAAGCGAATATGAACGCACAATAAAACTCGTTAAAGAGTTTAATTTAGACAAAACCATAATTGCAGATTACGCACGTTTTCTTAAAGAACAGTTGTATTACGAAAAGGCTATTCCTCACACGCTTGACTATTTAAGTTACCTAAATGCAAGCGGAGCGGACAAATTTACTATGGCTGTGGCACATTGCGATTTGGCAGATATTCTCATTAAATCGGGTCAGTATTTAACGGGCAAATCGGATTATGTCGATACTTTCGGCTTGGCGTTTTCTTTAATTGATAAAGCAATTGAAAACGAATTAACAGCCGATGACTATGCGAAAATAGCAAAATGCTACTTGTCGCTTGGGCGATATTGGAAACACTCCGACATTGCAGAACTTCGTAATGCGGAAGAGTTTGAACACGGTGTATGGTTGTTAAGATTATCAAGAGAAGTATGGAATAAAATATCAGAAAAAAAAGATTTTGTTTTTGAATCCCTTATGACTAATGCTTTAAAAGTGCATTGGCGGGTAATTAAGGAAATTACAAGCCCTCATCGTGAAATGGCATCAAGAGGATTGCTCTCCAACGAGGCTACTATAATGTCAAATTTGATATTCTTCACAGCAGGTAATTTGAAAGAAAGCCTTAATAAAGATTTATTCATTAGTGCACATTATTATGACCAAGGAGAATGCGAATTTGAATTGGGGAACATATATGCAAATGACGCTACAGATAACAAGGATAACCAAGCATTTGATGTAGCAGATTTCTTTTATCAAAACGCATTGAGAAGATTTAGCCTTTTATATACAAAAGATGAAATAATAGAACGCTATTGCCTACGCTTTAGAGGTGTAATTTATATGAATTTGTACGCTTGTTGGATAAATAAGCATAGACACGGTCAAGTTGAAACAAAAAAGCAATGGTCTGATTATGATATATCGTGCGGTAAAAACCCAAAATGGACTTGCGAAGAACTTGCGATGCATTATTTATATACGGCATATTCTATGTTTGAACATCTTTACGAATTAAATCCTAATCAATATGCGACCGGACTTCTCAGCGTATATATGATGGCGGCTGACAGGGAGAGGTCTATCGGTAATTTTGATAAAGCTGAGGAATTTTACAATAGGGTTCTAAAAGTACACGAAGAATTGCCACAGGATATTGACAAACATAGCGGTGTAAATAGAGATAAAATAGAAGCGTTAGGAAATTTGGCACGGCTTTATATGAGACCAGATAATTTCAAACCAGATATTGCTGTGGAATACTACAAACAAGCATCTGATTTTTGTGTAGAATTATCTGAAAACAAACTTGCATTTTTTATTCCAACACAAATAAAAACATACATTGATTCGGCAACCGCATTTGCTGCGAGTGGTGATTATGAAACTGCATTTGATATTCTTTTTGACAAAAGTTTTAATCTGATAGTTAGTTTGTTTCGAGCAGACCATTCAGTGAAATTTACTTGTTGGGATTGGTGGCTTGATGTTATGACTACATTTAGACAAAATTTAGTCGGACTTACAAATAAAAACGCTTGTCCGACAGAGATATTATCTGAGTTTGTTGAAAAAGCGATAAAAGCATATGAATACATATGGGTAAATGAAATAATACAAATTGGTACAACAAAAATTGATTTGCTTATTTCCGAAAGTTTGCGTGGCGTGAATAAGAGCGGATTTGAAGAGCGTGTAATTGAAACAATCAATAATAATATTCATACGACAGTCGTTGCTGGTGCGGCGATGGTGGAAGCGTATTATTTGATGATGTTCAATGGCGAAAACGAAAAAGCGACAAGCATCATTCAAGGCAGAATTGCCTATTTTGAGGGATTGCTAAAACATATTGATGAGGAAAAAGACGGATATTTATTCTTGGTCATTTTCCACGACGTAGAGTTGTTGAATAATTGCTTGGAATCAATATGTAAAGACTTTGATGACAAAGCACGCAAACAGAGCGACAGCGCAGTACATTGACAATTCGTTGCTAAAAAATACCTAAAAGCAGAAATGTCAACGCAGGCAATGTTGAACAATAATTGAATGAATGAAAACGCAAAAATCAAAGCAAAAACAACAAATTTGTTTTTTGAACCGGACACTTTTAATAAATTGTCGGCTATTGAGACCGAACTTTACAGAAAAGATTGGACTGAAACATACGGATTGTTGTTGAACGAACTAAAACTGAGAAAATGATACAGAAAAAACAGCGCAATAACTGGGCGACTTGCCGCAAGCAATATGCTTGCTCTACCGCCTCTTGTTGTTGACTTTCGCTTTCTGAAAGATACCGTTAAAGCGGACAAATTCCTATTTGTCCGCGGGTAATATGCTTGTTCGACCGCCTCTTGCATTTGACTTTTGATTTTAGAAAGATGCTGTTGATGCGGTCAGATTCTGCTATGATGCCTCCGCAAGTACTTTTTCGTAAATGATAAAAAAGTTATCTCTTCCTATTTTTTGATAATAAACACCCTTTCGAGATGAAAACTTTGATAAAAAGAATTTTTCAACAACCTTCTATTCGAGTTCTTTAGACTCAGGATATTATTGAGAAGGTAGTAATGTGTTTTAAACTAATAATTGTTAATTATTGACTTATCACTTACTCATACCTTTCAAATTACAAACAGATATATGCTGTCCTGCTTTTGGATACACTTTATTACCAGTTGAGTACAAAATTTATACAATAAGTGATTGCTTTGGGCAAAGATGCTGTATATTTATAGTAAAGCTTGTCCCAAGGCAGCTTTTGACAATTAACCAAAACAAAGGATTTCTAAATAGCCGGGTAAAAAATGTAGTCATTCTGGAGGGAGTGGACTACTATCGAAAACTCCGCGTTTTGGGTTGCAGCGGTTTAACTTCGCTCCGCAGCAAGACTGTTTAGCGGCGCTGCAGGCACAAAGCGTTTTTGAATTCCGTTAATGAATGACGTTTTGTATATTCACTTTAAGCTAAGGAGAGAATTATGAGAGCAAATACCGGATCAGCAAAACTGTTTTTAAGTTTCGTGTTTATACTTACAGTAAGCATCTTATGCGCTGCATTTTTTGGGTGCGATCAGCCGAGTTTAATAGAATCAAATCCAGGAGAATCAGATCCAAAAATACAAACCTCTGATTTAATGCGGGGTATTAATCCCAGTCCGGCAGCCGCTGTAGAATTGGACGACCGGTTCCGCACCGCGGCGGCGAATTTTTCGCTGGACTTGTTCAGAGCTTCACTTTCAAATAAAGAGAACTCGCTGATTTCGCCCGCTTCGGTTTTACTTGCGCTTGCAATGGCGGCAAACGGCGCGGATGGAAATACGCTTACGCAAATGGAGCGGGTTATCGGCGGAGGTATGTCTATCGCTGAGTTAAACGCCTATTTATACTCTTTCGTAAATGGTTTAGCCAGCCGGCCAAAGGAATCGCTTGACATCTCCAATTCTATCTGGTTCAGGAATTTTGGTTTTACACCGAACCGCGGTTTTTTGCAAACAAACGCTGACTATTTCGGCGCGGATGCGTTTGCCGCGCCATTTGACAATCAAACGGTAAATGACATAAACACATGGATAAGCGAAGCGACGGACGGGCTTATCAAGCAAATGCTGGACAAAATCCCGGAGGAAGCGGTTTTATACTTAATAAATACGGTTCTGTTTGACGCTGAATGGAAATATATTTATGAAGACGGAAATATCAGCAGCGGAGAGTTTACCAACCATAATAACCAGACGCAAACCGCCGAATTTATGCGCTCATCGGAAAGTTTGTATATACAGGGCAATGGCGCAACGGGCTTTATTAAACCGTACTATAGCGGACGTTACAGCTTTGCCGCCATTTTACCGGATAATAATATATTTGATTTTATCGCCGCGTTGTCAGGCGAAGATTTTCTAAATCTTGTAAGAGATGCGCAGCCTGACAGAGTTAGGGCGGCGCTGCCCAAATTTGATTACGAATATGAAGTTTTAATGAACGACGCATTGAAATCAATGGGAATGGAAGACGCCTTTTGTGAAGAAACAGCGGATTTGTCTCGCATGGGTAATTGGATATATGGCGATTTGTTTATCAGCAATGTAATGCATAAAGCCAAAATTGCGGTTGATGTACGGGGGACAAAAGCAGGTGCGGCTACAGTGGTAGAAGTATCAGGGCCGACAAGCGCCCCGCCTCCCCCTCGTTACGTTACACTTGACCGTCCATTTGTTTTCGCGATAATCGACAACACAAGCAATTTACCGTTATTTATTGGAACGCTTTTGTCGGTACCATAAAGAAACTAATCGGTGAAGACAGAAAGCACATCGCATAACAAACGATATACGCATCGCAGCCGGGCGGCTCGGGGTTCCGTCTGCAGATATGTTCTTTGCTTACAATACAACTTCGCAGCCGCGTTATCGCTTTTTTACTGTTTCCACTATTACGCTTGATACGGTAATAAAACTCTTGCAGCGCGGGATCCCGCCTTACCGCCATCCACGCGCTCTCAATAAGCCATGACCTTTCCGCGCTTCATTGTTGATGGAAAGATGCGGATGACTTGAATCCATTCAGGAAAAAACTGCCTCCGGATGTGAATATATGATTTTTTTATTCAATTAAACATGGATTTTATATATTTTGAATTATAACCTGATATTACGCAGAATACTCTAAGCCCCGAAGGGGCGTAATACGCGAACACAGGGTGCAGCCCTGTGTTTACGAGCGGGCGCATGCTTACGAACGCGCACATGTCCCATATCTCATGAGACGGGAAGCAGATGACTTCCTGCGTCTGCGTCACGGGTCATCTTACTCCCATACGATGGGCTGCACCCATCGTTAAATATATTATGCCCCTTCGGGGCTTAGAGTATTATGCGTAACATCAGTTATAACGTAACTTGCATTATAGATGGCTGCGTTTGTTTGTGTAAATAATAATATATAATACAAATAATAATAACAGCGGGGCGGTTACCGCGCCCGTACATGAGGGGGGTCTATGGGAGGCGTAATCAAAACATTATTTTTCGCCGCGGTTTTCGCTGCTTCCGGTTTCGCCCAAATGTTTACCCAGGAGTCTCTGCTTGCTACCGGGATTCCGGTGATAAGCATTAATACTGAGAACGGCGCCGGTATTACGAGTAAAGAGATCTACACAAGAATAGAGTCGTTTACACTTACCGATCCCTATAATTCCGGTAACAATATTTCGAGACTAAGGTCCGATGTGTCCCGCCCCGACAGGCCTGCCGATGAGATACGGGGACGGGGCAACGCCACCTGGGTAATGCCGCAGTGGGGACTTGATTATCCCAAGAAACCGTACCGGTTAAGGTTTACCGGGCAGATAGGGCTTCTTGGACTGCCCAGAGCGAGAAACTGGGTATTGCTGGCGGAGTACCGTGATCCGACATTATTGTATACTCCTCTGACATTTGAACTCGCTAAAAATGTTTTTGAGATGCCTTTCACTCATAATTATTTCCATGTCCATCTGTTTTTGAACGGGGATTACAGAGGCGTATATGGTTTGACGGAGCATAAGCAGGTGCATGAGAACAGAATAAATATTGATCCGGATGAGGGTTGGTATGTTGATATAGACAGTTATTATGATGAGGAACCCAAGTTTAGAACAATCCAGTACGGGCTTCCCATTATGATAAAATCTCCTGAGCCGCCGGGGGAAGCCAATATGAATAATCCGGCATACCAATTTGTAAGGGATGACTGGAACGGGTTGTGTAATTTGATGGCATACGGCGGTTTCCCTGAAAACGGCTACCGCGGTTTGATTGATATAAACGCTGTTGTTGATTACTTAATGGTCAATGAAATAATACGGAACTTTGAACTCCTGGAGCCAAAGAGCATGCTGGCGTACAAAGACAAGGGTAAAAAAATAGCCCTGGGGCCGGTGTGGGATTTCGATTGCGGGTTTGGCTATGATTACAATTTTACCCATATTTACTTTACGAGATATGATGAACGCATCCCCCAAAATAACTTTTTACGGCGTTTTTATGATGATCCGGTTTTTACCGTCAGGTTCAGGGAACGCTGGAATGAAAAATACGCCCAAATCGCGGGTTTTACCGGGTATATTGACAATATAAGTCAAAAGATCGCCGCTGCCGCGGCTGAGGATACCAGAAGATGGTATATAAACGGGAATAATAACTTCAATACCGGTTATGTCTCTTCACAATACATAACCAGTCACAGCGAGGCGGCGGGTAATTTAAAGACCTGGTGGAACAACAGAGTTTCATGGCTGAATAACGAGTTCAATACCAACGGCAGATTTCAGGGTATGATAAATATCTCTTCAGCCACGGTAACGCTTTCCGATACATCATACATTTACGACGGCGCTGAAAAACGTCCGCGGGCGGTTGTGGAGTCTTACGGCAAAATACTTACAGAGGGGATCCACTATACAGCGGAATACGCGAACAATACGGATGTGGGCGACGCTGTGGTTACAATTACGGGGATGGGAGACTACTACAACGGTTCAAAAGATGTCGGCTTCACAATAATCTTATATTCTTCGGCGCGAACCGGACAAAACGCGGCCGGAACATATAAACCGCTAATGACGGTGAGGGGGAGGACACTTACAGTTAACGCTTCTCCCGGTTCAAAAGTAGGGGTGAGGGTGGTGAACATGAGGGGAAAGACAGCAGCGAGATTTAACGTGAAAGGCGGTTCAACCCTATCCTTAAAGAAGATCCCCGCGGGAGCGTATATCATAGAAGCAGAGAGGGCAAAAGAGGGGGTCAGAATGAGATTCGCGGCAGTGTTAAGATAGAGGCCGCCGGAGCGGCGGTTTACCGTACCCGCCGGACGTGTAACCGGCCAACCGCCCTGCCGCTTTTGAATTTTGTACACTAACCGCTGTTTTTAGTATTTCTTATACTTTTTGCCTTTGCGGATATAACATTTCCATCCGCGCAAAACAGTTTATAATAATGATATTTACAAATCTCCTCCAAAATTATATAATTGATATAAATGACTGTTGTTTTGGAGAAACCTCATGTTAGTTTTTGATTATGTTTTGATCCTTTTGGCCGCGCTTCTTCTGGCCAATTTTATTAACCACTTTTTGCCGGTGCTCTTAGTTCCCATTGTACAGATCATTCTGGGCGGATTGATCTCATTTGTTCTGTACAATGTGTTCGGCAGGGAGATCGATCTCTATCCGGAACTTTTCTTTGTGTTGTTTATCTCGCCGCTTATATTTCATTACACTGTGACAGCCGATAAACGAGATATGCGGGATATGTTTAAACCCATTGTCAGATCAGCTGTTTATTTAGTTTTTTTGTCAACTATCATTGTAGGGTATTTTTCGCACTTGCTTATCCCATCTATCCCTTTAGCCGCGGCGTTCGCGCTTGCCGCCGCGCTTTGCCCTACCGATGCCGTGGCGGTTGAAGCTATAACAAAACGCATAACCATACCGCGCAGTGTCACCAATATTTTATCCGGTGAATCCCTCTTAAACGACGCGACCGGAATCGTATGTTTCCAGTTTGCGACAATAGCTTTGGTAACCGGTTCGTTCAGCCTTCTTGACGGAGTGACAAGTTTTCTGGTTTTGGCTGTCGGCGGTATATTGGTTGGTTTACTTTTGACGCTTTTTAAATATATGCTTACGCGCTGGATCCGCACGCTTCACATCGAAACCGCGGCAATACATATTACAATAGGTCTTATAACACCGTTTATTGTATACATGGTTGCGGAGAAGTTAGGCGTTAACGGCATTTTAGCCGTATTCAGCTGCGGCATGATTCATTCACTGTACAGGGATAAGTTCAATCCCGAAACGCTTACCGTTAATAACGCGCAAAAGGATATATGGTCGATACTGGCGTTTAATTTAGACGGGTTAGTGTTTGTCATTTTAGGCGCTCAGCTTTACTATGTATTAAAATCGCATATATACGGTAATTATTCTATCGGCGGGTGGCGTATCGCCGGCAGCGTATTACTTATTACGTTTGCGCTTACAGCGATACGTTTTGTTTGGTGGATCATAACGGCAAGGCGCAAGGAGTATAATGACGACCCAAGAAATCCGGTCGGCAAAATAAGATCAGGTATAATATTTGGTGTTGCCGGAGCGCGCGGCGCTGTTCCCTTGGCGATCGTCCTCTCTATCCCGCTTTTACTTCCCGGCGGCGCGGCATTTCCGCAACGTGACTTAATTATTCTTATAGCAAGCGGCGTTATTATAACATCACTGCTTATTACAAATTTTATACTGCCCCTTTTGGCTGAACAAATGGAAGAAGACTCCGGGCATAATATGGAAATGGCCGCCCGTACCGAGATACTGCAAACAGTTATAGAGCAGCTCAGAACCGATGTGACCCCAAAAATTCAGGTCGCTACGGAGATTGTGATACGAAATTATTACTCCCGAATGAAATATAACAGTATTGACAAAATAAAAATAGATAAAATTCAAAATTATTTGGAATTGCACCGCAGCATCCTGCTTTGGGAGAAAGACGTTGTTCTTCGTATGACTGAAATGGGACAGATCAGCAAAGCCGCGGCGCAAAAAAATATGGACGATATGGAAGAGTTGATGGCTGAGAAAGGTAAAACCGTGAATCCTATACAGGCGTTGACATGGTCTCTGCGTCACCTTGTTCAATCCCTTACCTGGAAAGATCCGGAGCTGCGCGGCGATAATTTCGTGCGCTCATCTCCCATGCACAGGGACCGGGTAAAAAGAGGAAGAGAAAAGTTAGTAAGAGCGACTCACGACGTAGCCGCCAAAGCTTTCCATTGCGAGCGTCTGCTAATTCAACAAAAGCTGAACGAAGGACGCATATCATGGAAAACCGCAAAAGATATGCAGGCCAAAATTACTATGCTTGAGGCGCAGCTTCAAATGAGATAAAGTATAATGTAGAATGTACAAATAAACCACAACAGAAAGGGATCTCTCTTCTCATTATACATTATACATTTATTAAAACTTTCCCACACTAAACCCCGCGTAAAATCCCGGCCATATACGCGCGTTGTGATCTTTGTAGCTTACGTTGCGGTATCTTTTATGGTGCTTGGGTTTGATTGGAATATCGCCGTATTTATCTTCGATGATTCCATTTACGCTTACGCCGGCGCTAAGGGCAAGGATTTTTACGGGGCTGTAGTTTAGCCCAAAACGGAGTTTGTACTCAATGTTATTATACCAGTGTTCCTCTATTTCATCTCTTAAATATTCCCACTGCTCATCGCTCCATTTGTAATTATTTTTTTCCCTTAGTTCGTTCCATTTATCCCAGTTCATCCTTTTTGTGGGATTTTCGGTATATGTCTGAAGCCAGGCGAAATCGAGGTTAAGAAAGAAGGGCGCTCTCATCCCAAAGCGCGTTCCAAATCCCGCGCCCCATGTTTTAGGCCACCGGTCGTACCACTCAAAACCGCCCTCAGGTATCTGGCTGTATTCAAATAATGTATAGAGCCACGGGGTTCCGGTGTGAAGTTTTACACCGGTTCTGCCTGTTTCATCGTAGTAAAAATGCATGTCCATAATGCCGTTGCCTACAATATTTATAACACCGATGGGCGTTTTTTCACTGTATCCGGAGATATTTACCACGCCGATCTGGCGCTTTGTTTTACCTGTAATGTTAACCACTCCGATCTGATCATCTCCGGTACCCGTAATGTTGGTTACTCCGATTTGACCGTAATTTGCTTTTCCGGCGAGGTTTACTACCCCCATCTGTCCGTAACCCGTTTCTCCAGCGATGTTTACCACACCGCCCTGAACATAGCCCGCGTTTTTCACGATGTTTACTACACCGCTCTGAAAATAGCCTACGTTTTCCGCGATGTTTACCACACCGCCCTGAACATAGCCTACGTTTTTCGCGATGTTTACTTGTCCGCCCTGAACATAGCCGACATTGCCGGCTATGTTAACCACTCCGCCCTGAAGGGCAACCCTCTGAGCAAGGTTTACAACTCCTCCCTGAATGCTGCTGTCGCCATGCGCGGCAAAATTAAATATTGACCCCTGTGCGCCGTAAAAGCGTCCGAGAGCGATATTGGAGAAATAACTAAGCTGCATTCCCATCATATCTTTGTGAGCTATATTCATAAGGGCGATTTGAATTCCGGAATATTCGGCTCGGGCTTCGTTAAGAAAAAGCGAGAGCTGAACTCCGTTTGCCGGAACGTCGTTAAAAGTATAGGCTATATAGCTGTTGAATTTGAAAGGCGCCGCGCGCGCGGAGTCAAGCAGCGGATTTGCGCTTTGCGTATTTTCTTCGTCTTCTCTGTCAGCGTTGTAACTATTGTCATCATTTCCCCGTTTTCTGGTAATTTCGCGTCTTACCGGTTTTAGCATATTTGGAGTAAGAATAACTTTCTCGCCGCTGCCGAGCGTAAGGTTTTCCGCGGTATATGACGCGGTATGTTCCATATGTATGCTGTATCTGCCTTCAGGAAGGCCGAGTTCTATTGTACGTCCTTTGTTTTTGTAAAGTTCAGCGATTAAAAATCCCTTTTCATCGCGGATAAAAAGACGGCCTTCAAGATCTGTATCAAGCGTAAGGCCCGAATTTATCTGACGTACGTCTGTCATTACCACATCGCCTGTTCCTGTAAGATTTATATCGCGGCTTGGATGCTGAGCGCCGCCTATTGTAGACTGCGTACTCTGAAGAGTTTCGTTAAAAGCGAACTGATACGCTTCGCTGAGAGTGACTGTTCCGCTGCCTGTCATATCCGCGGCTCCGCGCAGTCCGCTGACAAGCGCGTGGGTGAAGAAACTTCCCCGGATACGGTCGCTCTCCTGACTAACTTCCGATTCGCTTGATGATGTTAAAAAAGCGTAGCCTTTCATGTCGGAACTCGCGTCTGAGAGAAACGCGGGACGCACTACGCCGCCCTTTACGCGGGTGATTGCGCCTGAACCGCACGCGTCAAGGATCGCGACCTTCAGATCAGCGTTCAGGTTATCAACCTGTTTACGAAAATCGGGCCACATCATAAGCTCTTTTCCAAGCCGTAAACCTTTTTCGTCAGCGTGGCCGCTGTAGTAGACGATGATCTCCTTTCGTCCGTTCTTATACCGCGGGTCGTTCATCTTTTTCTCAATATTGGAAAAACCTTGCCGTATCTCAGCTATGCCCGGATCGCTTAAAAAGACCTTGTTCCTCTCATCAATCCCGCCCATTTCAGTCAGCACCGCGGCAAAAGCCTGCGCGTCGGTTACCGCGTAACGCAGAGTAGCGCGTCCGCTGCCGCCGTCATTCGCTCCTGCCGCAAGTAAAAAGCGGTGAACCTCTTTTGTAGAGGCGCCGCTGATAGAAACCGTCAGCAAAACCGCCATTATTGTTACTGCCGCAATTTTGTATCTCATCCGATAGCCCCTTTCGGTTAGTTTCTAAATGTCAAATTAAAGCGTGTTTTTGTAAAGTAAAAATTGTAATCTGCTGATCTTTGGGTAATGCTGGTTTGTCAGTCGCCTTTTTTACTTTTTGTATTGATTGCGTTATCGCGTCTATGTCAAAGTTTTCCTGTGAGGTGACTAAGTAAAAAATTTCAAACCTGGGAGCGTCGTCAAGCTGATATGAATGGGGGAGGGCTACCGGTCTGCCTGGTGTCAACGCCGCGGCTTTGCCATAATTCCCTGATAAGTGTACTGTTACAACACCATTGCCATCCAGGCTGACAATTGTCCCATAGCAGCTCTTTGGTACAAGGTAGCGCAGTTGGATCACATCTCCCTGAGAAACTCCCGTTCCCGGATCAAGTTTTTCAGCCGCTTCGCCGCTTTTGCGCCATACTTCCAAGCTGGATTCAATACCCTTTATACGAATACCGTTGTCGGAGAGAAGCGCGGCGGCCTCGTCTTTAGAGGAGTTGGGTGAAAATATATACAGTGGAAGAATTAACAAAACAGCGGCGCATGTAAGAGCCGCGGGCGCCCAGCGGGGAAGCCCCTGTTTCCATCCCTTCCAAAAAGAGAGGCGGGTTGCGTTTGTATGGGAGCCGCGCGCAGCTTCCTTACTGCCTGCGCGGGCCTCCTTTATCATCCTGCTCAGAGGATATTTTTCAAGCATCTCCTCGTTACTTGAGCGTAGAGCGGTTATTCTTTGGCGTAAAGCGGTATCTGACCGCTCAAGTTCAGCTATCGCGTTAAGTTCATCCGCTGAAAGCTCGCCTAAAATGAAACGCTCAAGCTTCCAGTTTGGAATTTTTTTATTTGTATCAGCGTTACCGTTTCTTTTAACATTTTCATCCATAATTTTATCCATCTTATATACCCTCCAGTTCAACCAGAGTTTCACGCAGGCCGCGTAAGCGTTTACGCACGCCGCTTACCGACATTTTTACCTCGCGGGCTGTTTCCTCAAGCGTCATTCCATCAACTAAATGAAGTACAGCGATTGTACGGCTTGATTGCGGGGAGCGGTCAAAAAGTTTTCTCAGCACGCTTCGCGCCCCGTGTTTACTCTCCATATCACCGCCGCAGGCTATTTTTTCCAAAAGCGGATCAGTGTCTGCGCAATCTCCGCGGCGTTTGTAATCCCGCAGTTTGTTCATGCAGTGATTAGTCGCCATTGTCCATAAAAGGCTTGATGGGTATTCAGCCTTCAGACGGTGCCTGTTCTCAAGCAATTTCACAAATACCTCCTGTGTGGCGTCAGCGGCTCTCTGGGCGTCGCGAAGCAGATGCATGCAGCGCCTTTGCACCATTGGGCCGTATTTCCTGAAAAGCGCTTCCGCATCCATATCCTGGATGGCAGTTTCTGTATCGTTCATATACCTTTAACACCGTTCATTGAGAGATTTGTTACCGCGAATTAAAAAATACTTTTTTACAAACAGATATGCCTTTACATCAAAACAGACGTGGAAATAGATGGCGGAATACAGAAAACTCAATATTAATAAAACTCTTTTCCAAGTTGAATGACTGTATAACGTAAAATACATCAAAAGACAGGCGGTTCGGATAGTGTGAACGCGCTCTAAATACCGGTATGTCATTCTAATGGATAATTTTGGATTATTTCTCCGTTTATCAACAAAATTACAGAGATAATTCACACGCCTGTATTTGAATTCACGGTACGCTGGCTCATTAACTGTAATCTTAAGGTAAACTTTGCCTGACTCAGGGCAAACTTTGCTTCATATAACTATCCTACCGATAAGCTATGCCACTATAACCACTTTAATATCAACGCATTATACTGCATATAAAAAATGGCACGATTTATGCGTATGTTTCTGAACCGAGAGACAATATCGGCAGATTTTACTTTTACTTAAACTTTTTTTAAGGAAATTTCATGATCCAGGGACTCTACACAGCCTCAACCGGAATGACCGCGCTGGCCCATAAGCAGGATCAGATCGCAAACAATCTGGCCAACTTTAATACTACAGGTTTCAAGCAGAGCGGCCTTTTTACCGCCGCGTATCAGAATCATCTTAAAAACGACCATGATCAGGTTTTCGCTAACCGCGAACTTAAGGTTGATGGGGTTTATATAGACTATACAGAAGGTGCAATGCGCTCCACAGGCTCCGATCTTGATATGTTCATAAAGGGCAGCGGCTTTTTTAAGATAATGACAGACGATGGCGTACGTTATACGAGAAACGGCAATTTTTCGCTTGATACTCAGGGGCTGATTGTTACAAACGACGGAGCGAAGCTTATGGGCGCCGAAGGGTACATCAGAGTGGAGCCTAATATGAAGGTTACTATCAGCGAATCGGGTGAAGTTATACAGAATGGTGAAAGTAAAGGTGTTATAAAGATTGTTGACTTTGAGAAACCTTACGAACTCAAGCGTCACGGCAACAGCTCTTTTACCCCCTTGGATGTTACCGGCGCGGTGGAGCTTCAGTCTCAGGGTTTCTTAGTTAAACAGGGTTTTCTTGAAAGTTCCAACGTTGATCTGATACGCAACATGGTAAAGATGATCTCAACGCAGCGTAACTATGAGGCTGACCAGAAAGCGCTTTACGCGCAGGATGAGACGCTTGAGAAAGCGGTCAACATGGTAGGTAAGGTCGGGTAAGGACGCCGTGGGGGCATGCAGGGAACGATCAGCGATCGTTCCGTTATTAACAAAAACAAAGACAACAGGGCGAATAATTTCGCTACAAAGATATACGAAAGGTAACAAAAAATGATAAGATGCCTTACGACAGCGGCAACCGGAATGCAGGCCCAGCAGTTTTACATGGAGAACATCTCCAACAACCTGTCAAACCTTCAAACTACAGGATTTAAACGTACAAAGGTTGAGTTTCAGGATCTTATGTATCAGGCTGTCAGAGAACCCGGGGTGCGCAACTTTGAGGGCGGTATGGCTCCTTCCGGAATAGAGGTAGGACTTGGCGTAAAACCTTCAAGCACTCAGAGAATATTTGAGCAGGGCGCGCCGCAGCGTACCGAAAATCCTTATGATGTTGCGATTGAGGGCGATGGCATGTTCCAGATCATGCTTCCCGACGGTTCGGTTGCCTATACAAGAGACGGCACTTTTAAGCTGTCAAGCGATGGCACTATGGTTACCTCATCAGGTTTTTTCCTGCTTCCTCAGATTACTATTCCGGAAGGGGTGGCAGCCAATGATGTTACTATCACACCGGATGGGCGGATAAGTGTTGTAATGCCTGGAGAGACGCTTTCTACTGATATCGGACAGTTTGAAATTGTGCGTTTTGTTAATCCTTCGGGTCTTCGCTCCCTTGGCGGAAACCTTTTTGGGGCGACTGACGCAAGCGGAGCGCCTATTGTCTCCTCTCCGGGTGAGGATGGCGCGGGGAGTCTGATGCAGAGATATGTAGAGGCTTCAAATGTAAATCTTGTAGATGAGATGGTGAACATGATCAGCGCTCAGCGCGCTTATGAAATTGTCTCAAAGGCGATTCAGGCAGGTGAAGAGATGCTTCAGATCGCTAATAATCTTAAACGTTAACAAGTATACTGTGAGAGCGCGGTAAACCGCGCCCTATCCGGAAAAACAAGGATAAAAAAGATGTCAGGCAAACAATACAGTAACGGATACAAATTAAGCGCGGGCGCTCTGAGAGCCGCTTTAGCGCTGTTTGCGTTTGCGTTTGTTTGTGTGGCAAATCCGGTTAAAAAAATGGTTGCGCTTCACTTTATTGATTCTGTCATGGTAAACGATACGCTGATCCGTCTTGGCGATATAGCTAAGATTGAGTGTCGTGACGCCGCGATGATCGCTTCACTTTCGCAAGTTTCTGTGGGTGAAGCCGCTCCCCCGGGATTTAACCGTTTTGTAAATACTGCCGATTTTGTTGAATTTAAACTCAAGCCATTCTTTAAAGACGCTCAGTTTAGCGCAAGTCATAAGAGGGTTAAGGTCGCAAGCGATTTTCAGGAGAGAAGGGTTGAGCAGTTTGAAGAGCGGATAAGAAATTACGCGGCGGACGCAATCGGCTGGAAAGCGGGGGAGTGGATTCTCACTATAAACAACCTGAAAAGCTCATGGAAGAGCGCCGGAGGCCCTGTTGAGGTGGAAGTTTCAGGTATCAGCAACCCGTTTGCTAAAGGTAATATTAATCTGCTTCTTACCACGCGTCATGGAAACCGTATAAACCGTATACCTGTTGCTTGTCATATTAAAGTCAACGCCCCTGTTTTGATCGCGACACGTTCAATTTCGCGCGGGGAAGAGTTTGACGCTCAAAACTGTTCGCTTGCCGTTATGGATATAACCAATTTCGCTTATACCCCGCTGGGTCAAATCCCTGAAGCGGGAACAATGACGGCAGTGAGAACTGTAAACGCGGGAAGCATCCTGCATGACAGAATGTTAAAAGCGGTTCCTGCTGTGGCGCGCGGCGACAGGGTACGCATTACTTTTTCAAGTGAACGAATAAAAGTATCCGTTCTGGGCGTTGCGCGTGAATCTGGCTGCAGCGGGGAACGGATCTGGGTAGAGAATAGTCAAACAGGTAAACTTGTACGCGCGGCTGTATCGGGCAAAGGCTCGGTCACCGTATTTCAAGAGGGAGATAGAATATGAATCTGCGGTTAAAAACAGTTCTTTTGTCGGTGGCCGCCGCTGCCGCGTTCTCTGCGGCATGGGCAGTTCCCATGCACAGCCTTTTTTCCGATCACCGCGCGATGCGTGTTAATGACATTCTCACAATTCACATTGTGGAATCAGCAAAAGCCGGCACGGAATCAAATACAAATACAGACAAATCAAACAGCGCCGAGGTGGGCGTTCCCACTGTGAACAACAGCAGATTCAGCAGGTGGCTGCCAACTTTCGGCGTCAAATCCAACAACTCCACCAAGTTTGACGGCAAGGGCTCTACCAATAGGAAAGGGTCTTTTGAAGCGACTGTGTCAGCGCGCGTTGTAGAGGTGCTTGAGGGCGGCAATCTGGTAATAGAGGGCAGTAAAGTCGTTGAGGTCAATCAGGAGAAGGAAGTTATAAAGATAAGCGGAATCGTAAGACCGCAGGATATTCAGAAAAATAATATTGTGTTTTCATCGAGCATAGCTGACGCGCAGATAACCTATTCCGGCAACGGCGTGGCTGCTACGGCATCACGCGCAGGTATCTTCACAAGGTTTTTTAACTGGATATTTTGATTAGTTACAGGCTGTGCCAGTTACCAGACAACTGAAAACTAAAGAATAAAGAGGTTCTCATGAGCAAGAGCAGGTTTACCAAAATCGTTTTGTCAAATAATTATTCGCCCTTGCTGTTGGCGGCAGCGGTGGTTTTAATGACAATAACGGCTGCGCCGGCACAGCAGATCCGTGTTAAGGATGTTGCGTCTGTCACAGGGCTTGAGGATGTGCAGCTTCTCGGCTATGGCCTTGTGGTTGGGTTGTCCGGAACAGGCGACCGCAATCAGACCATCTTTACAGAGCAGACTATTGTCAACATGCTCAAGAACATGGGGATTGAGCTTCCTGAAAAGCACATAAGGGTAAGGAACGTTGCGGCGGTTATGGTGACCGGACATCTTACCCCTTTCAGACGCAAGGGCACCCGTATTGATGTAACTGTTTCATCAATGGGAGACGCTACAAGCCTTGAAGGCGGAACGCTTATTCTAACCCCCATACAGGGGCCGGACGGCAAAATATACGCTTCCGCTCAGGGTCCTTTAGCCACAGGCGGTTATGATCTGCGTGACCGCGGTCTTACCCACATCAAAAAGAATCACGTTACTGTGGGCAGAATTACAAACGGCGCGATTGTACAGAATGAATACAAATTCAATATACTTGACGGTAGTAATTTGTCGCTCTCCCTTCACGCGCCTGACTTTACTTCCGCTGTGTCAATGGCCCAGGCGATTAATATTCAATATGGGGTGGCAAATCTGGCAAAGGCGCTTGACCCGGCGACTGTAGAACTTAATATGGAGCTTGCGGGCGACGCAGCTTCCGCCGCGGAGTTCATCTCAAGGGTAGAAAACATGACTTTTGAGCCCTCTTCGCAAGCGCGTGTGGTTATTAATGAGCGCACAGGAACAATTGTAGCGGGCGGCACAGTGCGTATATCACAGGTTGCGGTAACGCACGGCGGCGTTAAGGTTGAAGTGGTTAATTTACCTGAAGTGATCCAGCCCCGCCCCTTCAGCCTGGGCCGTACCGAAGTGGTGCCGAACCCATCTATGATAGTAGAGGAGAAGGATGCCGAGATGGTGGTGCTTGACGGAAACACGACAGTTTCGGAACTGGCTCAGGCGCTCAACTCCTTGGGCGTAACTCCAAGAGATATCATAGCGATTTTACAGGCGATAAAAGAAGCGGGAGCGCTTCACGCCAATCTGATAGTTCTGTAACAGCGCGGTTTACCGCGCTCAATAATAATAAACGGTGTCTTGGGGCGAGCCCCGTCGTCACCTATCCAAAAGGTCTGGACGCAGGGATGTGATTTAGCGCAGGGAAGCGCACCAGACATTTTTAGTAGTGATAAACCGTAGGGAACGGCCAGTGGCCGTTCCGCTAATCTTAACCGGAAAAATCCTGGGGACGCGCAGGGATGTGATTTAAGCGCAGGGAAGCGCACCATGTTTTTCATAACGATAACGACAAACCGTAGGGAACGGCCGGTGGCCGTTCCGCTAATCTACCCAAAAGCAGCGCGGGAGATGCGCTGCCGGATAGTGTCACGTGGAGGTAACTTATGCCAGTGATGAAAGCGTGCAGTACAGGCTTTATCAGAGGAATCAGCGGCCGCGGCGCGGTTAAAAGAACAGGCGCGGCTCCGGCGTTTCGTTTGCGGTTGGAAGAAAACAAAGACGCTGTCTCTACCTTTTGTTTTGGCGGGGGAAGCGTGTCTGTTTTCAAAACGAAAGAATACTCAAAAGATAACCCTGTGATGATAGTAAAGTTTTGGGATGAGAATGAAGCGGTGTTCTCTCAGACCATAAATGTGGAAAACGTGAATCCCTTAAACGCGAATAATTTAGAGATGATCGCGTTAAGCAGCTTTCTTGATAAAGAGGGATATTCGGAAAACAGCATACTTTGTTTCATAAGCTGCGCAAGAGGCTGCTCTCCGGTAACTCAAACCGAAGATCGCAATAGCGCGGCCAGCAGGAAAAACTTCATAGTTCAGGTTGATGAATGGAGAAAAAATCAATACAGTACAGGTAATATTGCGGGATTTCGCTGCTTATCAAATTACTACAATCTGCTGGCGTTACGGTCAAAACCGCTTTATGAAGAATAGTGGTCAGCGGGCAGCGGTTAGTGATTAGTAAAACAGGAGAAAATCCAAAGTTGGTTTTAACTAACCACTAACAACTAACCACTAACAACTATTTCGCCAGCTCCATCGCCCTTTTTGCCTGCTCCAGCATAGTCTCATACTGATTACTGTTTGCGGGATCTTCTTTAATGGCCGCTTCCATCGCCTTAACCGCCTCTTCAACCATTCCATGGTCAAGGAAGAACTCGTTGCGGATAGCGCGCGGACGCCAGTCCCAAAGCATCTCTTCTACACATGTATCAAGAAACCTTTTGACGGTCTCCTTATTTTCACTATAGGTATTTTCAAGCTTTGCAAGCTCCTTAGCTTGCTGCGTGTTTTCCTGCGCGGTGCCCAAGAGAGTTGTTCTCATAACCCCAACCTCTCTTTTGAGTTTGTCCATGGGACGGCGCAGATCAAAAGCGATCTGAAGGTAATTGGTCAGGAGTCTGCGGGAGGTATCGTTGTTTTTTGCTTTTCCGATTCCTCTGAATTTGTAAACAGAGTCAATCTTTGCGAGCGTACCTTCCAGATCATAATGGTTTTCCGCCGTTACCCTCTCAGGCATTACTTTTGAGACTAATCCCTTAGTTTGCAGAAATGGGGCAAGTCCCATTAAATTGTCATCTGAAACTGTCATGGCGAAGTAGATAGGCTTTTCCCATTTGTTAGCGTCTACAATATTAAGCACCATCATATCCTGTACGCGCAGTATCCGGTGATCTCTCTGGCCCGGCAGCGTAAGCGTTATATTGGCGTTTCTGAGAGTATGCTGACGCGGTTCCGCAAACGGGTAACGCTGAGGCTGCAGGTTTTCAATCTCACTTTCTGAATAGGAGATAGGCACTCTTGGCTCAAGCTTTTTGAGCTGCTTTATGTACCAGTCTGTATTAAGAAGGCTCAGGTTTACAACACGCACATCCGTGCGGATTCCGTAAGCTTCCTGAAGCGCCCAGAGAGGAAAAGTGTCATTGTCGCCGTTTGTAAAAAGAATTCCATTGGGTCCGCAGCTGTTAAGCAGGTTATAGGCGTAGTCATGGGCGATCCAGTCGCCGCTGCGGGTGCTGAGGTTGTAGTTTGTGACCGCGGGGATAACCGGAGACGCAAGGAGCAGCAGCGCGCAAATAGGAGCCGCGGTCTTGCTGACAGCGCGGTCTTTGGATGAATACAGCGCGTGCAGAAGGCATGTCGCCGCCATACCGATCCACATCCCGAAATACATAAACCCTGCCGTAAAGAAATAATCTCTAACCCTCACCTCACGGTGAACTGTAGGCATCGGGCCCGGCCTGCCTGCCCGGTTCCACTGCTCGTAATCGTACCTTTCAGGCAAGTTGCCATCCGCGAAATTCATATAAAAGACAAGTCCGATAGACGCTAAGAGTGTAAGTGATATAAGAAACACCGCCGCGCTTTTGTTTTTTTTGAACATGTAAAACCAGCCGTAAATCATAAAAGCCGTAGGGATAAGGTAGACAAGGAGCTTGGATATGCCGGGGATAAATCCAGCCCTGAAAAGAGATACTTCAGTATCCTGGGCGCCTAATCTGAAAAACTGCGTTATGTGGAACCCGCCAAAACCCATGTGCCCTTCGATACCAAACTGGCTTGCCCAGTAGCCTCTGCGCCAGAACATACGGGAGATCATACTCTCAGAACCGTATTGGCGTCTTTCGAGGAATCCTACAAATGCCTGCCATGTAGAAGGATGGTTCTCATTTATCATCGGCTCAAGAGCGGATCTTATAGGAATAAAAAGGTGTACCGAGTATCCGACTATGGCAAAAAGCGCAAGCATGAAGCAGAAGCGCCACTGGTACTGGTTTTTCTGAGAAACAAGAGACATCGTAAAAGTCACGGCAAGCGTTATTGCCGCAAACAACAGAAATGTCGCCAGACTGAACAAAACCGAAGCCATGAGAATACCGGTAATCCACAGCCGCCAGTCTTTGCGCTTCTTCTCATCCCACAGTACAATAAATAAAAACGCGGGCGGGAAAATTATCATACTGTACATGTGAAGCCCGATACCCAAAAACCCAAGGAACGCCACTAACACTAAAAGCTTGTCCCGGTCAGCTGCCTTGCTCTGCGCCCACTTCAGCACAAGAAGTGTACAAATAGCAATATTAAGCATACACATATTATATACGGAAGTCTCTACCGCGCTGAACCAGAATGTGTAGCCGAATGCCGCGAAAAGCCCGCCCACAACCCCGCCGGTATAAAGAGTGATTCTCTTCTGCGCGGTATCGGGAGAACCGATAAAAAGCTTCGCGGCCTCTACGATAATCAGATATATAACCATAGCGGTCAGCGCGCTTGAGAGAGCTACAGCAAAGTTCATCCTGTAGCCAACATCGCTGAAGAACGAAAAGAACATGCTTGATACACGCATCATCAGCACAAACAGCGGGTTGCCGGGCGGATGCGGAATACCGAGTGAGTGACCGGCGGCAGTATATTCACCGCAATCCCAGAACGCAACTGTAGGTGCGACAGTGGCGAGGTAAACGCCAAATGAAGTAAGAAAAACCAGAGCGGCGCAAAGCCAGTTATAACGCGCGGTTGATTGTTCCAAGCCAGCATCCTTTTTTGTTAGGTTTCTTGTCGTAGGGAACGGTCAATGATCGTTCCGCCTCCTTTATCAATAAATAAGGACCATCCCGTTAATTTCCGGACTTGATCCCATCTGCTTACTATAGTTAATGACTGCGGGAGCGCTGCCGCCGGTCAGCCCATAAGGCGTAGAATTACGGCAAGCTAATAAAAATACACATATTGAAAGCCTCAGGTCAACAGAAACTACGCTTCGTCATTTATTTTATTATTTAAAGTCCATGGTCTTAAGGCGCGGGACTTCATTTTTAACAGTGACAGGCGGGTGTGAGGGAATTACCGCCATCTCCAAAAAGAGGCGTCCGGTGAGAAATTGTATCCGCGGTAATCCCCAATTTTCCATTAAGATTTTCTCCCCTCCCTGTATGGCGCGCAGCCGCTTCGGCTGTCTCTATAACCGCCGCGTTTCAACGCGGGGCGGCAAACCATACACAGAACCATCGTCCGCTCCTTAAACATCTTACTCCCGGCCATATGTTTTGAAGTTGAATTAGTATACTGCCGAAAGTTTCTTATTATCCCCGAAGCTAACCCGGGATTTTTGTCTTCCAGATAATTACCGCTTGCTGATCAGTGCAGAAATAGATAGCCAAATGCAGAAATAAAAAATATATTCTTTTGTTGTACCATATAGGAGTTTTCGATTTCTGCTTTGTTTTAAGTTGAGTGAAAGATAAGTTTACAGAAAAAATTTACAGGCTTACTCTTAATTGTAAAGACATGCTTTGGGTTGATGGATTCCTGCCTTTAAGCTGTCTGGTGGACTTGATCGAACGGCAAGTTTGACTTTAGAGAAAAATTGCCCTTTAGAAACCTGTTTTTTGTCAAAAAACACTCTTTATCGTCACCTTTTACAAAAACTTTATCGTTTTTCCCCGCTATTTACCATTTCCCCCTTGATTCGTTTATTTAATCAATTTATATTAATACGTTATTAAAACCAATGTGCGGACTGCCGTATCTGTCCCATATAGCAATGATCATTACCAAAAATAATTGACAACGGATTAGTGTTTGTCATCTCTTTCTAACCCAATCATAACCTTTCGGAGGATGTTGATGGCCAAGAAGTACGTGTATTTTTTCGGTCCGGGCAAAGCTGACGGAAACGCGGGGATGAAAAATCTCCTTGGCGGTAAGGGCGCTAACCTTGCTGAAATGTGTAACATCGGCGGAATTCCTGTTCCTGCCGGATTCACAATTACGACGGAGTGCTGTATAGACTACTTCGCAAATAAGTCAAAGTTTCCTGCCGGACTTATTGAAGAGTATACAAAAGTGCTTAAAAAAGTCGAAAGTGTTATGGGCATGAAGTTTGGCGACCCCAAAAATCCGCTTCTTATCGCCGGCCGCTCAGGCGCCCGTATGTCCATGCCCGGTATGATGGAAACGGTTCTTAACATCGGTCTGTGTTCCGCTACTATTCCCGGACTTATTGAAAAAACCAAGAATCCCCGTTTCGTTTACGATTCATACCGCCGTCTCATGATGATGTACTCAGACGTTGTTATGGAGAAAGCCGAAGGTATCGAGCCTAAGGACGGTCATGGTATCCGTCACCAGCTTGAAGGCATCATGAACGCTATGAAGAAGAAGAAGGGTGTTGAGCTTGACACCGATCTTGATGCGGATGATCTTAAACTTCTGTGCGATCAGTTCAAGACACGTATTAAGGAAGTAATGGGCAAGGCTTTCCCCGATGATCCTATGAAGCAGCTTGAAGGCTCTATCGGCGCGGTGTTCAAAAGCTGGAACGGAAAGCGCGCTGTCGCTTACCGCAACATCGAAGGTATCCCGCACGACTGGGGTACAGCGGTCAACATTCAGGCGATGGTTTTCGGCAACATGGGCGAGACATCCGCGACAGGTGTGGCTTTTACGCGTAACCCCGCAAACGGCGAGCACAAGTTCTTCGGTGAATACCTTGTTAACGCTCAGGGTGAAGACGTTGTCGCAGGTATCCGTACACCCGCTCCTATCAACGAATCTACAAAGAATGAGCATACCGCTCACTTGGTTTCTCTTGAGAAGAAGATGCCTAAGCTTTACGGCGAACTCGACGGCATTCAGAAGAGACTTGAGAAGCACTACAAAAACATGCAGGATCTTGAGTTTACGATTCAGGAAGGCAAGCTTTGGATGCTCCAGACACGCGACGGCAAGCGCACAGGTATCGCCGCCGTACACATGGCTATGGACATGCTCAAAGAGAAGCTTATCGACACTGAAACAGCTATCCTGCGCGTAAAGCCTTCGCAGCTTGATGAGTTCCTGCATCCGGTTATCGACCCTGCCGCCGAGAAAAAGGCTGTTCTTGTTGGTAAAGGTCTGCCTGCCGGTCCCGGCGGAGCTTCCGGTCAGATCGTCTTTACTGCCGATGACGCGGTAAAATGGGCGAAAGACGGTAAGAAGGTTCTTCTTGTCAGAGACGAAACCAACCCTGAAGATATCGCCGGTATGCGCGCCGCTCAGGGTATCCTTACGGCACGCGGCGGTATGACAAGCCACGCCGCTCTGGTTGCCAGAAGTTGGGGTACATGTTGTATTGTCGGCGCCGCTGATTTTAAAATCGATTTTGGTAAAAAGAACGTTACCGTTAAGGGCAGAGTTTACAAAGAGGGTGATGTTTTCACGCTTAACGGCACAAAGGGCGCTGTTTACGAAGGCAAACTCCCGATGATCGATGCTACACAGAACCCGGTTCTTAAGGAGTTCTTAAAGCTCATCGACAAGTATAAATCAATGAAGGTTCGCGCTAACGCCGATACACCTTCAGACGCGAAGCTTTCACGCGACTTTGGCGCCGAAGGTATCGGTCTGTTCCGTATTGAGCATATGTTCTATGGAGAGGGCAGTGATGAGCCGTTGTCTTACCTGCGTCAGATGATCCTTGCTAAAGACGCAGGAGAGCGCCGTTCGGCGCTTGACAAGCTTTTCCCTATCATGAAGAAAGACCTCAAGGCAACGCTTAAGGCGATGTCAGGTTACGCCGTTACAATCCGTCTTCTCGACCCGCCATTGCATGAGTTCGTGCCGCAGAACCCTGAACTGCAGAAACAACTTGCCAATGCGCTTGGTATTACGGTTGACGAGATCAATGCACGCGGTAAGGCTTTGCATGAAGTTAACCCGATGCTCGGACACCGCGGCGTTCGTCTCGGTGTAACTTATCCTGAGCTTTCAGAAGTGCAGATGCGCGCTATCCTTGAGGCTGCGGGTGAGCTTGGCAAGGAAGGCGAAAAAGTAACCGCTGAAATTATGGTTCCTGTTACTTGCGACTCAAAGGAACTCAAGGATCATAAGGTCATTTTTGACAAGGTAATGTCTGAAACTAAGGCAAAGCTTAATGTTAAGAAGATCGACTGCCTCTATGGCACAATGATCGAAATCCCCAGAGCGTGTCTGCTTTCTAACGAGATGGCTCAGGAAGCCGATTTCTTCTCATATGGTACAAACGACCTTACTCAGATGAGCTTCGGTTTCAGCCGTGATGATATCGGTTCGTTCCTTGGCGATTATCTCGAAAAGAAGATTCTCCCTGAGGATCCGTTCCAGAGCATCGACCGGAGCGGTGTGGGCGAACTTGTTAAGTTTTCAATCGAAAGAGGCCGCGCTGTAAAACCCAACCTCAAAATTGGTGTTTGCGGTGAACACGGCGGCGACCCCTCTTCTGTAGAGTTCTTCCACAGCGTCGGCCTTACTTATGTGAGCTGCTCACCTTTCCGCGTACCTATCGCGCGTCTGGCGATCGCTCATGCGGAGATCAAGGCTGCTTCAAAGAAGAAGTCCGCTCCCGCTAAGAAAACGGCTGCCAAGAAAGTAGCGAAGAAGGCTAAGAAGAAGTAAGTTCGTTATGTTAGTAACGGGCGCAAGTTTTCGCCCGTACGCTTTAGGAAGCAAGGTTTCTGTTTGGGCCTTGCTTTTTTAGTTTTGGCAGCGAAATTACTCTTTTTTGCAATGTTTGATTGAGCGATGAAACTATGAAAACCATAACCCAAGTATAAGACGTTGTCTTGAACAAGTTAAAACCGGCGCCGGCACAGGTGTGCATTCCGCGTCGCAAGAAGTTAACTCAGGGTCATTTGGCGCATCTATTGTTTGTCCGCAGAAAGAAGAACCGTTCCGGCAGCACAAGCGTTATTGTAGTAAATAAAAGCGATGGCCTTTTTCGTGATTTGAAGACTATTTGGTATTAGTTCGGACGAAAAGACCATATCGGATCTGTATAACACAGGAAAAAAATGGATAACAGCTCAAAAAGGGGAGTTGGACATATTTTCCCACAGTAAACAACAATACGAAGAAAAACAGTTGGCCGATTATTTTCTCACCAATATTGAAAACATCTTGCTCAATGGCACACAGCTTATTTTGGATCAAGTGTTTAATGACAATCATCTCAATGAATACCCGAAAATTCCAATAAATTTAATGGATTTGAGAAAAACTGGAAAGAGGAACCGGTTTGGGATAATTATGGCGAAGCTGTATTCACGGCAGCCAACTGAAATTCGCATTAGAACTAACCTATGCAATTGCAATTGAATTAATTTAAAGAGATTCGGTTACCGGGGATTTTTCGGTAACTGCCGTGGATGGTAAAAATTATAAAGTTCGGTAAACTGTTTCTGATTTTGATAAAGGTTGTTTTATTTGTTAAGTAAAATGAATACACGGGGGAAATAAGATGGAGAAGAAAATAAAAACCGATAAACTCCGCGCGCTCGGACTTTTGGTTATTGTTTTTGCGCTGTATGTGATTCTCGAACGATTCGGTATTATGCACCTTCTTTCCGCTGATCTCAAAATAGCCGATGAGACTATGGGTTACGGTATGCTGTTTATAATCGGCTTGGTTACATCTGTACACTGTATATCCATGTGCGGCGGTATAAACCTTTCCCAGTGCATTCCGCAAGGGAAAGCGGACGGCGGCAGCCGCTCGTCAACATTCGCGCCCTCAATTCTGTATAACTTGGGGCGGGTCGTTTCATGTACAGCGGTTGGATTCGCGGTTGGCGGGTTAGGGTCGGCTCTCACCCCAACAAGTATCATGCAGGGCGCGGTGAAACTGACAGCCGGTGTGTTTATGATCATCATGGGAATTAACATGATGGGGATTTTTCCATGGCTTCGCAAGTTCAATCCAAGAATGCCGAAATTTTTTACCGCAAAAATCAACAATGACAACAGACAAGGCAAAGGTCCTTTGATTGTCGGTTTGTTGAATGGTTTTATGCCATGCGGGCCGCTGCAGGCGATGCAGCTTTACGCTCTTTCAACAGGCAGTCCTGTAAAGGGCGCTATTGCGATGTTTTTGTTCAGCGCCGGAACTGTTCCTTTGATGTTTGGGCTTGGAGCGTTCAGTTCGGCAATGGGAAAGAAATTTACAGGTAAAGCTATGACAGCAGGCGCGGTCTTAGTTGCAGTTTTGGGACTTACGATGCTTACACAAGGGCTGAATCCATTGGGAATCACGGTTGACTTTAGCGCGGGAACATCAAGTTCTGTCAAAGACGCCGTCATTGAAGACAATGTTCAAATAGTAAAAAGTACGCTTTCGGGAAGATCATATCCATCAATTACGGTTAAAGCCGGAACTCCTGTCAAATGGATTATTGACGCTCCGCAAGGCAGTATCAATGGTTGTAACAACAGGATTTTTATAAAAGAATACGGCATTGAGCATACATTTAAATTGGGAGAAAACATCATCAACTTTACGCCTGATAAGACAGGGACTTTCGGGTATGCCTGTTGGATGGATATGATTCGCAGTACGGTTAATGTGGTAGAATAAAAACGGTATAAATGATTTCTGTAATTTAACCGGTCAATGCGGAAATGATTAGGAATTCTCATATTTCTGAATCCCGTGTTGCCTTGCGGCTTGATAGACACGGTCTGCGTTATTATTTTGAAGTTGAATTACTATTTAACAACAAAGAGGGCAGTCACGCTTAAAGAGGTGATTTATTTGAAAAGTCAGATTCTCGGTATTCATGGAATGAGCTGCGCCGCTTGCGCACAGAGAATTGAAAAAGTGGTCGGGAAGTTAGACGGCGTTGTACAGGCTAACGTCAACCTTGCCGGAGAAAAACTGTTTGTAGTGTATGACGAGAGGGTTTTGAATCTTGAAAATGTAAAGCAAGCTGTTACAAAAATTGGTTTTGAAGCGGTTGAACCACCGGGCGGCAGCAGTGTAACAATTCCAATAGGCGGTATGAGTTGTTCTGCTTGCGCCATGCGAATAGAGAAAGCTTTGGGAAAGCTTTCAGGTGTGACATCCGCTTCTGTAAATATCGCTGCCGAGAAAGCTGCTGTCGTATATTCGCCTGGTGAGATAAGACTTTCGGCGATTCGGGAAGAGATTGAAAAACTCGGTTTTAAGGTATTCAAGATAAATAAAACAAACGCCGCCGATGAGGACAAAATCCGCAAGCAAAAGGAATTTAAAACACTTCGTTTAAAGTTTATTATTGCAGCGCTTTTTGGCGCGCCGCTCTTATATGTCGCTATGGCTCCTATGATTCCATGGGTAAACCTGCCCTTCCCGGTATGGCTTGACATGATGAGTTATCCGCTTGTATTTGCGTTAGTTCAAATCGCTTTAGTAATTCCGATTATCGCCGTTGGATATAAATTTTATACGGTTGGCTTTAAGCTTCTCTGGCAGCGAAGCCCGAATATGGATTCGCTTATCGCTGTCGGTACATCTGCGGCGGTTATTTACAGCGTATATAATACCTGTACTATATACAAAGGGAACTTGAGAGCGGTTGACGCACTGTATTTTGAAACTGCTGGTGTAATCATCACGTTGATTCTGCTCGGTAAAACATTGGAATCGGTGTCAAAAGGCAGAACAAGCGAAGCTATTAAAAAGCTTATGGGACTTGCGCCTAAGATTGCGATTATCATACATGATGGGGCTGAGAAAGAGATTCCTATTGACGAAGTTGAAACAGGTGATATCGTTGTTGTAAAACCCGGCGCAAAAATTCCTGTAGACGGTACGGTTACGGAAGGAAGCACATCAATTGACGAATCAATGTTGACTGGCGAGAGTATGCCGGTGGATAAAAAAGCGGGTAGCGCTGTATACGCCGCCACAATAAACACAACGGGTACGATTCAATTTTGCGCCGAAAAGGTCGGCAGCGATACCGCGCTTAGCCAGATTATAAAGTTAGTCGAAGACGCGCAAGGCTCAAAGGCTCCCATTGCGCAGATGGCGGATATTGTATCCGGCATCTTTGTTCCGATTGTGTGCGTAATCGCAATTGTCTCGGCAACAGCGTGGTATTTTACTGCGGGGAATTTAGAATTTTCGCTGAGGATATTTATATCCGTACTTGTTATCGCCTGTCCGTGCGCGCTTGGATTGGCTACACCGACAGCGATTATGGTAGGAACCGGAAAGGGCGCTGAAAACGGTATACTTATAAAGGGGGGCGAGGCGTTAGAAACCGCGTATAAAATCGATACGGTCGTTTTTGACAAAACAGGTACGATAACCGAGGGCAAACCGACTGTTACGGATGTTATAACGCCGGACGCTTCAGATAACGCCGATAATCTGCTGAGAATCACAGCTTCTGCCGAAAAACCATCGCAGCATCCGTTAGGACAGGCAATTGTACGGAACGCGCAGGAGAAGGGATTTAAACTATACAAAGCGCAAGAGTTCAATTCAATTACCGGGCGCGGGATTGAAGCGGTAATAAACGGTCAGCGTCTTCTTGCTGGAAACCGAAAGTTAATGGATGAGCGCCGCATCTCATTGCTGGCAATGGAAACAGAATCCGATAAATTAGCCCAGGATGGTAAAACGCCGATGTATGTGGCTGTCAATGGGAATTTAGCGGGAATAATAGCCGTAGCTGATGTCGTTAAGGCGTCAAGCAAAGCCGCGATTGATACTTTACGCAAAATGAACATTGAGGTAGCGATGATTACCGGCGATAACAAAAAAACAGCCGCCTCTATCGCAAGACAGGTGGGAATTGACAGAGTACTTGCGGAAGTTTTGCCGCAGGATAAGTCCGGCGAGGTAAAGAAACTACAGGATGAGGGCAAAAAAGTAGCTATGGTTGGTGACGGAATCAACGATGCGCCCGCTCTCGTTCAGTCAGATGTAGGCATTGCAATCGGCTCCGGTACTGATGTTGCAATGGAGAGCGCCAATATTGTACTCATGCGCTCCGAATTGACAGATGTTTCTACCGCCATACATTTGAGCAGGCGGACAATACGGAACATCAAACAAAACCTCTTTTGGGCGTTTGCTTATAACACAATTGGAATTCCGATTGCCGCGGGCGTATTGCATATATTCGGCGGCCCTCTGTTAAATCCGATGTTTGCGGCGGCGGCTATGAGTTTGAGTTCTGTTTCGGTATTAACAAACGCGTTGAGGCTAAAGCGGTTCAAGCCGTACAGATAGGAAAACATACATGAAAGACAGAGTATCGGCATTATTATTAATCTTAATTGTATTGACATTCACCGCTTGTGAGCGGTTAGATGTCGTACGCACTTACTCAATAATAGCTTTCGAGGAGGTATACAACGAAATTCCCGATAAAATTATTAAAGAAAACGGTGAGTTTGCGGTAATCTCTCCGCATGGGGGCGATAAGTTTTTCTTCGGAACAAATATGCGCTTTGAGATCGGCTTAACTCCGTTTATCAATGCCGGCCTTGATACGGATAAATTGATAAACAACAATAGTAATATGTCAATAACCGGCGATACTCTGATCATCACAGCTGATATTTTAGGGGCGGAGGGGCAAACCGCCCCTAAAGCGTTTGAGCAGGTGATATGGAATAACCGCGGCAGGTTGTATTATCACATGGAGCATGATTCTTTTGAGCTGCTTTTAGGCGGCAAAAATAGTTTTAAATGGACTAAAGATTTAGATAAACAAATAGCGGATGACGGCACAGAGGTACACGACTTATGCTTCGTTCTAAACCCAAGCGTGTTTGTTGACGCCGGCGCCGACATCGAAAATATAGATGGATGGGTATACAGGGAAACCATGACTGTTGATGAAAAGGGAAAAATGGTATACCTGATGAGACTGGTAAGGCAAAATCAATTACGGTAATGTGAATAATGAAAACAGCTGGAGCGGTTCTTATAATGAATATATGTCTAAGCAAAAAGGCTATATTTCATGGAAACAGCTTGTTGAAGACGATATGTGGGTTGACTTGCTGACTTGGGAAACAATGGACGACGCCAAAAGAATATTGGAATCAGACCATTCAAACGCTTTGGCTGAAAAATTTTATTCTTTCATTGACACTGAAAGCTGTAAAGTTCATCTTTTTTCTGTTGAAAAAAGTTATTAATTCTGTAGATAGAATTATGGGAATAATAACCCGCGCTTTCGCTGGGGGTGATGAGGAAGGATGCGCCGGACCGCCCCGCCCTGCTGAAGCAATAGATCCCGCCTTAACGGGGGTAACGCGCGGCAGGCAATCTGTGAAGAGTTATGCGAGAGCAATGTTTTTTGCTAAACCCACCCCCTCAATTAACCGTTATAAAGCAAACCATAATATCAATAAACGCTCTTGCTCTGATATATGGATCTTTAACAGCCTTGAATTCATTTGTGCCTACTCCCGCGTCAATGAACAGAAAAGGGATGCTGGCAGGATGGATTCGCAGCGCCCCGGTGGTATACAGATAAAGCGCGCCGTCATCTTTATGTGTATCAGCGGATAATCCCGCTTCCCACAGAAATGACCATGTGTTATTTGGGGTCTTCATAAGCCCGAAGTCCGCGCCGATTGAAAACCTGCTGCCTATCTGAGTATGCGGGGTTATGGCCATGCTGAAGTCTCTACTGTTGACAAAGGCGTAAGTGAGAAATAACCCCAATCTTGAATCGGAGCTTGGAATGCCGTGATCGGTAAAATCTATAAAAGTGCTCGCAAGCCCGCCGCCAATCGCCAGATTATCGGCAAGTCCGTATTTGGCCGCTAAATTTGTCTTACCGATATTATCGACTAAGGACATTTGAATATGCAAATTGCCAGGTAAGCCGAAAGAGATTTCGCGAAGTCCCAATACCAAATGATTGGCTGGGGTTACGCGGGACATTGGTGAATACAGGTAATGGCTCGGTTCCGACGGGCTGAGCGTAACGGTATTATTACTTTTGTTACCTGACGCAAACGCACCAAGGCTAAGGATTCCAATTGCAACAACACTTCTTTTAATAACAGATTTGACACTCACTTTTAACCTCATAGAAAATTGGTTTTAGTCCGGTTATTATACTTTACCGTTAACGCACTCCTACAAGATTAAAATAATATCTGCCATTTTCGGTAGTGAGATCGGGGCGCATTCTTACGCGGTCAACCCGGAAATGAAACAAAAGAAAAATATGAAGGATATGTACTCTTTAGATAGGGTATATTATCTTGCGCAAATTGTAAAGTAGGGTAAAAAGAAATAGATATGCCCTTTGCCGTTTGGTAAACTATGCTTATCGCCAATTAAACATCCAAAGGAGGCGCAGGAGCATGCGTCGGTAATATTATATAATTAAACAGGGAATGTATTAAAGGAATAGAAAACGAATCAAAACCTGCTGCTAAAACTTAATATATGATACTTGAATACAATTGATATGCCCTAAGTTAAAGAGGAAAACCGCAGCTTAAATCTGCGGAAGGGGGGACTCGAACCCCCACAGGCTTGCACCCACTAGGACCTGAACCTAGCGCGTCTACCAATTCCACCACTTCCGCTGCACAGTAACGGCAGGTGTAAATATATTAAATGCGGAAATTTTATGGAAGTGTTTTTTGCTTTTTTATTTATAAAATTCAATCCCTCAAATCCGGCCCTGTAGCTTCCAATTCACTATTATCCGGTTCCGGCTCGGCAGCGGTTTCAGAGAGCTTGCCGTTTCTTGATAGCGCTACCGCTATCATGCGGGTTTGAGGGAAGTGTGAAAAGATAATCATTCCTATTGAGGTTATCGGGATACACAAAATCATTCCTGGAATACCCCAGATTTTGTTCCACAACGCAAGAGAAACAACAATAACAAGCGGACTTACATTCAAACGGTCGCCCATAAACCTGGGCTCAAGCACACTGCTTATCACAAGCTGTATGGTAGTAACGCCAATAAGAATTATAAAAAAAGGCGCAAGGCCTTCATACTGCACAAGAGCCATTAATGAAGGCAGCACAGTAGCCACAATGGAGCCGATTGTAGGAATATAATTGAACAAAAAAATGAGAAACGTCCAAAAACTGGCAAAATCAAGCCCTAAGGCTAAAAATATGAGATAACTGAACAGAGCGGTAGCTATACTCGCAACTGTTTTGATTCCAATATACGTACGAACATCCAGATCGATGCGTCTTATGATTTCACGCACCTCTTTCTGGCGCCTGGGATTGGGTATGAGCTCTATAAGCTTATGACCGAAACTCCTTTGCTCCAGAAAAATAAACAGCAGATAAAGAAGCACAAAAGCGCCCTGACCGAAGATACTTGTCATCTCACGCGCGGCAAAACGCGCGGTTGCGCCAAAATCAATATCAGCGATAAGTTTACTTAGAGAAAGAGGTTCATGCCATGGAATCACGGCTAAAAGGCGCCGGCTTATCTGTTCAAGATTGTACTGGTAGGCGGGCGCCGCAGCCGCCACTTCTGCGATGTTTGATGTGATTACCCGTGAAGCGAAGTAAACAGCTGCAGCAATGACCACTAATGAGACACCAAACGAAAGAGGTTTGGGAAGACGGTAATGTTTCCAAAGCGGTATTTTAGAGATAGCGTTTGTGAGCGTATGAATGAGGTACCATACAAACACCGCCAGCACAAGCGGAATGAGAAGCAGCTTTCCGACCGCAAGCAGGTAGAATAAAACAATAACCGGCAGAAGCCAGAACACGTAGTTTTTAATCATTTTTGGTAAGGCCCGGATAGTTCATGTATTTTATGGTAAAATAACTTATGCCGGAGCTAATAATTAAGAGTCGAGAGTCGATGTTACGCAAACATGGAAAAATTGTTTATCTCATAATGATATAGTAAAATAATGAACACTGGGCTTATATCTTTATACAGTGATTATCTTTTATGCAGCAATCATCAAACCACCGCCGGTCTGTTGTCTGATTTGACCGGCGAAGCGATGAGCCATGATTTACGTTATTGATTTAACTTTCATACAATTCTCCTATTTTGTAAATATCAAGATAAATGATCATAACATTACAAATAAAGCCTGCCTTTCACATAAGCCCGCAATCCCGAAGAATCTGCTCAATTGGTTCCCAAACCAAAAGTGAAGGATTTTCCCTGTAATATTTATATCCTTTATATTCATGTAGTGTATAATCATTATTCTTGTTTATCCGCATAATATCTTTAGCGCGAGCTACGGCATTAATAACATCAGACAGAGTTATACTGCGGAGAATACGCTCAAAATTAGCCTTTTTCTTATATTCATCCATATTCTCAAACTGCTCATTATATGCCCTGTTCAACGGATCAAGATACTTATCCCTATGGCTAATTACATGATTTAAAGCCTGTTTATGCAGTATAATCCATAAATCAAAAGTCAAATTGCTATACCCAAACTTGTAATCAATGTTTTTCTGACATGTTACCTCTTTCATTCTATCCATTGTTTTAATGAATTGGTTATTATGGCAACGCTCATTACTCTCATAATCGCAAATATGATATACTATTTCTACGATAGGAGACAGCTTTTTTGCGTGCTTTAATGGATCTTTCTGAACAAAGGCTTTCAAAGAAACTGTATGGGTAGATTCATCGATTTCACTAATTAGCTTTTGCAATCTTTCAAGATACCACAGCTCTGTTTCTCCCTCAACTGAAAAGTGATATTGCTTATTAAGTTTTCTTTTTGTGGACATATTTATACCCCACTGTTCTTTGCGGCATTAATTATATCCTCAAAGATCGGTGTAAAATCGACATCCTTAATTGCGCCGTATTGATTGACAAAGTAATTCTTCAAATAATCTTCATGCTTCCTGACGCCCTTTTCACCCGAAGTCTTAAAATCCGCCAATGAATACAACGTGCTGATATGAGTTTCATCATTCCGCTCAACAAACTTAATCTCATCTCTGCGAAAAAGGCTTGAGTTTAAAAAAATCGGATTATGCGTGTTAAATATGAGTTGAGCGCGGTTTACATTAATCTCGTCATTATGAAAGATATTTATAATGCTCATAAGCGCCATCGGATGAATTGAAGCGTCAAATTCATCAACAACCAATGTACCGCCAATGTGTATCGCACTAACAATTGACGGGAATATATTAGCAAATCGTATAGTGCCATACGATTCAATCATATCCGCAGGAATAGCACCTCTATTAAAAAAAGAGTAAAGCTCTGGCTTCGAATCATTGTTTTTGGTAATATAAGCAACATCGTTTGCGCTTACTCCAAACACACGCGCGGCCTCACTGATATTTTTATCTCTATATAAACGCTTGTCTTTATCAATTTTGGGCCGAACCTTAATTGTGTCAGCGCGATATATCACATTGAGTTTGTTTTTAAACCAATCCTGCATAATCTCCACAAACTGCACAGAAAAAACAAACTTAAATCCATTTGTTAAAAATAACTCTTCAGGGCGAAGACTGTCTTTTACAATCTCATTAGCGGTTTCTAATTTTTGTTTAGCGGAATTTGTAATATATTCCTCAATAACTTTAAGATCGCTTAAAATCAGTTCTTCCCCTCTATCAAAAACTATTTCACCATTAACCTTTAAAACCTCACTAATTATTTTCCTTTTATATCCGCTATCAAGAAAAGAACCAAAGTCAACGGTAAGCTCGTAATTAATAAGTAAATCTTTTTTATTAAGTAAATCTTTTTCAAAAAATTCAATAACAAACTCAACAGGCCGAGGCTCGGACAGTTGATTGTTTGGAATAGTTTCTAAAAGAAACGCTGCTGTGTTAATATGATGTAATGGCTGCCCCTCTTTAGGGTTTGATATGTCCCCGCGCAAAACAATAGAACGCAGCACTTCCATTGCGCCAATGATATTTGTTTTCCCCGCCGCATTAGGGCCGTATATAACAGAAGAACACAACCCTTTAATGGTTCGCTGATTAACTTTACCGTCAACCCGTTCCCTGACTTTCTCCGAAAATAAGCTGTAATCAAGTCCAGATTGCTTTGGCGCAGCTTCCATAGAGAATATGGTATCTTCCACAAAAGATTTGTAATTTTTTACCTTAAATTTCAAGAGCATTATCCATCTCCATTTTGCATATCTTTAGCAATTAGATTATATGAGTTGCCGTTTCATTAATTAAAATTAGTTAAATTGCCATAATTTTGCAAATTTTCAGCAAAATATTTTTTGTAAACTTTAAGAATGTGGTAGCAAACAGAAATTAGCGCGGGCATACTACCCAACAAAACGCCGTCAGAACCCGCGCGTTTACCACAATTTTGCGGTAAAGCCTAAGAGAAATGATGGTAAACGCGCCATTCGGCCATACCTACGCAGCCAGATATTGCGGGCAGAGGGCTTACTGGCTGGGTATGCCGCCGCATACTTTACACGCATATATGTACGAGTATCACATATCACCTGCTCCTTGATCTCCTTTGTACGGTTAGCCCTCGCCAGACTGTGTTAAAAGTATCAAATCTTTGCCGAAAATGTTGATTTGTCAAGGTAAATTGACAAATAGGCTGCGAAATTAGCTCAAAAACAGCAGCTTTTTTGTTTGTCAACATTGCTCATTTCGAGTTTGACACAGTCTGTCGCGACTGGCCCTCTTCATCATCCTCATATCAGATACGCAATGATCAAAGACCGTTCCGTACAGTGTCCTGCCTTGCCATGTACACCACACACACCTGGCGCCCCAACTGTCAATACTAAAAACAATTGCCTTTTTTTGGTGCTTTAGATATATTAAGTCTTGTTGAATTTTGCGTAATCATTTTTATAATGATTGCTAAGGTTAAGGTTCAATACTCAATTGATAACCTGTTTTCTCTCTGAGTTCTGAGTTCTGAGCTCTGAGTTCTATAAGTTGAATCGGAGATAAAAGATGCCAAATGCGGTAATAGTGGGGACACAGTGGGGGGATGAGGGTAAGGCTAAGGTTATTGATTATCTCACCGAAAAGTCGGATATTATAATCCGTTTTCAGGGCGGCTCCAATGCCGGACATACGGTTATAGCCGATGGACGCAAATTCGTATTTCATCTTGTTCCCTCAGGCATAATCAGTCCCGGCAAGATATGCATTGTAGGAAACGGCGTAGTTATCGATGCCCAGCAGCTGCTTCATGAAATTGACGAGCTTGAGAAAAGCGGAATTTCCATTGATGGCAGGCTGTTAGTTTCCGATCTGGCCCATCTTGTACTTCCTTATCACAAAGCGCTTGACAACGCATCGGAATCAAGCAGGGGCGGCGGCAAAATCGGTACAACCGGACGAGGCATAGGCCCCGCTTACGCGGACAAGGTTTTGCGCACCGGTATACGGACGGGCGACCTATTTGACTGGGAGGTGTTCAGCTCGAAATTCAAAGCGAACTTTATCTCCGCAAAAAGTCAGGTCGAAGAGCAGGGTAACGCGTGGTTTGATCTTGATGAAGATTCCATACTTGATAAATACAAGGCGGTGCGCGACCGTTTGACGCCTCTGATCAAAGATACGTCTCATTACATTTTTGAAGCGAGCCGCCAGGGCAAACAGCTTCTTTTTGAAGGGGCTCAGGGAACGTTTCTTGACATTGATCACGGCACTTATCCGTTTGTCACATCATCCAACACTGTTGCCGGGTGCGCCTGCACCGGCGCGGGGGTCGGCCCCTTAAGTATTGATCACTGTGTTGGAATCGTAAAGACTTACACGACAAGAGTCGGAAACGGGCCGTTTCCTACCGAGCTTAACGACTCCACAGGAGAGCTCCTGCGCAAGGTAGGGCATGAGTTCGGCAGCACAACCGGACGGCCCAGGCGCTGCGGCTGGTTTGACAGCGTTATGGTGCGTAAATCGATTCAACTTAACGGCATAACGAGGCTTGCCTTCACGAAGCTTGATGTTCTTAATGATCTTGATGAGATAAAAGTTTGCACTCATTATGAAATCGACGGACAAGTTACCGGCCAGTACCCATCATGCAGTCAGAAGCTTGAACGGGCCGAACCGGTTTACGAAACGCTTCCCGGTTGGAAATGCGACATTAGCGAATGCAAAGAGTTCGAAGCTCTCCCGAAACATGCGGTTAACTACATAAACAGACTGCGTGAGTTATGTTATAATATTCCGGCGTTAATTGTTTCTGTTGGTCCGGACAGATCGCAAACCATGGGGGTGGAACCGTTTTAATGTACAATATTAGCCGTAAAACAACGTATTTTATTAACGATCATTGCGCTCACTACAGTGAACGATCATTGATCGTTCCTAACAAATAACGAAATAACAAACGTTACGAAAATCATAGGAAACGGTCTGTAATCGTTATGCATTCTTAGTAAAAAATACAAACGGCAAGTACATTTCATGTTTCGCGATTATCAACAGGAGAGATTTACTGATGATACATGTAGAAGTAGGAGCTACGTTTTTAGTCAGTATGGGAAAAGATTTTGTAATTCTGCTTAAGGGAGATGAGGACAAGAGGACGCTTCCCATTTCCATCGGTCAGCATGAAGCTCAATCAATTGCTATACATCTTAACCAGATACCCTTTCCGCGGCCGCTCACTCACGATCTTTTTAAAAGCGTGGTTGACGTATCCGGCTGCACATTTTTACGAACGGAGATTTGTGATCTGAGTGATGAAACATTTTACGCGCGCCTTGTTTTGGAAAAAAACGGCTCGACAGTCGAAATAGATTCACGGCCAAGCGATGCGATCGCCATCGCTCTGAGATTCTCGGCGCCAATATATGTAAATGAACTTGTAATGGACGCAGCCGGAATAATAATACCGGAAGATGCCGCACCTGAGCTTTCGCCGCCTGCGGCGCAGACCGAAGAAGTTTCGGGTGTACCGCTTACCCCGTTTCAGATCCTCCAGCAAAAGCTTACAACAGCTGTGGAGGAGGAGCGCTACGAGGAAGCAGCCATCCTGCGTGATCAGATGGAAAAACTTAATCAATCTTTTTAGTTATGTTGTCAGGCAGGATTTGACAGAACCCTCAAATTAGTTTTGGGGCAGGTTTATTATAGATAGAACTTTTCAAAAAGCAGGGTTGCAAGCTATGTACAGAACATTTCTTCATAGTAAAATCAGAGATGTACGCATCACAGGCGTCAATCTTGAGTATGAAGGCAGTATCACGATAGATGAGGAATATCTTTGCGAATCAGGCATCCTGCCCGATGAAGAGGTACATGTCCTTAATGTCAACACCGGAACCCGTCTCATAACCTACGTTATTAAGGGTGAACGCGGCTCCGGTATCATGGAGCTTAACGGTCCTGCCGCGAGGCTTGGAATGGTGGGAGACCGCATCATGGTGCTCACCTACGCCATGCTCAGCCCAGAGGAGATAGCCGGACACAAACCCACTATAATAAGTATAGGAAGCAGGCAGAAGCTTAAATGCTCATAAGACGGAAAATTTTCCAGTTTCCAGTTGCCAGCCGCCAGCTAAAGAAACCACCTTTTTTCTTTTGGTTGTCATCAAACTGGAAACTTTTAGAGGTTTCTGGAAACTCTCTTGTAAAGCAGCATCATATATGCGCAATCTGATCTTATTTTGCACGGTCTTGTCGCCTATTATGCTTTCACTTTTTATTGGCGTAAACATACGTCCTAAACCTGTGGAAGCCGCCTGGCCCAAAGGCGCCTCCGCCGCAATAGCCGTCAATACGCAGCAGAACATTCCTTTCAAGGGAAGCGTTCAGGTTCTTAACGGATGCGGTGTCACAGGCGCCGCCGACCGCATGGCAGGGTTTCTGAGAGATAAAAACTTTGACGTCAAGGATATCGCGAACGCTCCTACATGGAACTACCCTTCCACCATGGTTATATCCAGAACACAAGATTTGGAGCTGGCCCAGGAGCTGGCAAAAATACTTAAAACAGACAAAGTGGTCCTTATTCGCACCGGAGAGAAACTCTATGACGCGACGGTTGTGACAGGGCCGGATTTCGAGGATAAAATAGGTGAAAAAAAGTAACACTCCGCCGCTTTCAGGCCGTCAGCTTGTTGATTCGGTTATACAGAGTCTTGAGGAAAAGCTGGCTGAAAAAATAGTTGTAATTGACATGAACGGTACATCGGGCGCAGCCGACTGGTTTATTGTTTGTCAAGGCGACAACACTTCGCACACATCAGCTGTCGCTGGTGGGGTAATTAAAGCCCTTAAAGAAAAACATACTCACCCTTGGCACCAGGAAGGGGTTGAAGAGGGCCGCTGGGCGCTTATCGACTATACGGATGTAGTTGTACATGTGATGCTTCCGGAGCTCAGAGAGTTCTATAACCTTGAGTCGCTTTGGACAGTTAAGAAGTAGTTTTTACACTGGTATATACTAATTCGACTTGAAAATAGATGGCTGAACACGGAAATAAAATAGAAATCTCCTCATTTCTGAATCATGTATTATTAAAAGTTGAATGACTGCTATAATACACAAAAGCAGGAGTTTGCATATATGCCGGTACGTATAATGACGCTATGTTTGCTGTTTTGCCTCGGCGCTCTTGCGAAGGATAATTCAAAACCGCCTGAACGCCTTACCGTTTTTGCCGACACCGCGGTTTACAGAGATAATTACCGCGCGGCGGAGCTGATCCGCAAATATTGCCAGGACACTCTCGCGGCGCATATAAAGCAATCCATGCTTATTGAGCAGATCGCTTCATCAGGTGATAACGCTCAACACAAACTGCTTGAAGAGCGGTTAAATAATCTGCGGATAAGTGATTCTGCAAAATTAGCCGCCAGCCGCGCCGAGATAGATTCCGTCAAGTCCCGCGCGGCTCCCGCCAGTGTAATCCTCAGGGGCGACACTTTACTTACATTATACGTTCCGACAGGTTCGCTTGCGCCAAATGAACGCGCGGCGCTTTACAGCGGCCGTATTCTGCAGGCCGCAAAGCAGGCAGTCAGAACATTTCCCGCTTCAACGCGCGGCAGTTTGGCAGTTGTTGACAACGGCGTCAGCGCTGATATTGTTATCGGCGAAACGGTGCTTGTCAATATTACCGATATGGACGCGCACTGGGTTAATAGCAGCAGAAGCGCTCTGGCGCGTCTCAAAGCGGAAAATATCGGGAGCGCTTTTGCCGCTTATGAGAAGACGCTTGGGATGTGGAATATCATAGGAATGGCTGGACTCACCTTATTAGCCGCCGCGCTGCTTTTTGTGCTGTTCAAACTTGTGAGTCATCTGTTTTGTAAAGTCATAGACAGAAAAATCGCGGAAAAGCGCGATACTCTGCTGATTAACGGATTACGATTCCGTAATGTGGAACTTTTAACATCCGCAAAACTTGTATCCGCCGCTCTTTTTATCTCTAAAACCATACGTTTTGCAATATATGCGTTCCTGCTCTATACAGCGCTGCCTATGATATTTGCCATATTTCCGTCTACGCGCCATCTGGCAGCTATGTTATTTTCGTGGATTATCACTCCGCTTGTTTCAATAGGAGAAAACTTTGCGGCGTATCTGCCCAGGCTGCTTCGCATAATCATTATATTAGTTGTAATGCGTTACATACTCAAATTTTTGCGCTACATAGCCTTGGAGATAGAGGCGGGACGGCTTGCGATCCCGGGGTTTTATCCGGACTGGGCGCACGCTACTTATAATTTGCTCAGGATATTCCTGTGCGCTTTCACGATAGTGCTGATATTCCCGCTACTCCCTGAATCGGAGTCAGCGGTTTTCAAAGGAGTATCGGTTTTTATCGGTATTTTATTTTCGATAGGCTCCACAAGCGTAGTAGCGAATATGATGGCCGGACTTGTTATCACCTACATGCGCTCATTTAAAATCGGCGACCGGATAAAAATCGGGGAGGTATTTGGGGATGTTGTCGAAAAAACACCATTTGTTATAAGGGTGCAAACTGTCAAGAAAGAGATAATAACCATTCCAAACTCAACGATATTATCCTCTAATGTGGTGAATTACAGCGCCGGCGTAAGCGCGTCCGGCGTAATACTGTATCAGAACATATATGTTGGCTACGATGTTACATGGGAGAGAGCGGGCAGACTTCTTATGGAAGCCGCGCTAAAAACCGAACACATCCTTAATGACCCAAAGCCTTTTGTCCTCACACAAAACCTTGGCGACAACGCGGTGAGTTACCAGATAAACGCCTATACCAAAAGACCTGACTTGCAGACCCAAATCTACTCAGAGATGAACCGCAATATACTTGATATATTCCAGCGTGACGGAATAGAGATGATTACCCCGCAATATAAAGCTATACGCAGCGGGGAAAGATCAACCATAGCGCAAAGATACGCTCAAACTGAGGAGCAGCCGGTTTAACGCGGGCACAAAACGCGGAACCAAGACCTGTATTTGTGGGCAAAAACAATCATATCAGAGCGCATTTCCGAGAGTGTAAGTTATTTTCTGTAATTTAGTTTGTTTAATGCAGAAATAAAATGGCAGAATGCAGAAATAAAACAAATAAGATAGTTGAATAGTTTATTTATGTATTTTAAGAGTTTTTAATATTTCTGCATTCTGCCATTTTATTTCTGCATTATCTTTAATTTTGGTTTCTGAATCGCGATATAGTATATTATATCTGATAACAGCAACGGCGTTGTGGGTCTGAACACCCGCGGCGCCTTTTTGTTTTGTATAATCATCGGAAAACAGCAACGGCGCTCTGTGAGCCTTTGGGCTTGCGGTGTCTTTTTTATCTTATTGAATAGGAGTGCGTACTATGAAAGACATTTCCGGACTATTCGGCAGTATGGTATTTAACGATACGGTAATGCGGGCCAGACTGCCCAAAGATATTTACAAAGCGATGAAAAAGGCCATCTCTCAGGGAACGCACCTGGAGTACGATGTCGCAAACGCTGTGGCAAACGCCATGAAGGAGTGGGCGATTGAAAAAGGCGTTACGCATTTTACCCACTGGTTTCAGCCGATGACTGGAACCACCGCCGAGAAGCATGACAGCTTTATCTCTCCGTCAAGCGGCGGACAGATCATAATGGAGTTTTCGGGTAAGGAACTTGTGCACGGAGAATCGGACGCCTCAAGCTTCCCCTCAGGCGGGCTCCGCGCGACTTTTGAGGCCAGAGGGTATACGATATGGGATACGACCTCATTTGCGTTTATCAAGGATAATACGCTGTGCATCCCCACCGCGTTCTGCTCTTACAGCGGGGAAGCGCTTGACAAAAAGACACCGCTGCTGCGCTCAATGGAGGTTATCAACAAACAGGCTATGCGGATACTCAGGCTCTTTGGCAACACGACGGCGCAGCGCGTTATAACTACGGTCGGGCCGGAGCAGGAGTATTTCCTTGTTGACAAAGAGATGTTTTTGAAGCGTCCGGACCTCATTTACACGGGCCGCACGCTCTTTGGCGCGCGCCCGCCCAAGGGTCAGGAGCTTGAGGATCACTACTTTGGGTGCATAAAGCCCCGGGTCGCCGCTTTTATGAAAGAGCTTGACGAAGAATTATGGAAACTCGGCGTTCACGCAAAGACCAAACACAACGAGGTCGCCCCGGCTCAGCACGAACTCGCGCCGTTTTTTACTACAGCCAATATAGCGGTAGACCACAACCAGATCACTATGGAGCTGATGAAAACGCTCGCAAACAAGCACGGCATGGCCTGTTTGCTGCATGAGAAACCGTTCGCTGGCGTAAACGGCAGCGGCAAACACAACAACTGGTCGCTGAGTACCGATACGGGAGTAAATCTGCTTGAACCCGGTGAAACGCCTTATCAGAACGCACAGTTTTTGCTGTTTCTGGTAGCGGTGATAAAGGCTGTGGATGAGTATCAGGATCTTTTAAGGGTATCGGCGGCAAGCGCCGGCAACGATCACCGCCTTGGAGCGAACGAAGCGCCTCCGGCGATAGTATCGATGTTTTTGGGCGATGAACTTCAGGAGATATTGGAAGCGATCGAGTCTAACGCAAACTACAAGGGCAAGAAGAGATCCCCGATGGAGATAGGCGTAACGGTTCTCCCTGACTTTCCAAAAGACACTACCGACCGCAACCGCACATCGCCGTTTGCGTTTACCGGTAATAAATTTGAGTTTCGCATGTTAGGCTCCATGTTCTCAGTCGCGGGGCCTAACATCGTGCTTAATACTATTGTCGGTGAGATATTGTCTGAGTTTGCGGATATGCTTCAGGAGTCAAAAGATTTTACCGGAGATCTGGCGCGGCTCGTTAAAAAAACCTACAGTGAACATAAGCGGATCATCTTTAACGGCAACAACTATTCGCAGGAGTGGGTTGCGCAGGCGCAGACGCGCGGCTTGTCTAATCTTAGAACCACTGTGGACGCGTTCCCCGCGTTCGTTAACAGAAAAAATATAACTCTCTTTACAAAGCACCATGTTTTCACCGAACAGGAGATCTACTCGCGCTACGAAATTCTCATTGAGAGCTACTGCAAAACGCTTCATATTGAGGCGCTTACCATGATAGATATCGTCAAGGGGAAAATCATTCCCGCTGTTGTCGGATATCAAAGCGAACTTGCTTGTCTTTTTCGAACGAAAAAAGCGTGCGGGCAGTTTGACACATCGCTTGAAGCGCATTTAATGTCAGGCATATCGAAACTGGCTGCCTGTATGCTCAGAAAACTCACCGCCCTTGAGCAGGCGGCAAGCGAATGCGCCGACAAACACGAGATACTCGCCCACGCAAGCTTCTACCGCGACACGGTCTGTCCGGCCATGTCGGAGCTGCGGCTCATTGTGGATGAGCTTGAAACCTTGACAGCCAAAAAATACTGGCCGCTGCCGGCTTATGCGGACTTGCTTTTCAGCGTGATCTAACGGCGGAAGAGGAGATACATCTTGCAGCGGATTTTCGCCGCAGTGGATTGTAAAAATCTGTGAAATTCTTGAGATTGATAAACATGATATTTGGAAATACTTTTTTACTGAGGAAAAGCAAGCCGAAGCGTGACTTTCGCTCCTTGCTTTCCTCAGTATAATGTATATTGTGTTTATAATCTGAAAGGAACTTAGCAGCATGATTATAGCCAACCCGATTTATGATGTGATGTTCAAGCGGATTTTAGAAAATAACCGCGCGGCGAAGTTTTTTATAGGAACGATACTTAATTGTAAAGTACTCTCTTGAGCAAACTATCACCGAGCATACAAAAGTTGATAAAGACACCGAAAAACTCACGCTCTTCCGCATGGACTTCGCTGCCGCGATAGAAACCGACGGGTTATTATTGAGATGCAAAAAGCGATGCGTCTTAGTGATGTCGCCTGTTTCAGAGAACATCTTGGCAATGAATATATTAAATTGGAACTTCCCATAATCGCGATATACATACTTGACTTTAACCTGTCTGTGGATTCTCCGGCGTTTGGCAATGTGCCCGTTTACCGCGACTTGCGAACCAATGAAATACTTAATCCTTATGACGATTTTGTCGAGCATTTAATCCACAACGCGTATTTTGTTCAAACGCAGAGGATAAAACCCAGTATAAATACAAAGCTTGACAAACTGCTTTCGATATTTGAACAGGCTAACTTTACAGGCAACAGCGAAACTACGAAAAAATATCAGTTTGATGTTGATGACCCTTGAAATCAAGGAGCTGTTGGAAGTCCTGCGCTACGCGGCGGCTGACGCTGAAGCGCGTAAAGAATTAGACGAGGAAGAATATTACCGAAAAGCGATGGAAGGGATGTTTGGGAAACAGAACAAAAAATAGAACAACAGGCGCTTGAGATTGCCGGAGAAAAACAACGACTGAAAGCATCGTTAAAAAATTAAATGAAAAAGGAACGCCCATTACGGAAATAATGGAAATTACCGGATTGAGCGAATCAGAAATTAAAAATTATCTTAAGGTCTGAAATAAAAGGGCCAACGCGCATTGAGGACTCACTCTTCTCCCATTCTGAAGTCTATTTTTTTCCGTAAGGCGCAAACAGGAACAACTATGTCGAAATCTTATTTCGTCATTTTATCCCCTGTATTTGTTCACGCGTTAATCCGCTTAATTCGCAAATATCCTCAACAGACATCCCTTTTTCCAACATTTTCCTGGCGATTTCGACAGTTTTTTGGGCTTCTCCTTCGGCTCTGCCCTCAGCTCTTCCCTCAGCTTTACCGTCAAATTTCCCACTCTCATAAGAAGTCCTTATCGAATTCTGCTCATAACCGGCCTGACCGATATAGTAGCGGTAAGCGCTTTTCTCCTCTTCCGTCATACTGTCGTAAACGAGCTTCTCACGGGCTTCCTTAAGTCCGCGCGCAGTAAAATTTTCGGGAATCTCTGTATTTTTAAGATAGTATATCCATTCATCAAGGCTGTCTTTAGCAACGTTATCGAACTCATTAACACAGAGAATATAATACTCAGGATACAAATCTTTCACATTGCCCTTTGCGAAAAATTTCTTTTGCTTTTCTGTCAATTGAAGCACGCTGTCATTGTGAATACCGCGGTATTCGGTAATACCGTGATACACATAATCCGAACCGTCCCCCATATCAAAATAGAGAATATTTATATGATAAACTTTACGTACTTTGTGATAACCGTCACTCAATGTAATATGTTCGGTTATCGCCTTAGATACCCCATAAAGCATCCGCAGATAGTAATCCACCTCTGCGCTGTTTTGCAGCTCTATTATAAGAAGCTCTCCCTTAGCGTTTTCAACCAGCATATCCACACGGTTAAACTTGTCTAATGCGTGTTCCTGATTACCTTCGCTCTCCTTAATATTAATAATCTTAATATCATCATTGAGCAGCACCGACAAAAAGCCTTCAAGCACCGTATAATCGGCCTTGTTGCGCAACAGGCGTTTGATCGCCCAGTCAAACCGGATTAATTTTGGCGCTTTCATGTTTTCTCCTTTTTGACGGGATGTTTAATTTTCACGACAATAATATAACTTATGGAGCGCGGGGAGGGAATATCCACTGTATGACCGAAAAATCATCGGATGGGCGTTAAGCGACAATATGGAAACTCTCAGTGCGACTCTTCCTGCCCTGCAAATGGCGTTTAAAAACCGCCCTTGCTCAGCAAGGGATGATATTCCATAGCGACAGGGGCGGATAATTGACACAAAAACAAACGGCAAAAAAGAATTTGCATTTGGAAATATAATCGGTGAATTTTATTTCCTCAGCTCCGCGCTATGCTTCTCTTTCATCACCAGGATAATCTTATTACAAACATCCTGCACATCGTCATCATTGAGAGTCTTTTCCGGTGAACGGAACTCTACCGAAAAAGTCACGCTTTTGCTTCCTGCGCCAAGTTTTTCACCGCGGTATACGTCAAATGGGCGGACATTCCCGACAAGCCCGGATAAGCTTTCTATCTCTTTTTTAACAGTGTCACTATCAAGAGTGTCCGGCATTACAAAGCTGAAGTCTCTTTCGAGAGCGGGGAACTTTGGCAAATTTTTGTATTTCGGAAGCGGCTTTGGTGTGCTGAGCCACGCTGTCAGGTCGAGTTCCGCATAAAATACACTGCTCTTTATGCCGAAAGTTTTGCATATCTGTTCGGATACCCGTCCTATTGTGCCCATTATGCCGTTAGATCCGCGGATACTTGCGCTTTCAGGAGTATAAAGAGGCCCGTGCTGCTCCAATTTAGAATATGAAAATGAATCTAAAGCGCAGTGGTCTGCAAAAGTTTCGATAATCCCTTTAAGAATAAAAAAGTCATTCTGCAGTTCAACATTGCCCCATGATTTCGGGAAACAGCTTCCCTCAATAATAATGGCGAGAATATCCTTTTCCTGGGCAAGACCTGTGGTGCTGTCCGGCCTGAATGTTTTGCCTATCTCAAAAAACCGGTTATTATTATTCTTTCGGTTCAGGTTGTAAGCTACTGATTCCAAAAGAGTTATGGCAAGCGTAGTACGCATCTCCGTCATGTCGGGGTTGAGCGGGTTAAGTATCTTTACCGGCTCTGTAGACGGGGTGATAAGCTTACGTTTGGCTTCAGAAACCATACTGTTAGTGATAAGCTCGTTAAGGCCGAAGTAACACAGGGCAGACCGCGCGTTATCGCGGTTTGTTTCTGTGCAGGAGGGCGGGTTTGTAAGTTTTACCTGCGAGTATTGAACTGCCGGGATTTTATCGTACCCGAACAAACGGCCAACCTCTTCAACAAGGTCTGCTTCCTCTGAAATATCATGGCGAAACAGCGGCACAGAGCATTGAAGTTTATCATCACCTTCTTTTGTGGTGATGATACCAATAGAGGTAAGCAGGGCGGTGATGCGCTCCTCATCAAACTCTACCCCAAGGATTCTTGAAGCTCTTGAAGGGCGTAAAGTCATCTTCTTTTCAGGGAACGGCTCTGAATGCGTGTCAATTTTGCCAGCGCTTACGGTTCCGCCCGCAATCTCCTGCATGAGATACGCCGCTGTATTTATCGCATTTTCAAGGCCTTGGGCAGGATCAACACCTCTCTCGAAACGGTAGGAGGAATCTGTGGAGAGTCCCAGCCGTTTTGATGTTTTGCGCACGCCGGTCTGTTCAAAAAAAGCGCACTCAAGAAACACATCTTTTGTAGAATCAGTGATTTGCGAGCCCAGCCCGCCCATGATCCCCGCCAGAGCTGTGGGCTTTTTGGCGTCGCATATGAGAAGATCATCGCCGGCAAGCTTCCGTTCTATACCATCAAGTGTCGTAAATTGTGAAATTCCAAGGCTTTGCGATTGTTTTACGATGATTTTCCTGCCATCAACAGCGTTGTAGTCAAAAGCGTGCATCGGCTGGCCGTATTGTATCAGGATGTAATTGGTGATATCAACAATATTGTTTATTGGCCGCAGACCTGCCATGCTCAGGCGTCTTTGCATCCACTCCGGGGATGGGCCGATGGTCACACCGCGCACAAGCCGTCCCATGTAGCGTGGGCAGCGTTCTTTTGTTTCAATATTTACTGATATGGCGGACGATATGGAATCACCGTTTTTTTCTTCCGGTATTCTGGCGGTTTGTTTTAGTGGTTTGCCAAAGCTCGCGCTCACCTCACGCGCAACTCCAAGCACGCTGAGGCAGTCACCGCGGTCAGGGGTGATCTCAATCTCAATCACCGCGTCATCAACAATATACTCAGAAAGTGGCGCCCCGGTGCGGTAATCGCTTGGAAGAGAGATAATTCCGCTGTTATTGTCAGAAATACCAAGCTCTTTCTCAGAGCAAAGCATTCCTCTTGATTCAACGCCGCGAATCTTAGCTTTCTTGATAGTGAAATCTTCGCCAAGTACAGTACCTTCAGTGGCCAAAGCGACTGTCATTGAAGCAGTTACGTTAGGCGCGCCGCATACGATCTGTAAGATTTCGCCGTTACCTGCGTCAACCTCACAGAGTGAGAGCTTATCTGCGTTTGGGTGAGGATTTTTTGAGATCACTTTTGCTACTTTCACACCATCAGGAATGTGAATACTGTTGATAGACGCCACCTCAATCCCTGCTTTGGTAAGCGCATCAGCTACTTCCTGCACGGGGACATTAATATCAACAAAATCCTTCAGCCAACTATATACTATTTTCATAGAAATCAATCCATTATTGTTACAATTATACTGATTTTAAGAACAACAGACCCTCGCTTTCGCGGGGGTGACGCAATCCGCCGCCATCCTCCCCCCGAAGGCGGGAATCCATTGTTCTCAGTCTTATGTTATTATCTTAAATTATTCACTAACTAAAACTGCTTCAAAAACCGCGCATCATTCTCATAGAATAAACGAATATCATCAATCCCATACTTGAGAAGCGCAATCCGCTCAATCCCCATCCCAAAGGCAAACCCTGTATATTTTTCAGGATCAATCCCGCAGTACTTAAACACATTCGGATGAACCATCCCCGCGCCCAGAATCTCAAGCCACCCGCTGTACTTGCAGATACCGCACCCTTTGCCTTTACACAGGAAGCACTCAACATCAACCTCAACGCTTGGTTCGGTGAAAGGGAAGTAGCTGGGCCTGATTTTAATATGCGTCTTCTCATCAAAAAAGGAGCGCGAAAAGGCAAGCAGCGTCCCCTTAAGGTCAGAAAAGCTCACGTTCTCATCTACATAAAGCCCCTCAATCTGATGAAACAGGCAGTAGCTTCTTGCGCTTATCTCCTCATTGCGGTATACCCGTCCTGGCATAATGGCGCGGATCGGGGGTTTTTGCTTCTCCATAACCCTTATCTGAACCGGTGAAGTATGGGTGCGGAGCACTGTCTTGTCGCTGATATAGAATGTATCCTGCATATCTCGCGCAGGATGAAAGGGCGGCATGTTCAGAGCCTGAAAATTGTAATAGTCGCTCTCAACCTCCGGGCCGTAAGCGATTGAAAATCCCATAGTTATGAATATGTCTCTAATCTCATTTCTTATCTTCATAAGCGGATGCAGGCTGCCGGAAGAGAACGGGAAGCCGGGCAGGGTAGGGTCAAATCCCGAATCAGCGGCGCTTCCGGCGTTTTTATTCTGCCAGGGAGTTTCTTTGAATTTGCCCTCCACATCCTTACTCAAACTGTTGACCGCAGCCCCAAAAACCGCGCGTTGATCCGGAGCCATTGTTCCAAGGGATTTTTTAAGTTCGCTTAAAATACCCTTTTTACCAAGATATTTGATGCGGAAGTTCTCAGCATCAGCTTCCGTTCCAATAGCCTCAAATTCAGCAAGCGCGCTTTTGCGCAGGGTTTCGAGGGATTCAAGAGAATTATACTGCAAACCGTCGCTCATAAATGTCCTAGTGTATCGATTTTACGAAAAAAAGTATAAACTGCCATACGGAAATAACTTTTATTTTCCATAAGATTTTCTCCGCGCCCTGAATGGGCGCGCGCCCGGCAGGCCGTCTCTATAACCCCATGTTTCAACGCGGGGGCGGGAACCCACGCACACAAAGGCCGTTTCTTCTCAACACATCTTCCTGCACACGCTTCTCTCTCGCCGAAACCATGACTTATAGAGACAGCTGGCAGGAAGTTTCAATGAATAATCTAATCTTAGAGTGAAAACCTCAAAACTCAATTATTTCCGCGTTGTTTATTAAAAATCAAGCGGCAACTGTCTGAACAAGCTTAGTAAACGCACCCGGCTCATGAAGCGCCAGATGCGCCAAACTTTTACGGTCAAGCTCGATTCCCTTGGCCTTAAGACCGGAAATAAACTTACCGTAAGTAGTTCCATTAAGCCTTGCGGCGGCGTTTATACGCATAATCCACAGGGAACGGAAGTTGCGCTTATTCTGTTTACGGTCTCTGTAGGCGTACACTCCGGCGCGGTACATCGCGTCCTTGGCGATTGTAATACAATTTTTACGTTTTCCAAAATATCCGGCAGTCTGGCTTATTATAGCTTTGCGGCGCGCTCTGGAAGCAACCCGCGTTTTAGCTCTTGGCATGTTTAACTCCTTTTATTTCAATTACTTGTGATCGGTACTTAAACTGTTTGTTAATTTTGAATTCTGAATTCTGAATTTTGAATTAATTCCAAACTCTGCATCCGAATTCTAACTAATCCTGCAACATCAAAGCTGCTTTCTTCCCATGTACGGGCGAATCTTATTCACCACTACTAATTCTGCAACATCAACGCTACTTTCTTCTCCACTCCCTCATATACAAGCGTAGATTTGCGCAGATTGCGTTTGCGCTTTCTGTCTTTCTTGTTGAGGATATGACTCTTATACGCTTTTTTGCGTTTTACGTGTCCGTTTGCTGTGAGGCTGAAGCGTTTACGCGCGTTGGAACGGCTTTTCATCTTAGGCATGAGAATGTTCTCCCTTTTATATGCTGTTACTACGCCTGTGCGTCAGGCGCGTTATTGTTATTTTCTTCTTCCTGTTTTTTCTTCGCTTCGAGTTCCTGTTTGCGCAGGTACTCTTTCACTTTAACTTTATCCGGCACATACATGGAGGTCATGTTACGGCCTTCCATCTTTGCCGAAAGCTCTATTAAAGCCAGATCCGCGAGTCCCGCGTCTACCCGGTCAAGCATCTGCTTCCCAAACTCCAAATGAGTGATCTCGCGGCCCCTGAACACCACCGTAGCCTTAACCCGGTCGCCTTTAAGCAGAAACTTGCGGGCGTGGTCAAGCTTGAATTTTAAGTCGTGATCATCTGTCTTAGGATGAAGCTTTATCTCCTTAAGATGCATTACATGCTGTTTCTTTTTCGCGTCCTTCTCTTTTTTGGCCTTTTCGTACTTGAACTTGCCATAGTTCATGATCCTGCACACAGGAGGATCGGCAGTGGGCGCAATTTCAACTAAATCAAGCTGATAGTCTTCAGCTCTCGCTACAGCTTCAGCGATGGGCAAAATACCGAGCGCCTCTCCATCCGGCGCAATCACTCTTACACGCGGAACACGAATCTCATTGTTGATGCGAGTTCCGTCATCCCTTCGGGGTGGTGTGCGAAACTTGTTAATAGTCTGCCTCCTAAATACTGTGGTTTTGGTATCCCGTTGTTGCATAAAATTTTGCTTCAACGTCACCCCGCTAAGGCGGGGTCTAATGTTCTTTATTATTATTGATACAGCGGAACGATCAGTGATCGTTCCCTACTGTAAATACATCTATCATCATTAAATTTAATCACTTATTGCGTAGACTTACAACTTGTACCTGAAAACTTGTTTTCCAACTCCTAACCATTAAAATTCATATCATTCATTCCCGCGGCCGACAGCCTGAGAAACTCTTTTTTAACTTCTTCAAAAGAATGGCTGCCAAGATCACCCTTTGAATGCTGACGCACCGAAACATTGCCTGCCTCCCGCTCCTTTTCACCAACTATCAGCATAAATGGAATCTTGCCAGTCTCAGCTTCCCGTATCTTAAATCCGATCTTTTCATTACGCTCATCAATTTCAGCCCTGATTCCCGCCTCCAAAAGTTCACAATGAACCTTTTTGGCGTACTCAAGATAATTGTCCGAAATAGGCAAAATCCGGCACTGCTCAGGCGACAGCCACAGCGGAAGAGCTCCGCCATAATGCTCAAGCAAAATCCCGATAAAACGTTCCATTGACCCTAAAAGCGCTCGATGAATCATCACAGGCCGCTTTTTCTCGCCGTCAGCCGCTGTATACTCAATCTCTAACCGCTCAGGCATGCTGAAATCTAACTGAATCGTTCCGCACTGCCAGCTGCGTTTTAAAACATCCTTAACGTGAAAATCAATTTTTGGCCCATAGAACGCGCCGTCGCCCGGATTAAGCTGATATTTGATCTTCTGATCCTCAAGCACCTTTTTAAGCGCATCCTCAGCCTTATCCCAAATCTCAACCGATCCAATGTACTTATCGGGCCTTGTTGAAAGCTCTATCTTGTAATCGTCAAAACCAAAAGTCTTGTAAATGTATGTAATAAAAGCAATTACCTTAGTTATCTCATCCTCAATCTGATCCGGCAGACAGAAGATATGCGCATCATCCTGCGTAAACTGGCGTACTCTGAACAGGCCGTGAAGCGCGCTTGATTTTTCGTGGCGGTGTACAAGCCCGAACTCGCAGAACTTGAGCGGAAACTGCTTGTAGGAGCGGGGAACACTCTTGAAGATCAAAAGCCCGCCGGGACAGTTCATCGGTTTTACGGCGTGGGTCACTTCATCTATCTGGGTAAAGTACATATTCTCTTTATACTTATCCCAGTGGCCGCTTTTCCGCCAAAGCTCCTCATTGAGGATGATAGGCGTTTTTATCTCCTGATAGCCGGCCTTAATATGCTCGCGCCGTGAAAAATCGAGAATCGTGTTATAGAGCACCATACCCCTTGGATGCCAGAACGGAAAACCCGCTCCCTCCTGATGAAACGAGAAGAGTTCAAGCTCCTTGCCAAGCTTGCGGTGATCGCGCTTTTGCGCTTCTTCAAGAATTGTGAGGTACTCGTCAAGCATCGCCTGTTTTGGGAATGAGATTCCATAGATGCGCTGGAGCATGCGGTTCTCTACATTGCCGCGCCAGTAAGCGCCCGCGATACCTGTAAGCTTAATTGCCTTGATATATCCGGTGTCAGGCACATGAGGGCCGCGGCAAAGATCAACCCATTCGCCCTGACTGTACATGCTCGGCTGACCAACTATATCATTAAGCAGCTCAAGCTTATAGATCTCTTTTTTAGCGTCAAAAATCCTCTTCGCCTCATCAGCGCCGACATCTTTACGGATAAAGGGCAGCTTCTTCTCAACGATCTCTCTGATTTTTTTCTCAATAGCAATCAAATCTTCAGGGGTAAAAGGCTTATCCGTATCAAAATCATAGTAAAACCCATTTTCGATAGATGGACCGATGGCGATTTTCGCCTCCGGGAACAGCTCTTGTACAGCCTGAGCCAGAATGTGCGATGAGGAGTGCCAGAATATCGACTTGCCCTCATTATCTTCAAAGGTGAGGATAGCGACAGTATCGTTGTCATTAAGTTTTGATGACAATTCCCTAAGTTCGCCGTTAACTTTACAGGCAACAGCCGCCTTTGCAAGCTTTGGGCTGATAGCCTTAGCGGCATCAAGAGCGGATGAACCATCCGCTAATGATAGAGGTTTCCCATCAGGTAAAATAATATTCATAATTCATTTATCCATCGTAGGGAACGATCATTGATCGTTCCGTTATTCCCCAGATCGTTCCGTTATTCCCAAATACACAACCGTTCCGCTGTTACATTTTATAACAGCATTAAAACCGTCAAATTATCATTTCCGATTCGTATGTAACGATTCAATTGACCGTTCCGTTCGTTGTTACAAACCGAAATAACCGTTTCCGAGTAGAAACCGCCTGCTGCCTGCAAACAAAGGGTTTGTCCCATCACGTCATCTTCGCGAAGACGAAGAGGCTGTTGTTCTTGGTTGCAAGATGCGGAACGATCAATTGAATCGTTCCCTACTGGAACAATGCTTCCCGTTTTTTGCGGAAATGACGGATGTATACGCCCATCTTAAAACCTTTATTTCATGCAAAGCCATCAAACACGTATTCGCGTTTGATGGTGCCCCGGGGTAAAAGGTGAACCGAGGTGGCATGTTTGAGTTGTGATAGTTGGTGGATAAAACAGATTTAGTTCATCAACCGATATCACTGTGAAAAAGATCAGTTAGTAAGCAACAATTGGGACTACGCTGACCGCCCCCCGGCTCACTAACCAAAATGGGCGTTACTGGACTCGAACCAGTGACCCCTACCATGTCAAGGTAGTACTCTAACCAGCTGAGCTAAACGCCCTTTATCCTCATACCTGGTCAGCTGTTTTCTGAAATTCCAAGCACAAGTTTTATAATATATAAGACGGCGCGTGAAAAAACAAGTAAAAAATAGTTACTTTTTGTTTTTTCTTTCCGCCCGAGCATGAGTTTCCCGGTTTTAGCAGACGGATTGCGCGCCTGTTCAAGGCGCGCGTAGTATCATTGCGTAAGAAAATGACTGCGAAGCAGCTATGTAGTCAACTATTCACTGTTAAAACACTCCCAGATCATCATCGTTTAACTGTATTATCTGGTCTTGCCTCAGCGCTTTGGCGCAGCCTGCGATTTTGCGGGAGTCTGAGTATTCCAAAGCCTTAGGTTTGTTAGTTCCTCTTTTATCGGGAATTTGCCGCGTCTGCGTTTTTTGAGTCTTCATGGCTCGGCTTGCGTATTCTGTCCGGCGGATTGTTTGAGAGGAGACCAGCTTGAAATTGTTTACCATATTCGCAAGCTCGGCGGCTCTGCCGTTCAGATCCTCAGCCGCCCCGGCGTATTCCTCAGAATTTGACGCGGTTTGCTGCGTAACTTCATTCATCTGCGTAATGGCTGTGTTTAACTGCTCTATTCCCTGAGCCTGTTCGCTGCTTGCGGCGGCGATCTCGCCGATAAGACCGCTCACTTTACCGATGCGGTCAACAATATGGCTTAGAGAGCCGGCGACCTCTTCAGTGATTTTGACCCCAATTTCAGCGTTCTTCACCGATTCCTCGATCATATTTGAGGTGTTTTTGGCCGCTTCGGCGCATCGCATCGCAAGGCTGCGCACCTCTTCGGCGACTACGGCAAAGCCTTTGCCGGCTTCGCCGGCCCGCGCCGCTTCCACAGCGGCGTTCAGAGCAAGAAGATTGGTCTGGAACGCTATATCGTCAATTGTTTTTATGATCTGAGCCGTATTGTCCGACGACTGCTTGATCTGGCGAATAGCTTCAGCCATGTGTTTCACCGCGCCGTCGCCTTCATTGGCCGCCGCGCACGCTTCGGAAGCCAGAGTTTTTGCCAGATTGGAGTTGCCGGCGTTCTGTTTTGTCATTGACGACATCTCCTCAAGGCTTGAGGAGATCTCTTCAAGCGAGCTTGCCTGTTCGTTTGAACTTTCGGCCAACTCCTGAGAGCCGTCTGAGATCAGGTTGGATACTTCCTTAAAATGACTAACTGAGGCGTTTATCTCTTCCATGGTAACATTGAGATCGGAGAGCATTTTTTTTACCGCGATATTCATGGTATCTTTATCGCTTCTTGGGGTGATATCTGCTGTCAGATCGTTATTTGCCAGAAGTTCCATTACCCTGACCTGTTTTTTGGTGTTTTCAAGAATATTAATGATAGAATAGCTCAGGACATCTTTATCGCCGAGGGGTACGATAGTATTAGATATATCACCGCGGGCTACCTCGTCAAGTAACCGCGCCCGTTTTCGGTTTGCGTTTATAAGCGCCTGGAACTCTCTGGCAAGTATTTCCACTTCGTCTTTGGATGAGGAGTCCGCCCTGACTTTTATATCGATGTCAAGTTCTCCTGCCGAGATGCGTTTTCCGGCAGCCGCCAGTTCGCGTATCGGCGCGGAGAGCCGTTTGGCGATAACTTTCGCGACTATGAATGCCAGAACGCACATGGCAAGTACTATTATTACCATAAATATGGACGCCCGTCTTAACATTTTGTCGTTGCCTGAGATGTCGATTCCGGCAAACAGCATTCCGATTACATTGTTTTCGGCGTCGCGGATAGGGGAATAGTGTGAGTAGTACTGTTTATCCATTATTGGCGTCCGGCCGTCGTAATTTGCTCCGCCGAGAACCTGTTTGCTTATTTTTTCAGCCGCTTTCATGCCGGTCGCGCGTTCATCCCTGTCGTTCTTGAGCGTTGTCGCCAGGCATTCATCGCCCAGAAATATCGTTACTTCCGAACTGCTCATCCCTTTAACGTAATCGACGAAATCATTCCGGTCAAGTCTGTAGCCAAGACTCACGATACCGATCTGTTTGCCATTGGGAGCAAAAATAGGCGCTCCGCTGCGCACGGACAGCTTGACAGCCGTACCGGTTTCAATCGTAGTGTATTGTATGCCCGACGCCGCCATCCGGATATTTTTCTGGTTGGTCACTTTATCGCCGAAATTGTCCGGTTCGTGCGCGCGTGCCAGAACCGTCCCCTTTTCGTCTGAAACGGTTATAAACTCTACGCCGGTCATTTCCATTACGTACATCATCTCGTCGATTAGAATTTTCCTGCCGCCGCCGGCCTTCACATTGACTAAGGCTTTTATCAGCGTCTCGTTCCTGGCTGTCAGATCCGAGATACGCTGCGCGTTTTGGCGGCGCTCATTAAACACACTGGCTGTAATTGTATGTGCTACGCCTATCTTTTTATTTGTGTCGTAATTTGAGAGCGAAGTCATCTCATGTATGCCTGAAATACCCGCCGATATCGCGCATATCAGAGCTATACATACCATTGAAGCCAGAATTTTTGTACCAATGCTCATCTTTACAAACCCTTTCTGCAATGCGTTTCAAAGGCGCTTGACTTACGTCCAAAGCGTCTTTACGTTTTTATTATGCTGAAAATCCTTGGGTAATATCCGTTTTCAGAGACTCGTTTAACCGAAAAAGCTGAAACGGAAGCGATATATTTAGTAAGCCGCGTTGCGCATGACAATCTATAATTCATGCCGCCGCGGGAGATAAATCCGAAACTAAGGGCGCGTACCCGTCCGGGCCCGTTTTTGACGAGCGCGCCATAAACGCGTTAAAGTTCCTGCAATAAGCAAGTATTGACTTGCGAAAACCTGCTTTGTTTGGCGCGGCTCCTTTCAAAATACGGGCGCTTAGGATAGTATGAACGCGTTCCGGTTTCTCTCATCTTCTTGCAATATCGGTGCCTGTTTTATTCCGCAGTATGAATTTTTAACTTAAACAATTTTCGGATAGTTCAGAATTAGAGCGGCAGGTATCTGATTAAAATAGTGTTTATGGGCATGCAACTTATTATTTTGTGTAGTAGATTCGCAGTTGTTAAAACATTTTTGATTATGTAATTATAATAAAAACATAATACTGTAAAAACTGTTTTCTGCCTCCTTAACTATATAAAGAGGAAGGGGATCTATGCCGCCTGTACATATTCTAAATCAAAAAAAATACCTCTTAATGTCAATAATGACATTAGCGATGACAGTGTTAATATTATGCGTCTCTCTCTCTCCTGTTGATGCACAGCAAACAGAGGCCTTCGCCTTGGGCGCGGATATATCGTGGATCCAGCAGCGTGAGAACAACGGTGTCCGGTATTACCACAATAACAACAGTGTAGATCCTTTTGAGGTGTTAAGGGATCACGGTTTTAACTACATACGTTTAAGGCTGTTTGTAGATCCAACCGCAAGCGTTCCCGGCGAACCGGAATCGCCGTATTCATCCACCAACGCCGCTTCCGCTTCAGGCTCAGCTGACGCCTTAAAACCGTACTGCGGGTTGGATTCCACAATAAAAATGGCAAAAAGAGTGAAGGCAGCGGGCATGAAGTTTCTTTTGGATTTCCATTACAGCGACACCTGGACAGACCCTGCTAAACAGCATATACCGATGTCATGGCGCTCACTTGCCACTATTTCTCAACTCACCGCCAAAGTGCGCGAATACACGAGGGAAAGCCTCGAAAAATTCAAGGATGAAGGGGTTTTGCCGGATATGGTTCAAATCGGCAATGAAAACGTAAGCGGAATGCTTTGGCCCATCGGCAGGAATTACATCAGCGGCGGTCAGGGCGGCAGGGCTAATTTTGCGGCTTTGATAAACGCGGGCATTGATGGGGTCAAGGACGTAAGCGGTGACATTAAAATAATGGCGCATACAATTAACGAGAGAGATCCAAACGGATGGCTGTCTAATCTTATAACCGACGGTGTAAGCAGGATAAATGTGTTGGGCTTATCCTACTATTCCGAGTGGCACGGCACGCCGGACAGTCTTGAACGCGTAGCAAACGCTTTCGCCGCGAACAGCCGCTTTAACGGCATAAAATTTTGCGTTGTGGAATACGCCGACAACCACCGCCGCGTAAATGATATAGTTTACGGTATGCCAGCCGATAAACGATTCGGCACATTCGTTTGGGAACCGTTTGACTGGCGCGAAGTACTTTTTGACTGGAAAAGCGGGGCGAACAGCGGCCGCCACTCAAATCAACGGTTACAGCTTTATCCGCAAATGGCTGACGATTATGGAATTAACACTTCTACCGCTGTCAAAAACGATTATGTCAAAGCAAGAGAACGCGTTGATTTTCATATCAATAAGAACGGTATTATCAACTATTACTCAAATACGCCGGGAGCGGCCGCTATCTATACATTACAGGGACGTATCGCGGGCCGCTTTGTCATGGGGACACCGGGAGTTTATGATCCTTCGCTGCTTTTGAAGAATCCTCCGCGTTCTGGAGCCTATATACTTGCGGTTGATCCTGTTAAGAGCAGAACTGTCATAACTATTACGAGATAACGAAGAATAGAATGCCGAAAAAAAACGTAAAACTACAGGATATTAGCCTTGAGGAACTATGGGAGCTGTTTCCGATTATTCTGCGTCCGCATAATCCTGAATATGCGCTATGGTACGGGGAGGAGCAGTTAGCTTTGACTAACATATTGAAAGACTGCGGAATCTTCCGGATAAACCACATCGGAAGCACCGCGGTTAAGGGGCTTATTGCAAAACCTACGGTTGATATTTTACTTGAGCTTGGAGATGGTTATGACAGGAAAACCATTATAGAAGATATTTTGGAAAAAAACGGATGGATTGTGATGGCACGGGACGATGCTGCCAAAACGATTGACCTCAACAAAGGCTACACACCAAAGGGTTTTGCTCATAAAGTGTTTCATCTGCATATAAAGCCGCCGGGGGATTGGAGCGAACTTTATTTCAGGGATTACTTGCAAAAATATTCTGATATTGCCGGAAAATATGAACTTTTAAAGTTAGATCTAAAAGAAAAATTTGAGCGCAACCGCAATGCGTATACTACCGCAAAATCCGATTTTATTCAAAAATATACACGGACAGCGCGGGATGAATTTGGCGAAAGGTATACCCCGCATAACGAATAACTAATGATGAATAATCATCAGTTGTTGAGACGCACAGCTATAGCACATGTCAATTAGTTTAAATTCTCATCATCAACGATTAGTTTTTTCCTGCGTTTTTTCCGCCATTGACCTAAAGCAGCATGGCAGATTTCCTTTCGTTTTGTGATGGAGAACACAGGCGCAGCACTTTGAGTGATTAACGCATGAAGTACTGAGACATTCACATTTTTTAACATTGGGGCATGACATGAGTTTTCTCCTTTAGTTTATTTGTATAGACTGCGGCAGATATTTTTGTTGAAGAAATTCTTTATCAAAAATAGTTATTTATTAAACTATTCAACTATCTTACTTGTTTTATTTCTGCATTCTGCATTATTACTATTTTTGTATTAAATAAACTAAATTACAGAAAATAATTTACACTCTCGCAACTTTCAGAATCTTTTTCATCAGGTTGTCTCAACTATTACAGGTTTTTTAAATTATTACTTTTTGCTGAGTTTCTTCAAAGTCTCTTCTGTCACAGTAACACCCTGTTTAATGAGTTCCATAATCTCTTCTAATGTTTTTTCTCTGCCTTTGGCTATGCCCTTAGCTTCGCCTTTCATTTCAGCGTCATGGCGCACCGATACCTCAATCATGCTCATATCTTTAAAACCGTCATACGCCTGCATTTGAGCTCTCGTATACGCGCCCTCGCGCAGATATTTTATCGCCTCTTTTGTTTTCTCATTCTCAAGAAGCTCACGCGGAATCTCATCTGTTGACTCATCAACCTGCGTAAGCAGCGATAACCACAAATCAAACATGGTTTTATGCGCCGGATTTACAGGCTTGAATTTAGGCAGCTCTATAAAAACAAAATCAAAACCGGGTATATGTTTGTCATGATACTTTTCCCTTATACCGTATTCCCAATAGTACTTACCGCTAAGCTCATCATCCGTTTCTATGACATCATTTACTAAGCAGAGCGAAAACACAGGGCGCAGATCAGAATATTTCTTCGCGCTGTCAAGCTGGCGCGAATACGTTTTCGCCGTGTTCAAAAGCGTTCTCGCCCTAAAAGAGTTCGACCAGTATAATTGTATCTCAACTATAAATGTTCTGCCCGCCTCATCTAAACACTTCACGTCAACTATCGAATGTTTAAGAATATCAAGCTCAGGAAGCAGCTCCGGAGTCTGATACTCTAACGATTTTATCCTGCTGTCGCCCTCAAACTTCAATAAATTGTTGAGCAGGCTCATGCACAAATGCTTGTGTTCGCCAAATATACGTTTAAAAGTGAGATCGTTTTTTGGGTCGAGATATTTTCTTGACATAAACAGCCCCTTTTTCAAAGCATTTTACATTAGACATTAGCAAAACGGCAGCTTTTACGCCATTACAGGTAAAATACGTTTTTGCGCACCAAACAAGGTATTGGTACACACTTTAATAAAGCCTCCGGTTTTCGGCAGCGCTACTTGCAGGAGGCTGTTACTTCATTGTTCAACCGCTTCCGCGGTTTGGAAACCGGCCGGTTCACCAACAGCGCATCCGCTCTGTTTCTGAGCTCAGGGGGAAACCGCAAGGCGGAAGCCCAAAATGCTGTCGCGATAAGACGGGTCGTAGGGGTTGCGGTTAGATACACGGCAAAACCTCGCATCGAGGCTCCAACTGCCGCCGCGAATAACGCGGAAAGAGTCCGATGACGATCCTTGTGGATTTGTCTTTGCGCCAACATTATAATCCCCATACCAATCACTAACCCACTCCCAAACGTTACCGCTCATGTCATGTATACCCAATTCGTTTGGAGCCTTAGTTCCTATCGGCTGCGTTTGATTATTGTTGTTGCCGTCATACCAAGCAACGTCATTAATATTGTTGCTGCCGGAGTACATGTATCCTCCGCTTTTATTCCCGCCGCGAGACGCATATTCCCACTCTGCTTCTGTAGGTAAACGATATTTTTTACCAGTCTGTTCATTTAACTTCTTTATAAACTCCTGAACATTGTTCCAACTTACATTCTCAACAGGCAAATCGTCACCTTCAAAATTTGATGGATTAGCACCCATAACTTTTGTCCAGAGCCTTTGAGTCACTTCATATTTACCGATCTGAAAATTACCGAGTGTTACACTGTGAACTGGTTTTTCGCCATTACCACAACCTCTCTGCTCACCAGTACATCCCATCGTAAATGTTCCCCCCTGCACAGATATCATAGCAAGATCATCCATCTTTTCAAATACGGCGGTCACTTTCATATTACCGACTGTGGCTACGCCAATAGATTTTGCTGTTCCGGTTGCCGCACCAGTCCACTCTTTGAATATGTAACCAAACGCCGCCTCTGCGGTAAGAGTAACATTCGTCCCCGCCGGATAAATCTCCTGATTCAAATCCCGCGACACAGTACCGCCATCTTTCGGCGTTACCTCTGTCGTAAGTTTTCCGCTGCTCTGCCCGCCTCCGCCGCATCCTGTTAAACCAATCCCCAAAACGACAATAACAACCGCGCTTATCAAAAATCTTAACTTCACAGCACCTTCCCTGTTAATTTAAGTTATAAGGTTATTTTTTTATGAAGTAATATACACAAACGCTCGCGAACAGTGTCAAAATAATAGTTGAAACAGCTCCGGCAAGCAAAAACTATATTTCTGTTCTTATCATATTCTCATTAATTATCAGGAGTGAACAAATAACAAATGAATTCCGCACTTAAGTTTTTCAGTTATGCCGTACCGGCCGCGCTGTGCGCGGTTTTTATGTTTTCATGTTCTGACCGTAAATCACAGAACGATGCGGCGATTATTGTGAACGGACATACGGTTACCCAGGAACATATCAATCAGGCAGCGATGTTTTTTCGCATGCAGCAGGCGCAGGCCAGGCCTGAAAAAGTTTTTGACGGTGTTGAGAATGAAAATGAACTCAGAAAAGGCGCAGCCCGTCAGCTTGCAGCCAACATTCTGATGATTGAGGATGTAAAGTCACGACAATGGAGGGCGGATTCTGCCATTATTGAACTTATGGTGAACCGGTTTACGTCGCAGTTTAAAGACCGCGGTGAGTTTTTGGCTCAGCTTAAAGCTATGGGTGAGAGCGAAGAGTCTATGCGCAGCGGGATTGAGGAGGAGCTGCTTCTTGACTCGCTCATGAACACGGTGAGCCGGCTTAAAGATTCCATAAATGAGCAGGAGTGCCGCGCTTTATACGATGAAAACAAAAGCCTCTATACAAGCGGCGGCCGTGTGAGAGCGAGTCATATTGTTTTTACGCTCGATTTTTCAGCTGACAGCGCCCAGGTATGGAACACTATGGCAAAAGCGCGTGAGGTACAGGCAAGAGCAAAAGCAGGGGAAAATTTCGATATGCTTGTCAAAACATACTCCTCTCAGCCGTTAAATGCGGATATGGGCTGGTTTGGGGCGGGGGAGCTGATACCGGATCTCGAAAGCGCGCTCTTCTCCCTTAAAAAAGGGGAGATAAGCGACCTTGTACCAAGCAGCATGGGCATTCACATCCTAAGGAAAACCGATGAGGAACCGCCGCGCGCCTTAGCCTATGAGGAGGCGGCCGAAAGAATCAGAAAAACAATTGAACTTACAAAAATGAGCAGGCAGGTTAACAGCTATATAGACAGTCTTTTGGCTGCCGCAGATATTATATATATCGATCGGTCTTTGGTTCCGGGCGTTGAGGAGAAGAGTGCAGAACTTAGAACTCAAAACTCAGAATAACCTTAAAACCATTGGCAGTCAAAATTATTTTGGGTTATTCGGACATATCGGCATTGGCGGCGGGATTTTTTCCTCTAAATGAAAATGGGGGGTAAGGCGAATAAGTTCGCCCTTATCTCTGAATAATATCACAAAACTACAAGATTATCCCTGTGTATGACCTCATTAAATTTTATAGTCCCCAATTTTTCCTCTATTTGCCCGCTTTTATTTCCACGGATAAGCTCTATCTCCTGAATTGTAAAGTTGGCAAGGCCGCGGGCTACAATCTCTCCGGCTGAATTTAAAATGTCAACCATATCTCCGGTTTTAAAATTACCGCAAACAGCTGTGACACCCGCGGCTAAAAGGCTTTTGCCGTGTTTCGTAACCGCTCGGCAGGCGCCTTCATCAGCGGTAATGCTTCCTGTTGACTGGCCGGTAAACGCGATCCACCTGTGTCTTGAGGGCATTTTTCGCTCACAGGGCATAAAGAGCGTTGCGCAAGCTTCATTTTTAAGAACAGTGAGCAGACGCTGATCAAAACCATCACCAATCAGAGCGGGTATCCCGGCGCGGGTAACCATTTCTGCAGCCTTAAGCTTGGTTGACATACCGCCGACACTTATCTCGTTTTTATTGTCGGAAGCCATTTTCTGAATGCCGGAAGAGACGGAGTGTACTACGGGTATATGCTTTGCGCTTTTGTCAGCACGCGGGTTTTTGTCGTAAAGCCCTCCGACATCTGTCAAATTTACATATACATCCGCGTTGACCAACAGCGCTATCTGCGCCCCCAATGTGTCGTTGTTTCCAAACTGAATCTCCTCAACGCCGACAGAATCGTTTTCGTTGATAATAGGAACCGCTCCATAATCAAGAAGCTGAAAAAATGTATTTCGCAGGTTAAGATAACGCTTTTTGCTTCGTAAATCGTCCCATGTCAAAAGAACCTGCCCTATAAGTATATCATGTTCCCCAAAGATGCTCTGATACATGTTCATAAGCCTGTTTTGCCCAATGCTTGCGCACGCCTGCAGCATGGGGATAGCCTTTGGGCGCTTTGCAAGCGAGAGCGCTTTCATTCCATGAGCGATAGCGCCGGAGGATACCAGCACAACCCGCACTCCAGACTTGTGAAGCATAGCCATATCCTCCACAAGCCCTCTTACCCGCTCGACATGCCCCTGAGCGGTAAGTATTCTGCTGCCGGTCTTAACAACCAGCGTCCTTACCCCCGTAATCTCTTCCCGAAAATTTTTTTGATTGTGATTATCAGTATGCATGTTCCATCGTTCTCGTTAACATTTTTTAACTGTGATTGTTGATCCTTTTGAAAAAATCTGCCTCACGTTCCATTGTTCTTGCTTGCGCGTAAGATAAAATCACGCGCAATAATGATCACTACTAAAAGTCATGACCTGCTGAAAAATAGATTATGGGTTCGGAGCGCAGCATAGGATGATCTTTATTAGTTCGGATAAGCTGTCCATAGGAGAAGCGTATAGGGCCGACGGGAGTACGGTAAGAGAGTCCGGCGCCGCATCCAAGAGGTGTCTTGGGTAGAATGTCATCTCTGATTCTTCTTTCATTAAATTCATCATATGTCCATACCTGCCCCCAATCTAAGACCGCGGTTAGATAAAGATTTCTTCTTAAGGTTAATCTGTATTCAAAATGCAGCAAACCAAGAATGTCGCCGGAAACAGCTCTTGGTTTTAGCCCCATAAAGGGTATGATGTTGTATATGTCAGCATCGCGGTAGCTCTGTTCAGGTATCGCTCCGCCTAAATATGATTTTTCAACATCCGGCAAGGAAGCGTTTGCCCAGGCAAAAAGGAGCTGGGAGTGAAATGTGTGACGTTTGAACAGTGTAATGTAGCGGCTGAAGCTTCCGTCAAATTTCAAAAATTCCTCAGTGCCGCCTATTATATCGCTGGCCGCCCCTGCTGTAACAATATGCCGCCAGCCGTTTTGGGTAAATGGAGTTTCGTTTCTTGTGTCAACATTTAGCCTGAGAAAAAAGTACGGCATGGAGTTTCTGAATCCAAAGCCAAGATTGTTGTCAAAAAAATCGCCGCTTGACTGCTGGAGCTGGAAATTTTCTATTTTCGCCCCGGTTTCAATTGATATGGATTTCCCAAGCTGGGTGCCTATGGTAAAAGATACGCCGCTTTTCCTTAAAATCGCTTCCTGTATGGAAATTGAATCAGGAGCGTCGAGCTGCGGAGTAACAGTGCGGTTATAGATCCGCTCGCTTGCGGTAAAGAGCTGCAGATGGCTGTTGTGAGCCAGGTTTGTGGTAAGAAGATGGTTGCTTGTTATATCAATAGCGTATTTTTCCCTGCGCATACCATATTGTAAATGCAAACCTGAGGAGAACCCCTGTCCGAGTAAGTTTTCGTAAGCAGGCTGAATAAAACCCTCTCCGTATTGAAAGTTATCGTACCGCAAGCCTCCCCGGATTCTCCAGTATCTCTTCTCTTCAACATGTATATTGACGCGCATGTCCGGCGTTGTTTCTATATTAACATTTTCAAAAAGCTCAGTTGAGAATAAGGAGATTATTCCGCGTTCAATCTGCGAACTTTCCAGCCGGTCGCCGGGCTTTATTCCCGCGGCTGTAAGCAGAATACGTTTTGAGGTTCTATTATTGCCGGAGGTTTCCACTTGCTTTACAGTAGCGGGGGATAAAAACAGATGCAAAACGTCATCTTCAATTCTAAGAGAATCAATTGCCGAAAACTCAAGACCAAGTTCTTTCAGCAAGGCGTTGAATTGAGGGCTGAGAGCGGTTGTCTGCGGGCGTGCTGACTCTATCTGCCCCACATCTACGATAAGCGAGTCGGCTTGCAGTATCTGCGAACCGTTTCTATCCCATACCGCAATCCTGAATAGCCTATTGTGATACTGTTTTTTTACGGACTGCTCAGCATGGTCAAGTTTTGCCCGAATAGATGGAATAGCGATGCGCGCCGCTCTGTAACCGCGCTTAACTAAAGTGTCAACATTACCGAAGTCTGTGTTGGAGATTCCGGCGAGCTGAGGTTTGATAATCAAATCGGCGTTCTTTCTTTCCTTCTCTTTATTCTGCTCTACGCCGATAGACACTATCTGTTCCATGAGGCGCACAGGATTATCAAGTTCATTTCTCTGCCATAATGGGGAAGTCACGTCAACAGCAACAATCAGCGCCGCTTTTTCATCAACGGCGACTTGTACGGGAATGTTAGCAGTGAGGCCGCCGTCCATAAGAAGTTTGCCGTCAAAATCTACAGGCGAGAAGGCAAGCGGCGCGCTTGAAGAGGCGCGTATCGCAGTAACAAGACTGCCGCTCCCAAAAACAACTTTTGTACCGCTAAGTATGTCGGTAGCTACTACCCGCAGACTTACAGGCAGTTTGTCAAAATCGTTTTTGGCCTGAAAGAGCGCTGGCTGAAGTTTGGCTGAGAGATACTCATAGAAAATCTGACCGTTAGAGATGGAATTAGGGAGTACGGGTTTGAAGTCTTTGTTCAGCCGGATGTCAAGAATATAACCTTTGGGGTTAGATTTTTGATTAACAAAAAGCGAACCTCTTGAACTGGTGTTGCTGACGACGCGGTTCCAGTCAAGTGTTTTAACCAATTTCAAAATTTCATCGGCGCTATATCCGCAAGCGTACAAACCGCCGATAATTGAACCCATGCTCGTGGAAACGATAAGATCCGGTTTAAGAGAGGCCTCTTCAAAGGCTTTAAGCACCCCTATTTGCGCCAGTCCCCGCGCTCCCCCTCCGCTTAATATAAGCGCAAATGAGTATTTACTTTCTTCATACCCCTCTTCGCCCCCAACCTGCGAAATCAGAACTGATAGTAACAATGATATCAAACAAACGCGCTTTATCATAAATTTTGTATTATATCCCGACTTTTACAGTTTAAGAATCGAAAACGTCTCTAACATGTTTATTTTATTGATATTACAAACATTTTTTTGTTACCAATAAAGTTATGCTAACGTTATTTTTTTTAAGAATGAGTTAAACACTTCCAGTCTTAGATAGGC
>JAIRVB010000029.1 GCA_031254105.1 Chitinispirillales bacterium
TTAGCCTCAGGAACCTTACGCGCCGCAGGAGCGGGAGGCCGCGGCGGCTGGACAAGCTGAAAAGTTTGAGGACGCTCAAACTCCTTTTGTTTCCAAAAAAACCTTGTCATAAGCGGTATAATGATAAGCACCAAAATATGAAGTCCAACCGATACAAAAATTACGCGGCGGTAGTTTACCTCCGTCGCAGAGCTCTCCCGGTTGTATTTCGGAGCTGAGAAATCGGCCATCAATACCCGCCTGAAGATTCAAGGGGCGTTGTAAGAAACCCCAGCTTTACGACTCCTGCGTTCTGAATCTCAGAAATCACTCTCACCACAAGTCCATACGGCACTTTTTTGTCCGCGTTTACAAATACAGGGATGTCGCTTCTGCCCGCAAACACCTCTCTGAAGCGCTTTCTGAAGTCAATAAACGAAACAAGCTCCTGATCAATATAGATCTCATTGCGTTCGTTGACGGATACCTGTATCGATTCATTGGACTCGACATTTTGCGATTCGGTTTGCGGCAGGTCAACCTGCACCCCCTGAGTCATCATCGGCGCGGTAATCATAAATATGATTAAAAGCGCGAAAACAACATCAATAAGATTTGTAAGGTTGAGATCACTAATCGCCTTGCGCCGCCTGCTTCTTCTGCTTCTCATGCTCATGGCTTTAACTCCAGTAAACTTTCTGTAAGAAGGATTAGTTTCCGGGCCTGTACGTATTCGCCTGAGTTGAGTTTTGCGCGCCCGTATAGTTTTGAGCCGGAGCCGCCGAGTAAAACGCGCTGAAAATTTCCCTTTTCAGCCTTACAACGGCAACATCCTTGAACTCCTCCATCTCATCAGCCGCGCGTTCAGCCTTTTGAGCGCAGTAGTTATAAAAGAAAAGCGCCGGAATAGCTACCGCAAGTCCGACAATCGTTGTAATAAGCGCCTCGGCGATACCTGGAGCCACAACAGGAAGACTTGCGGAACCCTGATTTCCAATCTCGTAAAAGGAGTTCATGATTCCCCACACAGTTCCCCAAAGTCCAATGAAGGGAGCTATGCTGCTGATTGTGGCAAGAATAAAAATGCCTTTGTCAAACGTGGCGATTATTCCGGTAAACGCGCTCTCGATATGGTCTTTTGCCATTGTAAACTGACTATCCAGAAAAAACGACCAGTCCCTCACCCCTCTGTGCGACTGCGCGTCATCGATTATACGGCGGTGTTCAGCCGCTGTTACTCTGGCAAGCTGACCCATCGGAGCGCCGAGTTCCATGTGACTCATTTTTTCCAGATCCGTAAAGTTTTGCATTCTGTCGTACTTGCCGCGAAACAGCGAGTTTGCGGCAGCGATCTTTTTGAGCGCAAACATGCGGTTAAGGATAATCGCCCAACTGACTAAAGAGAGGATTATCATTATAACAATAACAAGCTTCCCCATCAAACCCATCTTCATAGTCATCTCTAAAATAGGAATACTCACAGCCGTTCCTTTCGTAAAACCTGTCAAAAATGAAAATATACCTTAGACACTAAATATACTAAAAATCCACTGTAAAATTGCCACATATTATAGATATATTTTTTGCATCCGGCGCATCGATAGCAGATAAGTTCGCGGATCGTTTTGGGAATTTTTGCCGGCAGGCAGCAGGCCGTATAATTCTTCAGACTGCGTTTAGTTATGGAGTAAGAATGTTAACGTCGCGCGTTGCCTCATAAAAAAAGTAACCTAAAATCACTTTATCATAACCCTCTCATTAACTGCCCGAATGCTTGACCAAAACGTATATTATCTGCCGTGAATAAAAATATGTCAAATAAGCCGCAAAAACCTGAACTTCTCGCCCCAGCCGGAAACATCGAAAGTTTTTATGCCGCGATAGAAGCCGGGGCTGACGCCGTCTATCTTGGCACCGCCGATTTTAACGCGCGTCTGCGGGCGAAAAACTTTACTGTGCGGACTCTGGGCGCGCTCATTCCCTACGCGCATTCACGCTCTGTAAAAGTTTATGTAACCATTAACACCATAATAAAGCAGCGGGAAATTGAAGACGTTCTCAACTTGCTTTACCAATTAGAGCAGCTTGGCGCCGGCGCGGTTATCGCCGCTGATATTGGAGTTATGAAACTTGCCGCGCTTCACTTTCCAAATCTCAAAATCCACGGCAGCACCCAGGCCGCTGTGCATAATTCTTACGGCGCGGCTTTTCTAAAAACGCTTGGAGCAAAGCGGGCGGTACTTGCAAGAGAGCTTTCTATCGATGAGATCAGAGAAACCAACCGCAAATCACCCATTGAACTGGAAGTTTTTATACACGGCGCCCTCTGCTACAGCATATCGGGGATGTGTCTCGCGAGCAGCTTTATCGGCGGATCAAGCGGAAACCGCGGATGCTGCGCGCAGGTGTGCAGACGTAAATTTAAAACCGGCCGTAAAGAGGGATACTTTTTCTCACCTTTTGATTTACAGGCGGTATATTCTGTTGCCAAACTCGCAAAAGCGGGAATCTCAAGCCTGAAGATTGAAGGAAGGATGAAAGGTCCTGAATATGTTTCTACCGTTACAGCCGCTTACAGACATGTGATAGACTTTCCCGGAGAAGCCTCTACTGCCGCGCAAAAGCTGCTGTTTGATTTCGGGCGCCCAAAAACTTCGTTTTTTCTTGATGGATGCAAAGGAAATTATATTGATCCCTTCTATCCGGCAGGTACGGGAATTTTTTTAGGTAATGTTATTAACCACGGTGAAACATCATTCACATTGTCAAATAAAGCGGCCCTAACCCTTGACTCCGGAGACCGCCTGCGCATCCAGCCCCAAAGCGGATTCGAGGGCTCAATATGCAAAATTGAGGAGTGCGGAAAACAGGAAGATACAGTGGTGATAAAAACCAAATCAACCGTTAAGTGCGGCTCCGGCGACCATGTTTTTCTCATCGGGAAAGCTGTTCAAAATAAGCGGTTCACAGAGTCCGCCCAAACCGCTGCCGCGAAGTCTTCTGTAAACTTGCGGACAATTTATCCCAACGCCCATAAAATTATTAAATGTCTCTCTTCGCCAAAACCCGTAATCAGCGCAGATAATCACAATCAAAAAATATGGTTCAGAGCTGACAGCGTCGCATGGCTCACAATTCTTAATATCAACGCATGTAAGAATCTTATTTTTGACGCGGACATTAAGGAAATTGAACAGCTGCTCTCCAACCCCGAAGTTCTAAAAAGATGGCGTCCAAAGCTGTTTATCGCTCCGCCGCCTTTTATAGAAGAGAGTAAACTTGATGTCTGGCACAGCATTATTAAAAAATGCCGCGGCGCGGGACTGCAATCCTTTGCTGTTTCCAACGCCGGACATTTTGAATTAGTAAAAGAAGCAAAACATCTATCAGCGCAAACGCCGCTCTGGTCTCTCAACCGCCTTACACAAAAAGAGCTGCAAAAACGTTATGTAGAATGGTTTGAGTACTCCAGTGAAGATGATTTTATTAATCTCAGAGCGGCATCTTCAATTAAAGGGATAGTCACTCTTTACGGTAAACCGCAGCTTTTTATCTCAAGAATGCCCCCTCCTGTTGCCGGGGGCAGTATATTAAGCGATTCGCATAAAAACGGTTTTTTTGTGAAAGTAAAAAACAATCTCTGCTATACTATAGCAAGCACACCGGTGTGTCTTTTTGCGAAACGGGAAAAAATTTCATCCTGCGGAATTGAAAATTTTTTAATAGATCTTTGTTTTCATGATCCTGATCAAAAATTAGCGGATAGTCTTGTGTCAAACTTCAGGGCAGGGGTTAAGGTTGAGGGAAGTACAATGTTTAATTTTAAATTGGGGCTGAGATGAGTTATTGGAAAGGAATCCGGAACAATGGATCTCCTCTTCGCGGGAATGATGCGGCGGAATTACCCTGCCTCTCTGGATGCCTGATAAATATTATCAATCAACTTCTCAAGCAGGTCAAAAGGGGTGGAGGAAAACGCCACACGCAGCAGATTACCCTGGGTAATCACGCCGGTATTATACTTATCAAGCAGCAGCCTTCGTATCTCTTCAGCTTTGCCGCTCTTTACCTCTAAACACATAAAATAACCTGAGTTAAAAGGCAAGGGGCGGATAGTTTGCGAATACTCGGGATGGTTGTTTAAAATCTCTTTTATTTTCAGGTATCTTCGCTGCAAAACTACAAATTTTTCCATCTTTTCGTTTTCGTAAGACGGCGAACCAAAAGCGGATAAAAGCACCGTCTGACTCAAGTTTGACGCGCTTGAAACACTGCCGCGAATGCTTCCGCCGAGCTTTGATTCCAGCGCCGAATAGAAGCCTGGGCTGTTCCGGCCGCATCCGAAAGTAACAAACCCGATTCGCAGCCCCCACACATAATCTTCCTTAGTTGCCGCGTCTAACTTAACAGCCATAACTCTCTCATGTACGTTCGCCAAAAGAGAAAACATGGATTCTTTGAGAATGCCTTTTTCAAAAACAAGACCGAAATAAGCGTCATCTACAAATACGACTATAGAATTACCTTTTTGAGCCGCTTCCAGAATTATATCTTTCGTAATTTGAGCTTCTTCGAGAGTAAGTGTGTAACCGGTAGGGTTATTGGGGAAATTTAAGATAACAATCTTTTTACCCGCAGGCCCCTCAACAAGGCAGCGGCGAAGTTCATCGGTATTAAAAGCGTTCTGAGCGCTGAACATTGGGAAAGTGCAAAATTTCGATCCATAAGCGTAGTTAAACACAAGTTTGTAGTTTTCCCAAAAAAGATCAGGGGTTATAATTGTATCCCCGGGATCAATGAAAAGATTCCCGGCCGCGGAAAGCCCATGCGTAAGAGCGGTAGTCACCACCGGGATACTGACAGCGGCATCCTTAAGTGATGGATTTTTTTTGAGAAGCATCTTTTTCCAGACGCTGCGGATCTCCGGTTTACCGTAATTTGGCGCGTACCCAAATGTATCTTTACCGGTAAGGACAGTCTGCTCAATAACAGACGGGAGAACCATCGTTTCGCCGTTGTCTTCAAGCGCTATGCCGATAGTGGCGTTTATCGCTTTACCGTTAGCTTCGGCTGTCTGAGCCAAAATACCCTTGGTTGGGAAATAAATTCGCTTCCCTTTATCGGAAAGCAGGTCAAAAACATAAGGATTTGTATCCTGAATTGTTTTGTTAAGCTCGGCGGCCAAAGGATTGAGCATGACGTCTCTTTATTAATCCGAAAAATTTAAGCGGAAATTATAGAAAATGATACAATTATGTTTGAAAAATAACGTTTGCCCAAAATGATGTCAATATGACAACAAAGGCTCAGGTTTTGACTTTGATCTTTCTTTGCTTTAGCCGCCTGGGGAGGTTGGGAGGATAAGGCGGCGGGGCATTGTGTGGCGTCCCCGCCGCAGCCAGGGGGAGATTCCCCCTTATTTATTATTTTTTATGGCGCAAATGTCAACTTTCTGTCAGCCACTGCCGCGACTTTGCCTTTCGCGTTAATGGCCTTTACACGTACAATATAAAGACCGGCCGCGGTACTGCCGCGCCTTGATTTACGGGAGTTCCATTCCATTGTATTCCAGGACGCCGCCTGCGCTTTCTGCGAGTTTCTCCACACACGATTTCCTCTAAGATCAAACACAGTAACCTCAACGCGTTCTATACCCGCAAATGGTATGTAGTACTTTATGCGGGCGCTTCTTGCCGCCTGATTTACAAGAATATTACCCATGGCAAATTTCATATTGGGGCCTGCGCCAACCTTCTCAAGATACTGCTTCATGCCCACAACCATAAGGACATCTTCATGCGACTTGCCGTCAACGCTGATGCTGCGGTCTATCCGCTCGCCTGTAGCTGCGTTGATAAACACTGCCTGCATGCCGGAAGGCGTCTGGCCGCTGGCCTTCGCGGTGAAGGAGAACGCAGTCCTCCGCTTTTCACCATTTGCAAACCGGAGCTTAAAGACACGGCCGCCGCCGGAAAGATCGGGACTTAAGAAATGTCCCATTGTCTCTTTGCCGTTGTCGCTGACAAGCGTTACCGATTCATTGCCGAAGCTTGGCGCGACAGCGTATTTGCGTTCCACGTCGCCGTAACCAACTATTACGTCATTTAATTGAAAGTCAGCTGTATGGGAACTGATTGTATAATGCCATGACCCGCTGCCGGTTTGCCCTTTGGACTTTGCAAGAGCCGCGGTTTTTGCGGTCACCGGCTTGTTTTCCGACATTAAGGCTAATACCGGCGGGATACGCAAAATGATGGTATCCTTTAAACTGGAATTATAAACAGTAAATGGATCTTTTCCGCCCTCCATTACCCTGCTCCGGGTAGAGGCATCATTCGGAGCGGCGCCATTTATACCGTAAAGGTAGATCGGGTCGCCTCTGTAGCTGCTTCCGGAT